>NZ_JAJPWM010000022.1:0-158368 GCF_046549095.1 Streptomyces sp. x-80
GCTGCTTACCGCCCACCTCGGCATCCCCCGGGGTGAACTGCCCCCTGCTTCACCCGGATTGCTGCGACAACCCGGGGGTAAGGTCTCTCACCTCACTCGACTCCATGGCGCCTCGTGGCGCACCCACGCGCTACGACAAGCTCGCCGTCCGCTACGAGGCGACCGTGCTGGTCGCGGTCCTTAACGAGTGGCTGTGACGGGCGCCCTGCTGGGAGCATGCCCCAGTGAACTCAGGACTCCCCGCCGGATGGACGATCGAGCGCGTGCGCGCTCTTTCCGGAGACCCCAGCGCCGCCCCGCTCTCCTTCGATCGACTCGTAATCATCGAGACAGCCGGTCAGGGCGACTACGAACCGCTCCGACCCGATGTGATTCATGCGTTCCACGAGTTGTGCCTCGTGAGGGACAACGGGGAGTGGTTCATGGGGCAGCTCGACGATGACGGCTCGGTGATCTGCTGGGCCTCCTACGGATCCGACCTGGCCGAGGCCATCCGCAGCCTCTGAGCGACACCCCGCATCTTCAGCCACTTTCGCAACACGCCCTAGCTGATGGCCCCCGGCGAGAGCGCGGTGAACCAGAGCAGGACGACGGTGAGGACGCCCATGATCGGGGTGAGTATCTCCGTCTCCAGCTTGTTGCCGCTGCTCTTGATCACCACGATCTCGTAGCGGGTCTTGATCGGCCACAGCCAGGGGGCACCCCGTTTGGTGATGGAGTCCCCCAGCAGGTGTGCCACGCAGCCCAGTCCGACGGCGTAGGGCAGCCAGCCCGGCGCCGAGGGGATGAACTTGGCGATCACCCCGGTGCCTATGCCGGCCATCGCCACGATCGTGCCCCAGGCCGAGAAACCGTGTCCGGGCGGGCAGAGGTTGAGCGCCCGGACGGCCAGCGCCAGCAGGAAGAAGGTCATGCCCAGCGTGAACGGCCGTCCCAGGTAGGCCACCCCCGCCCAGGTGCCGAGGGTCATGAAGGCCACGAAGAACAGCGAGTGCGTGGCATGGCGGTGGCCGCCGGAGGCCCAGGCGACGAAGCGGCACAGCGTCTTGGAGACCGGGCCGAGGAAGTTGGCGATGGTGCCGTCGTGGTGGTCCAGGTCGGGCAGGAGTGCGGCACCGGCGCAGAGCACGGTGCCCATCAGAATCTCCTCCGGCGCCAGGTGCGCGTGCATCACCAGCGGCGGCAGGTACGGCGCGGTCCCCGCGAAGAGCAGCGCACCGCTCACCGCGTGTGAATGGCCCATCATCGTGTGGTCGTCCTCCCCCGGCCCAGCGGCACGACGCTCTCGTGCCTCCCCATCCGGCAGACGCTACCAGCAAGATCCAACTGGGCATGACAAAGCGGCGTCCCCGGCACCGACGGCCGCCGCGGGCACCGGCCGGCGACGGCGAGGACGTACGCGCCCCCGGCACGGTGGGTGCCCGGCAGCCGCACACGGGGGCCGGTATCCGGGAGGGGCGGCCACGAGATATCTTGATATCGAGACGTTGTAGACGTGAAGCGGAGTACTGGTGACTGACTCGACCATCATCTATACGCACACCGACGAGGCCCCGGCCCTGGCAACGTATTCGTTCCTGCCGGTGGTCCAGGCGTATGCCTCGACAGCGGGTGTCCGCGTGGAGACGCGCGACATCTCCCTGGCCGGGCGCATCATTGCGAGCTTCCCGGAGCGTCTCGAGGAGGGCCGGCGCATCGACGACGCCCTCGCCGAGCTCGGCCGGCTGGCCAAGACCCCCGGGGCCAACATCATCAAGCTGCCGAACATCTCGGCCTCCATCCCGCAGCTCAAGGCCGCGATCGCGGAGCTTCAGCAGCAGGGCTACGCGCTGCCGGACTACCCGGACGACCCGAAGACCGACGAGGACCGGGACGTTCGCGCGCGGTACGACAAGATCAAGGGCAGCGCCGTCAACCCGGTGCTGCGCGAGGGCAACTCCGACCGGCGGGCGCCCGCCTCGGTCAAGAACTACGCCAAGGCGCACCCGCACCGGATGGGTGCCTGGACGTCCGGCTCGAAGACGAACGTCGCGCACATGACGGCCGACGACTTCCGCTCCACCGAGAAGTCCGCGGTCATCGCCGAGGACGGCGCGCTCCGCATCGAGCTGGTGGGTGCCGACGGCAGCACCACGGTCCTGCGCGAGTCGGTGCCCGTGCTCGCCGGTGAGGTCGTGGACGCGTCCGTGATGCGGGTGGCGGCGCTGCGCGAGTTCTTCGCGGCCCAGGTCGCCCGCGCCAAGGCCGAGGGCGTGCTGTTCTCGGTGCACCTCAAGGCCACGATGATGAAGGTCTCCGACCCGATCATCTTCGGCCACGTGGTGCGCGCCTTCTTCCCGAAGACGTTCGCCCGGTACGGCGAGGCGCTCGCCGCGGCCGGCCTGAGCCCGAACGACGGCCTCGGCACCATCTTCAAGGGCCTGGACTCGCTGCCCGAGGGCGCGGCGATAAAGGCCGCGTTCGACGCCGAGCTGGCCGAGGGCCCCGCCCTGGCGATGGTCGATTCCGACCACGGCATCACCAACCTGCACGTGCCGAGCGATGTCATCGTCGACGCGTCCATGCCGGCCATGATCCGCACCTCCGGCCACATGTGGGGCCCGGACGGCGAGGAGGCCGACACCCTCGCCGTCATCCCCGACAGCAGCTACGCCGGGGTCTACCAGGTCGTCATCGACGACTGCCGCGCGCACGGCGCCTTCGACCCGGCGACCATGGGCTCGGTGCCGAACGTCGGCCTGATGGCGCAGGCGGCCGAGGAGTACGGCAGCCACGACAAGACCTTCGAGATCGCCGCCGCCGGCACGGTCCGGGTCGTCGACACCGCCGGCCAGGCCGTACTGGAGCAGCCGGTGAGCGCCGGCGACGTGTTCCGCATGTGCCAGACCAAGGACGTGCCGATCCGCGACTGGGTCAAGCTCGCGGTCAACCGCGCCCGCGCCACCGGCGACCCGGCGGTGTTCTGGCTCGACGAGGGCCGTGCGCACGACGCGAGCCTGATCGCGAAGGTCGAGGCGTACCTGCCGGAGCACGACACCGACGGTCTCCGGATCGAGATCATGGCGCCGGAGCAGGCGACCGCGTTCTCCCTGGAGCGCATCCGCCGCGGCGAGGACACCATCTCGGTCACCGGCAACGTGCTGCGCGACTACCTGACCGACCTGTTCCCGATCCTGGAGCTCGGCACGAGCGCCAAGATGCTCTCCGTCGTCCCGCTGATCAACGGCGGCGGCCTGTTCGAGACGGGCGCCGGCGGCTCCGCGCCCAAGCACGTCCAGCAGCTGCTTAAGGAGAACTACCTGCGCTGGGACAGCCTGGGCGAGTTCCTCGCGCTCGCGGTCAGCTTCGAGCACCTGGCGCAGACCACGGACAACGCGCGTGCCCAGATCCTCGCCGACACGCTCGACCGGGCGACCGGCACGTTCCTCAACGAGGACAAGTCGCCGAGCCGCCGCCTGGGTGGCATCGACAACCGCGGCAGCCACTTCTACCTGGCGCTCTACTGGGCGCAGGAGCTGGCGCGGCAGACCGATGACGCGCAGCTGGCCGAGGCGTTCGCCCAGCTCGCCCGGACGCTGTCCGAGCAGGAGCGGGTCATCGTCGACGAGCTGATCGCGGTCCAGGGCTCGCCGGCCGACATCGGCGGCTACTTCCAGCCGGTGGCCGCCAAGGCGGCGGCCGTCATGCGTCCGTCGAAGACCCTCAACGAGGCGCTCGCGATCCTCGGCTGATATTCCACGGAGTACGGGGAGAGGTCCCCGGGCCCGGTTCGCCGCCCAGCGGCGGCGAGGGTCCGGGGACCTTTCGCGTGTCACGGCCCGTCAGGTTCCGGCCCGGCCGTCCACCGCGGACACCTACACTCCGGAATTCCCAAATCGGGATAATTAGGGACATAGCTGGTAATTTCTTCCCGATGTGACTGCCTCGGCCCGGTGCCGCCCACGTTCGCGGGCCGGGGGCCGGGGTGATTGCCGGCGCGGAACGCGAGCAGGCGCGTTCCGCCGGGACGCTGCCGTTGTCCGGAGGTGTGGCGAACGAGTTCTCGACCGGCTCGGATACCGGGCCGCGCGGCCGCCGCCCGCCCCGTCGGGCCACGGACCGCACCCCGCCGACGCGGCGGCCCGCCCCCCGCGCCTCCCCCGCACGCACGGCGCCCGCCGCGGCCGGTGCCCGGCGCACGCTCGCTGTCCCCTCTGCCGTACGGCGTCCTCGACCGCGCCGGTCCCGCCGCGCGCGGGCGCCACGGCGCCACCGGTGTCACGGCTCATCAGGTCGAGCCGGTCGCGGAGCGGACCGCCCGCCGCCAGGAGCGACCGGCCGCCCCGCACCAGCCACAGAGAGCAGGTACGACATGGCCCAGGGCGGCACCGCCGGATCACCACCGGCCGCCAAGCTGACGATGATGACGCTGACCGCGATGGTGGTCGGCTCGATGGTGGGCGCCGGGGTGTTCTCGCTGCCGCGGCGTTTCGCCCAGGAGACCGGTGTCGCCGGTGCGCTGATCGCGTGGCTGATCGCCGGCACCGGCATGCTGATGCTCGCGCTGGTCTTCCAGTTCCTCGCGGTCCGCAGACCGGAGCTGGACGCCGGTGTCTACGCCTACGCCAAAGCCGGCTTCGGCGAATACCTCGGCTTCTTCTCGGCGTTCGGCTACTGGGCCAGTGCGTGCGTCGGCAATGTGACGTACTGGGTGCTCATCATGTCGACGATCGGCGCCATCGCGCCGGCGCTCGGCGACGGCGACACCGTCCTGGCCGTGGTCCTGTCGTCGGCCGGCCTCTGGGCGTTCTTCTTCCTCATCCGCCGCGGCGTCAAGGAAGCCGCGGCGGTCAACAGGATCGTCACGGTGGCCAAGGTCGTCCCCATCGTGGTCTTCGTCATCCTGGCGCTGTTCTTCTTCAAGCCCCATGTCTTCGCCGAGAACTTCGGCGGCGCCGACTACGCCGGCTCACTGTTCCACCAGGTCCGGGAGACCATGCTGGCCACCGTCTTCGTCTTCCTGGGCGTGGAGGGCGCCAACGTCTATTCGCGGCACGCCAAACGGCGTGCGGATGTCGGACGCGCCACCGTACTGGGCTTTCTGAGCGTCTTCGCCGTCTTCGCGTCGGTCACCATCGTGTCGTACGGCATCCTGCCGATGGGCGAGATCGCCGAGCTCCGCCAGCCGTCGATGGCCGGTGTACTGGAGGCCGCGGTCGGCACCTGGGGCGAGGTGTTCGTCAGCGCCGGGCTGATCATTTCCGTGCTGGGGGCCTATCTGGCCTGGTCGCTGATGGCCGCCGAGGTGCTGTTCGTCGCGGCCAAGGACGAGGACATGCCCCGCTTCCTGGCCCGCTCCAGCGCCGGTGACGTCCCGGTGCCGGCCCTGATGATGACGACCCTGCTGTCCCAAGTCGTCCTCGTCATCACGCTGTTCTCCGGCGACGCGTTCAATTTCGCACTCGATCTGACCAGTGCGCTGTCCCTGATCCCCTTCCTGCTGGCGGCGGCGTTCGCCCTCAAGATCTCGCTGCCGCTCGCCGGCACCGCCCGGGAGAGCGGCCGGTCCACCGGCCAGCTGATCATCGCGGCGCTGGCCACGGTCTACACGGCCTTCCTGCTCTACGCGGCCGGGCTGAGCTACCTCCTGATCTCCTTCATCCTCTACGCGCCGGCCACGGTCCTGTTCGTGCGGGCCCGGCGCGAACAGGGCCGGCGTCTGTTCTCGCCCGCCGAGTCGGTCATCTGCGCCGTCTCGATCGCCGGCGCCGTCGCCGGCGTGGCCGCCCTGGCGACCGGCTGGATCAGCCTCTGACCGCGGCCGTGCCCGTCGCCCGAGCCGAGTCCCAGAAAGGGCCCACCATGACGAACGACACCACCGCCGCCCAGCCGGTTCTCGGCGTCCACTCCGAGGTCGGCAAGCTGCGCAAGGTACTGGTCTGCGCGCCGGGGCTCGCCCACCGCCGGCTCACCCCGACCAACGCCGACGACCTGCTCTTCGACGATGTGATGTGGGTGGAGAACGCGCAGCGCGACCATGCCGACTTCGTCAACAAGCTCCGCGGGCGGGGCGTCGACGTCGTCGAACTGCACGAGCTGCTCGCCCGGACCATGGCGATTCCCGACGCCCGGGAGTGGCTCCTCGACCGCAAGATCACCGCGAACGAGGTCGGCCTCGGGCTCATCGACAGCACCCGGGCCTTCCTGGAGACACTCGATCCGCGCGGCCTCGCCGACTACCTGATCGGCGGCCTCGCCGCCGCCGACCTCCCGGACGAGTTCCGGCCCGACTACCTCGGCCTCGCCCGCGAGTCGACCGGCGTGCAGGAGTACCTCATGCCGCCGCTGCCGAACACCCTGTACACGCGCGACACGACGTGCTGGCTGTACGGCGGCGTGACGCTGAACCCGCTGTACTGGCCGGCCCGCCACGACGAGACGCTGCTGATGAAGGCCGTCTACCGGTTCCACCCCGACTTCACCGGCAGCACCGTGTGGTGGGGAGACCCCGAGCGGGAGTGGGGGCAGGCGTCGTTCGAGGGCGGCGACATCATGCCGGTCGGCAACGGCGTGGTGCTGATGGGCATGAGTGAACGTACGTCCCGGCAGGCGATCACGCAGGTGGCGGCGGCGCTGTTCGCGAACGGTGCGGCCGAGCACGTCATCGTCGCGGGGATGCCGAGACTGCGCTCGGCGATGCATCTCGACACCGTCTTCACCTTCGCGGACCGGGACATCGTCACCCTGTATCCGAAGATCATGGACAGCGTGCACACGTTCTCGCTGCGGCCGAGCGACAAAGCGCCCGGCCTCACGATCAGCGACGAAGGGTCCCGCAGCTTCGTCGAGGTGGTCACCCGGGCGCTCGGCCTGCCGGAGATGCGGGTGATCGAGACGGGCGGCGATGTGTACGCGTCCGAGCGGCAGCAGTGGGACAGCGGCAACAACGCCGTCGCCGTCGAACCCGGCGTGGTCTTCACCTACGACCGCAACACCCAGACCAACACCCTGCTGCGCAAGGCCGGCGTCGAGGTCATCACCATCGTCGGCGCCGAACTCGGCCGGGGGCGGGGCGGCGGGCACTGCATGACCTGCCCCCTCATCCGTGAACCCGTCGACTTCTGAGCTCCGGCCCCGGGACGGCGGCCGTACCCGACGCTCCGCGCGTAACTCCCATAACAGAATAAAATTGGATATAAGGTCTGATTGCTTCGCACGGCACGCACCACCCCGGGGCCATTTCCCTCAGCCGGCGATCGCCACCTCACACACCGCGAAGTGGCTGTACTCCAGGCAGTCCACGCCAGCCACCCAGTCCACGCCACCCCCGCAGCCCACCGTCCAAGGGAAGAGCAACGGCGTCTCCGCCGGAAAGGGCCTCCATGCACCCCGTTCTCAGTCCTGCCGTCCTCGCCCGGCTGCGCAAGCCGCGTCCGTACCCGGCGGTCTCCATCGTGCTGCCGACCCACCGTCGCGAACCGGACAACGCACAGGACCCCATCCGCCTGCGGAACCTGCTCGCCGAGGCCAAGGAGCGGCTCGCGGCGGACCCGGCCGTGACCCGGGAGCGGCGGACCGAGGTCGTCGAGCAGCTGGACGGTGCGCTGAAAGACATCGATCTGGCGCACGCCGAGGACGGGCTGGTCATCTTCGCCGCGCCCGGCGAGCATCAGGTGTGGTCGCTGGGGCGCACGGTGCCCGCCCGGGTGGTGCTCTCCGACACGTTCCTCACCCGGAACCTCGTGGCCGCCCACGCCGCCGAACCCTCCTTCTGGGCGCTGGTCATCTCCGCGGACCGCATCTCCCTCTGGAGCGGCGGGGCCGAGCACGTCACGGAGCACCGCACCGGGGACTTCCCGCTGACCCGGGACCTGGAAGCCCCGGACTCCGAACGCAAGGAACAGATCGGCGATCTGCCCAGCACCTTCCGCGACGAGCAGACCCGCCAGTTCCTGCGCACGGCGGACACCGCCGTGGAGCACCTGCTGGCGGCCGCCCCCCGGCCGCTGTACGTACTCGGGGAGGCGGCGGCGCTCTCGCTGCTCGACGCGGTCGGCACGGTCGCCCGGCACGCCACCGCCCATATCCCGCACGGTGGTCTGGGGCGCGCGTCGGCCGAGGCCGTCCGCGCGGCGGTGCTGCCGGCCGTCGCGGCGCAGGCGCGGCGGGAAGTCGACGCCGTCGTGGCGGACCTGACGGACGCCCAGGGCCGGCAGAAGTTCGCCGCCGGGATCGACGAGGTCTGGCAGTGCGTGTCCGAGGGACGGGTGCGGATCCTCGCCGTGGAGGAGCACTACCGGGTGACCGTCCGGGCGACCGGCGACCATCTGGTCCCGGCGGAACCTGGCGACCCGGACGCCCGGGACGACATGGTCGACGAGATCGTGGAACAGGCCCTGGAGACCGACGCCCGGGTGACCTTCGTACCGGACGACACGCTCGCCGGCATGGGCCGGATCGCGTGCGTCCTGCGGTACTGACCCACCGGCGGTACCGGCCCGCCGGCGCGGCGGAGGCCCGGCGCCCGTCCGGCCGGCACCTCAATGGGCCAGCAGGGTTCGCGGCCGGCGAACAGCACACCCAGCATGGACGAGGCGGACCCCGACAGCAGCGGCTGGGGCGTCGCGGTGAAAGGACGGGACGCGATGAGCAGGACCTTCTCCCCCGGCGCCGGTGCGCACCGACGACGGCTGCCCGCGGCCCTGGTGTGCGTGCTCGCCGCGGGGTCGCTCGCGGGTGCCCTCGTCTCGTGCCACAGCGGTGGCGGCAGCGGAGGTGCCTCGTTCAGCCCGCGCCCGACGCCGCCCCATACCGCCTCGTTCTCGGGCACGCCGCCGTCGTCCGTGGCATCGAGCGCCGAGTCCGCCCGTGCCTCGGCCTCCGCCGCGGCCTCCTCCGCGTCGGCGGCCGCGTCCGCGTTCGAGGCATCGGTCTCGGCCGAGGCCGCCCGCGCCAACGAGGCGGCGGCGGCCGAACTGAAGAAGGTGCACGACCGGGGCAACGCGCTGTCCGATGTGTCGCTGACCGGTAAGCCGCGGGCCGAGACCGCCGGTCTGCTGGTCGCCGTGGTGAATATCGTCAACAGGACCGACCGGCAGGCGTCGTACGCGGTGCAGGTCGACTTCGTGGACACGTCCGGGAAGACGGTCGAGAGCAGGACCGTGGGGGCGGAGAAGCTCGGTCCGGGGCAGCGTGCGCAGCCCCTCGCCGTCAGCGACAAGCCGGCGGATGTGAAGCTCACCCCCCGGGTCGCCAAGGCCCAGCGGTACTGAGCCGGTTCGCACCGGCTCGCCGTCCGCGCGGCGCTCGTGGTCAGGGGGCGAGGTGGCGGATGTGGTCCTCGAAGCGGGTGAAGGCGGCCTCCTGCCGCCATTCGAGGGTGGCCCTGGGACTGCCGGCCAGGAAGCGCGCGCAGTTCTGTCGCGGGGCCCGGCTGCCGGGCCGTTCCCCGCGGCAGGGGCCGGCCGGCGTGACGGCGCCCGGCCCGACGCGCCGGGTGTCCCACAGGCTGTCGCCGGGGAGGAAGGCGTGCTCCAGCGAGGCACGGGCCAGATCCTTCAGTTCGCGGTAGTCGAGCCGGTAGGTGCGGGCCGCGTACCGGTACTCCGCGCCGATGTCGGTACGGGAGACGCCCGGGTCATCGGTCGCGAGCACGACCGGGACACCGTAGCGGCGGTAGAGCGGGAACGGGTGCTCGGCGCCGTGGACGCCGAGGATCTGCCGGTTGCTCGTCAGCGGCACCTCCACCGCGATCCCCCGCCGGGCCATGGTGCGCAGGAGGGCGGCGGCGTGGTCCTCATGGGCCACGTCGACGCCGTGGCCGATGCGTTCGGCCCGGCCGGTGCGGACGGCCTCGCCGATGTGGAAGCGGAGGTCGGCCGGTGCGACCAGGCCGGTGGTGAGTTCGCCGGCGTGCAGCGTGATGTGGGCGCGCGGGTGGACGCCGTGCAGGTGGTTCAGCATCCGCATCTGGAGACGGTAGTCGCGCAGCGCGTTCGCGCCGTCTTCCGGCTGCACCAGGTTCACGGCGACGAACCGCGGGTCGCGTTCGGCGAGCCGCATGCCGAGGGCGAGCTGGGTGAAGACCTGCTCGGGTGAACTGCCGCGGGAAGCCTGGAAGATGAAGCGGAACGGCAGTCGGCAGCCGGGGTGGGGGTGGCCTGTGTCGCACTCCCCCGCCGCGCGGAACTCCGCCAGGGCCGCGTCGGTCTCCCGCTCGGCCTGGCGTACCAGGCGGTCCAGTTTGCCGTCGGCCAGGAGCAGCCGGTGCAGCCGCGCGAGGTCCGGATGGAAGCCGATGTCCGCCGCGAGCCGCTCACTGCCGGTGGCGGCGGGGGCCAGCATCGTCTCCAGGTAGAACTGGTGGTTCCGGGCGGCGGTGTCCGCCACCTCGGCGAGCAGCCTGCCGCTGTGGGCATCGGCGACCGCGCGGAACTTGTCGAAGGCGCCGAAGAAGTGGTCGTGCCCGGATGCCCCCGGCGGGAAGTCCTGCATCGACCAGGCCCGCAGGATCCGCCGCCGGAAGCCGGCGTCCGTCCGGGCCCGCGCGGCCGGGCGGCTGTGCCGGCCGCAGGGCGCCGGCCGTGCGGTCAGGGTCCGTTCGTCGATGCACAGCCCGTCCTCGCCGGCGAGCCGGATCAGCAGTTCGGTCGAGGCGGCTCCGGAGAGATGGTTGTGCAGATCGGCACCCTTGGGCAGGTCCCGGAAGAAGGCCCGGAGCGCCGCCGGCCGGTCCTCGACGGCCCGGAGGTAATCGGAGACGCGCTGATCGGCGGAGCGTGGAGCCGCCGGCTGCGCGGCGGGCAGCAGCGACAGCAAAGCCGTACAGCCCAGGACCGGCAGCAGCGGGGCGCGGCGGCGGTGCCGTCGGCGCATGCGGGGGGTGAGGGTGGGCACAGGCGTATCTTGTCGATACGGCACACCCATGAGTGACAAATCCGGCATGACGTCCTCGATCGGGTGAGCGGGCACCGCGCCCGGGACGGGCCGTCCTGGACGCATCCCTCCCGGCGGGGAGCGTGCTCCGACTGTCCGTGCGGCGCCGGTCGGCCCGCCGGCCCGCTGGCCGCCGCCGTCGCCATGCCTTTGCGTCACCGTGCCCCTGCCTCGCCGTGCCCCTTCGTCGCCGTGCCCCTTCGTCGCCGCGTCGCTCGGCACCCGGCCGCTCCCGCGCCGCCGATACGGCCGGAAGTGGCAGCCGGTCGCGGGGTGCGGCACCGTGGGAAGAAGGCAGCGGGGACGGCCCGCCCGGACGGAGCGGTGCCCGCCCGCCGGGCCGGAGAGGTGCCGCCGGCCGGGAAGGAGCGGCGCGTGGAGCCGGTCGAGGCGCTGGAGCGGATCGCCTTTCTGCTGGAGCGGCAGGGCGCGGTGACCTATCGCGTACAGGCGTTCCGGACGGCGGCGGCGGTGGTCGGCGAGCTGTCCGGCGAGGAGGTACGGCGGCGGGCGCTGAACGGGTCGCTCGCGCGGGTCAAGGGGCTGGGCCCCAAGACCAGCGGGGTGGTGGAGGAGGCACTCGCCGGGCAGGTGCCCGGGTATCTGGCACGCCTGACGGCGGAGGCGGGCGGGCCGCTGGTCGACGGGGAGCGGGGGCAACGGCTGCGGCGGGCGCTGCGCGGCGACTGCCATCTGCACTCGGACTGGTCGGACGGCGGCAGCCCCGTCGAGGTGATGGCCCGTGCCGCCCGCGACCTGGGACATCGCTGGTGCGTGCTGACCGACCACTCCCCCCGGCTCACCATCGCCCACGGGCTGAGCGCCGACCGGCTGCGGGAGCAGCTGACGCTGGTGGCGGCCGTGAACGAGCAACTGGCGCCGTTCCGGCTGCTGACCGGGATCGAGTGCGACATCCTCGACGACGGCCGCCTCGACCAGGAGCCGGAGCTGCTGGCGGAGCTGGACGTGGTGGTGGCCTCGGTGCACTCCCGACTGCGGATGGACGCCGCGGCGATGACCCGGCGGCTGGTGGCGGCGGTCGGCAACCCGCTCGTCGATGTGCTCGGCCACTGCACCGGCCGGCAGCTCACCGGCACACTGCGGCCACCGTCGCAGTTCGACGCCGGGCCCGTCTTCGCGGCCTGCGCGGCGTACGACACCGCGGTGGAGATCAACTGCCGTCCGGACCGTCTCGATCCGCCGCGCCCGCTGCTGCGGCAGGCGCTCGACGCGGGCACGCTGTTCGCCATCGACAGCGACGCCCACGCGCCGGGCCAGCTGGACTGGCAGATCTACGGGTGCGCGCGGGCCGAGGAGTGCGGCGTGCCCGCGGACCGGATCATCAACACCTGGACGGCCCGCCAGGTGACGACATGGACCGGCACCGGCAGCGCCCCCAGGCGCTGACGGAGCGTGGGACGGCACGGCCATCGCCGCCGCTCGCACCGTCACACGGGCCCCTTGGGCACCTCTGGCCCCTGTGGCACGAAACCCGTTATTAGGAGGAATTTACCGGTGAGAAACCCCACGCACCCGATTGACCGCTACGGGTAGTGCGGGCCCCTCGACAGAGAGATGGTCGCTACACGCAACCGTCTCCGTGGGAATGAGGCTGATCGCTTTGTGCGGGATAACCGGATGGATCTCCTATCGACGTGACCTGACCGCTCACCAGGAATCCGTCGACGCCATGACCGAGACGATGTCCTGCCGCGGACCCGATGCCCGGGGCACCTGGGTGACGCCGCGGGCCGCGTTCGGCCACCGGCGGCTCGCCGTCATCGACCTCCCCGGCGGCGCACAGCCCATGGAGGCGGGCACCGACGACGGCGCGGTCGCGATGGTGTACTCCGGCGAGGCGTACAACTACGTCGAGCTGCGCGAGGAGTTGAGGCGCCGCGGGCACCGTTTCACGACCGACTCCGACACCGAGGTCGTCCTGCGCGGCTACCTCCAGTGGGGCGAGGAGGTCGCCGAGAAGCTCAACGGCATGTACGCCTTCGCGATCTGGGACACCCGGACCGAGAAGCTGGTCATGATCCGCGACCGGATGGGCATCAAGCCCTTCTACTTCTACGAGACGGACGACGGCCTGCTGTTCGGCTCCGAGCCCAAGGCGATCCTCGCCAACCCGCTGGCCACCGCGGAGGTCGGCCCGGACGGTCTGCGGGAGATCTTCTCGTTCGCCAAGACCCCCGGGGCCGCGGTGTGGGAGGGGATGCGCGAGCTGCGGCCCGGACACGTGGCCGTACTGGACCGCAACGGCCTGCGCGAGCACGCCTATTGGCAGCTGACGGCGACCGAGCACACCGACAGCCGGCAGGAGACCGTGGCGCACGTCCGCGAGCTGCTGGAGGACATCATCGCCCGCCAGCTGGTGGCGGATGTGCCGCGCTGCTCGCTGCTCTCCGGCGGCCTCGACTCCTCCGCGATGACCGCGCTCGCCGCCAAGCAGCTGGGGGAACACGGCGAGACGGTCCGCAGCTTCGCCGTCGACTTCCCCGGCCAGGCCGAGAACTTCCGCGCCGAGGACATCAGTCCCACGCAGGACACCCCGTTCGTACACGCCGTCAAGGACCATGTGCACAGCGACCACAGCGACATCGTGCTGGACGGCGCGGCGCTGTCCGACCCGGCCGTGCGGCGGGCCGCCGTCGGTGCCCGCGACCTCCCGGTCGGGCTCGGCGACCGGGACAACTCCCTGTACCTCCTGTTCAAGGCGGTCCGCGAGCAGTCCACCGTGGCGCTGTCGGGCGAGTCCGCGGACGAGGTCTTCGGCGGCTACCCGTGGTTCCACGACGCGCGGCGCGAGGAGGAGATCTTCCCGTGGCTGGCGGGCCTCGCCCCGATCGACTTCCGGGGGACGCTCTCCGACGACCTGGCGGACCGCCTCGACCTCGGTACGTACCTCCACGACAGCTACTCCTCGGCCGTGGCGGACGCCCCGCTGAAGGACGGCGAGAACGGGCTGGAGAAGCGGATGCGGCAGGTCTGCTATCTGCATCTGACGCGGATGGTGCAGTCCCTGCTGGACCGCAAGGACCGGATGAGCATGGCCGTCGGCCTGGAGGTCCGGGTGCCGTTCTGCGACCACCGGCTGGTGCAGTACGTCTTCAACACCCCGTGGTCGCTGAAGACGTTCGACGGACGGGAGAAGAGCATCCTGCGGGAGGCCACCCGTGATCTGCTGCCCGAGTCGGTCGTCCAGCGCAAGAAGAGCGGCTACCCCGGCAGCTTCGACCCGAACTATGTCGCGGCCATCCAGTCGCAGGCCGCCGACCTCCTCTCCTCCGGTCACGCGGCCCTGGACCTCTGCCATCGCGAGAAGCTGCGGGCAGCCTCGGTCGCCGACGGCGCGACCATCACCACGGGCCAGCGCTCCCAGCTGGAGCGGGCGCTCGACCTGGCGGCCTGGTTCGACCTGCACAAGCCGGTGATCAAGCTGAACTGACGCCGCCGCACGGCCCGTGCCGGGGCCGGGGGGCGCACCGCCCCGGCCCCGGCACGGAATCAGAACGGTTTGGTGGGCAGGTACTTGCCGTCGAGGGTGATGACGGCGCGGGAGCCGCCCTCGGGGTCTTCGACCTTCTGCACATCGAGCTTGAAGTTGACCGCGCTGATGATGCCGTCGCCGAACTGCTCGTGTATCAGGGCCTTGAGGGTGGTGCCGTAGACCTGGAGCATCTCGTAGAAGCGGTAGATCGTCGGGTCGGTGGGGACGCCGCCGGGGATGCTGCCGCGCAGCGGGATCGTCTGGAGGAGCAGCGCGGCGTCGTCGTCGAGGCCCAGACGCCCGGCGACAGCCCGTGCGGCGTCCGCGGGCAGCGCGTGCTGGCCGAGGACGGCGGCGGTCACGAACGCCACCGACAGACCGGCGGCGTCGGCCAGCTCCTGCCAGCTGAGGTCCTTGCGGCCCTTGGCCTCGACGGCCGCGATGGCCAGTTCCTGACGGGCCTGCGGGTCGGTCTGCGCGTGTGCCATGGGAGAGAGCCCTTTCGGAGGTTCGGTGGGTGAGCGGTCGGTGGGTGAGTCGGTCGGCCGGTGGTCGGGTCGGCCGGTGAATCGAGCGGCGAACGGCGGCGGGTGAGGCGAGCGGTCGGCCGGTCCGCCGGGTGCGTGGCCAGGTGGCGGGGACGGTGCACCGGCCGTCCGACGCACGGGGTGCACCGGCCTCGACGAGTTCCCCGACGACGTGGACGGCCCCGGTGCCGATGCCGATGCCGTGGACCCGGCCGCGCAGGGTGACCGCGCGCCGCGCGAGGGCGCGGGCCACCGAGGGGTGGTCGCCAGGTTCGCGCTGGGTGATCAGCCCCGGGACGCCCCGGGCGTCCGGGCAGCTGATGAACAGGGCGGTCGGCCGAGGGGTGGTGGCGAAGTGGGCGAAGAGCGTCGCCCGAGTGGGGAACACGTCGCACAGCACGCGCCGGACTCCCTGGGCGAGGTCGCACCTGGTCACTCCTTCCGGCGACGTGTCGGCGGGGCCGATGTGTTCGACCATGCGTGACCAGTACCGATAACACCCAGGTCGCAAACCCCATACCTGTAATTGCTCCTGTCTATAGCTGCCCCGTGGCCGTGGAACCGGGTCATCTCGGCTATCCACTCGCGGTGGCCGAGCGCGCCGGTTCCACCCGCGCCGCCGAGGCCCGGCACATCTCGCAGCCGGCCATCTCGCAGCAGATCAGGCAGCTCGAACGCGCCGCGCCGGCGCAGCCGCTCGACCGCTCGGGCCGTCCGGCACGGCCGACCGGCGCCGGCGTGGGCCACATCCACTACGCCCACCGCGCCTTGCCGGACCTGGCGGCGGGCGTACGCGCCCCCGGTCCGGCCCGGACGCCGGGAGCCCGCCCCGGGCCGCCGTAACGCTCCGCCGAAGCACCCGAGTTGGATCTCCCGATCGGCAGGGGCTACCCTAGTTTTAGTTGCCCGCAGCAACCAAAAGCTCGGGTACGTGACCGGGCATACCCGCCCCAGGAGGAACCCGCCATGTCCACAGACGCCCAGACCTTCCCCACGTACGTCACGGAGAACCTCGACGCGCTGGAGCACGACCTCGGGCACGATGCCTTCTTACACCGGGAACGGCGGATCACCGCGGGCGAGTTCCGCGCTCTCGTCCATCAGATGGCCCGCGCGCTGCGCGACCAGGGCATCGACCGCGGCCAGACCGTCACCCTGCTGAGCGGCAACCTGCCGGAGACCGTCGCCGCGCGCTACGCCGCCAACCTCATCGGCTGCCGGGTCAACCACCTCTACGGCAAACTCTCGGCCGAGTCCCAGGCCGCCATCGTCCGCGATGTCGAGACGCGCGCCCTGATCGTCGATCCCCGCATGACGGAACGGGCCGCCGAGATCACCGAGTCGGCCCCGGTACCGGCCGTCCTCGTGCTCGGCCCCACCCGGCTGGGCACGGACCTGCTGGAGCTCGCCGCCGGACACTCCGCGCAGCCGCTCCGCAGCCGGGCGCGACCGGAGGACGTGTGCACCATCCGCCACACCGGCGGTACCACCGGCCACCCCAAGGGAATCTGTAGCACCTTCGCGCAGTCGCGCGGGCTGCGCGCCATGCATCCGCCGGAGCCCGTAGAGCGCCGCCTGCTGGTCTGCACCACCCTCGCGCACGCCGCCGGTCTGTTCACCGACGCCGTCCTGGGCACGGGCGGCACCGTGGTGCTGCTCGACGACTTCGACCCCGCGGCCGTGCTCGCCACCGTCGAACGCGAGCGCATCACCGACCTCTTCCTGCTGCCGCCGCTGCTCTACCAGCTGCTGGACCACCCGGACCTGGCCCGCACCGACACCTCCAGCCTGCGCACACTGATCTACGGCGGCTGCCAGTCCTCCCCGGCCCGCATCGCCGAGGCGGTACGGGTCTTCGGCCCGGTGCTGCTCCAGATCTACGGGCAGAACGAAGCGGGCGGCATCAGCGTGCTCACTCCCGCGGACCACGACCCGGAGCGCCCGGACCGGCTGCGCTCCGCGGGGAAGGTACTGCCCGGGGTGGAGGTGGCGATCCGCGACGAGCGGGGCCGCGAACTGCCGGCGGGGGAACACGGCGAGGTCTGCGTACGCTCCGCCACGATCATGAAGGGGTACTGGAAGCAGCCCGAGCTGACCGCCGAAGTCCTGCGGGACGGCTGGGTGCACACCGGTGACATCGGATTCCTGGACGCCGAGGGCTATCTGACCGTCGTCGACCGGATCAAGGACATGATCGTCGTGGTCGGCGGCCATGTGTACACCAGCGAGCTGGAGGAGCTGCTCGTCTCCCATCCGCAGGTCCTGCACAGCGCCGTGTTCGGCGTCCGCGACGCCGACCGCAAGGAACGCGTGCACGCCGCCGTGGTGCCCGTGCCCGGCAGCGGAATCGACGGGCAGCTGCTGCGCGACCTGGTGCGCGCGGAGCTCGGCGCGATGTACGAACCGGCCGCCGTCACGTTCGTCGACGCGCTGCCGCTGACCGATGCGGGCAAGCCGGACAAGAAGCTGCTGCGGCGGCAGGCCGAGCGGGCGCTCGACGCCGTCTGACGGCTGAGGAGGGGCGGCCCCGGCGCCCCGCGCGCCGCGCCGGGGCCGCCCCTCCTCAGCCCTGGGGGACGGCCACCGCGCCGAGAGCCGCCAGCACCGGGCGCAGCAGCGGGTGGGCCTCGGCGCCGCGGCGCACCGCCGCGAAGACGCGGCGGGTGGGCGCCACACCGTCGACCGGGCGCACCACCACACCCGCGAGGTCCATACCGCGCAGCGCCGAACGCGGGACGAGCGCCACACCCGCCGCGGCCGAGGCGAGCGCGACGACGGCCCGGAAGTCGTCGGAGGAGTGCTCCAGATCGGGCGCGAAACCGGCGTACTCGCAGGCCAGCACGACCACGTCATGGCAGGGGTTGCCGGGGTACGGGCCGATCCACGGGTCTTTCGCGAGGTCGGCCAGCGCCACCCGCGGCGCGCCGGTGAGCCGGTGGCCGACCGGGAGCACGGCGTCGAACGGCTCGGCGTACAGCGGGACCCGGGTCAGCCGCGGATCGTCCTCGCCGGGGGCGCCGCGGTACTCCACGGCCACCGCCACGTCCACCTGCCGGTCGAGGACCATCAGCAGGCTGGCGTCGCCCTCGGCGTCCCGGACGCGGACGCGGATACCGGGTGAGGAGGCGGCCAGCTCTGTGATCGCGGGCGCGACGACCAGTCCGATGCCGGTCGCGAAGGCCGCGACGGTCACCGTGCCCGCCTCGCCGGAGCCGTACGCGGCCAGCTCCGACTCCGCCCGCTCCAGCTGTGCCAGGACGGCGTTGGCGTGGCTGAGCAGGATCTCGCCCGCAGCGGTCAGCCGGGCGCCGCGGGCGCCGCGTTCCACCAGGTGGTGGCCGGTCTCCTGCTCCAGGGCGGCCAGCTGCTGCGAGACCGCCGAGGGCGTGAGGTAGAGCGCGGCGGCCGCGGCCGTGACGGTGCGGTGGTCAGCCACCGCACGCAGGATGTGCAGCCGCCGCGCTTCGATCATGCCCCCAGTGTTACAGGGCGGACCTCGCGTCGACGAACGCGTCGACCGCGCGATGGACGTCCTCGGTGGAGTGCGCCGCCGACAGCTGGACGCGGATCCGCGCCTGGCCCTGCGGGACCACCGGGTAGGAGAAACCGATGACGTAGACGCCGCGCTCCAGCAGCAGGTCCGCCATGCGGGCCGCCTCCGCCGCGTCGCCGATCATCACCGGCGCGATGGCGTGCTCGCCGGGGAGGACGTCGAAGCCCGCCTCGGTCATCCTGGAGCGGAACAGCGCGGTGTTGGCGGTCAGGCGCTCGCGCAGGTCACCGGCCGACTCCAGGAGGTCGAGCACCTTCAGCGAGGCGGCCGCGATCACCGGGGCGAGCGAGTTGGAGAAGAGGTAGGGACGCGAGCGCTGGCGCAGCAGGGCGACGATCTCGGCGCGGGCCGCGACATAGCCGCCGGAGGCGCCACCGAGCGCCTTGCCGAGGGTGCCGGTGATGATGTCCACCCGGTCCTGCACACCGTGCAGTTCGGGGGTGCCGCGCCCGCCGGGGCCGACGAAGCCGACGGCGTGCGAGTCGTCGACCATCACCATGGCGCCGTAGCGGTCGGCCAGGTCGCAGATCTCGGGCAGCGGGGCGAGGTAGCCGTCCATGGAGAAGACGCCGTCGGTGACGATGAGCGTGCGGCCGGCGCCCGCCGCCTCCTTCAACTGCCGCTCCAGGTCGGCCATGTCGCGGTTGGCGTAGCGGAAGCGGCGGGCCTTGGAGAGCCGGATGCCGTCGATGATGGAGGCGTGGTTGAGGGCGTCGGAGATCACCGCGTCGTCCGCGCCGAGCAGCGTCTCGAAGACGCCCCCGTTGGCGTCGAAACAGGACGAGTAGAGGATCGTGTCCTCCTGTCCGAGGAAGCCGGAGATGCGCCGCTCCAGCTCCTTGTGGACCTCCTGCGTACCGCAGATGAAGCGGACCGAGGCCAGTCCGTAGCCCCAGCGGTCGAGCGCTTCGTGGGCGGCGGCGACGACCTCGGGGTGGTCGGCGAGGCCCAGGTAGTTGTTGGCGCAGAAGTTGAGGACCTCGCCGGGGCGGCCGCCCGCGGTGACCGCGACGGTGGCGGACTGCGGGGTGCCGATGACGCGCTCGGGCTTGTGCAGCCCCGCGGCGCGGATCTCGTCGAGGGTGCCGCGCAGTTCGTCGCGTACGGAGTCGAACATGAGGGGTGTCTCCAAAGCGGGGAGGGACAGGAGCGGGTGAGGAACGGCGTGGGCAGGGCGGGTCAGGTGGTCCAGTCGAGGATGACCTTGCCGCCGAGGCCGCTCGCCGCGTCCGCGAAGGCGGCCTCGAAGTCCTGGTGCGGGTACCGGCCGGTGATCACCGGGGAGAGGTCGAGGCCGCCCTCCAGCAGGACGGACATCGCGTACCAGGTCTCGAACATCTCGCGGCCGTAGATGCCCTTGATCGTGATCATCGAGGTGACGATCCGGGACCAGTCGACGGGGAACTCCTGGGCGGGCAGGCCGAGCATCGCGATCCGGCCGCCGTGCGTCATGTTGGAGATCATGTCGCGCATCGCCTCGGGCCGGCCGGACATCTCCAGGCCGATGTCGAAGCCCTCGCGCAGTCCCAGCTCCCGCTGACCGTCCGCGATCGGGCGCTCGGCGACGTTCAGGGCGAGGCTGACGCCGACCTTCCGGGCCAGTGCCAGGCGCTCCTCGCTGACGTCGGTGATCACCACATGGCGGGCGCCCGCGTGCCGGGCGACGGCCGCGGCCATGATCCCGATCGGTCCGGCGCCGGTGATCAGGACGTCCTCGCCGACCAGCGGGAACGACAGCGCGGTGTGCACGGCGTTGCCGAACGGGTCGAAGACGGCGGCGATGTCGAGATCGACGGGGACCCGGTGCACCCACACATTGGCGGCGGGCAGCGCCACATACTCGGCGAACGCGCCGTCCCTGCCGACGCCGAGGCCGACCGTGGCGCGGCACAGGTGGCGGCGGCCGGCCAGACAGTTGCGGCATTTGCCGCACACCAGATGGCCCTCACCGCTGACCAGGTCGCCCTCCTTGATGTCGGCCACATCGCGGCCGGTCCCGACGACCTCGCCGACGAACTCGTGGCCGAGGGTCAGCGGGGTGGCGATGGCCCGCTGGGCCCAGCCGTCCCAGGAACGGATGTGCAGGTCCGTACCGCAGATCCCGGTACGCAGGACCTTGATCAGCACGTCTCCCGGGCCGATCGCCGGTTCCGGCACGTCCATGAGCCACAGACCGGGCTCCGCCTTCTGCTTGACCAGTGCCTTCACCGCGACGGCTCCCGTACCTCGGAGTGCTGTGACTTCGGAATGCTGCGACTTCTGCATGCTGTGATCTGCCGGGCGGCGCCCGGCTTCGCGATCTACGGCAGGAAATCTTCCGTACGCCGGCCGTCCGGTCCATCGAGGATTTCTTAACCACGGCCACAGCTGCCCTTCACACCCCACGGGCACCGGGGGTGCCAGGCGGTCACGCGGATGCCCTCACCGGCCCCCGGCACAGGTTGTGCCGGTCCTGATCCCGCTCGATGCTGTAGGTACCGAACCGGGCTGGGCTGAGCTGGGCTGATGCCATGAACGCTGGGAACGCGGCCGAGAGCGCCGATTTCCGTGGTCCCCTCGACGTCACCAGGGCGGCCACCGCGGTGCTGGACGCCCAGAGCCTGGTCATCGGCTGGAGCCCGGCGGCCGAGAAGCTCCTCGGGTACGCGCCCGGGGACGTCGTCGGGCGCTCCACGGACACGTTCCTGGCCCCCGTCCCGGCGGGGACCGCGCCGCCGGGGCCGCTGAACGGCAGCGAGGCCCGTACGGCGCGGCACCGGGACGGCCGGCCGCTGCGGGTGGCGGTCACGGTCTGCCCGCTGGCCGCGGCCGGCGGCGGAACGGGCCCGGCGCGCCTGCTGGTGCTGACCGGGCTGGACGCTCTGCGCAGATGGGAGTCGTGGCAGGCCATGCTGGACGGGCTGGCCACCCAGTCCCCGGTCGGCCTGGCCATCTACGGCACCGATCTCCGCCTGACCTGGTCGAACACCGCCTACGAACGGGAGGTCGGACAGCCGCTGCCGGAGTACCTCGGCAAGCGGGCCGACGAGCTGTATCCGGACGGCGTGTTCGTGACCGAGGGGTATCCGACCACCCTCGACGCCGTCATGCGGTACGTGCTGGGGACCGGTGAGCCGATCCTCGACCTGCACTTCCTCGGCGAGCCGCCCACCGATCCGGGGACCGATCACGTCTGGTCCTGCTCCTACTACCGGCTCCAGGACGCGGGCGGCACGGTGCTCGGCCTCTGCGAGGAAGCCTTCGACATCACCGACCGCTACCGGACACAGCGCCGGCTGAACCTCCTGGTGGAGGCCGGCCGACGGATCGGCACCACACTCGACATGACCGCCACCGCCCGGGAGGTCACCGAGGTGGCCGTCCCCTCGTTCGCCACCCGCGTCACCGTCGATCTGGTGCAGGCCGTGCTGGAGGGCGACGAGCCGGGCCCCGGCGACGGGGCGGCGCCCACCCTCGTGCGTGTCGCGTCCCGCACCGACCCCCGCTACGGCGACGCGGTGGCGGACGGGCCCGCGCCGCAGCCGCACCCCGTCAGCTACCCGCCGGGCTCGCCCCAGTACCGCAGCCTGTCCTCGGGCGGTCTGGTGCAGGCGGAGCACACCGTCGTCGTGCCGTTGCGGACCGGCGGTACCCCGCTGGGGGTGGTCACCTTCACCCGCGGCGGGCATCCGGCCTCCTTCGACCGCGACGAAATGGTGCTCGCCGACGAGCTGGTGGCACGTACCGCGGTGTGCCTGGACAACGCCCGCCGATTCACCCGCGAGCGCCGCGCCGCGCTCGCCCTCCAGCGCAATCTGCTGCCCCAGCGGCTGCCCAAGCAGTCCGCGGTCGATCTGGCCCACCGCTATCTGCCCACCGACGCACGGGCCGGGGTCGGCGGCGACTGGTTCGATGTGATCGCGCTGTCCGGTACCCGGGTCGGGCTGGTCGTCGGGGACGTGGTCGGCCACGGTCTCCAGGCGGCGGCCACGATGGGGCGGCTGCGCACGACCGTGCAGGCCCTGGCCCGGCTGGATCTGGCGCCCGACGAGTTGCTGGGCCGGCTGGACGACCTGGTGGGACAGCCGGCGGCGGACCGGGTCGTGCCCGGTTCCGAGGCCGTCGGCGTCGATGACGCGGCCACCGGCGTGACCTGCCTGTACGCGGTCTACGATCCGGTCTCGCGGCGCTGCACCATGGCGCGCGCCGGACATCTGCCCCCGGCGATCGTCGATCCCGAGGGCAGGCTGTACTTCCCCGATCTGCCGGCCGGGCCACCGCTGGGGCTGGGGGGCCTGCCGTTCGAGTCGCTGGAGATCGAGCTGGCGGTGGGCAGCCTCGTCGCCCTGTTCACCGACGGGCTGGTCGAGGCCCGCGACCGTGACATCGACGTGGGTCTGGACATCCTGGGCCAGGTGCTCACCGATCACCGCAGACCGCTGGAGGAGCTGTGCGACCGGGCACTGGCCGCGCTGCTGCCCGGCGGGGCGGGCGCCGACGACTCGGCGCTGCTGCTGGTGCGCACCCGTGAGCTGGACGTCCGGCAGATCGCCGGCTGGGAGCTGCCCGCCGAGCCGGCGGCGGTGGCCCACGCCCGTGAGCTGGCCACCGGCCAACTGCGCGCATGGGGCCTGGAGGAGCTCGCGTACTCGACGGAGCTGGTCGTCAGCGAGCTGGTCACCAACGCCGTCCGGCACGCCGCGGGGCCGCTCCATCTGCGGCTGCTGCGCGATCTGACCCTGCTGACCGAGGTCTCGGACACCGGTCACACCTCGCCGCATCTGCGGCACAGCGAGAGCGACGACGAGGGCGGCCGGGGGCTGTTCATCGTCGCGCAGCTGGTGCAGCGGTGGGGGACGCGCTACGCGCCGTACGGCAAGACCATCTGGACGGAACAGTCCTTCCCGCCGGACTATCCCGGCGCCCCGCGCCCGGTGGGCTGACCGGGCCGGCGGCCGCCCCGGCGCCTGTCGTGCGGCGGTTGGGCGGCAGCCCCATGATGGAAGCAAGCGCCCGTCCCAGCGCCTGGGCGGACGCGACACGAGGAGGTCCCGTGACGAGCAACGGCAGGGAAAGCTCGGCCGAACAGCGGCCGAAAGTGCTGTACACCGGTGGCGAGCGGCCCTTCGATCCGGAGGACCTGGTGATGGCATCCGGGCGCGAGCCCACCCCCGCGAGCCTTGAATGGGCCAGGAATCTCATCGAGGAGGACGGGGCGGCGGCCATCGAGCGATATCTGCCGTAGCCGCGACCGGGGCGGACCACGGGCTACTCCCCGGGCGCCGCCGTCGCGGACGGTGCACCACGGCGCAGTACGAAGCGGGCCATGCGGAGCCCGGGGACCGGCTCGAAGTCGGCGGTGCGGGTGAATCCGAGCCGCCGGTACAGCGCGACGGCCGGCTGGTTGGCGGCGCCGGTGGTCACCACCATGTCGCGGTCCGGGGCGAGGTCGTGCATCAGGTGGTCCAGCAGCCGGGTCGCCAGGCCGCGGCGGAACCACGTGGGGTCCACACAGACCCGGTCGATCTCGACGAGCCCGGCCTGTGGTCCCTCGTCCTGCCAGGCCACGAACGCGGCCACCGTCCCCGCGGCGGGCACCGCGCCGAGCCAGCGCAGCGGACGCTCCCGCAGCTCCGCCAGGCTCTCCCGCAGCGCCGGGATGCCGTCGAAGCCGATGAGTCCGGCCTCGACGGCGTAGGCGCTGCGACCGGTGCGGTGCACGGCGGCGGCGGTCGGCCCGTCGGTCAGATCCAGCTCGCGTATCGGCGGGACGGGCCGGGCATCCGGTGCGGATGAGGGGGTGATCTTCTGCATTCCGCGATGCTAGTGCCGTGACCGGCAAAGCTTGCCCGACGGGGCAAAGCCTGCCGGGAGGGGCACTGGCCCGCCGGATGTCCGCGGGCGCCGGGCGCCGCCGCGCAGCGGGACCCGGGGGCGGCGCGGGCCCGGGGCCCGGGGGTGGCACGGGCCCGGGACCCGAGGACGACACGGGCCCGAGACCCGAGGGCAGCGCAGGCCCGAGACCCAGGGACGGCGCGGGTCAGTGCGCCGGCCATCCGCGCGCCGGAGGAGAAGGTGCCGGATCTCGGCTCTCCTCGCAGCAGGGCCACCGCCGGTGACCGCCGTACGGCCGTCCCGCCCGGGACCGCCGCTGTCGCCCCCCTGCCTGCCCGGCTCCGGGCCCCGTCACCCGACTGCCCGGCAGGGCCACGGTGCCGGTCCGCCCTACCCGAGTTCGAGGCTGGTGACGCCGTAGGTGCACTCCTCCCGGGCCGGCGGGACCGGGCCGGTGTACATGCGGATGGTGTGCGACCGCGGGGTCAGGCCACGGGCCGTGGCGAGCGCCTGGGCGGCGTGCCGGGGCTCGGGGATGTCGAGGCTGACCTCGTCGTCCGGGCCGAGGTGGGCGGTGAGGCTGTCGAAGAGCGCTTCGGCGTCGCCGGGGGTGTCGGCGAAGAGCGGGCCGATGCGATGGCCGTCGCGCGCGGACCTGATCACTCCGTAGCCGGTGATCCGGCCGTCGCGCAGGCGGACGCGGGCGGTGTGGCCGTCGGCGGTGAGCCAGCGCGCGAGGAAGGCCCGCCGCTCGGCGGGGAAGCAGCGCACGTCGTACGCGGTGATCCCGTCGAGGAGGGCCGGATCGAGGCGGGACGGGTCGACGGGCACGACGCCCGATGCCGTCGCGGCGGTGCCGTCGGGGTGTCCGGGTCGCTCGGGGCGTCCCGCGTACCGGAGGGTCTCGTAGGCCGCGGTGAACCCGGCCCGCCGGTAGGTCGATTGCTGGGCGGGCACCGCGTCGAGTCCGACGGTCCGCCGGCCGGCGTGCGGGAAGGCGGCGTGCCAGGTGGCCAGCCCCCGCCCCTGTCGGCGGTGGCCGGGGTGGACGAGGTAGTAGCCGAGGAACGCGAACTGTGCGGAGTAGTTGACGACCGAGACCGCGGAGACCGGCCGGTCGCCCAGGCTGCCGATGAAGAAGCCGGCCGGGTCGGTGGGGTGGAAGCAGGCCGTGTCGCCGTGCCCGGGGTTCCACCCTTCTTCGGCGGCCCACTCCTCCACCTGGCGCCAGGCGTCCAAGGAGGCGGTGGTGACGGTGAGTTCACCGGTGTGCGGAGCTGCGTCGTGCGGGTGCATGGCGGGGTGCGTCCCTTCTGGTCTGCTGCGGGCGGCGGAATCGGGGGCGACGGCGGGCAGGCCACCGGCCCACCGGTCGGTGGCCGGTGGGCCGGTGGCCTGCGCACGCGTCAGATCAGGTCCATGGCGGCCACTTCGTCGGGGCGGCCGTAGCTGACCGGGCCCTGGAAGCGGCGGCGGGCGGTGGTGAACCACCAGACCGTGGCGATGAGCAGCACCACGCCCAGGGCGATCGGTGCGTAGTTGAACGATTCGGGGGTGATCGGGGATGCCTGCGGCAGCATGAACAGCACGTTGCTGATGACGATCCAGGTCACCGCGATGGCCGCGACGGGCTTGCCCCAGCGTCCCAGGTTCCACGGTCCGGCCTGGAAGTCGTCCAGCCGCAGCCGCAGGAAGATCGGCACACCGTAGGCGAGGAAGAGCCCGACGACGTTGACGCTCACCACGGCGGTGAAGGCGGTGTGCGACCACCAGCCCGGCAGGACCAGTACCAGAGGGCAGGCGGCGGCGAGCCAGACGGCCTTGACGGGGGTACGGGTGCGGGCCGACACCGAATGCCACCAGCGGGAGCCGGGCATCGCGCCGTCCCGGGAGAAGGCGAAGATCTGCCGGGTATTGCTGGTCATGTTCGCCAGACCGCAGAACAGCATGGCGCCGATCACGATCAGCAGGAGGAACTTGGCGGTGCCCACACCGAGTGCGTCGATGAGAATCTGCACCGGCGGCGCCGACGCGCTCGCGGCATGGCCGTAGTCACGGATCGCGTAGATCAGGGCGAGCATGAG
Organism: Streptomyces sp. x-80; assembly: GCF_046549095.1. Classification (NCBI taxonomy): domain Bacteria; kingdom Bacillati; phylum Actinomycetota; class Actinomycetes; order Kitasatosporales; family Streptomycetaceae; genus Streptomyces; species Streptomyces sp. x-80. The sequence goes on from NZ_JAJPWM010000022.1 coordinate 26,386, forward strand.
GATCAGTCCGGCGAGCGCGGAGTAGAGGATCGCGCGCATGATGCCCTTGGGGGCGTTGACGGTTGCCTTCACGGTTTCCTCGGACATGTGGAAACTGCCGTCGAAGCCGGTGAACGTCCAGCTGGTGACGAGCAGTCCCAGCATTCCGCCGTAGATCCCGTTGGTGAAACCGGTGTTGTTGACGAAGTGGGTGACGAACGAGGGCGACTGGTGGTGTGCGGGGATCAGCGTCAGGGCGGCGACGATGACCACCATGCCGATCAGCAGCCACCACACGGATATCCGGTTCACCACCGCGACCAGCCGTACCGTATACGTGTTGGCCAGCCCCTGGAGGAGCAGGATTGCCGCGGTGATGCCGACGGTCTGCTGGGGTGTCGGCTCATAGGACGGCCACTGCATCACGATGAATGCCTGAATGAAGGTGGCGGCGGCGAAGTTGGTCGCGGCCGTACCTCCCACCTGCCCGACGAAGTTCAGCCAGCCGGTGTACCAGGACCAGGCGCCGCGATGCCGCTTGGCGAGCTTGCCCGCGGAGAAGTAGAGCGCGCCGCTGGTCGGGTAGGCGGAGGCGATCTCGCCCATCGCGGCGCCGACGAACAGCACCATGATCGACACGCCGATCCAGCCGAAGACGAGAATCCGCGGACCGCCGGCCCCCATACCGAAACCGAAGGAGGAGAAGATCCCGGAAATGATGTTGATGATGGTGAAAGAGATGGCGAAGTTGTCGAATGCGCGGAATCTTCGGGTCAGTTTCCGCGGATATCCCATTGCGTGGAGTGTCGCATCGTCATCGAGAGCGACGGCGTCCGCATCCCGGGAGTTCTGCACACGTGGGGGGGACGTACGCTGAGCCACAACCGTAACCTTTCTGCTCTGGTGTGTGAGGGATTCATGGGGTGAGCTGATCGAACTTTTCGAGCGGACAGCAGGACTCCGGCACTGGATACGCAGCCGTGCTGCCGGTACGCGTCAATGTCAGGCTTTCCGAGCCTTTCCGGCCGTACGGTCCTTTCGGCACCGCCCGTGCTGACGCCGACGCGGTTCAGGGGGCACTGGGAATCGGAAGTCCGCAGGAACGCCGCGCTTTGGTCAACTGCTCCTCGGGATCACCGAACACACTCCAGGGCATACGCGAGGCGTACGGTCCCATGGCCGTGAACACTTCCCGCGCCTCGAACTCGCGCTTCGCCATGAAGAGCGCGTGCGCCAGATACGCCAGGTCCAGTACCGGGGCGAACCGGTAACCGGCCACCTGCGGGAACCAGTTGTGGTGAATGCCCATCGCGGTGGTGATCCACTGGGGTTGCTCCCACGTCCGGTCCGCCAGCAGTGCCGACGGGTTGTAGTCCTCGACCAGCGCCACCAGCGGCAGCAGCCGCAGCGGCGAGGAGGCCGGCGCCCGCTGGCTCAGGAACGCCGAGACGTCCCAGCTCGCGCTCGACGAACCGCCGTAGCGGGTGAAGAAGAACGACAGGAAGCGGTGGTGCGCCTCCCGGTGCCAGGGGTCGAGCCGGAGGATGTGGGCGAACAGGTACCACGGGCCGGTCGGCGCGGTGAGCAGCCCCTGCGGGGCGGGGTCCTGCGGCCGGTTGAGGCGGGTCAGCGCCAGCTGGGCGACCCACGGGGTGGGGTCCGTGGGCAGCAGCTGGGCGGCCCGTTCGCACGCCGTCTGCGCTATCCGCACCAAGGCGTCCTGCCGACGGTCGCCGGCGTCGGCCATGTGCAGCGCCCGGAGCATCGCCACCCGGGCCCACAGCAGGGCCGCCTCCGGGCCCGGCTCCTCCGCTAACCAGCGCTCCGCCAGATCCGAACCCGCCGCCTCCGAGGCGAGCACCAGCGAACGGTGGGCCCGCACCTCGAAATCCTCGCGCGTCTCCCGGAGGACCTCGTGCGCGCTGAAGTAGCGGCCCGCCCTGATGTCCATGCACGCGCTCGCCAACTGCCGGTCATTGGCCGCTGGACTCCATACGTACTGCCCCTCGAAAGCGCCAGCCGCCATGATCCCCTCCCGATCCTGAAGGCGTCATCCCACCCGCATACATTCCGACCGCGCCGAATTCGGCAGGATCCCTTCCGGAGATCCGTGCGGCAGCGGGCCACACCCTACTCACCATCAAGACGTAGCGAAAATAGTCGCCGGGTATATCAGGTTCCACACCATTTAGCCGCTATGGGATTACGGCGGAAACAGCGCTCTCTCCGCACCGCCCGAGATCCACCACCGCACTCTTCACCGGAGCACCGGGCAGCTGTTTGGCATATTCATTCCTTCACGTAACCATCACAACTGAAACAGCGTCAGAACGTCGCCGAGGCCGGCCGCGGGCGCCGGGCGGCACCGCCGCCACGCAACCGCGCGAGCACCGCCGCGCGCCCCCGCACCGCCCGCCGCCCCGGCACCTCCCGTCATCGAGCAGCGTCCCGTGGCCTCATCAACCGGAGTGCCGACAGCCCGCCGCCGAGCCCGATGACGCCCGCGAGGAGGAACACCGCGTCGAGACCGGCCGCGTACGCCCCGGGCGGGGCGCCGTCGCCCGTGCCGGGCACATACCGGTGGAACACGGTGCCGAGCAGCGCGATGCCCAGGGCGAGGCCGAGTTGACGGGCGCTGTTGGCGGCCGCGGCGGCCACGCCGCTGTGCTCCGGGGGCGCCGCGGACATCGCGAGGGCCGGCAGGACGGGCGAGACGAGCCCCGCGCCGACGCCGGTGAGCACCAGACCGGGCAGCAGCACCGGCCAGGAGGAGCCGGGCTGGACGGCGAGCAGGGCCAGGTCACCGACGCCGGTGAGCACCGTGCCACCGCCGATGGCCCAGCGCGCGGGGATCCGGCGCAGGGCGCCGCCGGCCGGCGCGGAGGTGCCGATGAAGGCCGCCGGCTGAACGGTGATGACCAGTGAGGTGGCCAGCGAACCGAGACCGACGCCGTTCTGGAGCCAGAGCGAGAGCACCGGCAGGAAGCCGAAGGCGGCCAGGTAGTAGCCGCAGGCCGCGATCAGCAGGCCGTTGAAGGCGGGCGTGCGGAGCAGCGCGAGCGGCAGCATCGGATGCGCCGCGGCGCGCTCCACCAGGAGGAACGCGAGCAGCGCGCACGCCCCGACGGCGAAGCCGAGCAGCGTCGAGGGGTCCGCCCAGCCCCGCTCGCCGCCGCGGACGCAGCCGAAGGTGAGGCCCGTCGCGGCCGGCGTGAAGGTCACGATCCCGGGCCAGTCGATACGGGCCGGTGTACGGGCATCGCGCACCAGCACTTTGACGGACAGTACGAGGGTGACGGCGCAGACCGGTACCGCTCCGTAGAAGATCCACGGCCAGGACAGGAACTGGGTGAGTATGCCGCCCAGGACGTTGCCGGCCCCGGCCGCCGCACCGGCGACCGCGCCCCAGACGGCGAACGCCCGCGCCCGGTCGCGCCCGTGGTAGGTGAGGCCGATCAGCGGCAGCAGGGTGCCGAACATCGCGGCGCCCGCGACCCCTTGGACGGCGCGGGCCGCGATGAGGACCTGCGCGTTCGGGGCCAGGCCGCACCCGAGGGTGGCGAGCGTGAAAACGGCGAGGCCGAGGACGTACAGGCGCTTGCGTCCGAAGGCGTCCCCCAGGGAACCCATGCCGAGCAGCAGACCGGCCAGGGCCAGCGTGTAGACGTCGACGATCCATTGCAGGGCGCCGAACCCCGCGTGCAGATCGTCGGCCATGCGCGGCAGCGCCACCGTCACGATCGTCGCGTGGACGAGCAGCAGGAACGTGCCGAGACAGGTGGCGACGAGCGGCAGCCACCGGCCCGGTGCGGGCTTCGCCGGGGACACCGAGGGCTGTTCGGGCGGGGTCGCGGGCCGCCCCGGCGCCGGTTGCGCCGCGGAGCCGGACCGTCGGCCGGCCAGGGGTGAGTGATCCATGGAGCCACCCTGCTGTAATGGCCTTATGCAACTGAACCCTTACGGGGAGGACCCGGTCCGCCTTGTGGTCGAGCTCACCAACACACCGCCGGCCGACGCGGCGGAACTGGCCGAGCGCTGCGTCGCGGCGGGCATGGTCCTGGACCGCCCGGTACGGGACGCGGACCTGACCGAGGTGCGGGACTTCCTCCGCCGCTGGGCCGAGGTCGTCGACGCCACCACGGACGAGCGCCGCGCTGCCCGGCTCAATGCCCTGCTGTCGGATGCCGCCGCACACCCCCGGCTGACCGACCACGCCGACGGCGGCTGGCACCTCCACTACCGCGAGGACGACCTGAGCCTGGCCGGACTGCTGCGCGCGGTGGCCTCGGTCGGCACCGCACTGCATCTGACCGGTCTGGGCATGCACCGGCTGGGCCGCTGCGCGCTGACCGAATGCGGCCACGCCTACGCGGACTTCAGCCGGGCCGGCCGGCAGCGGTACTGCTCACCCGCCTGCGCCAACCGCGACGCGGTACGCCGCCACCGCGCCCGGCGGTCCGCCTGACCCGAACGGGGGCGCCGGATACGGCACCGGACACGACACCCCGCCGGCACCGGACACCGCCACCGGGCCCGGCACGCGACCGGCACGCGACCGGACACCGGCCCGCCCGGGGAGGGACCAAAGTCCCCACCCCGGGACCAAAGTCACCCAACATCTGGTGTCGGCGTGTCGCTGTTCGCACCAGATGTAGTGTTGCGGCTGCCGGTTCGGCGACGCCCCCCTGGGCCGTCGCCGAGGCAAGAGGGAACCCGGTGGGAATCCGGGACTGCCCCGCAGCGGTGAGCGGTAACGACCGCCGTCATCGAGCACTGGGTGTGCGCACCGTCGCACGCGGCCCGGGAAGCGACGGCCAGTAGGAGGGCACCCAGGTGTCCGCGACCACGAGTCCGAAGACCTGCCGGCCACGCCGCACACATCCGTGCGCGGCGGATTCCCGATGCCTCGTGGGAGGGCTGACGTGACCGCTGTCGACGCCGTCGATACCGTGACCGAATACCTGGAGCGCCGTGACTGGCGCGTCAACGCCAACGCCAATCAGGGCTATTCGCTGGGCGGCCTGATCCTCAACACGGCGGGCAAGCTCATCGCCAACTACTGGCTGGACCAGGTCTATCCGCCCGCCATCGGCCACGCCCACCGCACCGGCGAGCTGCACATCCACGATCTCGACATGCTCTCCGGCTACTGCGCTGGCTGGTCGCTGCGCACCCTGCTCGCCGAGGGACTGGGCGGGGTGCCGGGCCAGATCGACTCGGCCCCGCCGCGCCATTTCTCGTCCGCCGTGGGCCAGCTCGTCAACTTCCTGGGCACGTTGCAGAACGAATGGGCCGGCGCCCAGGCGTTCAGCTCCTTCGACACCTGCATGGCGCCCTACGTCCGCCTTGACGCGATGACGTACGAGCAGGTCAGGCAGTGCATCCAGGAAATGGTGCACAACCTGAACGTACCGGCCCGCTGGGGCACCCAGACGCCGTTCACCAACCTCACCTTCGACTGGACCTGCCCCGCCGACCTGCGCGCGGAGGTACCCGTCATCGGCGGCGCGGAGATGCCCTTCACCTACGGGGATCTCCAGGCGGAGATGGACCTGATCAACCGCGCGTACATCGAGGTCATGACCGAAGGCGACGCCTCGGGACGGGTCTTCACCTTCCCCATCCCCACGTACAACATCACCCCGGACTTCCCCTGGGAGAGCGAGAACGCCGAGCGGCTGTTCGCCATGACCGCCAAGTACGGACTGCCGTACTTCCAGAACTTCATCAACTCCGAGCTGTCCCCGCACCAGATCCGCTCGATGTGCTGCCGCCTCCAGCTGGACCTCACCGAACTGCTCAAACGCGGCAACGGACTCTTCGGCAGCGCCGAACAGACCGGTTCGCTCGGTGTGGTCACCGTCAACTGCGCACGCCTCGGCCATCTGCACGCCGGCGACGAGGCCGCCCTCTTCGCCGCCCTCGACCGGCTCCTGGAACTCGCCCGGGACAGCCTGGAAATCAAGCGCGTCACCGTGCAGGAGCTGATCGACGGCGGTCTGTACCCGTACACCAAGCGCTACCTCGGCACGCTGCGCAACCACTTCTCGACCATCGGCGTCAACGGCATCAACGAAATGATCCGCAACTTCACCGCGGACGCCCACGACATCACCAGTCCCGAAGGCCATGCGCTGGCGGTACGGCTGCTGGACCACATACGGGCCCGGATGGTGACGTTCCAGGAGGAGACCGGCCACCTCTACAACCTGGAGGCCACCCCCGCCGAAGGCGCCACCTACCGGTTCGCCAAGGAGGACCGCCGCCGCTTCCCCGGCATCCGGCAGGCGGGCACGGCCGAACGCCCCTACTACACCAACTCCTCCCAACTGCCGGTCGGCTGGACCGACGACCCGTTCCAGGCCCTGGAGATGCAGGACGAACTCCAGCGCAAGTACACCGGCGGCACCGTGCTGCACCTGTACATGTCCGAGCGGATCTCCACCGCCGACGCCTGCCGGCGCCTCGTACGCCGGTCGCTGGAACGCTTCTCGCTCCCCTATCTCACCGTCACCCCGGCCTTCTCCGTCTGCCCCGGGCACGGCTACCTGTCCGGCGAGCACACCACCTGCCCGCAGTGCGGCGCGGAGTGCGAGGTATGGACCCGGGTCATGGGCTACCACCGCCCCGTCTCCTCCTTCAACATCGGCAAGAAGGGCGAGCACGCCGAACGCCTGCCCTTCCGCGAGGCCGCCGGGACCGGCGCGTGATACGGATCGGCGGCTGGTCCCGGCTGTCCACCTGCGACTGGCCGGGCCGGCTGGTCACCACCGTCTTCTGCCAGGGCTGCCCGTGGCGCTGCGGCTACTGCCACAACCCGGAGCTGCTGCCGGTCCACGCGGCGGCACCGGTGCCCTGGCGGACGGTCACCGCCCACCTCGCCCGGCGCCGCGGACTGCTGGACGGCGTCGTCTTCTCGGGCGGCGAGCCACTGCTCCAGCCGGGCCTGGCGACCGCCCTGCGCGAGGTCCGCGCGCTCGGCTTCGCCACCGGCCTGCACACGGGCGGCGCCTTCCCGCGCCGCTTCGCACAGCTCCTCGCGGCCGGCCTGGTGGACTGGGTCGGCTTCGACGTAAAGGCCGCCCCCGACGCGTACGAGAAGGTCACCGGCGTCCGCAACAGCGCCCGGCCCGCGCAGCGCAGCCTGCGCCTGCTGCTCGACTCCGGCACCGCGCACCAGCTCCGTACGACGGTCGATCCGGCCCTGCTCGACGAGGCGGAGTTCGCCGCTCTCGGACGGTGGCTGGCGGCGCAGGGCGCCCGTGGCCACGTCCGCCAGGAGGCCCGGCCCGAGGGCCAGACCGTCGGACCACGGTCCTCCCCCGTGGCGGAGCGGGCCAGGAGGCCGGGCGGCTGATCCCGCCCGGCGGCGGTACGGGGCGCGAGCGGACCGCCGTCGGCCGGGCCGACCGGACGACCGAGGCGGGCCGGCGGGCGGCGCCCGTCCGGGGTGACCCCCGTGAGAGCCGGCCGGCCACGGCCGACGCGGCTCCGGCATCCGGCGGGCACCCGGACATCAGCGGCCCCACCCGGCCCGGAGCCGCGCCGTGCGGGCACCCCGATCACCTGCGAAGTGTCCGCCGCGTCCCTCCTGTACCTCGTATCCCTATCGACGCCTTTCGGCCGCTTTTCCTGCCCGCGCGCCCCACCGCACGCGCGCGCCCTCGCACGCCTGCCACACGCCCTCTCACGCGCACCCCGGCGGCTCTGGCGCGCCGCCACCCCGACCAGCCTGTCGCCGCACGACGGAGCCCCGGCGCGAAATCAGGTCAAGGTCAACCCCTCGCACCGGAAGCTACTTTCCGGAATCAGACGATCACATGTAGCGTTCTTTCGGACCGAAGCTACGACTGCGTCGCCACGTCACGGCCGGGAGGACGCGGGTCCGTGGGCATTGCGGCACCTCGCGCTCCGTCCGTCGGGCACCACCACGTCTGTCCGTACACGCCTGCTTTGCAAGAGGAATGGGCCCAGACCATGTTTCTGCACTCCTCGACGACCCTCACCGCGCAGTCGGCGGCCGAGTACCGCCGGCCGACGGATGCCGGGCCCGGCGACGAGCCCGCCTGGGCGGTCGACCGGCTCCCCGACGGCACGTGGCAACTGACCCTGCGCGACCTGGAACCCGTATCGGTCCGCCGGCTCCCCTCGGACGAGGTCCGCATCATCCTGGCGCCCGCACACGCCGAACCGGCCCGTCCCGTGGCAGCCGCCGGTCTCCCGTATACCGCCGATGCCCCGCCGGACCCGATCCAGATCAACGTCGCGGCCCGGACCGTATCCGTCGAAGGACACCAACTCCTCCTGCCACGGCTTGAGTTCGATCTCCTCGCCCACCTCGTCCGGCACCCGCACCGTGCCTACACCCGACAGCAGCTGATGGCCGCCGTCTGGCCGGACTCCCGGTCCAGCACCCGCACCGTCGATGTGCACATCGCCCGGCTGCGCCGCCGCCTGGGACCGCGCCGCCGCGCGTCCATCAGCACGGTGTTCGGCATCGGCTACAAGTACCTGCCCCTCCTGTAGCCCACGCTTCACGTCCCATGGCCCCGTAGGCCCATGGGTCATGGGTCATGGGTCATGGGTCATGGGTCATGGGTCATGGGTCACCGAACATGGCTCACGGGTACGGCACATGGCACACGGCGCCGATCACCGGCGCGCAGCGGGTCCCGCCCAGCCGTACCGCCGGAGACCGGCCACAGCCGGACAGCGGGATCAGCGACAGTACGACGAACGAGGGCACCTGGCCGGGCGTGACATCGGCCCGGCCTCCTCACCTCGTCCCGAGGAAGCGCCTTCGGACTGCCGCGGGTGGCCGTCCACACCGAGGCCCCCTCCGCCGCCCTGCCCAGAACTTCCTCACGGTCGTGACAGACGGCGCATCCCCACCTCGCAGGGTCCCGGGAGCCCGATCGAACGCCAACAGGCTGCCTTCCTCCCTTTCGTTGTATGCCTGCCCGGCCGCACGGGATCGTCCACACCCCGCGCCCTGCGCACATGTTTGTGGGACTGATCTGCGGTAAAGGGTGGTCAGTGGAGACGGCAGGCCCGCTCGGGCCCGCCGGTCAGTCACACCGCAGAGTCAACACGGGCCAGTCAACACGCGCTCCTCGGCGCCTGATGGGTGCCGTGTTGTCAGGCGGGCAGCGAAAGGGTGCTGAGCATGGTGGAGCCGGAAGACTGGATGGCCGCAGCCAGTAAGCCGCCGGTCGAGCTGCACACCGACAGGCCCCACGCGGCGCGCGTCTACGACCTTCTGCTCGGCGGTAAGACCAACTATCCCGCCGACCGCGAGGCGGCGAAGGCAACGCTCGCGGCCCTGCCCAACGCCGCCATGATCGCCCGGCAGAACCGGTCCTTCATGCACAGGGCGGCTCGCCATCTGACCGCGGAAGCCGGTATCCGGCAGTTCCTCGACATCGGCACCGGGATTCCGACGTCGCCCAACCTGCACGAGATCGTCCAGTCGATCGCTCCGCGGTCGCGGATCGTGTACGCCGACAACGACCCCATCGTGCTGGCTCACTCACGCGCCTTGCACACCAGTCACCCCGAGGGGCGTACCGCCTACGTCCAGGCGGACCTGTCCTCTCCGGAGAGCATCCTCGACGACCGGCGACTACGACAGACCCTCGATCTGACGCAGCCCGTCGCGCTGACGCTCCTGGCCGTGCTCCACTGGCTGCCCACCGAACACGACCCGTACGCCATCGTCCGCCAGATCCTCCGCGCATTCCCCGCCGGCAGCTATCTGGCGCTGACCTACGTGACGAACGACTTCGACCCCAGCGCGCTGCGGGACGTCTCCGACACCTTCCGGGCCGGGGGTTCCCATGTGAACGCACGCAGAAAGGACGAGGTGCTGCGGTTCTTCGACGGCATGGAGATGGTCGAGCCCGGTCTCCAGGTGGTCCAGCGGTGGCGCCCGGACCCGACGGACCTCGGCGCGGGCGCCATCGCCGACACCGACATCCCTCTCTACGCGGGCGTCGCCCGCAAGAACTGAAGCACGGTACGCCGGAGCCCGGTTGCCGCCCATGCCTGTGCGCACTCCACATGCGCTCGGCGTGCGGAATCACCGTGGCACCACCGGATCCCCGTGGTGTGGCGCATGGCCTTCGGGCCGTCCGCCCCTGCCCGCATCCGGGCGCCGCCCGTGGTCACCGGCCGGTCGCCGAGGCCCTCGCCGGCGAGGGCCCACGGATACGGAACAGCTGGGCGACAAGGCGAATGACGAACTGTCCGCCACCCTGACGCCCACCGGGCGCGAACAGCTCATCGGCCTCCGCACCCGCATCCTTCAGCCGGAAGAGCCCTGCCACGGCACGAGGGACACCGGCCCACAGCGGCACGGCCGCCCGTCACACGGCCTCGGCAGGACCCCGAGAACCCCACACAGGCAGCCGCGGGACGACGACCCATCGCCCCATCGAGGTGCCGGGCCGAGTCAGTGCCCGTCGGCCGCACTCACCACGTACGCGTCGGAGCAGCGGAGGCAGGGGCGTCGTCGTGCGGAGGGGGTGCGACAGCCGCCCATACCGCCTTCCCGCCGACGTTCGGGGTGGTCCAACCCCAGGAGGCGCTGAGGTAGTTGACGATATGCAGGCCGCGGCCGGACTGGGCCAGGTAGTCGGGCTTCTTCAGCACCGGGACGGCTGTGCTGTGGTCACAGACCGTACAGAGGACGGTCCTACCGCGTCGTAGCAGGCCCAGCCAGACCGGGCGGCGATCAGCGCGGTGGGCCGGGGGGCGCGCCAGTCCGTACTGGAGAGCGTTGCTCAGGAGCTCGGACACGATGAGGGTCGCGTTGTCGATGAGCGGACTCAGCCCCCAGCCACTGAGGGTGGACCAGGTGAACCGGCGGCCCTCGCCGGCCGCCTGCCCGTCGGCCATCAGGGCGCAGGCCGCGAACCCGGTGGCTCCCCGCATGCTCGCTTCGTCTCCCAGGGCGTCGGGCGATGCCTGCGCCGGCCAGTGGCCGACGGCCGTTCCGGGTTCGTGGGCAGAGGGGATTCCGGCCCGGTGGGGTGTCATCACGATCTCCGTGGAGCCTCTCAGGCAGTCGTCACGAACGGGTGATTCGGGGCCACTATCCCCTGCGACGGCTAGTGCTGCAACTGCATCTGCAATTACAGTTGCCGCCAACGTAATTGCACCAGTAAGTGCATATGCAATTGCGTACCAGGTAAGTGCCTGGTCAGGCACGTGTGTTCGCAAGGGAGCGACGTGATGCGGAAGATCGACAACGGAGTTCAGTCGGACCAGATCGAGGGAGCGGTCTGGACGAAGAGTCTGCACAGCGCCCCGGGAGGCAATTGCGTCGAGGTTGCCCAGCTCCCGGGCGGGGAGATCGCGGTGCGCAACTCGCGTTTCCCGCAGGGGCCCGCGCTGGTCTACACCCGGGCGGAGCTGGCCGCGTTCATCGACGGGGCCAAGGACGGCGAGTTCGACGCGCTGGTGAGCTAGGGCCGCATCGGGCGACCTCCGCTGTGACCACGGCGGCTCGTGGGCCACGGTCGTCGGCATGGCGGTTTCGCCGGTTGAGGTAGCGGTGGATCATGCTGCCCCGCTCCTTGTGAGTGGCATGGTCGGTGCCGTCAAGGGTGAAGTAGCGCAAAGGCGGTGAACTGGGCCTCGATGACGTCGAGTCAGCACCTGATGGCCGGGGTGCGGGCGATCTCGACGGTGTTCATCGTGGCCCAGTCACTGAGCCATTGAGGCGCTGGAATCTTCTTTATGATCACGTGCGGGAAAAAGCTGTCACAAGTGATCACTGTACGGGCGACCGGCGGTTGGTGTGCGCGCGAATAGCGGCGGCGCTTCACGACATGGCGTCATTGCACCCCGGTAAGGACCAGTTCGCCGACTACCTGATCACCGCTCTTCTCTTCCGTCGGGCGAAATCCGAGCCCCGGGTAGAACCCCTCGGGCCCGCGCCCTCCCGGTGCCCAGGTCGTCGTCACCCGCGCCAGCCCGCGCCTTCGGACCTCCTCGCACACGGACTCCACGGCGAAGCGGCCGTATCCCCGGCCCTGTTGGCGGGCGGCGATGTTCAGCCGCCAGAGTCCGGAGCGCAATCTGTCGTCCGGATCGTCGGGATGAAAACGGACCGAGAAGAAGCCCATGACGAAGCCCACGAGTTGCTCACCGTCGAAGATCAGTCGAGGCCAGGCGATCTCCGGTTGCGCGTATGCCTCGGCGAGTGACCACGCGACCGGAGCTACGAGGCTCTCCTGGTCGGGCCGCACCTTCAGCTGGCACGCGGCTTCGACGGTGTCCGGCGTGACCTTCTCCAGGCGAAGCGATGCAGACATCCCGGCACCCTACCGGCCGTCCCCGAGCGCTTGAGGGGTCATACTCCGGCCGGGACCGCATGGTGGGGCATGGTATGAGACCCGCCGACCACCTGGGCGGTCGTTCGGCCGTCCGCGGTCAGGGGCCTCCTCGGCGGGTTCCTGTGGATGGTGGCCGGGTGGGAGAATGGTCCACCCGCACAGACACCGACGGGAGTTTGCATGTCCGCCATGATGCGGCCGAGTACTGAGCTGTCGATACGGCGCTACCTCGATGCGCCACAGGTCCGGCCGACGGCCCTGCGTATCGTGCTGGGCACCCAGCTGCGGAGGTTGCGGAAGGAACGCGACATCTCCCGGGAGGATGCGGGCAAGGCGATCCGAGGCTCCCACGCCAAGATCACTCGCCTGGAACGAGGGCAGGTCAGCTGCAAGGAACGCGACCTGAGCGATCTGCTCACCCTCTACAAGGTGCTGGACGAAGCGGAGCGGGCCGACTATTTCGAGCTGGCCCGCCAGGCCAACACCTCCGGCTGGTGGCACCAGTACAACGACGTACTGGAGGACTGGTTCGAGCTGCACATCGGCCTGGAGGAAGCGGCGTCGCTGATCCGCACCTATGAGGTGCAGTTCCTCCCCGGCCTCTTGCAGACGCGGGAGTACGCCCGCGCGGTCAGCCGGCTGGGCTACCCGAGCGCCTCGGAAGACCGGCTCGACCGCTTGGTGGAGCTCCGGATGATGCGGCAGGAGCTCTTGACCCGCCCGGATGCGCCCAAGATCTGGGCGGTGGTGGACGAAGCCGCTGTGCGTCGCCCGTTCGGCGGCCGGGAGGGGATGCGCGCCCAGCTGGAGCATCTGCTGGAGGTGGCGGAACTGCCGAATGTGACGCTTCAGATCGCTCCGTTCAGCGTCGGCGCGAATGCGGCGGCCGGGGCTCCGATCACCATCCTGCGGTTCAGCGAGCCGGACCTGCCGGACAAGGTCTATCTGGAGCAGCTGACGGGCGCGATCTATCTGGACAAGCAGGATGCCGTCGACCAGTACACGTTGATCATGGACCGGCTGTGCGCCGAAGCGGACCCACCGGAGGAGACCGGCACCTTCCTCAAGAAGCTGCTGGACCAGCTGGTCTGACCCCTGCACCGGTGACGCCGTCGCGGCACGCATCGTGCCGGCGCGGTGCGCATCGGGCTGAGAGCATGCGTCGTGCCGAGGGGCACCGGCGGTGGCGCGCTGTCACGGTGGGAGGGGGCGGCGCCTCACAGCGCGTATGCGCACTTCTCCGGCGTGGCGGGGCGGGTTATGACGTCCGCGGCGTACGAGAGGAAGGGGCGCCGGAGGCGGCAGCCGAGGTCCTCACCCAGCCGCCGCTGTGCCGCCCGCAGGCTGTACGCGACGGCGGCCCGGTCACTGCCCATGAGATCGGCGACCTGGTCGCTGGTGAGATCCAGGAGGTAGCGCAGCACCGCGGCGTCTGCCTGGCCCTCGGGCAACGCCCGGTAGACGAGTCCCAGCAGAGCCCTGGCGGGGCGTGGCCCTGTCTGCTGCTGCCGGACGCCGTCGGAGACGCGCCGCTTGAGGGCACGCCAGGCGATCTCCGCCGGGCAAGGACTGCGCAGCACATGGGGCCAGGTGATCGCCAGGTCCCCCAGACCGGCCCGCACGGTTGCCTCGGCGTGGCCCCGGTCGGCCAGGCGCAGGCGGGTGTACCTGAGGAACAGCTCATAGCGCAGTTCGCAGAAGGCGGTGAAGTCGATGGGCAGCGCGACGAGGTGGGCGGGTGCCGCCGGATAGCCGGTGCGCGCTGCCCGTTGGGGCTGCGGCCGGGTGGTGACCCGGTGGGCAGGGCCGTGCCGATACGTCATGGTTCTTCCTATGGGCGTCGGTCGCGAGAAGCCGTTGGCGCCGGCCGTACCTGCCTGGGCAGGCCGTTGTCCGCGAGTGACGGGTGACGACAGCTGTGGGATCACGTGGCGGACATCCGGCCGCCTGCCTCGCCGTCGGGGACCGTGACGAGCCGGTCCCACAGCGCGCAGACCTCATCGGAGCGTCCTTGCAGGAAGGCGGCGTGCGCATGGGCCACCGGCCAGGCGAACGAGGTGATGCTCCGGCCCGCCGGGCGCTCGAACATACCGTCCTCCGTGAACGCTCCGAGCTGGCCGACCGCCTGATCCATCCGCTCCATGGCCGCCTGCATCAAGGTGGCCGCCTCCGTGAGGTCCGCACGCTGTGAGGAGCCCTCGCCCTCCGCAGCATTTCCGTAGACCTGGTCCCACAACGGCCTGATCATCTCCGGGTCGCCGTCGCAGGCGAGGGTGAAACGCTCGGCGACCTTCCAGGACGGGCGGCGTTCACCGCTGAGCAGCCGGGACACATAGGACGGGGAGATACCGATCTCACGCGCGAGTGCGCGCACGGATTTCGTCGACGCGCGCTGGAGATCGGACAACGCGCCGGCCAGTTCCCGGCCTGGTGGCCCGCTCTCACCGCCGGCGGCCGCCTGGGGAGGCGGCGCCGCGGAGTTCGGGAGCCGAGGGCGGCTGCCGCGCTTCGCCCGCTGCTCCAATGCGCGTTCCACCTGGCCGGGCGACCAGCGGGTCCGGGCCGCGTCACCGCTGACTCCCAGGACCTCGCCGATCGGCTCCCAGTTGGCCCCGTACTCGCGAGCCTGCCGCACCAGCACGGCACCGAGATCGTGCACGTCCCGCACCAGCGCCGCGTACAGCTCCAGCACCTCCAACTGCTGGGACGGGTCGAACGTGCGGGACCGGCGGTGCAATCGCTGGGACCGGCGCAGGACGGCCTCGCTGATCCGCACCACGGCGGCGTCGTGTTCCGCCGGGACGGTGCGGGCGGCATGGGATGTCCTGCCGCGGAACGCCGCGGTGCGGCAGGCGTCCTTGCAGTACTCCGGTGGGCGGCCGTAGGGGCTGCGGCGGGTGAACGAGGTGCCGCAGTGTCGGCAGGTGCGGGTGAGCGAGTTCTTGCTAGCCATCGGAAACCTCGACAGGGGGTTCTCGTTCAGGGGGAAGGCCAGGAGTGCTGTTGCCGAATTTCGTTACGTATCCGGCCGCGATCTACGAGGCGGCAGCGAACGACTCGCTGTCCGTCGGTTCCCGGCGGCAGCTGCGGCCGCGGCCGACGAGGCGTTCGGTACGCAAGTGGCGGCGGGGAGGGCTTACACCGCGCCGGCCCTGCGGTGGTGAATCGCGGCGCGGTGCGCGGCCTGCGCGGCGACCAGCAGCGGCGAGAGGGTCGCCGGAACCGTGGGGGCACCGGAGAGGAGAACGATGTGCGCCACCGGGCGGACGAGGAGGGCACACCCTCGCATGTTGACCGATCCGTCGACAACGCCACCGCGGCTGCGGCCTGTCTGCGTAAAGGTGTTACCTTCGAACCCGCTGCTGAGCGAGCGATGTGTGAGCCCAACAGTCTTCGGGTCACGGGGCATCAAGTTCTCCTCTGACTCGTCGAGATGGAAGAAAACGGCAGGGCCCTGGTTCTCGGTTGCTAGGCCACCCAGGGCCCTTCCGCTGCGTTGACCCTAACCGCTGATCCGCACGGAGCGCGAACACAGCGTTACGTAACGGAATTGTTTTTCGGTTGATCCAAATAAGACCCGAGTTGGACAGCGGAACGGTCAAAAACGGTCACCGTTCGGCCTCTTCCGGGCCGTGGATACGTGTACGGCCATCTGCCGACGCATACAGCCACGTACGGACACGTACAGACATGTACAGACACGTAGCGGCAGCAGGCTCCCGGGGCGCGCGGAGGCGGTCCGCGGCCCCGCACTCGGGGTGGCGGCCCGGTCCAGGGATTCGGTCGCCAAAACGGCTGTCGCCAGGCCCTGTTGAGGCGTAACAGCTATGGGCCGTGACAGCTGTGGGCGATGTCGAACGAAGCCCTTGACCCGGTGACGCGTCTCCTCGCCGAGCGGGCCTGTGAGCGCCTGATCAACGAGTTCGTCCGCCGCCTCGATCTGGGAGATCCGAGCGGTGTCGCGGATCTCTTCACGTCTGACGGGGTAGGGAGTGGCCGCACGGCGACCGCAGAGTGGTGGGGCGTGACGCGCTTCGCAGCTACTTCGGTTCGCGGCCCGAGGACCGGCTGTCGCGCCGCATGTCCACGAACATCTTGGTCACCGCGCATTCCGCGTCGACAGCCACCGCCACCTCCTACTTCGCCACGTACCGGGTCGATGGCCCTACCGATGGCATGGTGCCTCCCAGGCTCCCCGCGAACGTGGGCCACTACGAGGACACGTTCCGCGAGATCGAGGACACCTGGCGCCTCGTCAGGCGCACCACGTTTCTGCCCTTGGGCGGAGCGACGGCGCGTCTCAGCCACCTCGGCCAGCCAGCCGTGAGGGCGTGACCCACACCGGTCGACGCTTCGGTCAAGGCCGTCGCCTTCGGCAGGCCGGTGCCGGGCGACCGGAACGACCGCAGACCGTGGGAGCGTCCGGCGTGAAGGGCACCGTCGGCGAGACCACGGTCATCGCCGGGTCGATCTCCAGCGGGCGGTACGGGCCGCTCGACCCGCCGATCGCGAACACGGCGGGCAGAGCGGCGACTTCGGCGAGGAAGAGGGTGAGCACGGTGGCCTCCCGCGCAGGTGGCCGTGTGGATGGCGATGCGTGCGCGGTGTGGTGGTGCGGGAGGGGCGGGCGCTCGGTTACGGGACGAGGACGACCTTTCCGGCGACCGTGCCCGACTCCGCCAGGCGGAGCGCTTCGGCGGCGCGGGCCAGGGGGAGTTCGGCGGCGACCTGGGCGGTGATCTCACCGTTCCGCAGGGCCGTGAACACCTGGGTGAGGTCGGCGCGCAGGCGGGCCCGGAACCGGTTCTTGGCGAGGGCACGGCCGGCCCAGATGTTGAAGAAGTAGGCGCGGCGCCCGTTGGGCAGCCAGTTCCACAGCCATACCTGGCCCAGGAGCTTGAGTACGGGCCACTGCCCCGACCCCGTGTCGTCGCGGGTGGCGGCGCTCCCGTAGGAGAGGAGGGTGCCGCCGGGGGCGAGGAGGCGCCAGGAGTCGGTGATGCCGCGCCCGCCGACGTGGTCGAAGACGGCGTCCACCCCGTCGGGGGCGAGTTCCCGGACGCGTGCGGGGACGTCGCCACCGCGGTAGTCGACGGGCTCCACGCCGAGTGCGCGCAGCCTGTCGTGGTGGCGGCCGGCGGCGGTGCCGATCACCCGGGCGCCGGCACTGCGCGCCAGCTGGACCAGGATCGATCCGACTCCGCCGTTGGCGCCGTGGACGAGGACGGTCTGGCCGGCGCGTATGCGGGCCTTGCGGTGCAGCATCTGCCAGGCGGTGATGCCGTTGACGACCGCGGTCTCGGCTTCGGCCGCGCGCACGCCGGCGGGCACCGTCACCACATCGGCGGCGTCGAGTACGACGTGGCTGGCCCAGCCCCCGGTCTTGGTCAGGGCGGCCACCCGCCGGCCGATCAGGCCCCGGCCGACGCCTTCGCCGACCGCCAGCACGGTGCCGACCAGGTCGTATCCCGGGACGAAGGGGAACGGCGGCTGGTCGTAGTACCGGCCGCGGCGCATCTGCTGCTCGGCGAAGGACACGCCGGTCGCCTCCATGGCGATCACGACCTGTCCGCCGGCCGGTGACGGCACCGGCCCGTAGCGGAGCTCCAGGCCCTCCGGCTCGACCGTGCCCGGCAGGACCACCTCGACGCGCTCGACGGTGCTCATCACGTTCTCCACTGAGTTTGAAGTATTCATTCTCATTATAGGCTGTAACTAGAATGAGCACATATACGGCCGGCGTCAAGAGGGCGGGCCGCGCGGGCGCGAAGGGGTGTGCCGTAAGTGATAGCCTCTCGCTCCCTGATGGCGCGGTAGCGAGAAGTGCGAGGTGGCGGTCATGACCGGGAGTCCGGCGACCCCCCGTGAGCGGTACCGGCAGCAGGTACGCGCGGAGGTCAAGGAGCGGGCCTGGGAGCAGATCGCCGAGGCCGGTGCGTCCGCGCTCTCCCTGAACGCGATCGCCAGGCAGATGGGCCTGAGCGGACCGGCCCTGTACCGGTACTTCGCCAGCCGTGACGAGCTGATCACCGAACTCATCAGGGACGCCTACCGCAGCCTCGCCGACACCTTCCGTGACACCGGCTCCCCCGAGGGCGCCCACCCGGCCGCGCTGGCGCGGGCACTGCGCCGCTGGGCGCTCGACGACCCGCAGCGCTACTTCCTCGTGTACGGCACCCCGGTGCCCGGCTATCACGCGCCACAGGACATCACCGGGATCGCGTCGGAGATCATGTCGACGCTGCTCGACGCCTGGATGACGGCAGGTCCGGGGGGAGCCCCGGCGGGTGCGGCGGGCGCCCTCGACGCGTACCTGGCGGACCATCGCCCCTGGGCCGCCGGGCATCCGGCCGCGCCGCCCGCGGTCCTCCGCCGTGCCCTGTCCTTCTGGAGCCGCCTCCACGGCTTGCTGTCCCTGGAACTCGCGGGCCACTTCACCGGGATGGAGCTGGACCCGGAGCTGCTCTTCGCGGCCGAGGTGGACGCCCTGGGCGCCCGCTGAACGGACGCTCCCCCGGCCGGATCCGATCCGTCCGCACGGCACGTCCGAGGGCCGTACGCCCCGTCCGGGCATCGTGCCCCGGCCGCGCGTACGCCCTCTCCCCCGCCGTTCCCGCCGCACCGGACCCGGCTGCCCGGCCGCGCGAACGCAGCTGGAACCCGCCCTGCGAACCCCTACGCCCCCTGGATGACGTCATGCGAGGGCGTCATGCGGGGCCTCGAAGGTTCACCTGCCGCCTGACAGGGCTCCCCTCAGGACGATTTCAGGGGTGACGGGCAGTCGGGGCGCGGCGCGGCGCACATGCTCCGGGGGTCGCCGCCGTCAGGAGCCGGCAGGTGGGAGGCGGAGCTCCAGCAGGGCGCCGCGTGGGCTCGGTGCCACTCTCAGGGTGCCCCCGTGGGCCTGTGCGATCTCGCGTGCGATGGCCAGGCCCAGTCCGGTGCCGCCGCTGCCGCGGTTGCGGTCCTCCTCCAGCCTGGTGAACCGCTCGAAGACCTGCTCGGCGGCCTCGGGCCGGATGCCGGCCCCGTCGTCGGCGACACGGAGCACCGCGGTGCCGTCCGCCGGATCGGTTCCGGTGGTGACCTGGACCGCGGAGTCCGCGAACCGTTCGGCGTTGTCGAGGAGGTTCGCCAGCAGCCGCTCCAGTTGGCCGCGGTCCCCGCGTACGGGCACCGGGTCGTCGCCGTCCAGGCACAGCGGGACCCGGGCGGAGCGGCGCCGGGCGATCTCCTCCGCCGCGAGCAGCGACAGGTCGACGAGGTGGGCGGGCGGCGGCCGTTGGGCGTCGAGGCGGGCCAGCAGGAGCAGGTCGGCGGCGATCCGCTCCAGGCGCAAGGTGCTGTGCAGCGTCTGCCGGAGGGAGGCCGCGGTGTCGGGGTCGGGTCGGCGCAGCAGCGCCAGTTCCAGTTCGGCGCGGGCCGCGGCGATGGGGTTGCGCAGTTCGTGCGAGGCGTCGGCGACGAACTGCCGCTGCCGGGTGACCGAGCGTTCGAGGCGTTCGAGGGTGTCGTTGACGGTCCGGGCCAGCCGGGTGATCTCGTCCTGACCGCCCGGGGCGGGGACGCGGCGGCTGAGCCGGTGCGCGGTGACGGCCGCCAGCTCCGCGCGGATGGCCTCGACCGGGCGCAGCGCGGCACCGGTCACGGACCAGGCGATGAGTCCGGTGAGCAGGACCACCAGCGGGCCGCCGGCCAGGAGCGTGACGGCGAGCGCGCGGCCGGCGTCGGCCACATCGTTGAGCATGGTCAGCGCGTAGACATAGTGTCCGCCGGCCGCCGAGGGGCTGCGTACGACGGCGACCACGCTGTCATGGCTGGTCAGCACCTGGTCGGCGGAGAACACCCGGACCGCCGAGTCGCTGCCGGCGGCGGGCCGGAAGCTCGCCAGACGGGCGGCTCGGGCGGCGGGGGCGGTGGCGGTGCTGGCCACCGGGTGGCCGTGGGCGTCCAGGACGAGGACCGCGTCGACCCCGCCGGCCGGCTCCGGCAGCGGCGCGGGGTGCGCCGGGGAGGCGGCGGGGAAGGTGGTGATCTTGCGGGCGGCGAGTTCGGTGCGGTCGCCGGCGTTGTCCAGAAGGTTGCCGCGCAGGGTGAGATAGAGCCAGCCGCCGCCGACGGTGAGGGCGACCACCATCGTCAGCACGGCGGCCACCGTCGTACGGGCCCGCAGCGTGCGGGGCCACAGCGGACGGGGCCGGGACGGGCGGGGCCGGAACCTGCGGGGGCGGCGCGGCCGCCCGGGGGCCGGCGGCGGCGCGGGGACGCGTGCCGGGTCAGGGCTCATCGGGTGCGAGCCGGTAGCCGGCGCCGCGCACGGTGCGGAGGGTGTGCCGGCCGAACGGCGCGTCGATCTTCTTGCGCAGCGAACTGACGTAGACCTCGACGATGTTGGGGTCGAGGTCCGCCGGTGAGTCCCAGACCTCGTCGAGGATGTCCTGCTTGGAGACCGTGCCGCCGGCCGCGGCCATCAGGCAGCCGAGCACGGCGGCCTCCCGCGCGGTCAGCTCGACCGTCCGCTCGTCGCGTTTGCAGAGCCGGGCGGCGATATCGAGCGTCAGGTCGCCGGCCTGCAAGGTCGTGGGCCGCTCCCGTCCGGCCCGGCGCCCGAGGGCACGCAGCCGGGCGAGCAGGATGACCAGCGAGAAGGGCTTGGTCAGGTAGTCGTCGGCGCCCGCGTCGAGTCCGTCGGCCTCGTCGTACTCGCCGTCCTTGGCGGTCAGCATGAGGACGAGGGTGTGGTCGTCCAGTTTCCGCAGCCGCCGGCAGACCTCGTCGCCGCTCGGTCCGGGCAGCATCAGGTCCAGCACGATCGCGTCGTAGCCGCCGGTCAGCGCCAGTTCCAGCCCCCGGTGACCGTCATGGGCGACATCCACCCAGTGACCGTCCGAGGAGATCGCCCGGCGCAGTGTGTCGGCGAGTTCCTGCTCGTCCTCAATGACCAATATTTTCACCGCTCAAATATCGCATGCCCCGGCACTTTTTTGCCTGCCTCCGGCCGTGCGGTGGCGTATTGCACGCACCGGGCGGGACGTTCTTTCATGACGGTATCCGCTCCCGGTGGTGCGGGCGTTCCTGGAACGGCGCGGGCGCGGGCATTTACCCTTTCCTTCGGCGGACCACGAAGAGAAATTCACCGGGTATCTTCCCTCTTCTCGCAGTGCACCGGATCCCCTTTTCACGGGTTCCCCGCACTGCCGGTTCTCCTCCGGAAGCCGGCGCGGGCCCCGCTCTCCGCTGCCCGTCAGGGGTGGCTACCGCCTGGTCAGGGACGGTCGCACCCGCGCCGCCCCGGTGTGGCGGAGCGTCGCCCCTTCATGATGACCGACACTTCCTGAAGGAAGTCTGAACTTGCTGAATCCCTCTTCAGGTTTCCTTCCGGGGCGGCCGGCCGCTGCCTTTTCGCGGTGAAATCCGGGAGGTTACGGGGACTTTCCGCATTCGGTTTGACCGGGCCGCGCGCCATGTGCCATCGTCTTTTCTGTTGCCGAGTCGGCCGCGTACTGGAATGCGGGCCGGCGTTCAGGCAATTCCCGTGGTGTACCGCAGAGCATGACGAGCTCGCGCGTACCGAAGAAACCGGAGGAGGTGGTCGTTGTGCTGTACGGCGATCCTCCTAGTTGCGCATTCCGCCGTCACCGGTGAACGGCATCCGCCGATTCCGGTGACCGATGTGCCGCACGGTGGCTGATGTCCGCGGGGTGGCCGATTGCCGCACGGCACCCGGCCGCGGCTGCCGGTCGCTGCCTGATGTGGGCCGCGCGCCGGGCCACACCGTGCCCCGCGCGTCGTCTTCCGCCTCGTCTCTCCCCCGCTCTTCCCGTCCCGGGCCGTGCCCGGCGGTGCCGCGCCGCGCCGTCCTGCGCCATGCCCGCAACACCTCTCGGGTACCCCATGCCGAAACTCCGTCAGTTTCCTTCCCGCAGCGCCCTGCGCGTTGCCCGTATGCGTCCCGTCGACGTGCTGGTGCTGTTCGGCATCGTCGCGGTCTTCTATCTCGTGGTCCGGGTCGGTGCCACGGCCGACCAGCCCTTCGACGCCGGCAAACCGCCGGTCGTCTCCACCGATCCGGGCGATCTGCCCTACTACGCCGCGCGCTCCCTGCTGCGGATGTTCGCCGGGCTGGTGCCGGCCGTGCTCTTCACCTTCGTGTTCGGCACCTGGGCCGCCCGCTCCCGGCGCGCCGCCAAGGTGATCGTGCCGGCCATCGACATCCTCCAGTCCGTACCGGTCCTGACGTTCCTCAGCATCACCGTCACCGGTTTCATCGCGCTCTTCCCGCACTCCACGCTGGGGCTGGAGTTCGCCTCCGTCTTCGCCGTGTTCACGGCGCTGGTGTGGAACATGACGATGGCCTTCTACCAGTCGCTGACCACCCAGTCCAAGGAACTGGACGAGGCGGCCCGGCTGATGCGGCTCACCCGCTGGCAGCGGTTCTGGAAACTGGACGTGCCCAGCGGCATGATCGCCCAGGTCTGGAACGGCATGATCAGCTTCGGCGCGGCGTGGTTCGCGCTCTCCGCCTCCGAGACGATCAGCGTCAACGGCAATGACAACGCGCTGCCGGGCGTGGGCTCGTACGTGACGCAGGCGCTGGGCAACGGCGAGGGATGGCGCGTCGCGCTGGCCATCATCGTCATGATCACGATGGTCGTGTCCGTCAACTTCTTCTTCTGGCGGCCGGTCACCGCCTGGGCCGAGCGGTTCCGCACCGAGGACTGCGAGATCGCCGAGCAGCCGCGCAGCTGGTTCCTGGAGCTGCTGCGGCGCTCCACCGTGCCGACGCGGCTGGGCAGCGTCCTGCGCCCGGCCGGTGAGCGCCTGGACCGTGCCATGCGGGTGCTCGGCACCAGCCCCGGGCATCTGCGCCACGACCCGGTCCGCCGCAAGCGGGCCGACCTCGTCTTCACCGTGCTCTACGCGGTGGCCGTCGCGGCGATCGTCGCGAAGGCGTGCTCCTACGTACTGGACAACGTCCCGGTCGGCGAGATCGGCCATGCGGCCTGGCTCGCCCTGATCACCTACGGCCGGGTCATCGTCCTGGTGGTCTTCTCGACCGTGGTGTGGGTGCCGGTCGGCGTGTGGATCGGGATGAACCCCAGGGTCAACCGGATCGCGCAGCCGATCGTGCAGGTGCTGGCCTCGTTCCCGTCCAACTTCCTCTTCCCGCTGGCCGTCATCGTGCTGGGCGCCTCCGGTATCTCCCTGAACTGGGGCTCCATCGCCCTGATGGCGCTGGGCGCCCAGTGGTACGTGCTGTTCAACGTCATCGCGGGCGCCAGCGCGATCCCCGGCGATCTGCGCGAGGCCGCCGACGACCTGGGCGTACGCGGCCTGCTGCGCTGGAAGAGGCTGATCATCCCGGCGATCCTGCCCTCCTACACCACCGGCGCGCTCACCGCTTCCGGCGGCGCCTGGAACGCCTCCATCCCCGGCGAGCTGGTCAGCTACGGCACCACGACGCTGACCGCGGTCGGCATCGGCGCCTACATCACCCAGGCCACCGACGCCAACGACTTCGCCCGCAACTTCCTCGGCGCGGTCCTGATGAGCGTCTACGTCGTCATCATCAACCGGCTGTTCTGGCGCCGGCTGTACCGCTTCGCCCAGCGGCGCTGCGCGCTGTGACCCGCCGCCCTCGCCACCACCACACCACTCCCCTCAGGAGCCACCCCGTGAACATCCCTGTCATCACCGTGACCAACCTCCACAAGGACTTCGCCGGCCCCACCGGGGGCATACTGCCGGTCCTCCAGGACATCAACTTCACCCTGAACGAAGGGGAAGTCGTCGCCCTCCTGGGCAAGTCGGGCTCGGGCAAGTCGACCCTGCTGCGCCATGCCGCCGGGCTGCTGGCCCCCACCAGCGGCACCGTCCACTACCGCGGCACACCCGTGACCGGCCCCAACCCGGGCACCGCCATGCTCTTCCAGTCCTTCGCCCTGATGCCCTGGCTGACGGTCCAGCAGAACGTCGAACTCGGACTCCAGGCACGGGGCATATCGCTGACCGAGCGCCGCGGCCGGGCTCTGCGGGCCATCGACATGGTCGGCCTGGACGGTTTCGAGAACGCCTACCCCAAGGAGCTCTCCGGCGGGATGCGCCAGCGCGTCGGCTTCGCCCGCGCCCTGGTCGTGGAGCCGGACGTCCTGCTGATGGACGAGCCGTTCTCCGCCCTGGACGTGCTGACCGCGCAGACCCTCCGCAACGAGCTGCTGGCCCTGCTCGCCCACCCCGACACCGCCACCCGCACCGTCCTCCTGGTCACCCACTCCATCGAGGAAGCCGTCCAGCTCGCCGACCGCATCCTCGTGCTGGACACCAACCCCGGCACCCTCAAGGCCGAGCTGCGGGTGGCGCTGCCGCGCCCCCGTGACCGTCGCGTCCGCGGCTTCGAGGCCCTCGTCGAGGAGGCGTACGAGGCCCTGACGGGCGAGCGCGCCCAGGCCCCGTCCCCCCTCGTCGAACACGATCCGCTGCGCGCCGCCGCGCCGCTCCCGCACGCCAACGTCGAATCGCTCACCGGCCTGCTGGAGGACCTGGACACCCGCGGCGGCGCCGTGGATCTGGCCGTGCTGGCCGACGCCCTGTCCTACGAGGTCGACGATCTGATGCCGCTCGTCGAGGCCGCCGAGCTGCTCCGTTACGCCCAGGTCGGCTCCGGCAGGCTCCATCTGACCACCGCCGGCCGGGGTTTCGCCCGCGCCGACATCCTGCCGCGCAAGCCCCTCTTCGCCGCCGCCGCGCTCGCCAACATCCCCCTCATCGCCACCATCCGCACCCTTCTCATGGCCTCCGACAGCGGCCGCCTGCGCGAGCCGTACCTGATCGACCGGCTGTGCGGGAACGTCTCGGAACGCGATGCGCAACAGCAGCTGCGCACCGCGATCACCTGGGGCCGGTACGCCGAACTCTTCGAGTACGACGCCGAGGACCGGGTTCTGCTGCTGCCCGCCGAGTACCGCCGCGCGAGCGCCGCCTGAACCGTGCGCGGCCCCGCGCGTCCGATGCAGGCGCATCCCGTCTGCCCCGCCGATCCCACCGATCCCACCGATCACTTCCGGAGGTGGCATCCCATGACCACGCAGTACCTCCCCCGCCCGCGCCCCGTGGCCGGGCGGGCCCCGGCACGCACCCTGATACGCGCCCTGCGCGCCGCGTTCGTCCGGCGTCTGCTCAGCGCGTCCACCGGGGCCCGCCGCCGGGCCGTCGCGCCCGCCCGCCGTCCGCTGCCGTCCCCCCAGGAGCGCCACGATGACCTCGCGTGAGACCGTCCGGACGGCCTTCGTACTGGCCGGGCTGCCGGCCCTCCTGCTGGCCGTTGTCGCCCTCCTCCCGCCGGAAGCGTCCCGCTTCCTCTGCGCGGCGCTGCTCGGCGCCTCGGTGACGGCGGTGTGCTTCGCCCTCACAGGCCGGCATCTGCTCTCCCGGCGGCAGGGAGGCGGCAAGTCGTGACGGAGTGCGGGCGGGACACCGGCCCCTCCGACGGGGGTGGCGCGGCCGGTTCGGACGACCTGGGCGACCTGGGCAGCTCGGCCGGTACGGGCGGTACGAGAGGTACGGGCGGCTGGGACGGCACGGGTCGCCCGGACGGCGAGGGTGCCGCGTGAAGCGACCGGTACGCAGGAAGGGCGCGGGGACGGCCACCGGGCGTCCGGCGGCGGGCGGCCCGGCGAACCGTCCCCGGTACGGCCTGCACATCGCCGTCCCCGCCCTTCTCCTCACCGCGCTCCTGGCCTGCCCCGGCTTGCTGCCCAACACTCCGGGCCACCTCGGCAGCCTGGCCGAGACGGCCCTGCCGTGGTTCGGCGTCGCCGTTCTCCCCCTCCTCGGGTGGGCGGCGGTGCGGCGCTCGCCCGCGGGGGTGGCCGCCGCCCTGGTACCGGCGGTGACCTGGTCCTGCCTGTTCCTTCCGGGGCTGTTCCCCGCACCGGGCACCGGCCGGCCCGACTTCCACGCCCTGACCCTCAACGTCGGCGGCGACCGCACCTCCCCCGAGGCCGTCGCCCGGAAGGTCATCGCCACCGGCGCGGACGTCGTGGCCCTGGAGAAGGTGCCCCCGTCGGCCATCCGCGCGTACGAGCAGGCGCTGGGCGCGACCTACCGCCACCACGCGGTCCACAACACCCTCGGTCTGTGGTCCCGTTACCCGCTGTACGGGGTCGACGCACTGCATCTGGGCGGCGCGTGGCCGCACGCCATCCGGGCCGTCGCCCGCACGCCCGGCGGGGACACCGCCTTCTACGCGGTCCGGCTGCCGTCCGTCCGGCTGCGCGCGGACCAGGGCTTCGCCGTCCAGGCCCGGAACGCGAGCGCGGCCGCCCTCGCCGACCGCGTCTCCCGGGATCCGGCCGCGCGCCTGGTACTGCTCGGCGACCTCAACGGCAGCCTCCGCGACCGGGACCTGGCCCCGCTCGCCCGTCACCTCACCTCGGCCCAGGAGGAGGCCGGCCGGGGCTTCGGCTTCACCTGGCCCGCGCCGTTCCCTCTCGTCCGTATCGACCATGTCCTGCTGCGCGGCCTCACCGCGACCACGACCACCGTCCTCCCCGACCTGGGCAGCGACCACCGCCCGGTCCTCACCGGGCTGGGCGGTGCCGGGGGACGTACGGGCTGAGACGGGGCGGAGGGGCGGGGAACCGGTGCCGGTGCCGGTGCCGGTTTCTCGGCCGGTGCCGGTGCCGGTTTCTCGTACGTGACTCCCAGGAGGGGCGGCCGGTCTCACAAGGTGCGGACGGGCTCCGGGGCGACCGGTCGGTGCCTGCGGCCGGACGCGGCCTGGACCGCCACGGTTGTTTCGCCGGGGACAGCGGGCTCGTCCCCCGGTCTTCCCGTCATGCGGTCACGCGACCCGAAGCCGCGACCGCGGCATCGGCGACCTCACCCTCACCCCCGCCGTCCTCGCCTTCGGCATCGCCATCGGCCACTCCCCGTCCGTACTCCCGCTCCCCGCCGAGCCGGGTTCACCGACTCGGCAGGGAACAGCAGATCCGCGATCGAGGGGGTGTTACTCCCCCCGAAGCACCGCACAGCACATACGGCGTCCGCGGCAGGCGGGCCGCGTCAGCGGAAGAGCCGCTTCCAGGTTTCCGGGCCGGGGTAACCGTCGGCGTCGGCGCCGCTCCAGCCCTGGGCCCGCTGGAAGGCTTCCACGTTCCTGCGGTCGGACTCGGACCATTTGGGGCCGGGCCCTTGGGAGTAGTGCTTGCCGAAGCCCTTCTTCACCAGCTGCTTCCCGAGCTGGGTGACGTAGTCGTTGTTCACCCCCGGACGGAAGTACTTGGCCCCGGGAAAGGCCGAGACACTGCCGCCACTACTGCCGCCACTGCCACCGCTGCCACCGGTCGCACCGCCGATGCTCTTGCCCTTGCCCTCGACCAGGTAGCTCCAGGTGGCCTTGCCGGGGATACCGTCGGCATCCGCGCCGCTCCAGCCCTGGGCCTTCTGGAACGCCTGGGTGGCCTTGCGGTCGGATTCGGACCATTTCGGGCCGGGGCCCTGGGAGTAGAACGACCCGCCGCCACGCTTGACCAGCATCTGGCCGAGCTTGGTCACATGCGCGTTGTTGGCGCCGGGGCCGAAGGCGGATGCGCCGGGGAACGCGTTACTGCTGCTGCCGCCACCGCCCGGCTGACCGCCGTTGCCGGATTCCCCGCCCGAGGTGGTGACGTTCTTGTAGCGGTAGGGAACGTACTTGGCGGAGTTGGAGGTGTAGGCGTAGGGGATGGTCCGTTTGACCGCGCCCATGCCCCCGGCGCTCTCCATGACCACGTACCGGGTGTGCGAACTGTCGGTCCAGCCGGCGAAGAGCACCACGTGCGAGCCCCGCTCGGGGTTCGCCGGGTTGTGGTAGAGCAGCATGTCGCCGGGTTGCAGCGCGTCCTTGGAGACCCGCACGCCCCAGTTGTGGATGTCGCCGGTCCAGTGGTTGGCGGACAGTCCCCAGGCCATCGAGACGAAACCGGAGCAGTCCTGTCGGTAGCCGTCCGACCAGTAGCCGTTCCACACGTACGGCACCCGTGCGTCGACCCAGGTCTGGGCGCGGGCGATGATCTGCTGCCGGGTCAGCGACATGTCGTGGCTCGCCATGCGGCTGAGGCTGGGCCTGCCGGAGAGCGGGCCCGGTTTCCCCTGCGGGTTCGCGCCGCCCGAGGCCGTGCCGGCGGATGCCTTCACCGGCAGGCCGGCGGCGGAGACAGCCGACGCCGACGTGGCGAGGGCCGTCGCCGAAGACGCCGTGGCCGTGCCGGACGCCGCGAACGAGGCCCCGGCCCCGCCCAGCAAGGTGGCCCCGGTCAGGGTGGCGACCGCGGCGATACGGCGACCGTGTGCGGCGCGGCAGGCGGCGTCCGGGACGTTACGGAGCCGGCACCCGGGGCAGGTGCACGCTTCGACACGTATGTCCTCGAAGGCGGGGGCGGCCGTCATCGGGTGCCCCGCTTCCCGCAGCGGCTGCCGGGGCGCTCCCCGGTGACGCTGCCCGGGTGGCCCGTACCGCGGCGGGCGGTCGGACGGTTCCGGTCCGTGGCGTCGGTGTGGTGGGGCGCGATCCGTCCGCCGGCCCCGGCGAACGCGTAGGGGCCGGCGGTGACCGCCCCCGCCGCGGTTGGCGTAGCAAAGCCAGACATCTAGCTCACCTCGCAGTCCAATGAGCGCGCGCGGCCCCGGCCCTGGGGAAGGCCGGCGCCGCGCACATCCATGATGATCATGATCCGGATCAATACTGGAATGTCTGGAAAGCGGAAAAAAGGGACTTTAGTCCTTTTGTTGGCTGATTACGTGATGTGGGGTGCCGGCAGGCGGTCGGCTGCCGACGGCGTCGCGGGTGCCCGCCACCGCCGTGACCTGCCGTCAGCCCAGGTCGTAGGCGAAGGTGTAGGCACAGGACGGTCCGCCGTGCCGGGCGGTGAAGCTGCCGGTGCCGCGGAGCCCGGCCCGTTCCCCGGTGCCCGTTCCGGACACCACCTCGAAGGTGCAGTGCACGGTGCCATCGGCGTCGAACGCACCGCGTTCCTCGGCGGCGAAGGTGCCCTCACGCCCGTCGAGCCGGCCGGTCAGCAGCTCCATGCCGGTGAACGTACCGGTCGCCTCCG
Source organism: Streptomyces sp. x-80 (assembly GCF_046549095.1). Classification (NCBI taxonomy): domain Bacteria; kingdom Bacillati; phylum Actinomycetota; class Actinomycetes; order Kitasatosporales; family Streptomycetaceae; genus Streptomyces; species Streptomyces sp. x-80. The sequence continues at coordinate 55,796 of NZ_JAJPWM010000022.1, forward strand.
TGCCGTAGGCGATGGTGTATTCGCAGGTGGTGCCGCTGGCCTCGATACCGCGGGTGACGGTGTTGGTGACGGAGGCGTGGGCGAGCCTCGGGTACCCCTCACCCGGACCGACCGTCCGTTCCTCCCAGTTGGCGAAGGTGAAGTGGCCGGTGGTCTGCCAGTGGCCGGTGGTCCGCCTGGGCATGGGCGCGTCCTCTCGGTCAGCCGCACGGGCTCTCCCGTGCGGTGCCCGACCAGCCTCTGTCCGCGGATTGCCGGCTCAGCCCGTACCGCCAGGGTGGCCGGTGTGGCCGGTGTGGCCGGCAGGGCTGAGCCGCGGCGAGAGTCCGGACTGGATATGCGAAGTGTCCTGGCCCCAGGGTCAGTTGTCGTTCTTGATGTTGGTGTACGCCGCGCTGTACCCGTTCGGGCAGTAGAGCGTTTCGCTCCCGTCCCCGGTGTGCCACTGCCCCTGGACCGTTATCCGGATCGAGGGCGCGGTGTTGTTCTGGCAGACCAGTTGCAACTGCCAGTGATTCTTCGGAGCTGTGGTCTGACAGTTGGCCGACCCCCAGTTCGGCCCCTGATCGGTGAAGCAGTACGACGTCTGGGGAGCCGCCGACGCGCCGGGCGCCACCACCGCCCCCGCCGTCAGCATGACCGTTCCCGCCGCCAGTACCGTTCCCCATCGACGCATGTCTTCTCCGCCCTCTCCTGGTCACCCGTGGCGTGTACGTGCCACAGCATCCCAGCGACTGGGGACTATGCCCCCGTCAGTGACAGAAATGGCAGGAACGTGCCCGCGGCCAGCGGATCGCTCCCGGCACACGCCGACGGAGAGCGGTCACCGGCCCGTGGCAGCGGGGCGGGCGGGGAGCCATCCTCGCGGGCGCGGGGAACGGGCCGCGCCAAGAAGGCCCCGATATTCGATCTCCGTCAGGTGCCGCAGAGCGCCTGATCCGCCGGCGCGAAGAGTACGACCTGAGAGGTACGGACATTCATTCTTCATGATGACCAAAAGCGATGTTCAAGGACATTTCAATAGAGAACATGAGTCGTAGAAAAAGTGGCTTCGGGTGTGGCGCACTGGCGGTAGTAGCCGCGCTGATGGTGGTGCTTGCCAGCGCCTACACCCAGCGGGACGCCCTCACGGGCAAAGCCTGGAACGTCACCTACCGTGCCACGGGCAGCAAGACCGAGCCGATGTCGGTGACGTACCAGGACACCAAGAGCCGCTACCTCTGGGGCGACCGGTCCCTCAAGGAGCACGCCGCGAAGAACGTACGCACCGGGTGGTCCCGCGAGGTGACCCTGGCTGCGGGTCGGCAGGCCAAAATCACGGTGACCCCGGCCCCCGGCGCGACCGCCCACTGCCAGATCCTCCTGGACGGCGAAGAGCCTCTGGCCAAGAGCAGCTCCCCCGCACCCGGGCAGCCCGCGGTCTGCATCGCAGACCTCAAGGGGTCGAAGAACCTCTGGGAATGAGGACCGGCGTTCCGCGGGTACGGGCATACGCAAACCCGTCAGAGGTGCCACGCCACGCCACACCAAGACGGAGCACGGCCTTTCTCGCGCCCCTCCTGTACCTGCTTGACCGACTCCGTGCACGAGCGCCCCGGCACGGCCGCGACCGGAGAAGCCCAGCAGGCCCGGCGGCCATCGTGAAGCGATCCCGGCCCGGATGACGACAGGAGCGCCCTTCGTCCGAGTAGCGGCCGACAGGGCCGAAGTGTCCGTATCCCGCCTCAAAGGATCTGGTTCACGACTCGGGTGTGACCTGCGACGACCAGATCGTTGGAGACGCGCTGCGGGTCAGATCGGGGCCGCCCCCGACAACGGGCCCCCTGTCAGAGACATTTCGCACCCACCTATGCTTTACGAGATATTTAATAATCTTTTTCTGGGAAAGTGGGGGGTACGCATGAAGCTGTCGCGTATTTCATCCGTTGTCGCGGCTGCCGCAATCGCGCCTGCCGTCCTGTTCGCCTCTCCGGCAGTCGCCGCCGACACCGCCACGTCGCCGGCCAGCTCCGCCCCTGACACCGCATCGGACGCGAAGCCGGACACGCAAGGGAACGCGAAGGCCGACGAGAACAACCGCTTCGCCATCCTTGAGATCATCCACAAGTCCAAGCCTGACAGCCGGGTCTACGAAGCCGCGCAGGCCGCCATGAACGGCTCCCCCGAGGACCGCGTGCGTTTCCTCGAAGAAGGCTACGAACTGGCCCAGTTCGCGGACGACAGGCTGCGCACTGTTCGGATCTTGAGCGTCGGCGGGAAGGGCGTGCGGCGGGAGGCCGGCGAGGCGCTGAAGAAGGGCACCCACGAAGCCCTCCGCCAGTTCCTGGAGGTCGGCCAGTACAAGGCGCGCGACGAGGACAACCGCGTCGAAATCTTCACCATCCTCGTCACGGCCAAGCCCGGAAGCGCCCTCTATGACGCCGTGCAGGAGGCCCTGGACGGCAGCCCCGAGGACCGCACGCGCTTCCTTGAGGTGGGCCAGCACGCAGCCCGCGAGACCGACGACAGCATCCTCGTCACCCGCATCGCCATGACCGGCGGCCCCCACGTCAAGGAAGCCGCCAGGAAGGCGCTGTGGAGCGGCAAGGCAGCGGACGTCCGTCACTTCCTGGACGTCGGCCAGCACGAGGCCCGCAAGCTGGACGAGGCCGAGGCCGCCAAGGACAAGGACAAGGACAACGGCAAGGAGAACGCCAAGGACGGCCAGGAGTCCAAGGACGGCCAAGGGGCCAAGGACGGCAAGGCGACCGACGGCGACAAGCAGAAGCAGAAGCAGGACGGCACCAAGGATCCCGAGGAGTCCAACGACACCACCGGCGTCAAGCCCGCCGTAGCGATCTCCAGCACCGGCTCCTCGGACGCCCAGCTGGCCTCCACCGGCGCCAGCTCGGCCACCCCCTGGGTCATCGGCGGCAGCGCCGTCGCCCTCACCGCCGGCGCCGGCCTGATCCTCACCTCCCGCCGCCGCACCTCCAGCGAGAGCTGACACCGAACGCCGGCACCCATGCAGGAAGAGGCCGGGGCGGCCGCCCGCACACGGACGACCGCCCCGGCCACCCCTCACCCGGCGGACGCCGCAGCGAACGACTGCTGACGCTCCCTGGAGAACGGTCCGGCACAGCACTCGCACTCGGCCCGTTCGGGCGCTCGGCGTCCGAAGACGGGTGGCTGCGGCAGGACGGCAGCGGCCCTCCAGCCACTACCGGCTCGCCGACCCGGCAGGCGGGCTCCGCCCACCACAGACGTCGCCGGCCGGCCCCCGGATGCTCGGCCCGTCCCAGTCCGCCGCCTGCGGTCACCAGCCCCGGCGTGGCGTCAACGCCGATGCCGGTCACGACCGTGGGTTCGATGCCGCCGTCGGCCGGTCCGGCCTGCTGCGCCTGATGGCGCGAGACCGGTCCTGGGCCCTGCTCGTACTCATCCTTGACGTGCGGCACCCAGGCCGCGTCCGGCATGCCCGGCGCCAAGAACCCGGTACAGCCGTCTTCTTGGCACAGTTCGGCCGACCACGCGGCCTCACCTGAGGCGACAGGCTGCCACCAGGCGGATTCTCGGACATACCGCCCTTGCTCTCCCTGTCGCGTGGACGGGCAGGCCACTCAGCGGTGCTGCCATACGAGGGTGTAGCGCCAGAACAGCCGACGGCGCAGTCGTGCGCCGGGCAGGACCGCATGGGCCTCCCGGACGATGTCGGGGAAGCTCATGTCCGCCGGCCGGGTCCTGGCCGTCATGGAGGCCGGGCGAGGTGCTGTGCGGCCCCTGTTCTTGACCCAGCCCGTAGTGGCGTTGAGTGGGCTGGCTACGGCTCCGAGCAGGTAGTCGCCCGGAGTTGTCGGGCGCGACAGCCCGAGAATCACGAGAGTTCCGCCGGGCGCCAGGTGGCGGCGGAAGACGGTGAGAGCATCGGTGAACGGCAGATGGTGGATCGCGGCGACGCACGTGATGACGTCGTAGGAGTCCGCGGGGATCCCGGTCAGCGCGTCCGCGGCCGTGAAGGTGACGGGAGTTGCCGGAGGGGTCAACTCCCGTGCCTGGGCCGTGATCTCCGGGTCGGAGTCGATGCCGTGTACCGTGCCGGCGCGCACGGCCAAGAGCCTGGCCAGGTCGCCACTGCCGGAGCCGACGTCCAGGGCACTGTCGAAGCGCCGGGGCAGCTGCCGCAGGATCCAGGGGTGGTAGTGGGCGTTGTGGTCCCAAGGGTGGGCGGCATTGAACTGGTCAAGAGCCCGGAGGACCCGGTGCGGCAGTGTCGTCATGCCGCCACTCCATCAAGTTGCTGTTGCCCGCGGCACGGGGATGGCCGACGGCCTGTGAGCCGTATCCGCCGCGGAACCACCGGGAACTCCGTACCGGGGGTGCCGGTTTACCGGCGGCGGCTCCGGTCGCGCGGGGACAGGGACGAATCGGAGAGGTGGACCGCGTGCCGCGCCGGGGCGGGCTGCTCGGGGCCCGTCTCTCGCGCCCGAGACCGAAGGCCGCCGCTGCCGAAGGGGCGGATGACGGTGGAGCGTGATCCGGCTGCGGTCGATGAGGAGTCAGGCTCGGGTCAGGACAAGACAGGACAGGACAGAACAGGTCAGGCCGGCATGGGCGGACGGTTCGGCCGGGACGGAACCCGTTGGAGCCCCTCGTTCTCTTCGTCCGGCGGCCGACGTCTCATCCGCGTTCGCGGAGGTACGCCTCCAGTTCGGCGGCCCCGGTCAGCATCGCCCGCCCGCGGGCGGAGAGCCGGCCGCGCCAGTCGCCCAGCGCGGCCTCCAGCGGCGCCGGCCCGCCGGCCGCCCGCACCTGGGCGATCAGCGGGGCGATCTGCTCCAGCAGGTAGCCGCCCCGTCTGAGCTGGTGGGCCAGCCGGGCGTCCCGCACGTCGGCCTCCTCGTAGACGCGGTACCCGGTCAGCGGGTCGCGGCGCGGGCGCACCAGCCCGGCGCGCTCCCATTTGCGCAGCGTCGCGGGCCGGATTCCGAGCTTGTCCGCCAGCGGGCCGATGAATGTGCCGTCAGGCCCGGACACCGCCGCGTCGGGTGCGGACGCGGCGGCGGGTGCCAGGTCACGGAGGGCGCGTTCCACGGCCTGGAGGGTCCGCCGGTCGTCGAGCAGCTGGGCGTGGCTCTCGTCGATGAGGTGGCACGCCTCATCGACCGCGCCCCGGTTCACGGCCCGCATGACCGACGTCGCCGTCCGGTGGCCGTGGCCGGGCACCAGGGCGAGGAACGCGCCCAGGGCCATCGCGTGCAGCGGGGTATAGGCGCGGTAACCGTTGGGTGTGCGAGCGGCGGCCGGAAGGATGCCGGCCTCCTCGTAGTTCCTGATGGCCTGCGTGGACAGACCGTGCCCGCGCGCCAGGTCAACCGGCCTGAGCCGTCCGCCGTTTTGAAGGTTCTGTGCCATGCGCCCGACGATATCGCGGGAAAGTTTCCACCGAAGGTTCAACGATACCGTTGAAGGCATGGCTACTGACATCAAGGACACCGTCCATGCCTTCGAGGCCGCCGCCGTCATGAGGCTGCTGCCGGCCCGGCCGCGGCTGCTCGCCCTGGGCGAGCCCACCCACCGCGAGGACACTCTGCTCGGCCTGCGCAACGAGCTGTTCCGGCAGCTCGTCGAGCAGGAGGGCTACCGGACGATCGCGATCGAGAGCGACTGCCTGATGGGCCTGACTGTGGACGACTACGTCACCGCGGGCACGGGCACCCTCGACGAGGTCATGGAGCGGGGAATCAGCCACGGCTGGGGCACCTCCGAGGCCAACCGCGAGCTCGTGCGCTGGATGCGCGCCTACAACGACGGCCGGCCCGCGTCCGAGCGGCTCCGCTTCGCCGGTTTCGACGGCCCGCTGGAGATCACCCACGCCGCGAGCCCCCGGCAGGCCCTCACCGCACTCCACGGCTACCTCGCGGCCCGGATGGACGCGGACCTGCTCCCCTGCACCGCGGAAACCCTCGACCGTCTGCTCGGCGCCGACGACCGGTGGACCAACCCCGCCGCGATGCTGGACCCGGCCCGGTCCACGGGGCAGTCGGCCGAGGCGGTCCAACTGCGGGTGCTCGCCGATGACTTGGTGGCACTGCTCGACGCGCAGACGCCGCACCTGAGCACGGCGACCCCACGGGACGACTGGGACCGGGCATGCCTGTACGGGCGCACCGCGACCGGCCTGCTGCGCTACCACTACTGGATGGCCGACACCTCACCGGCCCGCATGACCCGGCTGGTGGGCGTCCGGGACCAGATGATGGCCCACAACCTCCTCGCCATCGCCGAACGGGGCCCGGCACTCGTCCACGCCCACAACGGCCATCTCCAACGGGCCAAGAGCTCGATGCGGATGGGCGGGACGCCGCTGGAGTGGTGGGGCGCCGGTGCGCTGGTGAGCGCCCGGCTCGGCGAGGAGTACGCCTTCGTGGCCACGGCCCTCGGCACGATCCGGCACCAGGGAGTGGACACCCCGCCGCCGGACACCGTCGAAGGGCTCCTGTACGCGCTCCCGGAGGACCGCTGCGTCATCGACGCCCCGCGCCTGGCCACCGCCCTCGGCGACACGCGGCCCGCGCACCGCGTATCCCCCTGGTTCGGCTACGCCCCGCTCGACCCGGCCCACTTGGCGGACAGCGACGGCATCGTCTTCGTCAAGGACGTCCCGCGGAGCTGAGGGCTGTCCCGTCATACCTGGTGGATCAGCGCGCGGCGTCGGACGCGGTGCATCGCAAGGCGGAGGAGCGTCCACATACTGGGTGTATGCGGATGTTCCGACAACGCCGCGAGGTGCCGTAGCTGTCGTCGCGCGCCCGCCAGGTAGGACGGGACAGCCCTCCCTGCAGGTCTCAGCCCTTGCGGGGGGAGAAACCGCCGCTGGCGTCGCCGTGGGCCGTGCAGTCCATGTCGCGGTAGCGGTCGACGAAGGTGCCGGTGAGGCCGGTGAACGCGTCGTACGTCTGGTCCAGGGGCAGGTCTTCACTCACCCTGAACCGCAGTTGCACGTGGACGGACTCGCGGGGCTTCAGCGTCTTAGGGCCGGGGAGGGTGCCGCGGGCGTTTCCATCGGCCTGGCGCAGCGTCTTCCAGGCGTGCTGCGAGGTGTCCCAGTACTGCAGATCGCCGTACGGGCTCAGGTCGCGCTCGCCCTCGTTGTAGACGTAACTGCCCAGCTTGGCGCTGAGTTCGAACGACTTCAGCTCCTTCGCCGAGGCGTTGGTGAGCGTGGCGGTGTAGGTCGTCCAGTGAGTGCCGAGAGTGATCGACTTGGGTATGCCGAACGAGCGGCCCACGAAGGTGTTGTTGTGGTACTGCCCGTAGGCGGTGTCGACGTCGTAGCACGTCGGGATTTCCGCGGCGGGGGCCGCCTGGGAGGCGGGCGCGGCGGCCACCGCCACGGGGAGCAGGGCGGCCGTCGCGGCCGAGGCCGACAGGGCGCGGCGCAGTTTCATGAAGATCTCTTTCCCGGTTCTTCGGACCCTTGGAGCCTCTGTCTCCAGTGCCGTTGAGTTCTGAGGACGTGGATCCTTTGGCTATCAGGTTCTTGGCGAAATGGCTGGGCTTACGTGGTGATGTCCGTGGCGCCCGGACCGGCCGCGCCCTTCCGGCGGCGCACGCCGATGACCGCACCCGCGCCGACCGCCATCGCGGCTCCGGCGGCGAGAGCGATCGCCGGGAGCGCGGACGAGGAGCCGGTCGCGGCGAGGTGGGCGCCGCCCTGCGGGCTGAGGCCACCGGTGGAGTCGGAACCACCCGTACCGCCGCCGGACCCGGCGCTCCGGCCGGGCTCGGCCGTGCCACCCGGCTTGCCCGGCTCGGCGGTCGGGGGCTGCGTCGGCTTCGCGCCCGCGGGGAGGATGGTGAAGTCGTACCAGGCTTCCTTGGCCGAACCACAGGAACCGTCGCCGTTGCGGTAGTCGCCGGCGGCGAGCGCGTACCCGGCGCCGGGCTTGGCGTCCTTGACCACGCGGGTGCGCAGTTGGAGCGTGACGGTGCTGCGCGGACCGACGGCGAAGAAGCCGAACAGGTCGTCGGGCTCCGCGTCATGGAAGGTCTTCCACCGCCCCGTCCTGGCGTCGCGGTACTCGGTCTCCAGCTCCCAGTACGGCCGGTCGACATCCTCGGCGGAGGACACGAGCAGGAAGGGCTGGACCTCCCCCAGGGGCTTGCCGGTGGTGTTGGTGAGCGTCATGGAGAAGGGGGTCCAGGCGCCGCCCGCGGTCAGCTGGAGCGGCAGCCCGTGGACGGCCACCTGCAACTGGTCGGACTCGAACGCGCAGGACTGACCCGCACCATCGGAATCACCGGTGTCCTTGCCTCCGCCGGTGGCACCACCCGCGCCGGTGGTCCCCTCAGTGGTCCCGGCGGCTTTCGGCGGCTTCCCTGGGGCGGGACGGGCGGCCCCGTCGCGGTCCTGGGATGCCGAGCCACCGGCCGCGGCTTCGTCCGGGCGCCGCGGCCCGTCCGGGTTGTCCGTTCCGCCGCCGTTCGTTGCGGCATCCGTCGGCCGGTCCGCCGGTGTTGCGGCGTCGGGAGAGGCGGGTGTGCGGGGGCCGGCCTCGGACACCGGCTCCGTGGCGAACGCGGCGGCGGGCGCGGCCAGTACGGCGGCGGGCGCTATCACGGCAGCCGCCGCGGCGGCCGTCAGGGCGCGGCGAATCTTCATCCGGCAGACCTCCCGGATCTCAAGTGCCGCCTGGACGGCACAGGTTGACGTTCGTCATGTTCAGGCCGTGCATGGCGCATGGTGCGCGTGGGTGCGCATGCAGACATGCGTACACGCGCACATCGGCGCCTCGTACGTGACCACTCGCACTGCGAAAAGGTTGCACGCTCAATTCACCGAAGTGGCTGAAGTGGTGCATGGGGTGGGAGGTATCCCGGGAATTCCGCGTGCCACCCTCGGCGGTCCGGCCTGCCGGGGCGCCCCGGAGGCGCGGGAGGCGTCCGGCCGTCAGTGGCGAAGACGGCCGTTGAGTGCCGGGCGCCCCCGGGTGCCGGCAGGCCGGGGACCTCCGCAATGGGCTCGTGCCGCACCGTGGCTCGCCTCCCGGGAATTCCGCGTGCCACCCTCGGCGGTCCGGCCTGCCGGGGCGCCCCGGAGGCGCGGGAGGCGTCCGGCCGTCAGTGGCGAAGACGGCCGTTCCGTGCCGGGCGCCCCCCGGGTGCCGGCAGGCTGGGGACCTCCGCGATGGGCTCGTGCCGCACCGTGGCTCACCTCTCCTGAGACCGGACATCGCCGGCGACGTCGAACGTTCGGCGCAGGATCCGACACCGGTGTTCCGCACCTCCGGAGCCCGGCCGGACCTGCCCGACGTCCCTCTCACCCGCGCACGTCCGGCTGGTCGTCAAGCGCGGCTCCGACGGGATCACCCGGCGTCCGGCCCGTTCGACGTGGGTGCAGGGGGCGCCGCCTCACTGGAGGGCGTGGACCGCCGCCGCGAAGACGGCCGGCAGCCTGGCCGCGGTCGGTACGATCCGCCGGGCGGCGGCCGGCCGGCCGCTCGCCCGGACGAGTGCCTCCGTCAGCAGCCGGTGGCGGCGCGACAGACGGCGCCACTGGCTCTCGTACGCCTCCGGACGGCCCGCCGTCAGGCAGCGGACGGCGGCGGCCGCCGATGCGAGCGCGAGGGCGATGCCCTCACCGGTGAGGGCATCGACATAGCCCGCCGCGTCACCCACGAGCAGCACCCGGCCCGCGGTACGGCGGGCGACCCGCTGGCGGAGCGGGCCGGCCCCGCGCACCGCGTTGTCCGGTGGGCCGGCCAGCAACGGCGCCAGGTGGGGGAAACCGCGCAGCTGGTCGTCGAAGCCGCGCCGCGCCGTGCCGAGTACGGCCACGCCGACCAACTCCTCACCCACCGGGGTCACATACGCCTCACCGCAACGGGACCAGTGCACCTCGATGAAGTCCGACCACGGTGCCACGCGGTAGTGCCGCCGCAGGCCGTAACGCCGGGGACGAGGGTCGGGCAGGTCCAGGCCGAGGGCGCGCCGGACGGGTGAGTGGAGCCCGTCCGCGGCGACCAGCCAGCGCGCCCGCAGGCCCGCGGCGTGTACGCGGTCGGCGCTCTGGCGTACCTCGCCGACCCGGCCGGGCAGGATGGTGACGCCGGCTTCGGCGGCCTGCCGGGACAGCGCGGCGTGCAGCACCGTACGGCGCACGCCCAGCCCGGTGCCGTCGCGGAAGGACGCCTGTGCGCGGTGCGGTCCGTCCAGGTAGCGGACACCGCGCAGCGGGTGGCCGGTGACCTCGGCGCCCAGGGCGGTCAGGGCGCGCACCCCGCCGGGCATGATGCCCTCGCCGCACGCCTTGTCCACCGGCGTGCCGCGCGGTTCGACCACCACCGTCTCCATCCCGGCGCGCGCCGCGTGGAGGGCGGTGGCCAGTCCGGCCGGTCCGCCGCCCGCGATCAGCAGGTCGATCACTGCCCCGCGTCCGGGGTGACGACCGGTGCGCGGAGCCCGGTTGACATCCGGCTGCGGACGAGTGCCCGGTTCTCGCACCGGATCCGTACGGTCAGCAGCGCGGCGTTGAGGACGCCGAAGGCGAGTGCGGTCAGCCAGGCCCCGCGCACCAGGGGCAGGGCGAGCCCTTCCGCCACCACGGCCACGTAGTTGGGGTGACGCAGCCGGCGGTACGGGCCCGCGCTCACCAGGGGCAGGCCGGGCACGACGAGGACGCGGGTGTTCCAGCGCGGCCCCAGGGTGCGGATGCACCACCAGCGCAGCGCCTGCGCGGCGGCCACGACGGCGGTCATCGTCCAGCCCAGTACGGCGTCGAACGGCCGGCCGGCCACCCACGCCTCCGCCAGGCAGCTGGCCAGCAGCCCGCAGTGCAGGGCGACCATGGCCGGATAGTGCCGGTGTCCGGCCTCGACGGCGCCGTGGGCCAGGCTCCAGCGTGCGTTGCGGCGCGCGACGGTGAGTTCGGCGATCCGCTCCGCGCCGACGGCGAGCACCAGCAGGGCGTACCAGATCATGTGTCCCCGTCCCTCCGGGTCAGGTGTCCGCCGTCCCGCCGCATCAGGTGTCCCCGTCTCTTCGGAGCGGATGTCCGCCGTCCCGCCGGATAGGGGCGGATGTCCCCGTTCCTACCGGCTGTCCCCCTCTCTACCAGCGCAGCAGCACCAGTTCGGAGCAGAACCCGGGCCCCATGGAGAGCAGCAGCCCCGGGGTACCGGCGGGTGGCCGACGCTCGGCCAGGGTGTCGCGCAGCACGTGCAGCACGGATGCGGAGGAGAGGTTGCCCACGTCCGCCAGCGAGCGCCGGCTGAGGTCGAGGGCGCCGTCGGGCAGGGCGAGGGATTCCGCCAGCGCGTCCAGCACCTTCGGGCCGCCGGGGTGGCAGACCCAGGCGGTGACGTCCGTGCGGCGCAGCCCGTGGTCGGCGAGGAAGGCGTCGACGTCGGCGGCGAGGTTCTTCCGTACGAGGTCGGGGACGCCGGCGTCCAGTACGACGCGGAAGCCGGAGGCCGTGATGTCCCACCCCATCGCGTCCTCGGTGCCGGGGTAGAGGTGGCTGCGGCCGGCCACCACCGTCGGCCCGCCGGCCACCGCCCGGCGCGCGCCGCACGCGACGACGGCGGCGGCGCCGTCCCCGAACAGTCCGGTGGCGACGAGGTTGGCCGGCGCGGCGTCGGCGCGCTGGAGGGTGAGCGTGCACAGTTCCACCGACAGCAGTACCGCCACGTCGTCGGGCCTGCCGAGCAGGTAGTCGTGCAGCCGGGCGAGGCCCGCGGCTCCCGCCACACAGCCCAGGCCGAAGATCGGCAGCCGCTTGACGTCCCGGCGCAGCCCGAGCCTGCTCACCAGGCGCGCGTCGACGGACGGCGCGGCGATACCGGTCACCGAGGTGAACATCAGCAGATCGACGTCGCGGGGGGAGAGCTCCGCCGTGTCCAGCGCCGCGCGGACGGCGTCGGCACCGAGCTCCACCGCGGTGGTGATGAAGGTGTCGTTGGCCGCGCCGAAGTCGTCGAGACCGGCGTACCGGTCGAGCGGCAGCGCCATATGGCGGGCGCCGACCCCCGCGCTCCGGTGCAGCCGATCGAGGGCGCGGCGGTCGGTCCCGACGGGCAGACAGGTCCGGGCGACCATGTCCGTGATCTCGCGTTGGGCGTACCGGTACGGGGCCAGCACTCCGTGCACGGCTGCGATGCGGGTCATCTGCGGTCCGGGGCCGGGAGAGGGGTCACCCTGCAACAGATGCCCCGGGCCGCGGCCGCCCGACACCGCGTCCCCGCCGAAGTCGCCCGTCCGGCCGCAGCCACAGCCGCAGCCACAACCCACGGGGATCTCCGAGGAGGCACGGGCGGACGGGTGGGCGGACCACGGGGCCCGGCGCGCGCCTCGTCACCCCTCCGGGCCGGGCCGGCGGCATGGCGCTGCGCCCCGGCCGTGGTGCGCTTGCCTAAGGGCTGTCCCGTCATACCTGGTGGATCAGCGCGCGGCGTCAGATGCGGTGCATCGCACGGCGGAGGAGCGTCCGCATACCGGATGTATGCGGACGTTCCGACAACGCGGCGAGGTGCCGTAGCTGTCGTCGCGCGCCCGCCAGGTATGACGGGACAGCCCTTAGCATGACCGCGTGGATGCCATGGACCGGGCGGGCACCGCCGACCGGGTACCGGACACCGGTGCGGCGGCGCGGGTACCGCGTACGCCGGACGGCCGCGGGCCACGGGCGGCGGGTGCGGTGTGCTCGTTGCTGAGGGCCTGTCACCCGGGGCCGACCGCAGCGGTCACGCTCCTGACGGGCGGGCTGGCGGTGGCCGCCGGGCGGACCGGACCCGGGGTGCTGCTGGTGGTCGCCGCGGTGCTGGCGGGGCAGTTGTCGATCGGCTGGAGCAACGACGCGGTGGACGCCGCCCGCGACACCGCCGTCGGCCGGCGCACCAAGGCGGTGGTGGCGGGCTCGGTGACCGCAGGTGCCGTACGGATCGCGGCGTGTGCCGCCCTCGCGCTCTGTGTGCCGCTCTCCTTCGCCTGCGGGCCGCTCGCGGGGGCGGTGCATCTGGCCGGGGTCGGCGCGGGCTGGGCGTACAACCTGGGGCTGAAGTCGACCGTGCTGTCGTGGCTGCCGTACGCCGCGGGGTTCGCCTCGCTCCCCGCCTTCGTGGTGCTGGGCCTGCCGGGCCGTCCCTGGCCGCCGTGGTGGACGGTCACCGGGGCCGCGCTGCTCGGGGTCGGCGCGCATCTGGCCAATGTGCTGCCGGACATCGCCGACGACCTGGTCACGGGGGTGTACGGCTGGCCGCAGCGGCTGGGCCGACTCCGGTCGGGCCTGCTGCTGCCGGTTCCCCTGGTGGCGGCGACCGCGGTGCTGGCGTTCGGGCGGCCCGGCCCGGCCGGTGCCGCCGGGCCGCTCGCCGTGGCCGCGTCGGTGATCGTGGCGGCCGGCGGGGCGCTGCTGGGCCGTACCCGGCCGAAGGTGCCGTTCGCCGGGGCGGTCGCCGTCGCGGCGGTCGGGGTCGTCCTGCTGCTGCGGTAGGGCGTGGCCACCGGCTGAGGTACGGCGGTCCGCCCACCGCGCCCCGGCGGTGCGGGCACATCGCCCCGCGGACCGCCGTCGCCACCCTCGTGCACGTTCCCGGCGCGGCGAGGCCGGAGAGGAGAGCCGAGGAGAGGCAAGGCAGGACGGCCCTCGGAGCGTCGGCCCGCCCGGGGGCGGTGTGCTCCGCCTCGTCCGGGACCGGCACGGTCCCCGCCCGGCACCGGGAAACGACGACGAAGCCGCGCGGCGCGGCCTCGTCGTCGGGCGGCGGCCTTACGGGTGGCACGGCGGCGGCCACGGGCGGGCCGGGCATCGTCCTCCTGGGCGGCCGGGGCCTCGGCGGCGGCGCTCTCCGCGGCGGGCTCGGGCGCCTGACGACGAGGCCGCGCGGTGTGGCCCGGCGGCCCGCGGCGACGACCAGCGGTGACTGACGACGAGCCGCGGAGGACGCCGTGGCCGAGCGCCCTCGATGGCCGACGCCCCGGGCGCCGAGGACGGCCACCACGGTCCCGACCGGCTCACCATTGGCGCGCGGCCGGCCCGCGGCACGCCCGCGGCACGCCGTTCAGCCGGTCCCGTCGGTGTCGCGGTAGGTCGGGCGGCCCGCGAGCCAGGTGCCGAGGACGCGGATGTGCCGGATCCGCATCGGGTCGGCGGTGCGTGGGTCGTCCGACAGCCAGACCAGGTCCGCGGGGGCGCCGGGCGCCAGCCGGGTGCGGTCGTCGGCGTATGCCTGGTGGGCCACACCGGCGGTGTAGGCGTCGAGTGCCTGGTCGGCCGTCAGCCGCTGATGGGCCGTCCAGCCGTCGCGCGGCTCGCCCTCGAAGGTGCGGCGGGTCACCGCGACCTGGATACCGGCCAGCGGCTCGTGGGAGGAGACGGGCCAGTCGCTGCCGAACGAGAGCCGCGTCCCCGAGCGCGCCAGATCCCCCATCGGGTACTGCAACGCCGCGCGCTCCGCACCCAGCCGGGGAATGCTCAACTCGGTCTGGAGCGGGTCCAGTTGGGCCCAGAGCGGTTCGAAGTTCGCGATCACGCCCAGGGCCGCGAAGCGCGGCAGGTCGACGGGGTCGGCGAGCTGCACATGGGTGATCACCGGGCGCCGGTCCCAGGCCGGGTTGGCCGCCACCGCGGCGGCGATCGCGTCGAGGGCGGTGCGCACCCCCGCGTCACCGATGGCGTGGATGTGCACCTGGAACCCGTCGGCGTCGAAGGCGCGGACGGCCGCGGCGAGTTCCGCCGCGGGCCAGACCGGCATACCGCAGGTGTGCGGGGCGTCCTGGTACGGCGCCAGCACCGCCGCCGTACCGCCCTCGATGACACCGTCGCAGAAGAACTTCACGGTGCGCGCGGAGAGCAGGGCGCTGCCCGCGGCCTCGACCCGCTGCCGCACTGCGGCGAACGGCGCGCGCTGCGCGCGCCAGCGGTCGGGGTCGGCGCGCTGGGCGAGGTTCACCCGGAACGCCAGGGCGCCGCGCCGGGCCGCCGCCAGGTACGGCCGCACCATCTCCGGTTCGACCCAGGCGTCCTGAACCCAGGTCAGCCCCGCTCGGGCGTAGTGCGCGCCGGCCACCCGCAGTGCCTGGACCAGTTCGTCCACCGGCCGTGCCGGGAGCCTGTCGAGCACGAGGTCGCAGGCGTGCCACTCGCGCAGGGTGCCCATGGGGGTGCCGTCGGGGCGCCGGACTATCCGGCCGAGCGGCGGGTCGGGGGTCGTCTCGTCGACGCCGGCCCGGCGCAGTGCCTCGGTGTTGCACCACACCGTGTGGTAGTCGTCCGCGCGCAGGACGGCCGGCCGGTCGGGTACGGCCGCGTCCAGCCAGCGGGCGTCGAACTCGCCGTCGGGCGCGAGCGCCGGGTCGTAGGAGGCGCCGACGATCCACTCCTCGTCCGGGTGCGCGGCGGCCCAGCGCTTGACCTCGGAGACGACCGCATCGACCGTCGCCAGCCCCTTGATCCGCGGTCCCGCCTCCTCCAGGCCGCCGAACATCGGGTGGGCGTGGCCGTCCCCGAAGGCCGCCGTGAGCAACCCGCCGCCGAGGTCGATCAGTTCCGCGGCAGTCGGCGCCATGGCCTCGGCCCGTGCGCCGAGTGCGACGACCCTGCCGTCGCGTACGGCGAGCGCGGTGCTGTCGCCGCGGCCGTCCGCGCCGTCGCCGGTACGCACCGTCCCCCGGAAGGCCAAGGTCCCCGTCGTGGCTGCCATGTCAGTCGATTCCTCTCGGTGTTGCGGTGTGGCGGTGTGGCGGTGTGGCGGTGATGCGGTGTTCGGTGATGCGGTGTGGCGGTGCCGCGGTGTCGCACCGGCGGTATTGCCGTGTGTCGTCCGGTGCGCCACGTTGCGACAGGAGCGGAGTGCCGCGTCGCGTGGGGCGGCGCGGCACCACGGCGGTGTGCGGTGTGCGGTGCCGTGCCGGGGTCAGCCGCGTTCGGCGTCCACCGTGGTGAGCAACGCGTACCGCTGCGGGTCGCGGCGGCGGATGCGCAGCGCGACGGCCAGTCCGGCGGCGAACGCGAGCGGCAGGGGGACGAGGAGCGCGGCGTTGATCCCGGCCGAAGCGCCGGTCAGCAGACCGAAGTTGCGGCACACCAGCACGGTCAGCACGGCGAGCCCGGCGCCGGCCAGCAGCGGCGCCGCCACCACCCGCCAGGCGGGCAGCCCCCGGCGGTCGCGGCGGAAGAAGCCGTACACGGCGAGCGCGGTGAGCGCCTGCATGATCATGATGCCCAGGATGCCGGTGCCGTTCGTCCACAGGAACGTGACGGCGTACGGGTCCGCTCCGGTGGCGATCGTGGCCGACACCACGACGAGCCCGAGCGCCGACTGGAGGACGACCGCGGCGGCCGGCGATCTGGTCCCCGCCGTCACGGTGCCGAGGCGGCGCGGCAGCAGTCCCTCGCGGCCCAGGGCGTAGAAGTAGCGGGTGGCGCCGTTGTGGAAGGCGAGGGTGGCGGCGAACGCGCTGGTGATGATGAGCAGATGCATGGCGTCGGCGGCCCAGGCGCCGGCGAACCGCTCGGTGGCGGTGAAGACCATGTCGGTGCCGCCCGCGCCGTTCGCCACCGCCTGCACCCGGTCCGCGCCGAAGGCGTTGATGATCGTCCAGACGGTGAAGGTGTAGAAGAGCGCGAGGAAGCCGACGGCGATATACGTCGCGCGCGGCACCGAACGTTCCGGCCGGCGTGCCTCCTCGGCGTAGATCGCGGTCGCCTCGAAGCCGATGAACGCGCCGACGGCGAGCACGAACATGCCGCCCACGCCCGCGTTGGCGAGGTGCTCGGGGGAGAGTGCACCGAGCCGGGGGCCGTCGGGCCCGCCGCCGTGCGCGAACACCCCGGCCTCGAACACCAGCAGGACCAGCACTTCGAGGGCGAGCGCGACGCCGAGCACCTTGGCGCTGAGGGTGACCTTGAGATAGCCGAGGGCGCCGATGGCGGCCAGCCCGACGAACGCCCAGACCCACCAGGAGACGCGGACGCCCGTCAGCTCGTGGAAGCCGGATTCGGTGAACCGGCCGAAGGCGGCGAGCAGTCCGACCTCGATGGCGTTGTACGCGAGCAGGGCCACATAGGCCGAGCCCACCCCGACGGCCCGGCCGAGGCCGCGGCCGATGTACGCGTAGAACGCGCCGGCGTTGCGGACGTACCGGCTCATCGCGGTGAAACCGGCGGCGAAGACGATGAGCAGCAGGCCGGAGATCAGATAGCCGAGGGGCGCCGCCTGGCCGGCCATGCCGATCGCCACCGGGGCGACACCGGCCATCACGGTCAGCGGCGCGGCCGCGGCCACCACGAAGAAGACCAGGTCACCGGCGCCGATGGCGCCCTTTTCGAGAGCGTCGGCGGCTGCGGTGGACGAGGCTGTGGACGGAGCGGTGGGCGGTGAAACGGACGAATACGACGAAGATGTGGACGGCTGCGGGCTCATGCGCGATCCTCGTAACTAATGGCTTTAGTTTTGTGGGGAGACCGTACGCGGCACACGGTCCGTGGGGAAGCCCTCGGGGGAATCGGATCCCGGCGGACTGTTCGGGCCGCGCGAGGAAGGAAGTTGGGCCATGGGGAGGCCGCACATACCGCTGCTCAGCACGGACCGGATCATCCGGGAGGCGCTGGCGCTGATCGACGCCGAGGGCGCCGACGCGTTCAGCCTGCCCCGGCTCGCGGCGCGGCTGGGTATCAGGACGCCGTCGCTCTACCACCATGTCGCGGGCCGGGCGGCGGTCGTCGAGGGCGTACGGCGGCTGGTCGTCGAGGAGATGGACACCTCCGCGTTCGCCGACCGCCCGTGGGACGAGGCGCTCACCGCCTGGGCGCGCTCGTACCGCGACGCGTTCGCCCGGCATCCGCACGCCATCGCACTGCTCGCCACCACCACGATCAGCTCACCGGCCACCCTCGCCATGTACGAGACGGTCCTGGGCGCGCTCGACCGCGGCGGCTGGCCGTCGGAGCGGCTGGTCGCGGTGCTGACGAGCGTGGAGGCGTTCCTGCTCGGCTCCGCTCTCGACCTCGCCGCTCCCCCGCTGATGATCGACCCCTCGGCGGACGGCGCGGCGGTGCCGCTGCTGGCCGCGGCGCTGGACAGCGTGCCACGGAAGGCGGCGCGGGCCGAGGAGGCGTTCGCGACGGGCCTGGACGCGCTGGTCCGCGGTCTGGTGGCGCAACTCGCCGAGGCGCGCGCCTGAGGCGCCGGGGGCGGGTGCGCGGTGGCGGTCCCGCCGTGCTCGCACGCGCTCGCCCGACACGGCGACGGAGCGGGGAAGATTGCGCGGCTCCCGGTTGTTGAGCGATCGTCATGACGGTCTGCGGCGGCCCGCCGCCGCGGCCCTGTGCCTACGAATCAATTCTTCGATGAGGGGACGGGCAGCATGCCTCTTGAGGGTGAGTACGAGCCGAGCCCTACGCAGTGGGTGCGCGACCAGGTCGCGTTGTACGAGAGCTCCGGCGGCACCGAGGGCACGACGATGCGGGGCCTGCCCGTCATCGTCCTGACCACCCGGGGCGCGAAGAGCGGCAAGATCCGCAAGAGCCCGCTGATGCGGGTGGAGCACCAGGGGGTGTACGCCGCGGTCGCCTCGGTGGGCGGCGCCCCCAAGCACCCGGTCTGGTACCACAACCTGGTGGCCGACTCCCGGGTGGAGCTCCAGGACGGCACCGTGCGCCAGGACATGACGGCGCGTGAGGTGACCGGCGAGGAGAAGGCGGTCTGGTGGGAGCGCGCGGTCGCGGCGTTCCCCGACTACGCCGACTACCAGCAGAAGACGGCCCGCGAGATCCCCGTCTTCGTCCTGGAGGCGACGCCCGCCGGCTGACCGGGTGCCGGATGCCGCCGTGCCCCATGTCCCCGTCCCCGGGTCCATGGGGCACTGTGCCGTCCGGCGCGGTGGCGGTCAGCGGGGGACGAGGGAGACCTCGGTGGCCTTGACGCCGGTCCACACGGGTACGCCGTCGGCCAGGCCGAGTTCGAGGGCCGCCTGCGGGGTGATCTCGGCGACGAGGTCGGGCACCTCCGACGAGCTGATCAGGATCCGTAGCCGGCTGCCCGCCGAGGTGATCTCGCGGACGGTGCCCGGCCAGACGTTGCGCGGACTGCCCCCGGGCTTGTCGCGGTGGACGGAGACGGCCTCCGGCGCGATGATCGCCAGCGCGCGGGTGCCGGCGGGGAGGCTCTCCGCGACGACGAGCCGGCCGCCGCCGGCCGGTGCGAGGCCGTCGGCGGTGGCGGTGCCGGGCCAGGCGTTCCGGCCGAGCATCCGGGCGACCCACGGCGAGTGCGGGCGGCGGGTGACCTCGGCGGGCGAGGCGTCCTGGAGGGTGCGGCCCTCCTCCAGGACGAGGACGCGGTCGGCCAGCGAGACCGCCTCGACCGGGTCGTGGGTGACGATCAGGCAGACCCCGCCGAAGCCCGCGAGGTGGGTACGCAGGGTGTGCCGGACATGGGCGCGGGTGGTCTGGTCCAGGGCGGCGAGCGGCTCGTCGAGCAGGAGGAGCCGGGGCCGGGCGGCCAACGCGCGGGCCAGCGCGACGCGTTGGGCCTGGCCGCCGGAGAGCTGGGCGGGCTTGCGGTGGGCGAGGTGGCCGACGTCGAGCCGGTCCAGCCACCACTGGGCCTCGCGGCGGGCCTCGGCGCGCGAGACGCGGTGCGCGCGCAGCCCGTACGCCGTGTTGGTCAGCGCGCTCAGGTGCGGGAAGAGCGCGCCGTCCTGGGGCACCCAGGCGACGCCGCGACGGTGCGGGGGCAGCGCACCGGCGTCGGTGCCGCCGAGCCGCAGGGCCGCGTGGGCGCGCGGGGTGAGGCCGAGCAGGGCGCGCAGCAGTGTGGTCTTGCCGGCGCCGTTGGGGCCGACGACGGCGATGGTGGTGCCCGGATCGGCGTCGAGGGTCAGCTGGTTGAAGCCGGTGACCTCGGCGTGCAGCGGCCAGCGCTCCTGCGGAGCGGAGGACTTGGGGGCCGCGGGTTCCGGGCGGGGGTGGCCGTCGTCCCCGGCGGGCCGTGGCGGCGCCGGGTGCGCGTCGTCGGCGGGGCGTGCCGCGGAGCGCGGGACGCGGCGGGCGCGGACGGTGGCGCCTCCGGTCCAGCGGCCGCGCAGGCCGATGAGGACGGCCATGGCGATGGCGAGCAGCAGCAGGGAGACGGAGGTGGCGGCTTCCGGGGAGTCCTGGAGCAGCAGATAGACCTGGAGGGGCAGCGTCTGGGTCGTCCCGGGCAGGTTGCCCGCGAAGGTGATGGTGGCGCCGAACTCGCCGAGCGCCCGCGCCCAGGTCAGCGCGGCGCCGGCGGCGAGCCCGGGAGCGACCATGGGGAGGGTGACGGTGCAGAAGACCCGTACCGGCGAGGCGCCGAGCGAGGCCGCCGTCTCCTCGTAGGCGGGGCGCAGCCCGGCGAGCGTGCCCTCCAGGCTGATGACCAGGAACGGCATCGCGACGAAGGTGGCCGCCACCACCGCGCCCGAGGTGTGGAAGGGCAGGGTGAGGCCGAAGGTGTCCTCCAGCCAGGGGCCGAGCAGACCGCGGCGGCCGAAGCCGAGGAGCAGGGCGACACCGCCGACCGTGGGCGGCAGGACCATCGGCAGCAGCACCAGGGTGCGCACCAGGGTCTTGCCGGGGAACGTGACGCGGGCCAGCAGCCAGGCCAGCGGCACCCCGAGCAGCAGGGACAGCCCCAGTGCCCAGAAGGAGACGAGCAGCGAGAGCCGGAGGGCTTCGGTGACGCCGGGGCTGGTGAGGTGGGTGCCCAGCTCGCCCCAGGAGGTGCGGGCGAGGATGCCGATGAGCGGCATCAGCAGGAACGCGATCGCCAGGAGGGCGGGCACGGCCAGGGCGACCGGAGTACGGGTGCCGGGCGTGCGGGTGCGGGGGCGTCTCATCGGGGGTCCTGGGATCGGGGGCGGCGGGCGGATCGGGGCGGGCCGACGGGACGCGTACGGCGGGGCGCGTACGGTGCGGGCCGCGCGGCCGCAGGGAGCTGTCCGGCCCCCGATCCGGACGGCTCCGTGCGGTACGCGCCGTGGGGCGCGTGGGTCGCAGGCCGTGGGACGGGCGGCTGCCTACGGCTTCTGGAAGCCCGCCTTCTGAAGGATCTGCTGCGCCTCGGGCGTGTTCAGCCACGTCACGAACGCGGCCGCGGCCGCACCGTTCTTGGACGTCTTCAGGGTCGCGGCCGGGTAGTCGGCGACGGCGTTCTGCGCGTCGGGGATGTCGATGGCCTCGACCTTGCCGGGCGCGGTCGCGGCGTCCGTCTTGTAGACGATGCCGGCGTCGGCCTCGCCCAGTTCCACCTTGCTCAGCACGGCGCGGACGTTGGGCTCCTGGGAGACCGGGTGCACCGCGAGGTGCTGCTGGTCCAGGACCTTCTTGCTGTAGCGGCCGACCGGCACCTCGGGGGCGGCCAGGACGACCTTGAGGTTGCTGCCGGTGAGGTCCTTGAGGTCGTGGACCTTCTTCGGGTTGTCCTTGCCCACCGCGATGACCAGGCGGTTCCTGGCGATGACGGCCGGGGTGCCGGTGTCCGCCTTCAGCCCGTCCATGGTCTTGGTGTCGGCGGTGACCAGGGCATCGGCGGGGGCCCCCTGCTTGACCTGGGCGGCCAGTTCCTGCGAACCGGCGAAGGAGAACTTCACCTTGG
The DNA here is from genome assembly GCF_046549095.1 of Streptomyces sp. x-80. Lineage (NCBI taxonomy): Bacteria > Bacillati > Actinomycetota > Actinomycetes > Kitasatosporales > Streptomycetaceae > Streptomyces > Streptomyces sp. x-80. The sequence goes on from NZ_JAJPWM010000022.1 coordinate 77,395, forward strand.
TGCCCGGGTGCGACTTCTCGTAGACGGCGCCCGCGGTCTTGAAGACGTCGGTCAGCGAGGCGGCGGCCAGCACGGTGAGGTCCGCCTTGGCGGTGCTGCCGCCGGACTTCTCGGCACCGCCGGCCTTCGCGCCGTCGTCCTTGTTGCCGCATGCGGCGAGCGGAACGAGCAGCGCGGCGGTGACGATCGCGGCGGCGGCACGGCGTCCGGTGAAGGCGAGGGACATGGGGCGGGACTCCTTGGGACGCGGGGCGACCGGTGCCGCCCGAGCGGGTAGGGACGAGCCGCGCCGGGGACGGCCGACGCCGCTCGGTCGACGCGGTGGCTCAGGTGCGGTCGATGTGCACATTGGTGGACTTCACGCGGGCGGTGGCCTGCATGCCCACTTCCAGGCCCAGTTCCTCCACCGCTTCCCGGGTCAGCAGGGACACCAGGCGGTGCGGGCCCGCCTGGATCTCGACCTGGGCGGCCACATCGCCGAGCTTCACGGCGGTGACGATGCCGGGGAAGGCGTTCCTGGCGGAGGTGTACGAGATGTCCTCCTCGCCGCTGCCGTTCTGGGCGACCTCGACGGAGAAGGCGGCCAGGTCACGGCCGTCGATGAGGCGGCGGCCGCTCTCGTCGCGATGGGTCGCGACCTTTCCGGCGTCCGCCCAGCGGCGGGCGGTGTCGGGGCTGACGCCCAGCAGACGCGCCGCCTGGCCGATCGTGTAGGACTGCATATGCGACAACATATTCGCCATTGGCTGGTATTTGCAATTCATAAGCCAATCTCGCCCAGCAGATGCCAGGGAGAACAGCGAAAGGCGCCGTGGAAGGATCGGCGGCCCTTCCCGCCGCCGCCCCTTCCCGGGCGGCGCGGCCTCTCCCCCGGGCGGCGCGCCCCCTTCCCCGGGCGGCGCGACTCCTCCCCCGGGCGGCGCGCCCTCTCCCCCGGGCTGCTTTCCTCACCGCTCCCCAGGACCGCCCTCACACTCCCCGGCGGCCTCCCAGGTCCCGACCCGGATGCCGGTGATCGCGCTGATGTAGCGCGCCCCGCAACGGTCGGTGGGCACCACCAGCTGACTGCCCGCCGTGTCCAGCCCGTGCCCGTCCAGGGAGGCGGCCAGCAGCACCGGCGCATCGCCGAAGTCGGCGTCGATCTCCGCCCAGGCCAGCACGGCGTGATGCCCGTCCCCACCCGTGACGGACAGCAGGAACCGGGAGCGGTCCTTGCGCCGCCGGGCGTCGAAGGCGGGCCCCGCCTCGCCCACCACCTCCCGCAGCAGCGGCCCTTCGAAGGTGTGCCGGCGCGGCCCGCTGGTGGCGCAGTCGAAGACCACCCGGGCGCGGTGCTGCGCCCACCGCTCCCGGAGATCGGCGACGGTCAGCGAGGCCGGGCGGCGCACCTGACCGCCGATCAGAAAACGCCGGACGGCGACGCCGGAAGCGGCTCGGGCGGCCGCGGCGTCCACGGGCGCGGCGCACCCGGACGTGGGGCATACGGGAGCGGGGCACCCGGAGGTGGGGAATCCGGGCGTGGTGCCTATGGGTGTGGTGCGGGACGGCGTGCCGGTCCGGCTCATGGATGTCCCCCTCCAGACGGTCCGCGCGGCGGCTGCCCTCCTGTGATGCCCGACCACCCCACCGGCGAACCGCGTCTGCCATCCCCTTGCGCTTCTTTACCTCGCCGATGCGAGGTGAAGCACTCCCTACGGGCGGCATGTCCGGGTTGGCCGAGAGCGTCACCCGGCCATCCTGACGACGCGCGGACCAGCTGGGCACGGGCACCGCGGCGGCCCCGCGCGCCGGACCGCCGGCCCTTGCGGGTCCGCCGGCGCAGGGCCGGCCGGCGTCGGCGCAGATGCCCGTCGCGTGGTTCACGATCGCACCGGCCGCGCACCGGCGCCCGCTCCGGTGGTCGCGGGTGCCGCACCCGGCGGATCAGCGGCCCGGGGCACCGGCGGCGGAGGCGAGACCGGGCGGTGCGACGTCGAGGGCGTGGCGGATCGCCTCGGCGAGGGCGAGCGCGGCCTCTTCGGTGAGTTCGACGGCCACCCGCGCCGCGGGGCCCTGCGCGGGGTTGAGGAAGTCGATGTTGACGGTGTGCTCGTAGGGGGCGTGCTGGGGGTGGTCGACGTAGACCATGGCCTCGCTGAGGGTGAAGTACCCCCGCGCGCCCTTGCCGCTGCCGTCGATCGCGATCTTCTCGGTGAGGTAGGTGCACATGGTGGTGGTGTCGCCTTCCGTGCGGTGCGGGTGTGGTCGGGGTGGGTGTGGCCGGGGCTGCGGAGCGGAGGTCAGCCCGCGAGGTGGCGGCCGAAGAAGTCCAGGACGCGGCCCCAGCCCTCGACCGCGGGCTGCGGGCGGTAGCTGGGCCGGTCCACCGCGAAGAAGGCGTGCCCGGCGCCGTCATAGGTGTGGAACTCGTACGTCTTGCGGTGCGCCGTCAGCGCCTCCTCCAGTTCCGCCGTCTCGGCCGGGGACGGGTGCTGGTCCTCGGCGCCGAACAGGCCGAGCAGCGGACAGGACAGGTTCTCGGTGAGGTGGAGGAGCGGTTCGGCCGGGACCGGGAAGTCGTGGGGCGGGCGGCCGGCGACGAACGCCCCGTAGCAGTCCACGGCGGCCTGGAGGTCGAGGCTGCACGCCGCGAGGAAGGACTGGCGGCCGCCGGAGCAGTAACCGATGGTGCCGACGCGCTGGTTGGCGGAGGAGAGCCCGCGCAGATAGCGGGCGGCGCCCGCCACGTCCCCGACCAGGCGTGCGTCGGGGACGCCGCCGCGGGCGCGGGCCGCGGCGGCCGCGTCGTCCGGTTCCGCGCCGGGCGCCTCGCGGCTGTAGAGATTGGGGCAGACGGCGGCGTAGCCCTCCGCGGCGAACCGGCGGGTGATCTCCTTGGTGGCCCGGTCGTAGCCGGGCATGTGGTGGATGACCACCACGCCGCCGGTGGGTCCGGGGGTGAGCGGGCGCGCGGCGTACGCCTCGATGGCGTCGCCGTCGTGGCCGGTGAGGGTGACGGTCTCGGCGAGCAGTGCGTCGTACATGGCAGATCCTCGGCTCGGGCACAGCGGCGGGGCGGCTGCCCTCGGCCGCCGGGGTGACGGGTTTCAGGGGGTGGCGTCGACGGGGTCCGGGGCCGGCCTCCGGGGGCCGGGCCGCTGCGCCCGTTCCGCGAGGTCTTCGAGGGCCGGGAGCGCCGCGTGCAGCAGGCGCTGCCTGTCCTGGGGCAGCCCGGCTATCTCCTCGGCGAGCCGGCTGGTGGTCTCCCGGCGTACCGCGCCGAGCAGGGTCCGGCCGGCTTCGTTGAGGCTGAGGAGGGTGGCCCGTTGATCGTCGGGGTCGGGCCGGCGGGCGATCCAGCCGCAGTCGTCGAGCAGATCCACCATGCGGGAGGCGGTGGACAGCGCGATGTTCATGCGGGCGGCGAGGCCGCTGACGCGCAGCGGGCCGTGGGCGGCGAGCACCGCGAGGGCGGTGAGCCTGCTGGGGGTCAGATCGCCGTGCGCGTGCTGACCGCGGAGCAGCGGCAGCAGATGCTGTATCACCGCGCGCAGCCGCCCGGCCAGCTCCGCGGTCTCGGCCGGCCGCCCGGTGGTGTCCATCATGGGCTCCCGGAGCGGTCCGGCGGGTTCCCGGGGCGGCCCGGTGACGGGGGCGGCGCCGGGGCGGGGCCGGTGGCCCCGAGAGAACGGGGCGGCCGGGTGGTGTCCGACGGCCGGGCGGTGCGGCCCGGCGGGCCGTGGGCGGCGGCCGGACCGGGACCGGTCGCCGGATCAGGTCCGGTCACCGGGCCCGCGGATACGGCCGGAGCGCCGGGTGCCTGTCCCCGGAGCACCGGGTCCCCGATCCGGTCGTCGTGACGGCGGTGGTCGTGCGACCCGTCGCGGTGGCTCCGGTCCCGGCGGCGCTCGTCGCTGATCCGCTCCTCGTGGACCCGCTCGTCATGGATGTAGCGCCCGCCGCGCAGCAGCGAGGCGACGGCCGCGATCAGGCAGGCGGCGATGGCGAAATCGAAGGCGACGGCCAGCCCGTCGGCGAACGGCGGGGAGATCAGCCGGGGGAAGAACTCGCGGCCGGTCAGGTACGCGGCGTGGCCGGCCGGCAACTGGCTCAGGACGTGCGGGCCGAGCAGGGTCTGCACCGGGTTGTAGCCCAGCAGGGAGGCGAACAGCACGCCCACCGGCGGCAGCGCCGCGACCTTGGCGGTGTCGGCCGCCGGGACGCCCTGCGCGGTCAGGCCGTGGGTGAGGGCGCCGGGCAGCGCGGACGCCAGCCCCGCGATCATCAGGGAGAAGAAGATGCCGATGGACAGCACCATGGCGGAGTTCTGGAAGGTGGTGCTGATGCCGGCGCCGACGCCGCGCTGGTCGGGGGGCAGGCTGTTCATGACGGCGGCCCGGTTCGGCGCCGCGAACAGGCCCATGCCGATGCCGTTGAGCAGCAGGATCAGCGCGAAGCCCGGGTAGTCGAAATCGACCGGCAGCGCTTGCAGCGCGACGAACGTACCGGCCGCCAGCAGCATGCCGCCGGTGGCGAAGGTCCGGGCGCCGAACCGGTCCGAGGCCCAGCCGGACACCGGCCCCGCCACCAGGAAGCCGAGGGTCAGCGGCAGCATGTAGATACCGGCCCAGAGCGGTGTCTGGGTGAAGCTGTAGCCGTGCCGGGGCAGCCAGATGCCTTGCAGCCAGATGATCAGGATGAACATCAGGCCGCCGCGGCCGAGCGCGGCGAGCAGGCTGGCGAGGTTCCCCGCGGTGAACGCGCGGATGCGGAACAGGCCCAGCCGGAACATCGGTGCGGGGACCTTTGTCTCGACCACACAGCAGACGGCCAGCATCGCCACACCGCCGCCCAGTGCGGCGAGCACCGCTGGGCTGGTCCAGCCCATGGTGTGCCCGCCGTAGGGCTGGATGCCGTACGTGATGCCGGCCAGCACGGCGATCAGGCCCACCGCGAAGGTGAGGTTGCCCCACCAGTCGAGCCGGGCCGGGGTGCGGATACCGGTGTCGCGCAGTTTCCGGTAGGCCCAGAGCGTGCCGAACACGCCGAACGGCACCGACACCAGGAAGACCAGCCGCCAGTCGACGGGGCCGAGCAGCCCGCCGAGGACCAGCCCGAGGAACGACCCGGCGATGCCCGCCACCTGGTTCAGGCCCAGGGCGAGGCCGCGCTGCCGGGCGGGGAAGGCGTCGGTGAGGATCGCGTTGGCGTTCGCCATCAGCATCGCGCCGCCGATGCCTTGCAGGACGCGCATGCCGATCAGCCACAGGGCGCCGGCCGTGCCGTGCTGCCAGGTCACCGAGAGCAGTACGGAGAAGACGGTGAAGACGGCGAAGCCCAGGTTGTACATCCGGGTCCTGCCGTACATGTCGCCGAGCCGGCCGAAGCTCACCACGAGGACGGCGGTGACCACCAGATAGCCCATGATCAGCCAGAGCAGCAGGCCCGTGTTTCCGGGCTGGAGGGGATTCACTCCGATGCCGCGGAAGATGTCGGGCAGCGCGATCAGCATGATCGACATGTTGATGGAGGCGATCAGCATGCCGAGGGTCGTGTTCGACAGGGCGACCCATTTGTAGCGCGGGCCGGGCACGAAGCGCGGCCCCGGGCTCGGGCGGGCCGGGACTGCGGCCGTCTTTCCCACGGGACACCACTCCCATCGGGAGGTACACCGGGAGATTTACTTGCTTGACATCAACCAATTTAGTCCCGCCCCCGGCGTCCGGCCAGCGTTGCGTCTGCCGCGTTGCCGGTGACCACGCCGGTCGCCCGCCCGCCGGACGTGCGCGGGCGGGCGGACGGCGGCGCGGGCGGAAATATCCGGTTGGCCCGCCCGCGCCCCGGTGCTGCAATGTGCGGATGGATCTTGATGCGGTACGCACCCTCCTCGACCGGCAGCTGCGGCGTGCGGCGCCGCCCGATTCCGCCGCCGCCCGGGTCGAGCGGACCGGCGGTGTGGTGCGCCAGACCGGCGGGCCCGCCGACTGGCACGGCATCCTCTGGTCGGATCTGACCGAGGCCACCGCCGACGCGGCGATCGCCGCGCAGGTGCGGCACTTCGCCGCGCTGGACCGCGAGTTCGAGTGGACGGTGTACGCGCACGACCGGCCCGCCGACCTCGGCGCGCGGCTGCGGGCGGCCGGTTTCCTGCCCGAGCCGGCGGAGACGCTGATGGTCGCGGAGGTGGCCGGCCTCCCCAAGGAGGCCGAACTGCCCCCGGGCGTACGGCTGTTGCCGGTGACGGACCCGGCCGGTGTGGAGCAGCTCGTGCGGGTGCACGAGGAGGTGTTCGGCACGCCCGGCGGCCGGCTGCGGGACCGGCTGCTCGCCCGGCTCGCGGCGGATCCGGACGCGCTCGCCCTCACCGTCGTGACGGCCGGTGACGAACCGGTGTCCGGGGCGCGGCTGGAGTGGGTGCCGGGGACGGACTTCGCGGGGCTGTGGGGCGGCGGCACGCTGCCCGCCTGGCGCGGCCGCGGCATCTACCGGGCGCTGATCGCCCACCGGGCCCGGCTCGCCGCCGAACGCGGGGTGCGCTACCTGCGGGTGGACGCCTCCGACCAAAGCCGCCCGATCCTGCGGCGCCTGGGCTTCGCCGCGCTGAGCACGGCCACCCCGTACCTCCACCGCCCCTGACGGGCGGACGCCACCGGCCTTGCGCCACAAGGAAGTTGAGCCGGGTGGCCGTCATCGCACCGGAGAACGGAACGGCAGGGAAAATACCGCCGGGACGGTTTCTACCGTTTGCGGCGAAATGTGCCGGATGTAACGCTGGGATCTCCCGTAGAAGGAGTTGATCGCATGATTACGGACCGCACAGCACCGGCCGAGTCGGTAACCCTTACCGCGGAGGTCGAGAATCTGGTGGACTCCGCCGAACCCGACGCCGTCTTCCGGGACACCCGCGAGTGCGGTGGAGGGCTACTGCTCCTCGGCCTGCTCCTGATCTCGCCGCCCACTCCGCGGCCGAAGACGGACGCCCGATAAGGGACCTGCGTTGGCTGAACAGGCGCAGGAAGCAGTCCCACTGAGCGCTGTGATCGCTGATGCTGCGACAGGGGTCGCCCTCGCCCTGCGGGGTGAGGGCGACCCTTACGCGCTGTCCCGCACCCTCCGGCAGGGGGACGCGCTGGCGCTGGCCGCGATCCGGGTGCTGGGCGCCGACGCGCTCGCACCGTACGCGCTCGGCCACCGGGCCGGACCCGGCGGCGAGGACGAGAGTGTGGTCAGGGAGGCGCTCGCGGCATATCCGCCGGGGGTGGCAGCCTCCGATGTGTCGGTGTGGAGCTACCGGGGACTGATCGAGGCGTCGCACGCCTTTCTGAACGGTGGCGCGGACGGCTGGCCGCGTCCGCCCGAGGCGGGCGCCGGGTGGATCGGCACCGATCCGTGGCCACGGCTGTCCTACCGGGCTTCCCAGCTCGCCGCCCTCGCGCTCCCCGGCCTGGCGCCGGGGCTGGCCGAGGCGCTGGCGGCGCGCACCGACGATCTCTCCCGTGGTTTCGTCCGGGCGGTACGCCGTCAGGACTGGCTCCAGGCGGCCGGTCTGGGCCGCTGGCTGGCCCGGCTGCCCGAGGTGCCGCCGACGCTGGGCCTCGACGGCGGGCTGGCGTTCGTCCGGCAGATGAGCGGCGGCGATGCCCGGGTGGCACTGCACGTCGTGGCCGCCCGGCGGTTCCACGGGCGGGGGTGGTGACCGGCGGCCGGGGCGACCCGGCGCTGCTGGACCGGCTGGTCGGTGACGGCCTGGGGTGGCTGGACAGGGCGCGCGCGTCCTTCCGTCTGCCACCGGACGTGACCACCGACGCCGACCCCAACACGACCCTCAAACCCCTCGGTGAACTGGCCGAACTCACCGACCTCACCCGGACGACGCACCCCCGGCGCGAGATCCGCGAGCGGGCGGACGCCCTCTTCGCCTTCGCCTGGCAGGAGACGGGCGAGGGGGAGCTCTTCGCCGAGCTGATCCGCGGTGAGCCGCGGGCGACCTATCCGGTGGAGCTGTACGGGACCTTCGCGCAGGCCGGGCTCCGCCACGCCGCCGTGGAGGAGCTGCTGGTGACGACGACCGGGCTGCGGGGCTGGCGGGTGGCGCGCGAGGACCACACCCGTACGCTCGGCGTGCTCAACGCGGAGCGGCGGATCGGCCTGCCCCGGCACGCCGCCACCGACGCCGAGTTCGCGTACACCGGGCTGGGCCTGCTGCCGGAGCCGTGGACGCTGGACCGCAAGGCGGCGTACGGCGTGACCCATGACGTCTTCCACCTCACCGACTGGGGCCGCACCCGCCGGCGGCTGCCCGCGGCGCACGCCGGATATCTGCGCCTGTGGCTGCCCGCCTGGCTGGAGTGCTGGCTGGAGGAACAGCTGTGGGACCTGGTGGGCGAGTTGCTGGCGGTGACGGCCTGTCTGCCCGACGCCCCGTACGACGCGGCGGCCTGGCAGCGGCTGGCCGCCGCACAGACCGCCGACGGCGCCGTCCCCGAGACCGGCACCGCCGCGGCGTCGGCCGACCCCGCGGAGACCTTCCTGGCCTGCTACCACTCCACCCTGGTGACGGTCTTCGCCGGCACCCTCGCCCGGATCGCCGCCACCGAGGCCGCGGGCGGCCCGGCAGCGGCCGGACGGCCCCCCTTCGAAAGCGAGGCAGCCCCGTGACCGTACCGACGGCCGCACCCCCCGCGCTGCTGCACCAGATTGGTGACCGCGCGCTGACCTGGCTCGACGCCCACCGCGAGCACTTCCGGCTGACGCCCGAGGACCACGCCACCAGCGGCGCGGTGATCGAACGCCTCAAGCCGATCGGCGAGTTGGCGATCAATATGCAGGTGCTCTTCCGGGAGGGCGTGGCGGGCTCCCGGCAGCACGCCCGCGCCGGGCAGCTGCTCGACTTCGCCTGGCGGGAGCTGCTGGACGGCGGCAATGTGCTGGCCGCGTTGCAGCGCGCCGAACCGCTCTCCCCGGTGTCCCTGGAGATCTACGCGCCCTTCCACGAACTGGGCCACCGCCACCCCCAGCTGGAGGCGGCCATCGAGGTGTGCCGGCGCACCACGACGTGGACGGCGCTGGAGATGGTGCCCAACCGGCGGCTCGGTGTGCTCAACGCCGAACGCAAGATGGGGCTGGCGCCCAGCGGCGACTTCGACCGGGCCGTGGCCCGCACCTGGCTGGGGCAGCTGCCCGAACCGTGGTCGGTGCAGTACCACATCGCCTACGACCTCACCCACACCGTCTTCCACCTCACCAACTGGGGCGAGGCGCCCGGCCGGATCCCGCCGGCGATCGCCGCCTACCTCACGCGGTACCTGCCCGCGTGGATGGAGGACTGGGCGGACCTCGAACACTGGGATCTGCTCGGCGAACTCCTCGTCGTGGACGCCTGCCTGCCACGTCCGACGCTGGACGGCGAGCTGTGGGAGCGGTACGCCGCCGCGCAGTGCGGCAGCGGTGCGATGCCCATCCAGCACGGGATGCCGGCCGGTGACGCGGCGGAGGTCTTCGACCTCGTCCACCACCCCACCCTGGTCGCCGCGTTCGCCTCCGCGATGGCCACCTCCCGGGCGCTCTCCCCCGGCGCCGCCCGATGAGCCCCCACGGCCCCGGCACCGGCCTCGCGGACCGCCTCACCCGGGCGCTCGCCGCCGTCGACGCCCCGGACACCGTGCTCGCCGTGACCCGCCGCGGCGAGCGCACCCTGGTCACCGGCGGCACCGCCCGCACGCCGCCCCGGCCGCGGGAGGCGCTGCGCTACGAGCTCGGTTCGCTCTCCAAGACCTTCACCGTGCTGCTCCTCGCCGACCTGGCGCGCGCCGGGGTGCTGCGCCTCGACGATCCGCTCGCCGCCCATCTGCCGGAGCTGCGGCTCCCGCACCCCGCCTCGCGCCGGATCACGCTGTGCCATCTGGCCACGCACACCGCGGGGCTGCCGCGCGTCCCGCGCGACCTGGTGGCCGGCGCGCTGCTGCGCCCGTACCGCAGCGGCTACGCCGGGTACGACACCGAGCGGCTGCTGCGCACCTTCGCCCGCACCCGGCCCCGCCATCCGCCCGGCACCCGCTGGCACTACTCCAACCTCGGGCTGGCGCTGCTCGGCCCCGCCATGGCGCGGGCCGCCGGCAGCGACTACCGCGCACTGCTCACCGACCGCGTGCTGCGCCCGCTCGCGCTGACCGGCACCGCCCTGGGCCCCGGCGCCACCGGCACCGACGCCGTCGGGCACCGTACGGACGGCAGTACGCCGGTGCCGGGCTCCGACATGGGCGGCTTCGTCGCCGCCGGGGCGGTCCGCGCCACCCCGGGTGATCTGCTGACCTACCTCGAAGCGCTGCTCTCCCCCGACGCCGCCCCGCTGAGCGGGCCGCTGCGCGACGTCCAGGTCCCGCTGCTGCGGCGCGGCTGGCGGCACCGCCACACCCATACGCTGACGTGGTACCAGCACCCCGCGCCGGGCGGACCGCTGCTCTTCCACGCCGGGGCGACCTTCGGCCAGCAGGCGTTCCTGGGCTATCACCCGGTCTCCCGGACCGGCGTCGTCGCCCTCGCCACCCGCCGCGGCCGCGGCTGCCGGCTGACCGGGACGGCGTACGACCTGCTGTACGCGCTCGGCGGCGAGCCCGCGCCCTGAGTCCGCCGCACGGCGCCGTTACAGCTCACCCGCCAGGACCCGGGCGAGGGATGCCTCGGGGCGTTCCTCGGTGGCCCGGCGGAAGGCGTCCGCGTAGGCGTGGTCGCCGATCGCCGCGCGGGCCCGCTGCTCACACTCCTCGCGGACCGCGCGCAGCTCCGGTGTACCGCGCTGCGGGTGGCCGACGGTGCGCCAGAACGCCTGGCCGCTGCCGTAGATCAGGGCGGCGCCCTCGCCGTTGCCCTGCGCCGCCACCGCGGCGGCCAGCAGGTCGAGGCCGAGCGCGATACCGAAGTTGTCGCCGATGCCCTTCTTCCCGGCGAGCATCGCGCGGGCGTGGTCCGCGGAGTCCTTCGGGCGGCCCTGGAAGAGGGAGATCAGGGAGAGCTGGTAGTCGGTGTAGGCGCGGGTCCAGTACTCGCCCAGCTCCACACAGCCGCGGCGCAGTGCGGTCGCCTCGGTCCGCGCCTCGGCGAACTTGCCCAGGCCGGTGAGGGCGAAGACCCGGATGAGATGGCAGCGCAGCCGGGCGGGAGAGTCGAACGGGGCGTTCACCAGCGGGCCGAGGGCCTGGTCGGCGACGCTGTACGCGGCCAGCGGCCGGCCCGCCATCAGGTGGGTGAGGCCGACGAGGTAGCCGGCCGCGAGCATCGCCTCCACGTCGTCGTCGGCGCGGGCGGCGCGGGAGCACTGGCGGCCCAGTTCGTCGGCGGTCTCCAGATCGCCCTGGAGCAGCACGCCGACACCGAGCGCCCACAGCGCCCGGGTGCGGGCCGGGCACGGGGTGCGGTGCGCGACGAGGGCGCGTTCCAAGTAGTCCCGGGCCTCGTGCAGATGGCCGCAGCAGCTCCAGAAGAAGCCGACCGCGGCGCTCAGTTCGAGGGCGCGTTCCGGGTCGACGACGAGCAGGTGGTCCAGCGCGGTGCACAGGTCGATATGCGCCTCGGCGACCCGTCGGTACCACTTGACCTGGTCGGGGCCCAGCCAGCCGGTCTCGGCCAGGCGGCCGAAGCCGACGAAGTGCGCGGCGTGCCGGGCCGACAGGGCCGGTTCCTCGCGCAGTTCCGCCAGCCACATACGGCCGTACTCACGCAGGGTGTCGAGCATGCGGAAGCGCTGGCCCTCGCGGGTGAGCACCGATTTGGCGGCGAGTCCGGCCAGCGCCGTGCGGACCCCCTGTGCGGAGAGCGGGCCGCCGGCGCAGACGGCCCGCGCGGACGCCTCGTCGAACGATCCCCGGAAGACCGAGAGCCGCGCCCACAGCAGCCGCTCCAGCGGTTCGCACAGTTCGTGGCTCCAGCCGATGGCGGTGCGCAGCGTCCGGTGGCGCGGGGTCCATGCCCAGCCGGCGCCGTCGAGGGTGTCGAAGCGGGAGTTGAGCCGCTCGGCGACCCGCTCGGGGGTGCTGCCCGCGAGTTGGGCGCCGGCCAGTTCCAGGGCCAGGGGGATGCCTTCGAGGCGGCGGCAGATCTCGGCGGCGGCCGCCGCGTGCGACGGGTCGGTGAGCCGGAGCCCGGGGGACGCGGTGGCCGCCCGGTCCGCGAGCAGGGCGAGGGCATCGTTGTCACCCTCGACGGGCAGCGGTTCGATCTCGGTGACCCATTCGCCGCCGACCTCCAGCGGCTGCCGGCTGGTGACGAGCACGGTGAGGCCGGGGGCGGCGGTCAGCAGATCGCCGGTCAGGTTGCGGCAGGCGTCGACGAGGTGTTCACAGGAGTCCAGCACCAGGAGCAGCTGTTTGTCGGCGAGCCATTCGCACAGTGCCGCCACCGGCATCCGGGCCGTGTGGTCGGACAGCCCGACGGCATCGGAGACGGTGGCCAGCAGCAGTTGTTCACCGTGGAGGGGTGCGAGGTCGGCCCACCACACCCCGTCGGGGTAATGCGGCAGCGCCGCTCCGGCGGCCCGCATCGCGATCCGTGTCTTGCCCACACCACCCGGCCCGGTCAGGGTGATCAGCCGGTGCCGCGCCAACTCGCTGTCCAGTCGGCGCAGTTCGGCCCGTCGACCGACAAAGCTGGTCGATTCCTCGGGAATATTGCTCTCCACCGGGCCAGTTTGCCGCACCCGCGGCACCGGAGGGAGGACGGCGGACGCCCCCGCGGGCCGCCGGACACCGCCCCTGGCGCGGTGGTGGCGCGGTAGGGCGGGAATGTCCGGCGGGCCCGGTGTCACCCGATGGTCTACCGCGACGAGGTTGACGGACGGCGTCCCCCGCCGCCGTCCGGCCGGGCCGCGGCGCGGGTTTCGCGCGCCGTCACGCGTCCGGTACGGCCGTGCCGCCGGTGCCTGCGCCGAGGCCGAGGTCCGGCCCGTCCGGCGGTGCGAAGTGCCGCGCGACCTCGGCCGCGGTCACCGCGGCCGGCCGGTCCGGTGTCCAGCGCGGGTTGCGGTCCTTGTCGATGATCTGCGCGCGGATGCCCTCGACCAGGTCGGGCGAGGACAGCATGGCGCACGCGATGCGGTACTCCTGGTCCAGGGCGTGCTCCAGGGAGCCGAGCGCGCGGGCCCGGCGCAGTGCGGCGAGGGTGACCTTCAGGGAGGTGGGCGACCTGGTGTACAGGGTCACCGCCGCTTCCTTCGCGGCCTGTTCACCGCTGGCCACCAGCCGCTCGGTGATCTCCTCGACGGTGTCGGCCGCGTAGCAGCTGTCGATCCACTCCCGGTGGGCGGCGAGTTCGCCGCCGGGCGCGGTGGCGGCGGCGTACCGGGCCACGGTCTCCGGCACACCGGCGCCGGCCAGCCCGTCGGCGAGGTCCGGCAGCCGCGCGGCGGGCACGAAGTGGTCGGCGAGCCCCAGCAGCAGGGCGTCGGCCGCGCCGACCGCGGCACCGGTGAGCGCGAGGTGGGTGCCCAGTTCGCCGGGGGCGCGGGCCAGCAGGAAGGTCCCGCCGACGTCGGGTACGAAGCCGATGCCGGTCTCCGGCATGGCGATCCGGGAGCGCTCGGTGACGATCCGTACCCCGGCGTGCGCGGAGAGGCCGACGCCGCCGCCCATCACGATGCCGTCCATCAGGGCGACATAGGGCTTGGGGTAGCGGGCGATCCGGGCGTTGAGGCGGTATTCGTCGCGCCAGAAGGCCCGCGACGCGGCTCCGCCGCCGGCACTGGCGTCCTGGTGGATGGCGCGGATGTCGCCGCCGGCGCAGAGCCCGCGCGCACCGGCGCCGCGGAGGACGACGGTGGCCACCGCCGGGTCGTGCTCCCATGCGGTGAGCGCCTCGTCGATGCGGCGCACCATGGCGTGGTCGAGGGCGTTGAGGGCGCGGGGCCGGTTGAGGGTGAGGTATCCGGCCCGGCCTTCGGTGTGCAGGAGTACGGAGTCGTCGGCGCTCATCGGCCCGCTCCGCTCGGCGCCGGTGCGGCAGTGACACACATGGTCTCGTCGTCCTTTCCAGGATCCGCTGCGCCCGCGGGCCGCGGGCGGTTGCTCGCCCCCACTCCATCAGACGGTGGTGGCGGCTTCGCCGTTGCGGTCCGCCGCCGGATTCCGATCACTGGGCAATCCTTTAGGCTTAGGTTAGGCTCACCTTACTCGTTAGGGCGGTCTCCGTGCCGGACCGCACCGGTCCATGACGGCAACGCCGGCACGGCCGTGCCGGAACTCCGGCCGGACACCGCACTTCGCCCACCCTCATCGGTTCCCTGCACACCCCTCATCGGTTCCCGACGGGACCTTCGGAGAAATGGAGTCCCCGTGCCGACGGCACCCGAAGTCGCCACGCACGCCCCAGCGACCGGCCCGGCCCACCCCGCCGTGGGGGCGGCCACCGCGCTCCTGGACGGCTACTCGCCCGGCGACCGCTTCCTGGCCACCCCCACCCGTACGCTGCTGGCACACGGCGTGGAGCGTGAAGTGCCGCACGGAACGGGCCCGTTGCCGCAACGGGTGGCCGCCGCGCTGGACGCGGCCCGCGCCGCGGGGCACCGCGCGCCGGTCGTCATCGGTGCCACCCCCTTCGACCACGCCGCGCCCGCCGCCCTGGTCGTCGCCGAGTCGGTGCGCAGCGCGCCGCCGCTCACCGCGGACCCGCTGATCGCACTGCCCGCCGAGGCACCGGCCGCGACGGACTGGCAGATACGCCCGCACCCGGCGCCCGAGGTGTACGGGGCGGGCGTCGCCGACGCCGTCGAGCGCATGTGGCGCGGCGAGTTCAGCAAGGTCGTGCTGGCCCGCACCCTCGAACTCACCGCCCCCGCGCCGCTGGACATCCCCGCGATGCTGCAACGGCTGGCCCGCCGCGACCCGTCCGGCTACACCTTCGCGCTGCCCACCGCGCCCGGCCGGACGCTGCTCGGCGCCAGCCCCGAACTGCTGGTCTCCCGGCGCGGACCGCGCGTCGTCGCCAACCCGCTCGCCGGATCGGCGCAGCGCAGCCCCGACCTCGCCGAGGACGTGCGTCGCGCCGCCGCGCTGCTCCGGTCCGCGAAGGACCTGCACGAGCACTCCGTCGTGGTGGACGCGGTACGCGAGGCGCTCGCGCCCTACTGCACGGCGCTGGAGGTCCCCGAGCGGCCCACCCTGGTGCGCACCGCCACCATGTGGCATCTGTCCACCACTGTGCACGGCACCCTCGCCACGCCGGACGCCTCGGCGCTCGAACTGGCCTGTGCGCTGCACCCCACCCCCGCCGTCTGCGGCACCCCGACCGACACCGCCCGCGAGGTGATCGGCGCGACCGAGCCGTTCGACCGCGGCTTCTTCACCGGCATGATCGGCTGGGGCGACGCGCACGGCGACGGCGAGTGGGTGGTGACCATCCGCTGCGCCGAGGCCGCGGAGCGCTCGCTGCGGCTGTACGCGGGCGCGGGCGTCGTCGCCGCCTCCGACCCGGCGGCGGAGACCGCCGAGACGGCCGCCAAGTTCCGTACCTTCCTGCACGCCGTGGGGGCCGAGCTGTGAGCGCCGTGCCCACGCCGACCTGGCCCGCCGAGTTCGCCGCGCGCTACCGCGCGGCCGGCTGGTGGCGCGGCGAGACCTTCGGACAGGTGCTGCGGGACCGTGCCGCCGCGCACCCGGACCGGATCGCCGTCGTCGATCCGGCGGCCGGTGTGCGCCGTACGTACCGCGAACTCGACGAGCGCGCCGACCGGCTGGCGGCCGGTTTCCTCGCGCGGGGTATCGCCAAGGGCGACCGGGTCGTCGTCCAGCTGCCCAATGTCGCGGAGTTCTTCGAGGTGATCTTCGCGCTCTTCCGGATCGGCGCGCTCCCGGTCTTCGCGCTGCCCGCGCACCGCGAGAGCGAGATCGGCTACTTCTGCGCCTTCACCGAGGCCGTCGCCTACGTCATCCCGGCCGGACACGGCGGCTACGACTACCGGGCGCTGGCCGGGAAGGTCCGCGCGACGGCGCCCGCGCTGCGCCATGTGTTCGTGGCGGGCGGCGGTCCGGCGGACGCGGACGACGGCTGCGAACCGCTCGCCGCCGTCCCCGCGGAGCCCGTCGAGATCACCGGGCCGGAGCCGCACGAGCTGGCGTTCCTCCAGCTGTCCGGCGGCAGTACGGGCATCCCCAAGCTGATCCCGCGCACCCATGACGACTACCTCTACTCGGTGCGCGGCTCCAACGAGATCTGCGGCGTCGACGAGCATTGCGTGTATCTGTGCGTGCTGCCCGCGGCGCACAACTTCCCGCTCTCCTCGCCCGGCACCCTCGGCGCGCTGTACGCGGGCGGCCGGGTGGTGCTCTGTCCGGAGCCCAGCCCGGACACCGCCTTCCCGCTGATCGAGCGGGAAGGCGTCACCCTCACCGGGGTGGTGCCGCCGCTGGCGCTGGTGTGGACGGAGGCGGCGGCCACCTCCGCGTACGACCTCAGCAGCCTCGGCGTCCTGCTGGTGGGCGGTGCCAAGTTCAGCGAGGAGGCGGCCCGGCGGGTCCGGCCGGCGCTCGGCTGCACCGTGCAGCAGGTCTTCGGGATGGCCGAGGGCCTGGTCAACTACACCCGGCTGGACGACCCGGCGGAGGTCATCGTCACCACCCAGGGCCGGCCGATCTCGCCCGACGACGAGATCAGGGTCGTGGACGACGAGGACCGCGAGGTGCCGGCCGGGGAGGCGGGCCATCTGCTGACCCGCGGCCCGTACACCATCCGCGGCTACTGGCGGGCTCCCGGGCACAACGCCACGGCCTTCACCGAGGACGGCTTCTACCGCACCGGCGACATCGTCCGGCTCACCGCCACCGGCCATCTGGTGGTCGAGGGACGGGCCAAGGACCAGATCAACCGGGGCGGCGAGAAGATCGCGGCCGAGGAGGTGGAGAACCATCTGCTCGCCCACCCCGCCGTGCACGACGCCAATCTCGTGGCGGAGGCCGACCCGTATCTGGGCGAGCGCACCTGCGCGTACGTCATCCTGCGGGCCGGGGCCGGGCCGCTGAAGCCGGCCGCCGTCAAGGCGTTCATCCGCCAACGGGGCCTGGCCGCCTACAAGGTGCCCGACCGGGTGGAGTTCGTGACCGCCTTCCCGCAGACCGGTATCGGCAAGATCTCCAAGAAGGACCTCCGGGCCGCGGCCGCCCGCACGGCCCGCGCGCCGGAACGGGACACCGGACCGGTGCCGGTACCCGCCGTGGAGTGACCCGGCGGACCGACTGCTCACGAGGGCCCCGCGATGCCGCGCGGGGCCCTCGTGCCGTACGTGGTGCGCGGCAGCCGGGTGCGGTACGGGCGCGGGGCCGGTGGGTGGTACCGGCAGCATCCGGCCGGGGACATGACGGAGCGGCCGACGCCCACCGGCGTCGGCCGCTCCGTCAGTTCCCGGGCGTCGGCCCGCGGCCTGCCCGGACGTCAGCCCGCGAGGGCGCTCTTGACGTTGTCCAGCACCGTCTGCGCGGCAATCGGACCGCCCGCGCTGTTCCAGGCGGCGCCCTCGATGACGACGACATGGCCCTTCTTCTCGGCCTTCAGCTGACCGAAGTTGGGCACCTTCTTGGCCTCCTCGTACGCCTTCTGGCCCGCGGCCTTGTCGCCGAGCGTGCCGAAGAACAGCCAGTCGCCGTCGATCGTGTCCAGCTTCTCCAGGCTCACCGGCTCGCTGTGGCCGGCGCTCTCGCCCTGCTGGTTCGGCGGGCGCTTGAGCCCGAGCGCGGCGAGGGTGGCGCCGACATGGCCCTTGCCCTTGCCGACGATCGAGGGCGCGCCGTCCTGCCAGCGGACGACACTGGTGACGGCCCCGGCGTTGCCCTTGAGGGCGTTCTTGGTGGCCGTCACCTCGGAGTCGAAGCGGCCGAGCCACTTCTCGGCGTCCGGCTTCTTGTTGAGCGCGTCCGCGGTGGCGGTGAACGCCTTCTTCCAGTCCTCGTTGAGCTTGGCGGTGAGCACGGTGGGCGCAATGCCCTGGAGCTTGTCGAGCACCCGCTTGGCGCCGACGGTCTCGTCCACCAGGATCAGGTCCGGCTGGAGGGTGGCGAGCTTCTCCAGGTCGGGTTCGGCGACGGTGGCGACGATCTCGGCCCCGCCCGCCTTGCCGGCGAGGTATGCCGAGACGCCGTGCTGGCCGCGTCCGGCGGTGGCACCGACCGGCTTGAAGCCGAGGGTGAGCGCCGCGTCGAGGGTCGGTTCGCTGAGCGTGACGACCTTCTTGGGCGCCGCGGGCACGGTGACCTGCTTGCCGTTGGCGTCGGTGACGCTGCGCGTACCGGCGGCCCGGTCCGCCGGCGCCCCGGCCGCGCCGGACGTCGTACCGCCGCCGCAGGCGGTCAGCGCGAGGGATGCGGCGAGCACGACGGCGGGGAGGGCGGCCGCGCTGCGGACGGCGGATCGGTGCGGCTGGGAAGCACGCGGCATGGGGGTGGCTCCTGGTTCGTTGGGGAGGGGGAGGGGACGGGTCGGAGGGTGCCGGTGATGCGGCGGGAGGGGGCCGGGCAGCGGACGCGCTCCCCGGGGGTGGTCAGCGGCCGAGGAGGGAGACCAGGCCGTCGGCCAGGCCGCCGCGCCAACAGGCGTAATCGTGACCGCCGTTGAACTCGGTCCGGGTGACGCGGTAGTCGCGGGCACGCAGGATGTCGTGGAGCGTCCGGCTGTGGTCGACCATCGCTCCCTCGTGCAGCCCGACGTCGAGGTGGACCCGGACGGCGCGCGGGCCGGCGTCCGCGAACTGCTGCGCCAGCCAGGGGACGCCGCCGGTCATGGTCTTCGGTACGCCGCGGGGCATACCGGGGCGCCACCACAGGGACGGCGACTGGGCCAGCGCGTTGCCGAACCGGCCGGGGTGGCGGAAGCAGGCGTACAGCGCGGCCAGCCCGCCCAGGCTCTGGCCCGCCACGACGGTGCGGGCCGGGTCGGCGGTGAGCGGCCAGCGCTCCGCCGCCCAGGGCAGCAGCGCCTGTGCCAGGAAGTCGGCCCAGGAGTCGCGGGCGCCCAGCTCCCGCCACCGGGTGGCGTTGTCGACGGCGTCCGGCGACAGCACCAGCAGCGGCGGGATCGCCCGGTCGGCGATCAGCGCGTCGAGGGTGTGCTGGATGCCGAGCGCGCCGAACCACATGTCGCCGTCGCTCAGGACGAGCACATCGAGCGGGGCGGCCGCGACGTGGTCCGGGGGGACGTAGACCCAGATGTCGCGCTCGTCGCCGAGCGTCGCGCCGGGGAAGCGGTGCCGTTCGGCCGTGCCGCGTGGCGCGTCGGCGCGCCGCGCGTGCCACGGCTGCGGCGGGGCCTGCGGCAGGGCGAAGACCGAGCTGTCCGGAGCGCCCCAACGGCCCGCAATGCGCGCGGGGTTGAGCGGGTCGGGTGCCGCGTGCGCGGTCAGTGCGCGCAGGCGGTTCTGGAGCGGTCCGGCGCCGGCCGGCGGCGGGCCGGGCGAGAGGTCGGCGACGATCCGGTAGGAGCCCCGGTGGTCGGCGCGCAGCCGCTGGGTGCGGTACCAGATGTCGGTGCCCGGCAGCCGGGTGAGCAGCGAGCCGGCGAGGTGGTCGCGGTCCATGAGGCGGTTGGCGAGCAGCAGGACCTGGCGGGTGGCGCGGTGGCCGCGCCACAGGAAGGTGACGGCCCGGTGGTCCGGGTCGCCGTCGAGGGGTTCGACCAGCGGGGTGCCGGACCGCTCGGCCGCCGCCCAGAAGTCCGCGACCAGGGCGGTGCGTTCGTCCGGCCCGGCGGCGTCGAGGCGGTGGGCGAGCCGGGTGATCCGGGCGCCGGCCGCGGGGCGGGGCAGCGGCCGGTCCGCGGTTGCGGTCCGCGCCCACGGGGGCGCGCCGGGGGCGGTGGGTGCGGCGCCGTTCATCCGGCCCGCCCGTGGGTGCGGGCCAGTTCGACGAGGCGGCCGACGAGGTCGGCGGGGCTCGGCAGGGCGGCCATCTCGGCGGCCACCGTACGGGCCTGGGTGCGCAACTCCTCGTCGGTCAGCAGCCGTTCGACGAGTCCGGGGGTGCACGCGTCGGGGCCCGCCGGCACGAGTCCGCAGCCACGGTCGCGTACCGCGGCCGCGTTGGCCGGGCGGTCCGCGCCCTCCCCCAGGACGATCTGCGGCAGGCCGGAGTCCAGTGCGGCCAGGGTGGTGCCCGCACCGCCGTGGTGGATGACCGCGTCGCTGGCGGCGAGCAGTGCGTTGAGGGGTGTCCAGTCCACCGGGCGGACGTTCTCCGGGAGCGGGCCGAGGCCGGCGAGGTCGGCGCCGCCCAGGGCCAGTACGAATTCGGCGTCGACGGCGCGGGCCGCGTCCACCACCCAGCGCACCGGGGAGACGCCGTCCACGACGGGGCGTACGGTGCCGAGCGTGACGGCGACCCGCGGGCGGCCGGTCGGGGTGAAGAGCCAGTCGGGCAGTGCGGCGCCGCCGTTGTAGGGCACATGGCGCAGGAACCAGCGGTCGGGTTCCGTGGTGACGGTCATGCTCGGCGGGGTGACGTCGAGCCAGGCGGCGAGGGGTTCGGGGCCGGTGAGGCCGTGCCGGTCGTAGGCGCCGGCGAGCGCGTTGTTCATCATCCGCACATGTGCGGCGGTGTGCCCGAAGCCGACGGCGTGCAGCACGGAGGGGACGCCGAGCCGCGCGGCCACCAGCTGTCCGACGACACCGTTGGGGGTGTGCACGACGAGGTCGGGGCGCCAGTGCCGGGCGAGCTTCACCATGCCGTCGGCCATCTCGTCGCTGAAGAAGGAGAACCCCTGGCCGCGGGGTGGTTCGCCGCCCTCCCCCGGTACCGGTGGCCGCTTGCCGCGGCGGTCCCGCTCCAGCTGTGCGTAGCGCGCGTCGGGGTCGAGGCCCGGTGCGCAGTCGACGGCGGGCAGACCGGCCCGCACGGTGTGCCCCACCGCGGCGCCGCAGGTGCCCATGAGCACCTCGTGGCCGGCCGCGCGCAGCGCCTGGGCCAGCGGCACCATCGGGTAGAGGAGCCCGAAGAAGGGCGGCCCGGCGAAAAGGACACGCATGTTGCTCTCCACTTCCGTCGTTACCTGTCGTCTCGTGTCGTCCCGCGGTGTCCCGCGTCGCCGCCGGCACCGCTGAGCTGCCGTCATATGCGCTCTCGGCGGGACGTGTTGCCGGGTGTCGCGCCGTCTCCGCCGACCGGATCGGGCCACCCTGGAGCAACCGCTACTTAGCTTAGCCTAAGCTAAGTTCGTGCTTACCGGATCAGCAACGTCCCCGGGCTGGATACGTAGGCTCGCCGCCGCGTGCCGCCGCCATCCCCTCCTCCTGACCGCCGTCCTGCTCAGCTCCGTCTTCGGCACCGGACTGGAAGCCTTCGGGCCCCTGCTCGCCGGCCTCGCGGTGAACGACGCCGTCGCGGGCGACACCAGTCGCATCGGCCCGCTCGTCGCGCTGCTCGCCGCGCTGGCCCTGGTCCAGTTCGGCGCGGAGTTCACCCGCCGATTCGCCGCGGGCAAACTCGCCCTGGCCGTCCAGCACCGGCTGCGGACCCAGGTCTTCGACGCCGTCCAGCGCTACGACGGCGTCCAACAGGACGCCCTGCGCACCGGGCAGGTCGTCTCCCGCGCCAACAGCGATCTCCAGCAGGTCCAGGTCCTGCTGGGCATGCTCCCGATCCCGGTGGGCGTCAGCGCCCTGTTCCTGGTGTCGGCCGGCGCCATGCTCTGGCTCTCCGCGCCGCTCACCCTCGTCGCGCTGACCGTCGTCCCCGCCCTCGCGTTCACCGCGGCCCGCAGCCGCGCCCGGCTGGTGCCGGCCACCCGCGGCGCCCAGGTGCGCGCCGCGGCCCTCGCCGAGCACGTCGAGGAGACCGTCACCGGCGTCCGCGTGGTGAAGGGTTTCGGCCAGGAGGAACGGGAGACGGACCGGCTGACGCACGCCGCCCGGCGGCTGTTCGCGCACCGGATCGGGGTGTCCCGGTTCCAGGCCGCGGCCACCGCGACGATGGCCGCGCTGCCGGCCGCCGGACAGGTCGGCGTGCTGGCCCTCGGCGGCTGGCTCGCGCTGCGCGGCAGCATCGATGTCGGCACCTTCCTCGCCTTCGCCGGCTATCTGACGCTGCTGGCGGGCCCCGCCCGGCTGCTCGCCACCTTCACCGTCACCGCCCAGCAGGCCCGCGCCGCCGCCGAGCGCGTCCACGAACTCATCGACGCCACACCGGATGTCACCGACGCCCCGGACGCGGCGGCGGTGGCCGACGGGCCGCTGGAGATCGAGCTGCGCGGGGTGACCTTCGGCTACGCGCCCAGCGACCCGGTGCTCAGCGAGGTGTCGCTGACCGTGCGGGCGGGCGAGACGCTCGCCGTCGTCGGCCCGCCCGGCTCCGGCAAATCCACCCTCTCCCTGCTGCTCAGCCGGTTCTACGACCCGCAGACCGGCAGCGTCCGGCTCGGCCCGCCGGGCGCACCGGACGACGTCCGGGGCATCGCGCTGGCCTCGCTGCGGTCGGCCGTCGGCACCGTCTTCGAGGACCCGTTCCTCTTCTCCCGCTCGCTGCGCGACAACATCGCCTACGGCCGCCCGGACGCCACCGACGCCGAGGTACGGGCCGCCGCCGAGGCCGCCGGGGCGCACGCCTTCATCGCCGGGCTCCCGGACGGCTACGCCACCGAGGCCGGCGAGCGCGGGCTGGCGCTCTCCGGCGGCCAGCGCCAGCGCGTCGCCCTGGCCCGCGCCCTGCTCTCGGCGCCGCGCGTCCTGGTACTGGACGACGCCACCTCGGCCGTCGACCCGGCGACCGAGGCCGCCGTCCAGGCCACCCTGCGCACCGTCACCCGGGACCGCACCACGGTGCTGATCGCCCACCGCAGGTCCACCCTGGCGCTCGCCGACCGGATCGCCGTACTGGACGCGGGCCGCGTCGTCGACACCGGCACCGAGGCGGAACTCACCGCCCGCTGCCCGCTCTTCCGCGAACTGCTGGCCGGCGCCAGCGGCTCCCTCGACGAACGCACCGCCACCGCGCCGGAGTCCGCCGCGGGCGTCACCCCCGACCTGTGGCCGCGGCGCCCGGAGGACGCCCGGCCCGCCGACGCGGACGACGGCGTACCGGACCACGACCCGGACCTCGACCAGGACCGGCTGCGGGCACCCGACCCACGCGTCTCGCTGCGCCGGCTGCTGCGCCCGGTACGGCTGCCGCTGCTGCTCGGCCTGGCCCTGCTGGTGGTGGACACCGCCGCCGGGGTCGCGCTGCCGCTGCTGGTACGGCGCGGTCTGGACGACGGGGTCGGCGCGCACGACGGCGCGGCGCTGACGGTGTCCGTGCTGCTGGCCGCGCTCGCGGTGGCCATCGGCTGGGCCGCGTTCACGCTCCAGGGCCGGATCACCCGGCGGGCCGGTGAACGGGTGCTGTTCGGTCTGCGGGTACGGACCTTCGCCCAGCTCCAGCGGCTCGGCATGGACTTCTACGAGCGCGAGCGCGGCGGCGCGGTGATGACCCGCGTGGTCAACGACATCGACGCGCTCGCCGCCTTCCTCCAGACCGGTCTGCTCGCCTCCGTGGCCTCGCTGGCGACCGTCACCGGCGCGATCTGCGCGATGGTCGCCGTCCACCCGCCGCTCGCCCTCGCCGCGCTGGCGCTGCTGCCGCTGGTGGTGCTCGCCACCGCCGTCTTCTGGCGGCTGTCGTCCGCCGCGTACGACGAGGCACGGCGCCGCATCGGTGAGGTCAACTCCAGCCTCCAGGAGAACGTCAGCGGACTGCGCACCGCCCAGGCCCAGGTCCACGAGAAGGGCGCGGCCCAGGACTTCGACCGGCTCTCCGACGCCTACCGGGCCAGCCGGCTGCGGGCCCAGCGCTATGCGTCGGTGTACTTCCCCGCCGTCAACCTGTGCGCGGAACTCTCCCGGGCGCTGGTGCTGATGGTCGGCGCGAGCCGGGTGGCCGCCGGTGACCTCAGCCCCGGGGTGCTGGTCGCGTTCATGCTCTACCTCGGGATGTTCTTCGCCCCGGTCCAGCAGCTCTCCCAGGCGTTCGACAGCTATCAGCAGGCGTCCGTCGGCCTGCGCCGGTGTGTGGAGCTGCTGCGCCTGACGCCGTCCGTCCCGGAGACGGCCGACCCCGCGCCGCTGCCCGAGCGGCTGACCGGCGCGCTCGAACTGCACGACGTCACCCACACCTACCCGGGGGCCGACCGCCCCTCGCTGCGCGGGGCCGGGCTGCGGGTCGGGGCGGGCGAGACCGTCGCGCTGGTCGGCGCGACCGGCGCGGGCAAGTCCACCGTGGTCAAACTGCTGGCCCGGTTCTACGACCCGGGCGCGGGCCGCCTCACCGTCGACGGCACCGACATCCGCCGCTGGCCGGCGTCCGGCTACCGCCGGCTGATCGGCTACGTCCCCCAGGAGGCCCATCTGTTCACCGGCGACATCGCGGACAACATCCGCTACGGGCGCCCCGACGCCACCGACGCCGAGGTGGAGGCCGCCGCCCGCGCGGTCGGCGCGCTGGAGGCCATCGCCGCGCAGTCCTACGGGTTCCACCAGCCGGTCGGCGAGCGCGGGCAGTCGCTCTCCGCGGGGCAGCGCCAGCTGATCGCGCTGGCCCGCGCCGAACTCGTCGATCCCGGGCTGCTGTTGCTGGACGAGGCCACCGCCTCGCTGGACCCGGCCACCGAACGCGCGGTGGCCCGTGCCATCGAACGCACCGCGGCGCGGCGCACCACCGTCGTCGTCGCCCACCGGCTGGCGACCGCGGCCCGCGCCGACCGGATCGTCGTCCTCGACGGCGGCGCCGTCACCGAGGAGGGCACCCACGACCAGCTGCTCGCGGCCGGCGGCGGCTATGCGCGGCTGTGGCGGCACTACACGGCGGGCACCGGGGCCGACATCCCGCCCGCCCCCGGCGGCACGGCGCGCACGCCCGACGCCTCGCCCCCGCCCGGCACCTCGCCGGTACCGGACACCTCGCCCACACCCGACGCGACCCACACCTCAGGAGTGAACCGACCGTGAAGGCACTCGTTCTGGCGGGCGGGACCGGCAGCAGACTGCGGCCCATCACGCACACCTCCGCCAAGCAGCTCGTCCCCGTCGCCAACAAGCCGGTGCTGTTCTACGGCATCGAATCGCTGGTGGCCGCGGGCATCACCGAGATCGGCATCGTCACCGGCGACACCGCACCGGAGATCGAGGCGGCGGTCGGCGACGGGTCGCGCTTCGGCGCCCGCGTCACCTATCTGCCGCAGGACCGGCCGCTGGGCCTGGCCCACGCGGTGCTGATCTCCCGCGACTGGCTCGGCGACGACGACTTCGTGATGTATCTGGGCGACAACTTCGTCGTCGGCGGCATCACCGAGCTGGTGGACGGCTTCCGCGCCCGGCGGCCGGACGCGGGCATCCTGCTGACCAAGGTGGCCGACCCCAGCGCGTTCGGCGTCGCCGAACTCGACGCCGAGGGGCGGGTGAGCCGGCTGACGGAGAAGCCGCCCGCCCCGCGCAGCGACCTGGCACTGGTCGGCGTCTACCTCTTCACACCCGCCGTGCACACCGCCGTACGGGCCATCGCCCCGTCCGCCCGCGGTGAGCTGGAGATCACCGACGCCCTCCAGTGGCTGGTCGCCCAGGGGTACACCGTCAGCCCCACCGTCATCACCGGCTACTGGAAGGACACCGGCAACGTCACCGACATGCTGGAGGTCAACCGCTCCGTCCTGGAGACGGTCGAGCCCGCCCAGGACGGCACGGTGGACGCGGCGAGCGAACTCGTGGGCCGGGTGCGCATCGAGGCGGGCGCGCGGGTGGTCCGCTCCCGGATCGTGGGGCCCGCGGTCATCGGCCCCAACAGCGTCGTCACCGACTCCTACGTCGGCCCCTCGACCTCGGTGGCCGGCGACTGTGTGATCACCGGCAGCGAGGTGGAGTTCTCCATCGTGCTCACCGGCTCCCGGATCGAGCAGGCGGGCCGCGTCGAGGGCTCCCTGATCGCCCGCGATGTGCACGTCACCGGTGCGCCCCGGGCACCCCGGGCGCACCGCCTCGTCCTCGGCGACCACAGCCGCGTCCAGATCAGCAGCTGAGCACGCCCGCGGCCGCGCCGCCGCACGTCCCCACCTCCTGCGACCGAAAGCCCCTACATGCGCATCCTCGTCACCGGCGGGGCCGGCTTCATCGGCTCCCACTTCGTCCGCACCCTGTTCGGCCCCGAAGGACCCGGCGAACCGCTCGCGGTCACCGTCCTGGACGCCCTCACCTACGCCGGGAACGTGGCCAACCTCGCCCCCGTACTCGACCACCCCTGCCTGGACTTCGTGCACGGTGACATCCGGGACCGGGAACTCGTCGAGGCCCTGATGCGCCACCACGACGCGGTGGTGCACTTCGCCGCCGAGTCCCATGTGGACCGGTCCATCCGCTCCGGCGCCGACTTCGCCGCCACCAACGTCCTGGGCACCCAGACCCTCCTGGAGTCCGCGGTCGCCCACGGTGTGGGGCGCTTCGTGCACGTCTCCACCGACGAGGTGTACGGCTCGATCGCCCACGGCTCCTGGACCGAGTCCCAGCCGCTCGCCCCCAACTCCCCCTACGCGGCGTCGAAGGCCGGCTCCGATCTGCTGGCGCTGGCCTACCACCGCACGCACGGCCTCGACGTACGCGTCACCCGCTGTTCCAACAACTACGGCCCGTACCAGCACCCGGAGAAGATCATTCCGCTGTTCACCACCCGCCTCCTGGAGGGCCGCAAGGTCCCGCTCTACGGAGACGGCCGCAACGTCCGCGACTGGCTGCACGTCGACGACCACTGCCGGGCCCTGCGCCTGGTCCTCGACGGCGGCCGGGCCGGCGAGGTCTACCACATCGGCGGCGGCACCGAACTGACCAACACCGAACTGACCGGCCGGCTGCTGACGGGCTGCGGTGCCTCCTGGGACCGCGTCGAGCGCGTCGCCGACCGCAAGGGCCACGACCTGCGCTACTCCGTGGACTGGACGAAGATCCGCGACGAACTGGGCTACCGGCCGCGGCACTCGTTCGACACCGGGCTCGCCGCCACCGTCGACTGGTACCGCACGCACCGGGACTGGTGGCAGCGGTGAGCGGCTGGCTGATCACCGGCGCGGACGGCATGCTCGGCCGGGAGGTGGCGGCGGCGCTGAAGCGGGCCGGCGCGCCGGTCCTGCCGCTCGCCCGCCCCGACCTCGACCTCACCGACGCCGCCGCGGTGCACCGGACGCTGCGCCGCGCCCGGCCCGCCGTCGTCGTCAACTGCGCCGCGTGGACCGATGTCGACGGCGCCGAGCGCGCGGAACGGGCGGCGCTGGCCGTCAACGGCGACGCGGTACGCACCCTGGCCCGCGGCTGCGCCGGTGTCCGGTCCCGGCTGCTGCACCTGTCCACCGACTACGTCTTCGCGGGCGACGCGGACACCCCCTACGCGGAGGACGCCCCCGCGGCACCGCGCTCGGCGTACGGCCGCAGCAAGCTGGCCGGTGAGCGGGCGGTGCTGGAGGAGCTGCCGCGGCTGGGCACGGTGGTGCGCACCGCCTGGCTCTACGCCGGCCACGGCCGCAACTTCGTGACCACGATGGCCCGGCGGGCCGCGGCCGGCGCCGAGGTGCACGTCGTGGACGACCAGTACGGGCAGCCGACCTGGGCGCGGGACGTCGCCGGGCGGCTGCTCGCCCTGGGCGGGCTGCCGGCCGAGCGGGCGGCGGGCGTCTTCCACGCCACCGCCGCGGGCCGCACCACCTGGTTCGGGCTGGCCCGGGAGGTCTTCCGGCTGACCGGCGCCGACCCCGCGCTGGTCCGCCCGGTCAGCACCGCGCAGCTGGGCCGGCCCGCCCCGCGCCCGGCGTTCGGCGTCCTGGGGCACGAGCGCTGGGCGGCGGCCGGGCTGGCGCCGCCGCGGCTCTGGACGGACGGGCTCGCCGAGGCGCTGAGTGCCGCCACCCGGCCCTGTCCGCCTCTGCCGTCACCGTCCCCGCCGGATGCGCCCGATGCGCCCGATGCGCCGGCAGTTGCCTACGAGTCCAAGGGAGTGGCCTGATGCGCCCGTTGAGCATCGAAGGGGCCTGGGTGCGCAGCCCGGCCGTGCACCGCGACGAGCGGGGCAGTTTCCACGAATGGTTCCGGACCGACGAGTTCGGCGCCGCCGCCGGGCACCCGCCGGCGCTCGCCCAGGCGAACTGCTCGGTCTCCCGCCGCGGTTCGCTGCGCGGTATCCACTTCAGCGAGGTGCCGCCCGGCCAGGCGAAGTACGTCACCTGTGTGCGGGGCGCGGTGCTGGATGTCGTCGTCGATCTGCGGCGCGGCTCACCGACCTACCGCGCCTGGGAGGCGGTGCCGCTCGCCTCGGCCGAGGGCACCGCGGTGTATCTCTCCGAGGGGCTGGGGCACGCGTTCTGCGCGCTGTCCGACGACGCCACGGTGGTGTACCTGTGCTCCACCGGCTACCGGCCGCGGCGCGAGCACGCGGTGCACCCGCTCGACCCCGACCTCGGCATCGACTGGCCGGCGGACCTCGCGCCGCTGCTGTCGCCCAAGGACGCGGCGGCCCCCACCCTGCGGGAGGCCGAACGGCTGGGCATCCTGCCGTCGTACGAGGACTGTGTGCGCCACCGTGCGGACGCGGCCGCCGCGGGACGGGCCGGATGACGGCGGTGGCCGACGCGCTCGGCCCCGCGGCGCAGGCCCCGGCGCCGCCCGGCCGGCGGGCGGCGCTGCGCGCCACCGGGCTGCTGCTCGGGCTCGTCCTGCTGGCCGTCGTGGTGCTCGCGAGCCTGGCGATCGGTACCCGGCAGATACCGCTGCACGACGTGTGGTCGGCCCTGTTCGATCCGTCGGGCACCGAGAACGACGCCGTCGTCCGGCAGTTGCGGCTGCCGCGCACCCTGATCGGGATCGCGGCGGGCGCGGCGCTCGGCCTCGCCGGGGCGGTGATGCAGACGCTGACCCGCAATCCGCTGGCCGATCCCGGGCTGCTGGGGGTCAACGCGGGCGCCTCGGCGGCCGTGGTCACCGCGATCAGCCTGCTCGGGGTGGACTCCTTCGACCTCTATCTGTGGTTCGCGCTGGCCGGCGCCGCGGTCGCCGCGGTCCTGGTCAACCTGCTGGGCGGCAGCCGGGCCGCCACCCCGGTACGGCTCGCGCTGGCCGGGACCGCGGTCAACGCGGCGCTGTTCGGCTATGTCAACGGGCTGCAACTTGTCGATCTGGGCACGCTGGAGACGATGCGCCACTGGTCCGTCGGCACCCTCGCGGGCCGCGACGCGGGCCTGCTGGTCAAGGCGCTCCCGATGCTGCTGGCCGGGGTGCTGCTGGCGTTCGGGCTCGCCCGGCCGCTCGGCGCGATGGCGCTCGGTGACGATTCGGCGCGGGCGCTGGGCGCCCATGTGGGGCGTACCCGGGTGCTGTCGATCGCCGCCATCACCCTGCTGTGCGGCGCCGCCACCGCCGTGTGCGGGCCGATCGGCTTCATCGGGCTGATGATCCCGCACGCGGTACGGGTCTTCAGCGGCCCCGATCCGCGGTGGCTCTTTCCGGCCTGTGCGCTGTACGCGCCGGTGCTGATGCTCGCCTCCGACGTGGTGGGCCGGGTCGTCGTCCCGCCGTCCGAGATCGAGGTGGGCATCGTCACCGCCTTCCTCGGCGGGCTGCTCTTCATCCATCTGGTCCGGCAGCGGAAGGTGGCCCAGCTGTGACCCTGTTCAAGAACGTGACCGTGACGCGCGGTGCGGTGCGTACCGGGGCGGGCTGGTCGCTGCGCTTCGACCGGCGCGCGCTGCTGGTGTGTACGGCGCTGGCACTGGTCGCGGCCGCGGTGACGGTGCTGGCCATCGGGACGGGGCGCTATGCGCTCACCCCGTGGGAAGTGGTGCGCACGCTGGCCGGAGACGGGCCGCCGGGCGCCGGGTTCATCGTGCGGGACCTGCGCCTGCCCAGGGCCCTCGACGGGCTGCTCGTCGGCTTCGCGCTGGGGATGGCGGGCGCAGTCTTCCAGTCGCTGTCGCGCAATCCGCTGGGCAGTCCGGACATCATCGGCTTCGGCAACGGCGCCTCGGCCGGGGCGCTGGTCGCCATCATCGTGCTGAACGCGGGTGCCCCGCAGACGGCGCTCGGTGCGGTCTGCGGCGGGCTGGTGACGGCGGCCGCGGTGTATCTGCTCGCCTGGAAGCGCGGGGTGCACGGCTACCGGCTGGTCCTGGTGGGCATCGGCGCCGCCGCGGTGCTGGGCTCGGCCACCAGCTTCCTGTACGTCCGTGCGGAGATCGGCAAGGCCGCGCAGGCGGCCACCTGGATGGTGGGGTCGCTCAACGGGCGCGGCTGGAGCGAGGTGTGGACCGCCGCGCTGGGGCTGGCCGCGCTGGTTCCGGTGGTGCTCGCCTACGCGCGCCGGCTGTCGCTGCTGGAGATGGGCGACGACACGGCGGCCGCGCTCGGTATCCGGCCCGAGCGCAGCCGGCTGGTGCTGCTGGCGGCCGGTACCGGGCTGACCGCGATGGCGGTCGCGGCGGCCGGCCCCATCCCCTTCGTCGCCCTCGCCGCACCCCAGCTGGCGCGCCGGGTGACCCGCGCCCCCGGCCCGAACGTGCTGCCCGCGGCCTGGATGGGCGCGGTGCTGGTCGCCGGGGCGGACTGGGCCACCCAGCGGATCTCCCGGTCGGCGATTCTGCCGGTGGGCGTGGTGACCGGTGTCGCGGGCGGGGTGTACCTGGCCTGGCTGCTGCTGCGGGAGCGCAGGTCGGGGCGGCTGTAGCCCGCGGCCCCGCAGCACCTGGAACGAACCGCCGCCGCCGGCCGGGCAGTCCCGGCCGGCGGCGGCGGTTGTGGTGGGCGCGGTCAGTGCCCGGCGGCTTCGGCGTGTGCCAGGCAGGCCGCGTAGGAGGCCGGTCCGTGGACGGTGTGCCAGCCCGCGGGGACGGCGATATGGCCCGGCCACAGGGAGCGGCCGCCGTGGTCGTCGGCGAGCACCAGGTGGGTGGCGGCGGCGGACCCCGTCGGGTCGAAGGGTGCGGTGGGGGTCATCCGTCGAGTTCCTTCAGCCGGGCGGCGAGCACCGCCGCGATCGTGTCGAGGTGCGGGGCCTGGGTCATCTGCTGGTGCAGGCAGTCGATCTCGTGGGGGCGCAGCGCGCCGCTGACGTAGGGCGTCCACGCCTCGTGGGTCAGCCAGTCCTCGGCACGGGGCGCCGCGGCGGTGAAGAAGAGCACCTCGCCGTCGAAGACCCGGTGGTGGTGGGTGCGCATCAGCCGGGCGTTGTTGACGACGATGTCCACGACGGCGGAGAGGGTGCGCTCGGAGAGTCCGGCCAGCGCGCTGCCCTCGCGCTGGAGCGTGCCGAGCACGTCCTCGCGGGTGAGTTCGTCGGTGCGGTCGAAGCCGGCCATCCGCAGCAGCGCGGTCAGGGCGTCCGTCTCGCCCGGGACGGCCTGGTCGCGCCACTGGTCGGAGGGGTAGGCGTCCAGCATCGCGAGCAACTCGACCCGCTCGCCCGCCTCCTGGAGGAGTACCGCGACGGTGTGCGCGAGGACGCCGCCGACGGACCAGCCGAGCAGCCGGTAGGGGCCGTGCGGCTGGACGCGGCGGAGCTGGCCGGCGTAGTCGGCCGCCATCTCCTCCAGGGTGGCCGGCAGGGGTTCGTCATGGACCAGTCCGCGGGCCTGGAGACCGTGCACGGGCTGGTGCGCGTCGAGGTGGGCGAGCAGCCCGGAGTAGCACCAGCTGATACCGCCCGCCGGGTGCAGGACGAAGAGCGGGGTGCGGTCGCCGTGGGTGCGCAGCGGCAGCAGCACGCCGAGGGCGTCGTCCGCGCCACCGGTCCCGGCGCCGAGCTTCGTGGCGAGCGCGGCGGGGGTCGGCGCCTGGAAGAGGGTGCCGATGGTGAGGTCCGTCCCCAGCGCGTCGCGCACCCGGGCGACCAGCCGGGCCGCGAGCAGCGAGGTGCCGCCGAGGTCGAAGAAGCCGTCGTCCACCCCGACCGACGGCAGGCCCAGGGCGTCGGCGAACAGCCGGGCGAGGGTCTCCTCCTGGTGGGTGCGCGGTGCCCGGTCGCCGATGGCCGCGGTGGGAGCGGGCAGCGCGCCGCGGTCCAGCTTGCCGTTGGGGCTGAGCGGGAAGTCGTCGAGGACGAGTACCGCGCCGGGCACCATGTAGTCGGGCAGCGTCGCGGCGAGCCGGGTGCGCAGCGCCTCGGGATCGGGGGCGGGGTGCGCGGCGGTGACATAGCCGACCAGCCGCTGGTCGCCGGGCCGGTCCTCGCGGACCAGGACGCAGGCCCCGGTCACGGCGGGCGCGGCCGCCAGCGCCGCCTCGATCTCGCCGAGTTCGATGCGCAGCCCGCGCAGTTTGACCTGGTGGTCGGTGCGCCCGAGGTACTCCACCTCGCCGTCCGCCGTCCAGCGGGCCAAGTCTCCGGTGCGGTACATCCGGGTGCCCGGTGCGCCGTAGGGGTCGGCGACGAAGCGGGTGGCGGTGAGCCCGGGGCGGCCGAGGTAGGCGGTGGCGAGCTGGGGGCCGGCGAGGTACAGCTCGCCGGGGATGCCCGGCGGGCACGGCTGGAGGGCCGCGTCCAGGACGTACAGCCGGGTGTTCCAGACGGGCCGCCCGATGGGCACCGGGCCGTCCTCGCCGGGCCGGCAGGCGTGGTACGTGACGTCGACGGCGGCCTCGGTCGGGCCGTACAGGTTGTGCAGCGGCACACCGGGCAGCACCCGGGCGAAGTCCTGCGCCGTCTCGCGCGCCAGCGCTTCGCCGCTGCAGAAGACCCGGCGCAGCCCGGTGCGGTGCGCGGCGTCCGGTTCGGCGAGGAAGACCTGGAGCATGGAGGGCACGAAGTGGCAGGTGGTGACGGCCTGTTCGCGGATGGTGCGGGCCAGGTAGGCCGGGTCCTTGTGGCCGCCGGGTTCGGCGACGACGAGGGTGGCGCCCTCGCGCAGCGGCCAGAAGAACTCCCATACGGACACGTCGAATCCGGCGGGGGTCTTCTGGAGCACCCGGTCGCCCGCGGTCAGCGGGTAGGCGGCCTGCATCCACCGCAGCCGGTTGTCGATCGCGGCGTGCGGGACGACGACCCCCTTGGGGCGGCCGGTGGAGCCGGAGGTGTAGATGACGTACGCGGGGTGCTGCGGGGTCAGCGCGCGGGGCGGGGTGATGTCGAGGTGGGCGGAGAGGTCGAGCCCGTCGAGGACGACGGTGGGCGGGCCGGTGTCCGGCAGCCGGCCGGCGACATCGGTGAGGACGCAGACGGGTGCGGCGTCCTCGACCATGCCCACGAGCCGGTCGGCCGGATGGTCCGGGTCGAGCGGCAGGTAGGCGCCGCCCGCCTTGAGGACCGCCAGCAGGGCGATGACCAGGTCGGGCGAGCGCGGCAGCGCGACGGCGACGACCGCTCCGGGGCGCACGCCCAGCGTGGCCAGGTGCCGGGCGAGCCGGTTGGCGCGGCCGGTGAGCTGTGCGTAGCTGAGGGTCAGCCCGCCGTGGACGAGGGCGGGGGCGTCCGGGGTGCGGATGGCCTGCGCCTCTACCGGGCCGATCAGGGTGGTCGGCGGCACGGCGCGGGCGGTGTCGTTGAACTCCGTCAGCACCAGGTGGCGTTCGGCGGCGGTGGCGATGCCGTGGGCGGCCAGCGGGGCGTGCGGGTCGGCGGCCGTGATCCGGTCGAGCAGGTCCAGGAACCGGTCCTGGTGGGCGGCGAGTTCCCGTGCGGTGTAGAGGGCCGGGTTGCCGTCGTGGTCGATGCGCAGTCCGCTGCCGTCGCCCCGGTCGTAGATGTTGACGGTCAGGTCGTCGACCGGGCCCGCGGACAGGTTGTGGGCCGTGCAGGGGGCGCCGGCGAAGTCCAGCGCGTAGTCGAAGGGCATGACGTTGACCAGCGGGCCGGTGAGCGCCCGCCCCTCGCCGAGCAGTCCGAGGTCGCGCCGGATGTCCTCGTAGCGGTAGCGCTGGTGGCGGCGGGCGGCGCGGATGCCGAGGACGACCTGCCGGGTGAGTTCGGCGAACGTCGCCTGCGGGGTGACGGTCAGCCGCAGCGGCAGCACGTTCATGACCATGCCGGGGATGCGCAGTGCGGCGGAGCCCAGCCGGCCCATCATCGGCAGGCCGAGGACGACCTCGGCGCTGCCGGTGGCGCGGGCGACGTACAGCGCCTGGGTGGCGATCAGGACTTCCGGCCAGGTGGCGCGGACGGCGCCGGCCAGCGTCTCGATCCGGTCGCGGACGCCGGTGCCGAGCGTGGTGGTGCGGCGCAGGAAGGTACGCGACGGGAGGGCGCCGCGCCCGGCCAGGGTGGGCACGTCGGGGCGGTCGGCGAAGGTGTCGCTCCAGTGCGCGCGGTCCTTCTCGTACGCCTCACCGGCGCGGTACGCGGCGTCCTCGGCGACCAGTTCCGCGAGCCGCCCGAAGGGGCTGGGCCCGGCCTCCTCGCCCGCGGCGAGGGCACTGTAGACCTCGGCGACCCGGCGGGCGACCAGCGCGTAGCCGAAGCCGTCCAGGACGATGTGGTGCACCCGCTGGTACCACAGCCAGCGGCGCTCGCCCACCCGGAAGAGGGCGTGCCGGAAGAGCGGCCCGGTGGCCAGGTCGAAGGGGTCCGCGAGGTCGTCGCGCATCCAGGCGCGGGCGACCGCGTCCGGGTCGCCCTGGTCGCGCAGGTCCGCGGCGTGCATCGGGAAGCCGTGCCCGGACGGTTCGATCTCCAGGGCGAACTGCCGTGGCCCGGCCGGGGTGTCCTCGATGCGGACGCGCAGCGCGTCCGTCTCGCCGACGGTCCGGTGCAGCGCCTCGGCGAAGCGCACCGGGTCCAGCGTGCCGTGGATCTCGACGCATTCCGCGGTGTTCTGCGCGGGGCTGTCCGGGTCGAGGGCCTGGGCGTACCACATACCGGACTGCGCGGCGGTGAGCGGGGCGCCGCCCGCGGTCGCGGTCCCGGCCGGGGCGGCGGTCATGGCGCGACCCCCAGCAGTGCCGCCCAGGCGTCGATGGCGGGGCGTTCGGCGAGGTCGACGAAGGTCGCCTCGATGCCGTGGTCGCGGCGCCAGCGGCCGATCAGGCTCATGATGCGGATCGAGTCGAGGCCGTAGTCCACGAGGTTCTCGTCGTCGGGGATGTCGGCCGGGTCCTCGCCGAGCGTCTCGGCGACATCGGCGCGTATCTGCTGCAACGTCAGGGCCATCGCGGTCAGACCCCCTCGATGCCCTGGCACAGGGCGTCGGTGGTGGTGATCCGCGCGCACTTGTCCGCCGCCCAGCGCAGCGCCTGCTGGTGGTCGGCGGCCGAGAAGTCGGCGACGGCGTCGGCGACGACGAACGCCTGGATGTCGCGCATCCACGCGTCACAGGCCGTCATCAGCACGCCGATGTGCGCGTAGACACCGACCACGACGAGCTGGTCACGGCCGAGACCGGCCAGCTGCTCGCCGAGGTCGGTACGGGCGAACGCGCTGTACTTCCACTTGGTCAGCAGGGTGTCGCCGGGCTGCGGGGCGACGGGCGCGGCGACGGCCGCGGCGTCCTCCGGTTCGGCCGGCAGACCGGGGCCCCAGAAGTCCTGCTGGAGTCCGCGCTGGGCCGGGGTCTGGCCGGCGGGCTGCGCGGAGTAGACGACGGGGATGCCCGCCGCGCGGCAGGCGGTCGTCAACCGGCCCACGTTGTCCAGGAGTTCGGTGAGCGGCGCGGCCCCTTCGGTGAAGGCGCGCAGGAAGTAGTTCTGGAGGTCGTGCACGAGCAGTACGGCCCGGCGGGGGTCCACGGTCCAGTCGACGCGCTGGGCGGGCAGCGCGTCGGGGGTGGGCATGGGGTACGGGGCGATGGCGGGGAGCGCCATGACAGGGCCTTTCGCTGGTGAAGGGGTGGGGAGTCGGAGCTGCGGGGGCGCGGCGGGCCGGCGGCCGCGGCCGTCGTACGGGCGGTCGCGGGCCGGCGCGCGGGCCCGCGGTGCGGGCGGCGTCAGGCGCGCAGCGTCGCGCCGCCGTCAACGTACAGGTCGTGCATGGTGATGTGCCGGGCGCGGTCCGAGACGAGGAAGCCGACGGCCTCGGCGATGTCGCGGGGTTCGGCGATCCGGCCGAGCGGGATGCCGACCCGGTAGGACTCGGGGTCGCCGTCGATGATGCGGTCGCGGGCCTCCGGTCCGGTCCACAGCTGTCGCTGCATGGGGGTGTCGGTGGAGCCGGGCGAGACGACGTTGCACCGTACGCCGCTGCGGGCCAGTTCGAGGCCGAGGCATTTGGTGAAGAGCGTCGCGGCGGCCTTGGAGGCGGCGTACGCGGCCATTCCGGCGCGCGGCACCCCGGCCGCGTTGGAGCCCACGGTGACGATGCAGCCGCTGCGCCGGGTGGTCATGGTGCGCGCCACGGCGCGGGAGAGCTGGAAGACGCCGGTGGTGTTCACGGCGAAGGTGTCGTCCCAGTCCTGGTCGGTGAGTTCCACGACGGGCGCGGTCCGCAGCACACCGGCGACGTTGACCAGGATGTCCAGCGGCCCGGCGGTGCGTTCGGCGTCGGCCACCAGAGGTTCGACGGCCGCGCGGTCGGTGATGTCGACGGCGCGGCCGGTGATCCGGCCGACGCCGTACTCGGCCTCCAGGGCGGTGACGCCGTCGGCGTCCCGGTCCACGGCGACCACCCGCGCACCCTGGTCGGCCAGCAGTCGCGCCACGGCCTCCCCTATGCCCCGGCCCGCGCCGGTGACCAGTGCTGTCCGACCGGAAAGTTCGGTTTCCCGCACGCCGTTTCCCCTCACTCACGTCATCACTTAGGCAAGCCTAACCTAACATGAAGATCGCGAGCGCGGACGCCGCCCCGGCCGGACGCCCGGCGCGGCACCCCGGCCCGACGGGCGTCAACAGCGGCCATCCGCCAAGACGTTGCACCCGGCCGTCGCCGCCCCGCACCGCCCGGGCTCCGGTGCGGGGCCGGAACCCCGGCCGGCCCGCCCCTACCGCGCCCGGTTGGCCGGATCGAAGGCGTAGCCGACCTGCCGTACGGTGCGGATCAGCGTCCGGTGGCCGGGGCCGAGCTTGCTCCGCAGGCGGGCGATGTGGACGTCGACGGTGCGCGTGTACCCGACGGGGGCCTGCTGCCACACCAGCTCCATCAGCTGCGGGCGGCTGTAGACCCGCCGCCGGTTGGCGACGAGATGGGCGAGGAGTTCGAACTCCATGCAGGTCAGCTCCAGTTGGCGCCCGTCGACCGCGACGCTGCGGGACTCGCAGTCGACCACGAGACCGCGGACGCGGTGCACCGGGGCCCGGGGCGGTTTCACGGCCCGGGGTTCGACGGACGACGGCCGCGGTACGGGCCGGGCGGCTGCACCCCGCCGTGACTCCGCGGCCGTGGCGACACGGTCGCGGTAGACGCGGTGGACCAATCGGTGACGCAGGGTCATAGCGGCTCCTGACGGGTTCGGAGGTGAAGGGAATCGGGTGCGGGGCGGGACCGGGCGGACCCGGCACCGCCGGTGAGGAGGACGGAAACGAGCGCCCGAGGCGTTCCCCCGGGCCCCGGAACCGGCGCCCGGAGCCTGGGCCGCCCCACGGTTCAGCCGCCCAGCGCCACTTGGACGATCTTGACGGCGACCAGCACCATCGCGATGAGCAGATAGGTCCGCAGGGTGCCCATGCCGATCCTGCGGGTGGTGGACATGGCCGGGCGGGTCAGGGTCTCCAGCGGTGGCATCCGCCAGGTGTCCCGGCCGGTGCGGTCGACCGGCTCCGCCCTGGCCGCGGTGCGGCGCCGGGTGCCGGCGTAACCGGCCGCGAGGATGCCGGCGGCGGCGCAGCCGGCCATGATGTCGATGATCGCGTCGGCGCTGATGCCGGGGAAGAGCACGGAGGCGGTCAGGACGACGGACAGGGACACCAGCACACCCACCACGACGGCGGTGAAGGCGTTGGTGCGGGAGCCGTTGACCCACGGGCCGAGGACCTGCTTGTCGTTGCAGAGCAGCAGCAGGAAGACCGAGGCGGACGGCAGCAGGACACCGGCGAGCGTCTGCACGCCCTCGGTGAGCAGACCGAGCGGGGAGCCGGGGATCAGCACGATGGCGGCGGCCGCCGCGACCAGTCCGGCGTAGAGGGCGTAGAAGCCCTTGGCGCCCTTGACCCCCCGGTGCAGGGAGTGCTTCATGCCGAAGACGTCACCGATGGCGTAGGCGGTGGAGAGCGACACCGCGAACGCGCCGATGACGGAGGCGTCCAGGAGGGCGATGGCGTACAGGACTCCGGCGAGCTTGCCGGCGTGGACCTCCAGACCGTGGGCGATACCGGCGGCGTCGCCGAAGTTCCCGAAGCCGGTGGTACCGGCGAACGCGGCGGCGGTGAAGCCCATCATGGCGGCGCCGCCGATGACGACGATGACGATGCCGATCCACAGGTCGGCCTTCTCGTAGCGCATGAACCGCGGCGTGATGCGCTTGTCGATGACGTACGACTGCTGGAAGAACAGCTGCCAGGGGGCGACCGTGGTGCCGACGATGCCGATGATCAGCAGCATGACGGTGGACAGCTCACCGGAGCCGCCGGGCAGGCCGGGAGTGATGAGGCCGAGCGCCATCTGCGAGGCCGCGGGGTGGACGAGGAAGTAGACCGGCACCAGCAGCAGGGAGGCCGCGCACAGGCAGATGGCGATCCGCTCGAAGCGGCGGAAGGAGCCGGTGAACGCGGAGGCGACGATGACGAGCGCGGCCAGGACGACCGAGGCGGCCTTGGGCAGCCCCAGATATCCGGCGGCGAGGGTGATGCCGATGAACTCGGTCACCAGCGTCAGCGCGTTGAGCAGGAACAGGTCGATCACGCTGAACGCGCCCCAGAACTTCCCGAACCGCTCCAGGATCAGCCGCGCATGCCCCACCCCGGTCACCGCGCCGAGCCGCAGGACCATTTCCTGGTTGACGTAGAGGACGGGGACGAGCAGCAGCAGGGTCCACAGCAGGTGGGTGCCGTAGTTCTGCCCGGCCTGGCCGTAGGTGGCGAACGCGCCCGCGTCGTTGTCGCCGACCATCACGATCAGGCCGGGTCCGACTATCGCCAGCAGGGTCTTGAGCTTGGCGGACAGGCCACGGCGCGCGCCGTGGTCGTCGAGCCTGATGGTGCCGAGCGCGCCCTGGATGTCGCCGAGGTGCGCGTCATCCAGCACGGCGGCGCGTTCCGCCGGTACCGGGTCGAGTGCGGTGTGGGTCATGGCAGCCTCCCGAACCCCTTGACAGGGCGAGGTGTTGGGGGGCACGCGGCAGCGGTCCGCCGGCGAGCGCAGCCCGGCACCCCGGGGCGGCGGTCGGCCGCACGGGGGCAGGGGTGGGAGCGCGAACGCGCCGGTGGAGAAGGTGGTTACCGGGTGCCGGAGAAGAACGAGAACATGCAGAGTGGAGCGCAGCTACGGTCCGGTCTACTGCCACCGCTGTCCATGCCGCTCGCCTCCTCCCGGCCGGGGACGCACTGGGCGTCACAACGACTCGGCAAGGAGCGGACCGGCCCGTACGGCCGGTTCACCCCAACTCGTCAGAGCTTTGGCACTGCACGGCGTAATCCCTCGGCGAGGGCAGCCACTTGGGGTCACCCCTTAGGCCGGGGAGACCTGTCCTGACCCTGGGCGTCTCTCGATGTCGTGGGGTCAGTGGCCTGTGTCCGTGCAGAAGCCTCACCGAACGAGGTGCCTTTCTGCATTCGTCTGAAGAATGACCCACACTTGCGCGTTGACGCAACTATTTGACGAAGACTTGGCGCGTTCGCCGCCTCCCGGGTGGGTAACACCGGCTCGGCTCAGACCGGTTCGGCCTCGATGAGCGAGAACGGGCTCGGCTTCGGAAGTGCCGTCACGGTCCGCACGGCGAAGCCCGCGGTGCGGCAGAGCTCCTCGAAGTCGTCCCGGGTGCGCTCCCGGCCCCCGAGGTTGACCAGCATGTTCAGGTCGCTGAGATACATGGTGCCGGCTTGCGACGGGTCCACGACAGGCGGCAGGACGGGCTCGACGATCAGCAGCCGGCCGCTGTCCGGGATGACCTCCCGGCAGTGCCGGAGGATGTCCGCGCACTGCTCGTCGTTCCAGTCGTGGATGACGCTCTTGAGGAGATACAGGTCGGCGCCTTCGGGAGCGGTGGCGAAGAAGTCCCCGGTCACCAGCGAACAGCGGCCGTCCAGTCCGTCGCGCGCCAGCTTCGGGCCGGCCTGGGCGAGCCCCTCCGCGCTGTCGAAGATGATGCCGCGCAGCGACGGATACGCCCGCAGCACGAATGCCAGCAGGGTGCCGTCGCCACCGCCGATATCGGCCACGGTCGTGAACCGGCCGAAGTCGAAGGCCCCCGGCACCAGCGCCGCCGTGTCTCTGGTGGCCTGGCTCATGGCGGCGTTGAAATCGGCGGAGAGCTCCGGGTGTTCGGCGAGATGGCCGAAGAAGTCCTTGCCGAAGACCTCGTCGAAGGACGTCTTGCCGGTGCGCACACTGTCGTCCAGGCGCTCCCAGGCCCGGACCATGACCGGGTCGGTGAACATCCGGACGAGGGAGTACACCGAATCCGGCCGGTCGCTGCGGAGCAGGGCACCGGCCTCGGTGACCGTGAAGCGGCCCGGGGCGCGCTCGACGAGCAGCCCCAGTCCGGCCAGCGCGCGCAGCAGCCGGGCCAGCGCCCGGGGCTGGGCCGCGCACTCCGCCGCCAGCTCGTCCGCCGCCCGCTCACCGTCGCCGATCAGGTCGACGATCCGCAGCCGGGCGGCGGCGCCGACCGCCTGACCGGCCATCGCCCCGTACATCATCTGGGCCAGCATGGTCCGGTGGTCGGCGGGCGACCCGCTCTCCTGCGGCTTCTCCTGCGACATGGTGCGACCTCTCTCCTCGACGGCGTTGCGGTCAGGGCGGGGCAGGGCGATACGGGGCGGGGCGCGGCACCACAACGCCGGTGATATCGCGGCCCGCCCGCGACCCCGTTTCGAGTTAGGCAAGCCTAAGTTCGCACACCGTTCGGATCAACACCCTTTATTCGGCCATCGGTTGGAGAGCGGCGCAGGGAGTCGGCGCGGAGAGATGACGGAGGGCGACAGCGCGGGAGGGCGGCGCGGGCGAGCGGCACGGGACGAGGCACGAGGCGCGAGCCCCTGAGCCGACCGGCACCACGGCCTGCGGCTCTACTGCCTCACCCAACCGTCCCATAACCCTCATTCCAGCCATTTTCGCTGCGATAAACTACCTCCCGGGCAATACCGGGTGGTCTGCGCACCGTGCTGGCGGGGACCACCCACTTCCGTTCCCGGGGCCGCTTCCCGGACCGCCTGCCGGGCGGCCGGCCGCCGGTCGCAGCAGCCATGGTCGTGGTCGAGGAGGGCCGGAGATGCGCACAGCCGTCGCCGCCGTCGCCGCGCCCGCGTACGGCACGGGCCGAGCCGCCGGCATCCGGCGCACCCCCGACGGCGCACCCCGCTCCCCACATGGCGCCGCGTGCGCCCGCGGCCGTGTCACCCCGTGCGCCCACCGCGGCATTCCCGATGCCGCCCACGTCAACTGACGTGGTACCGACCGTGCGCGGTGGCCACCCGGCCCGGCCGCCGACGCCGCGTGATGCACAATTCCTGACCGGTAGCCACCGCCCCGCGCGGCCCGGCCACCGTCCCAGGGCGCCTCGCACCGCCCGTACGCAGTCCCGGAACGCCCGTAATGGAGCGCAGTCAATGGAGCCATCGGCCCACGTCGCCAAGACCCCTCTCCCCGGGGTCGGTACCCGCTACGACCTCACCACCGAAGGCGGCCGGCATCTGTCGGTCGTCGTCCACCAGGACGGCCGGCGCATCATCGCCTTCCACGACCCGGCGGACGAGGACAGCTGCAAGGACGCCGCGGCGCTCGCACCGCACGAGGCGATCGCGCTGTCCAAACTGCTCGTCCCCGATCCCGTCGCGCATCTGCGCCAGCACCTGGAGATCGATCTGGTCACCGAGCACATCCCGGTCACCAGCCGTTCCCCGTTCGCCGGCCGGACGCTCGGCGCCACCCAGGCCCGCACCCGGACCGGCGCCTCCATCGTCGCCGTCCTGCGCCGCACCGACGCCTTCCCCTCGCCCACCCCGGACTTCCGTTTCGCGCTCGGCGACACTCTCGTGGTCGTGGGCACCCGGGAGGGCGTGGACGCCGTCGCCGCTCTGATCACCGGAGGATAGAAGCCCGTGCACGACACCACCGAACTGCTCATCGAACTCGGGGCCATCATCCTCGGCCTGGGCATACTCGGCCGGCTCGCAGGACGGGTGGGCTTCTCCCCGATACCCCTCTACCTGCTCGCCGGTCTCGCCTTCGGTCACGGCGGCCTGCTGCCGCTGAACGCCAGTGAGGAATTCGTCTCCACCGGCGCCGAGATCGGCGTCATCCTGCTGCTGCTCCTGCTGGGCCTGG
The DNA here is from genome assembly GCF_046549095.1 of Streptomyces sp. x-80. Lineage (NCBI taxonomy): Bacteria > Bacillati > Actinomycetota > Actinomycetes > Kitasatosporales > Streptomycetaceae > Streptomyces > Streptomyces sp. x-80. The sequence goes on from NZ_JAJPWM010000022.1 coordinate 119,667, forward strand.
AGTACAGCGCCTCCGAGCTCGTCACCAACCTCAAGACGCAGTACCCCTCGGGCCTCGTCGACTTCGCGCTGAACGCCGTACCCGGCGCCGTCGCCGCCCTGGTCCTGGGGTGGGGACCGGTCGCCGCGGTGGCGCTGGCCGGCGTCACCTGGATCTCGTCCTCCGGCGTCATCGCCAAGGTCCTCGGCGATCTCGGCCGGCTCGGCAACCGTGAGACCCCGGTCATTCTCGGCATCCTGGTGATCGAGGACCTCGCGATGGCGGTCTATCTGCCGCTGCTGACCGCGCTGCTCGCCGGGCTCAGTCTGGCCGGCGGCAGCCTCACGCTCCTCATCTCCCTCGGCACCGTCGGCGCCGTCCTGTATCTCGCGCTCCGGCACGGCCGCCTGATCAGCCGCGCCGTCTCCTCCGACAACCCCGAGATGCTGCTGCTGGTCGTCCTCGGGCTGACCGTGCTGGTCGCGGGCGTCGCCCAGCAGCTCCAGGTCTCCGCCGCCGTCGGCGCGTTCCTGGTCGGCATCGCACTCTCCGGTGAGGTCGCCGAGGGCGCGCACCATCTGCTGGCCCCGATGCGCGATCTGTTCGCCGCCGTCTTCTTCGTCTTCTTCGGCCTCAACACCGTCCCCGCGGACATTCCGCCGGTACTCGTCCCCGCGCTGATCCTGGCCGTGATCACCACCTGTACGAAGGTGGCCACCGGCTGGTACGCGGCCCGCCGGGCCGGGGTGAAACCCGCGGGCCGCTGGCGGACCGGCGGCACCCTGGTGGCCCGTGGCGAGTTCTCCATCGTCATCGCGGGTCTGGCGGTCGGCGTGGAACCCCGGATCGGCCCGCTGGCCACCGCGTACGTCCTCATCCTGGTCATCCTCGGCCCGCTGGCCGCCCGCTGGACCGAGCCACTGGCCCGCCGCGGCGCCCCGCTGGTCCGCCGTATCGCCCGCCGCCCCGCACCTGCCGCCCCCGCGGCACCGGCCCCGGAGGCGACGGACGCGGCGACCGCGCACAGCTGAGGGCGGCGCGTACGGCCCGGTAGCCCGGAGCGACGGCCGGGCGATCCCCCATGGGGCCCCGGCGGGCGCGCCGCGCACACCGTACGCAACCGCCGGCCTGCCCGCCGTACACGGACGGCGGGCGGGCCGGCGGCCCGGTGGGTACCGCGCACTCGGCGCGGCACGCTATGTCGTCGCGCGGCGGCTCCGCGACGCCACGGCGACGCACATCGCACCCAGCAGGAACGTGAGAGCGCCGATGACGATGTTGTTCCACAGAACGCCACGGTCAGGGCCGGTGCCGACGATCCACGGCGCGATGATCATCCAGGCGCCGATCGCGCACATCGCCCCGCTCAGCCCGTACATCCGGTCCGGCATGACGGTGAACCCGAGCGCCAGTACGGCGATCGCGATACCGATGATGACGTTGTGCAGCACCAGTGCGGGCTGTGAGGTCGTGTAGTGCACGATCCATGGCGAAGCGGCGCAGTACAGGCCGACGAGGAACACCGGTCCGTCCACCAGCACCACATCACGTCCGCCGAGCACCCGCTCGTATCGCGCTTGCATCTCCGAAACGTCGGGATGACCTGCGAGATCACCCCTGCCGTGTGAGACGTGGGCCATGCGACTCGCCTCCTTCGTCCGTAAGCCTGGGCCGCATCGCGTGGCATCGGGCCGCGCACTTTTATTCTGCGCTTATGTCGTCTTTATGGGTAGATGTCGGAGTCTGAGAATTTCCCCCGGCCCCGGCCGCACCCGGTGTCCGGCCCAGGCCCAGGTTCCAGCGCCCGCCCCGGCCACTGAGCTCGGTCACGGTCAGGGGCGGCACATCCAGCCGCCAGAAGGCATCGGCCGGGACCCGGAGAGCGGAGAGCGCCGCGGCACGGACCACGTCCGGTTCGACGACGGCGAGCACCCGCCCCGGCTCGGCGCCCGCCCGCGCCAGCCAGCCCTCGATCCGGCCGCAGAACCCCCGCAGCGACTCCCCGCCGTGCCCCGCGAAACCGGGGTCGGTCAGCCACGCGGACACCGCCTCGGGCTCGGCGGCGGCCACCTCCGCCAGGGTCCGCCCGCGCCAGCGCCCCATCGCGCAGCCGGCCAGCTCCGGCGCGGGCGCCGCCACCAGCCCGAGTTCCTCGGCCGTCCGACGGCACCGGACGGAGGGCGAGACGGCGATCCGGTCCGCGGCCGGCAACGCCCCGGCGGCGGCCCGGCTCCGGCGCGCCCCGGCCGCGGTCAGCGGGCCGTCGTCATCGAAGCGCACCTCGCGCTGGGCCTCACCGGCGGCCGGCGAGATCAGCATCACCCGAGTTGTCATCCACCCATTCCTCACTCTTGCCCCGCCACCCGGTAACCAGCTTTCCGGGTACGGGAGTCGACCGTGCCACTGCACCGCGCCGACTGCTCCGAGGGCTACCCGTCCTGGGATCGGTGCGCGGTTCGCGGTATGCCCCGACGATATTGAGGATGACTTGACGGAGGCCGGCGACGTCGGAGGAAGCCGGTGGGATCCCGGCGCGGCCGGGCCCCTGTATGTCCTGTGTATCCCGTGCGGCCGTTCTGGCCGGCTCCTACGGGGCCGGGGCCGGGAGAGCTGTGGCCTTTGGACCACCGCGGGCGCTCCCTTCGCGGGCCGGCGTCCGTACGTTGCGGCCCCTCCCCGGTACGAAACCGCTACGAGCCGGGGCGGTACCCCTGCGGCCACCTGGCCTCCGCGGCGTCCGCAGCCGCCGCAGCGCCGGCGCCTTCCGTGATGTCCGCCGGTTTCCGCTGATGTCCGCTCGGTGTCCGCCACCGGATGCGGGCGTCGTCGTGCCCGGGGAAGCGGAGGGGCGGGGAGTCGGAGGGGAGGGGGTCGCGGTCCGGGATGCACCCTCGTCGGCACGGCCCGTGACACGGCGGACGGGCTCCGCGCCGCAAGTCCGCTACGGCTGCTCCGCTACTGCCCTTACGTGCCCGCGTGCCGGCCCAGGTAGACGACCAGCACCATGAAGCAGAGTACGAGGATGGAGACGGTGATGTAGAGCAACACCCTCCGGAACAGGCTGCGTTGCGCCGCCCGTGCCGACGGCACCACGACACCGGACAGCCGCCGGGGCTGCGTGCCCAGACGGACTGCGATCGTGCGGGCCCGCCGGACACCGCAGCGTGGAGACGTCCGGTGCCGGATGGCGATCTCCGGGCAGGTGCGCCGGTGACGGCGGGCGGTGCGGAGCGGCCCCCGGCCATGATGGTGTTCGGTGCCGGACCGTACGGTGCGCGGCCCGGAGGCCGCCCGTATACAGGTGCGTGACCGGACCGCCCGCCAGGGCGGCGGCCCCTTACGTCTCGATGCGCCGGTCATCCGCGATCACCCGGATCCGTCGCCGGAGGGCCGACGCCCGTCCCGGCCCCGGCAGTGCGTGAAGGAGAGCCGGCCGGCGGCCTGACTGCGGAACGTGCCCGTCACGACACCGCCCCCACTCCGCCGGCCTCGGCCGCCCGCAGTTCGGCGAGGAGTTCGTGCTGCCCGGTGAGTACCTGGGTCAGCAGTCGGCGGGCGGCGCGCATCAGCTCCGCGACATCGCCACCGGCCAGCTCGTAGACGACGGTGGAGCCACTGCGGGTGGCGGTCACGATGCCCGAGCGGCGCAGTACCGCCAGTTGCTGGGAGAGGGCGGACGGCTCCACCTCGATCGCGGTGAGCAGACTGCGCACCGGTAGCGGCCCGTCCTGGAGCAGCTCCAGGACACGGATACGGACCGGATGGCCCAGCATCCGGAAGAATTCGGCCTTCGCCTGATAGAGCGGCACCCACGCGCCGTTCATGCCGCCCCTCCGCTGTCCGGGCCGGTCCCGGCGCCCGGTGTGCCGCCGCTGTCCGGTGTGGCACCGGAGCCGTCCGGCTCCGCATCCGGGTCCACGCCGACGCCGAGAGCCATGCGGATCGCGTCATCCAGCTCATCCTCCGCCACGGCCGTCGCGTACGCGTCGTCCGCCGCCCGCGCCTCCGCGACGGCGGCTCGCGCCGCCCGCACCCGTTCCCGTACCGACTCGGCGAATCCGCCCACGCATGTCCTCCGCAACCAGGCCGACCGGCCAGCGCGCCGTCTGCCAGATCGCGCCACCGTCAGATGGCGTGATCTGTCGCACCGCGTTGTCCGTCGCATCGCGCTGACTATCGAATTGAAGAATTCTGCAACTGTAGACGACGACGGCCCAAGGCTCGCACCGGCCCGACGCACCCAGCGCCAAGGTAAAACCGACGATACGAACGTGGCCAGATCCCGCACCACCTCCGAAACCCTGGGCAACCCCCGCGCCGGGCCACCGCCCCGACGACAAGGAGCTGTAGAACAAGCCTCGCCCTGACGGAGTCCGCCCGGGACCGCCTGGACCGCGCCGTACCCCAGCCGCTGGGCCCCCGTCCCAGCCACCCCGCCTCACCGCCAAGGCGACCGGTCCACCGGGCACCGGGCACCGGGCACCGGGCACCGGGCACCGGGCGATGCTGCCCCACCCTGAAACGCACCCTGAAGCGCTGTCCGGCCTGCTGATCCGCTCCACCACCGGCGAAGGCACCGCAACGCTCCGGGCGAGCGGCGCTCATGGGCGACGCCGCCCGACCGGCCCCGGCCAACTCCGGCCGCCTCCGCGCAGCCGGCGGGGTACTCGACGCGCGCGGCCCGGCCCACCGACAGCCCGGACAACAGAGGCCCAAGCACCGGGAACCCGGGAACTCAAGCACCGGGAACCCGAGAACCCGATGGACAGCATCAGTAACCAATCCCATAGTGATGCCCATGACTTCACTGGTCCGTCACATCACCATCGACTGCACCGACGCCTATCGCCTCGCCGGCTTCTGGGCGGAGGTACTGGGTGGGTCTCTGGCCTCGGACGATCTGCCGGGCGACCCGGAGGCCACGGTGACCGCCGAGGGCAGCGCGCTGCTGTTCATCACGGTGCCCGACACCAAGATCACGAAGAACCGGGTGCATCTGGATCTACAGCCGCAGGACCGGAGCCGGGACGAGGAGGTCGAGCGGGTGCTGGCCCTGGGCGCGACCTTGGTCGAGGACCATCGCAGAGCCGATGGAACCGGTTGGGCAACGCTGGCCGATATCGAGGGCAACGAGTTCTGCGTGGAGCGCAGCGCAGCCGAACTCGCGGGCTGATCCGGCGGCGCGGACACACACGAGCGGACCGTCCGCCACCAGTTGTCCGGCCACCAGCGGCTCCGGCCACGGCTGGTGTGCGACAGGACCGCACAGAGGCGGGAAGGGCGGACCCGCGCCCGCCCCTCCCGCCCGGCGCCGCGGGACAACCGTCCGGCGCTGCTGGTACCCGCCCTGCCCCCTGACGCGGCGTCACCTGTAGGCCCTCAATGGGGATGTCCTGCTCCGGGGTGGCGACCTGCGCGTTCTCGGTCTGTCTCTTATTCGTGGGCCACGGCATTCTGTCTCACGATCTTGTCCCGTAGGGCAGCGGGCACGCGCGCAGCACCGTCGGGATCAGCTTTGTCGGGCTCACCGTGATCAATTCCTCCCGCGTCAGCGCGGCCCGGCGAGACCCAAAAGCGGCCGCAGCCCGGTCGACCGCGCGCGACCGGGCAACAGGCACCACGTCTCGCCCAGGCTTTCCGCTCACGGTGACGTTGACCGGCGGGAACCGCTACGACGTCACCCGACTCCTGCCTTCGCTGGACGCATTCCCACCGATCCGAGGACGGCGGGGACGTCCCCGTAGCAAGCCGCGGTGCTTGTACGCCGACGGGGCTACGACTTCGACACGTACCGCCGCCTGCTGGGGAAGCGCGGCATCAAGCCGGTGATCACACACCGCGGTGTCGTACACGGCTCCGGCCTCGGCCGAGGTGCGCTGGGTGGTCGGACATTCCTGCTGGACGGCGCGGCGATCACAGCCAGCCGTTGGCCTCCGCGAGCCGGGCCGCCTCGGCGCGGGTGCGGGCCTGCGTCTTGCCGATCGCCGACGACAGGTGGTTGCGCACGGTGCCCTGGGACAGCCGGAGCGCCCTGGCGATGTCGGCCACGGTGCCGCCCTCGGCGGCGGCGCGCAGCACGTCCGCCTCGCGCCCGGTCAGCGGGCTCGCACCGCTGGCCAGCGCTTCCGCGGCGAGGGCCGGATCCACGAAGCGCAGGCCGGCGTGGACGCGGCGGATCGCGTCGACCAGTTGTTCGGGCAGGGAGTCCTTCACGACGTAGCCGGCCGCGCCCGCGGACATCGCCCGCCAGAGGTAGCCGGGCCGACTGAAGGTCGTGCAGATGATGGTGCGGCAGCCGGGCAGCGCCCGCTGGAAATCGGCGGCGACGGCCAGGCCGTCCCGACCGGGCATCTGTACGTCGAGCAGCGCGATGTCGGGCGCGGTCCGCTGCGCGGCCGCCAGCACCTCGGTGCCGGTGCCGACCTCGGCGACCACGTCGATGTCGGGCTCAAGCCGGAGCACGGACGCGAGAGCACCGCGTACGAGTGCCTGGTCGTCGGCCAGCAGGACGCGGATCACGTCGGCTCGGCTTCCCGCGAAGGCGCGAGGTCCGTCGCCGGGGCCGGCCCGCAGGCGACGACCCGGAACCCGCCGCCGGGGGCAGACCCGTGTTCGAGCGTGCCCGACACCGCGACCAGCCGTTCGGTGAGGCCGGTGAGCCCGTTCCCGACGCGCGCCACGCCAGTGAAACCGCCGTTGTCGGTGACCTCCACCCAGTCGGGCCCGACGCGGACGGTGCACAGTTCGGCATCGGAGTGCCGCAGCACGTTGGTGACCGCCTCCCGCACGACGTAGCCGAACACCTCGCGCAGCTCGGCGCGCACGACGTCGGTCGCGGTGGGCAGATCGGCCCGTACGCCGGCGGCATGCAGCGCCATGCGGGCGCCGGCGAGCTCGCTGTCCAGCGACAGGGTGCGGTAGTTCGAGATGGTGGCCCGCACGTCGGACAGCGCCGTGCGGGCCATGTTTTCGAGCTCGGTGACCTGGCCGACGGCGAGGGCCACGTCTCCCGAGGACTCCAGGATGCGCCGTGTCAGTCCCAGTTTGACGGTCATCGTGGAGAGGCTGTGGCCGAGGACGTCGTGCATGTCCCGGGCGACCCGTTCCCGTTCCTGGTTCACGGCCAGCCTCTTGACCTGCTCGCGCGCGGCCCGCAGGTGACCGATCGTGAAGTTGAGCGCGAAGACGGTGCCGAGTGCCGCGGTCACGCCGACGAGGATGGCCACCTGCGCCCAGGCCACCTCGCCCCGGGCGAGACGCATCCAGACGATCTGCCCCAGCACCGTGGCTAGGCCGAGCAGCAGCGCGTGGCGCAGCGGCAGCAGCATGAGTCCGATCGCCAGGGCGTAGGTCAGATCGGTCAGGTAGGACGGCGACGCGAGAAGCACGGCCGGTGCCGCCCCGAGCAGGAACATCGCGGCCACGATGGCGACGCGCCCCCGCCGCAGCGCCACCGGCCCGTACCAGGGCGCCAGTATGCAGCCGATGCCGTAGCAGGCGACGAGGCCGATCGCGAGCGAGGTGAGCAGGGGAGGTGTGGTGCCGTGCGCGATGTCCTGGGCCCGTGCGATCAAGGTGAGGGAGGCCAGTGCGGTGGCCGTGGCGACGGCCACGCGACCCCGGGCGCTGCCCGGCTGGTCCTTCCAGAAACTCCAGTCCGGCCACTGGCCGACGGAGAACTCGTCCGGATCGCGTGCACCCACGTCGGTCATGCTACGGCCCGGATGCCCCCCGGAGGTACGAGCGGCGGCCCCGGGGAGCGATGTCTGGAACATGCGGGTAAGCATGGCCCGCCCATGACCCGCACCCCCATGACAGATGGCATGGGTCCGACCGGCGGACCGATGGTGCGATGAGGTCATGTTGCACGCGAAGAGGATTCATCTGCCGAGCCAGAAGTACGAACTCACCGAGGACGGCCGGGCGCTGACGGCGTTCTCGTTGCGCGGAGGCCACATCGGCGCGCGGTTCACACTGCGCGGAGCCGACTACCTCGTCCGCACTCACCGCTTCAGTGGTGTCCACGAACTGCTCGACGCCGACGGGACCGTCGTCGCGGCCACGGACCGGGTGCGCCGCAGCTGGAACATGACGTGCTCCGGGCGGGTCATCCCGTTCCGGCAGACCGTGGCGGCGGGCCGGGAGTACACCATGATCGGCGACGCCGGTGAGCCCGCCGGCACGATCCGCCGCACCGGGCACGTCCACTCCGAGGCAGCCGCCGACCTGCCAGGACTGGAACTCGTGCTCCAGGTCTTCGCTCTCGTCGTCGTGCTGCTGCGCAGGCGGCGCAAGCAGGCGGCGGCGGCCGTCCGGTCGGCCTCCCTCGCGGGCGGCTGACGCCCGGCCGAGCGTGCCGACACCCCCTGCCCTCTCGAAGTGAGGAGAACAACCATGCGCAGGACCTGGCTCGCGGCGCTCGCCGTCACGGTGGGCGCCGCAGCGGTGGCCTCAGGCGTATCGCAGATGGTCACGGCGGGCACGCCGTCCCGGTCGCAGGCGGGCTCGCCGTCCCGGCCCCCGCTGCGGTGGGGCGCGTGCCCCAGCCCGACGGAGGCGGCCCTGCGGTGCGCGAAGCTCGCGGTGCCACTCGACTACCGTCACCCCGACGGGCGGACGATCGATGTCGAGGTGTCCCGTCTGGCGAGCACGAAACCGGCCGAGAAGCGCGGCGTGCTCCTGCTCAACCCCGGGGGCCCCGGCCTGCCCGGGCTCCCCGTTCCCGCGCTGATGAAGCTGCCCCAGAAGGTGCGCGACCGCTACGACGTGATCGGTTTCGACCCACGCGGCGTCGGCCACAGCACCCCCCTGACCTGCAACTTCACCCCCGCTCAGAGCGGGGTGGTCAGCACCCCGCCCAACCCGGGCAGCGCGGCCGACGTAGCGGAGCAGGCCGCGACCGCGAAAAGGCTCGCCACACAGTGCACCACGTCGAAGACCGCGAGCCTGCTGCCGTACATCACCACCGCGAACACCGCGCGGGACATGGACCGGATCCGAGCGGCCCTGGGCGTGCCGAAGATCTCGTACTACGGCGAGTCCTACGGCACCTACCTCGGCGCGGTGTACACCGCCCTCTTCCCCCACCGGGGCGACCGCATCGTGCTCGACAGCAGCCTCCCGCCCGAGGGCTACGACGTCGACGCCCTGCGCAGCCAGAGCGCGGGCTTCGAGAGCCGCTTCCCGGACTTCGCGAAGTTCGCCGCGTCCGCAGCTCAGCGGTACCACCTGGGCAGCACACCGGCCGCGGTACGCGAGAAGTACTTCCCACTCGCCGCACGCCTCGACCACACGCCGGTACAGGGGTATGACGGCACGGCCTTCCGCGCCGTCACCGCGGGAATGCTCCAGGCGGACAGCGAGCTCGCCAAGCTCGCCGAAACCTGGCACGCCCTGGACACAAACCAGCCGCCCCCGGACTCCGGCGGCACGGGCGGCGGTGCGTACAGCGACAACTACCCCGCCGCCTACCTCGGGGTGATCTGCGGCGACTCCCGCTGGCCGACGTCCCTCGCGACCTACCAGCACAACGTCGCCGTCGACCGCGTCCGCCACCCGATGTACGGCGCGTTCGCGGCCAACATCAGGCCGTGCGCCTTCTGGCCGGCCCCCGCCGAGCCGAAGGTGAAGATCACCGATCGCGGACCTTCCGACGTCCTCATGGTCCAGAACATCCGCGATCCGGCGACCCCGCTGTCCGGGGCGCTGCGGACGCGCCGGGCCCTGGGCGAGCGGGCCCGGATGGTCAGCGTCGACCAGGGCGGGCACGTGGCCTACCTGTCGGGCTCGAACGACTGCGGGAACGACGCCGTGACCGACTACCTGGTCAGCGGGAAGTGGCCTGCGCACGACACGTACTGCCCCGCACAGCACGCCGCCCCGTAAGCCAGGCGCAGGACCTGACAAGGAGTGCGCATGGCCGAGGATCAGCCTCTCGGGAACCGCGTCAACCACGCGTCCGGGACGATCGAGATCGCCGGAAAAACCGTCCACAGGCTCGGTTTCGGGGCTATGCGCCTGGTCGGTCCCGGCGTCCGGGGGGGGAGCCGGCCGACCGTGACGCCTCGGTGCGGCTCCTGCGGCGCGCGGTCGAGCTGGGCGTCGACTTCATCGACACTGCCGGCGTCTACGGACCACACGTCAGCGAGAAGATCATCCGTGAGGCGCCGCACCCGTATCCGGAGCACGTACTGATCACGACCAAGGGCGGTCGGACACAGTCGGGCCCGGGCTCAGCGGCCTCGCCGCGCAGATCGGTGCCACACCGGCCCAGGCCGCACTCGCCTGGTTGCTCGCTCGGGCCGAGCACATGGGGCCCCGGCACGGCGTCGATGGCCCACCTGGAGGAGAACATCGCGGCGGCGACGGTACGGCTGGATCCGGCCCGGTTCACGGGGTTGAACACGCCGGCCGGTTGACCGGGAGTCGGACCGCAGCGGCGAACGGTCGGGCTCCAGCCCGCCATGCTCACCGCCTGTGCCGCCCCGCCGGACACCAGGTACACCCGAGCATGGCCGCGGGCCGCAGCACCCGCTGCGCAACCGGGGCGACTGCGACCACGCAATGAGAATCCGACAGCACGAACGAGAAGCGGTGAGAACCCGGCTCAGTGCCACAGGACAGGAATTGTCCCGTCGCAGTGCATCTGGCAGCCGGTGACTCGCTGACCTGCTGGGGTGCCATGTCCTTTGAGAACGCTGGACACGGTGTTCTCAAACGACATGGATTTCACGGAATTCGCGTTCGCTGTGCTACCGCTTGGGGCACCGCGTAGCGCGAACCCTCACTTCAGGTTGTACTCGCACATCTTGTTGGACTTGCCACCCTCGTTGTCCGCGACCTTCTTCCCGTCGACTGTGATGACGCAGGCCGCTGCGCGCATTGTGCCATCGGCGTTGTACACAGAGCCGGGGACGACGGAGACCGTCGTGCCGATCCTCTTCTCAGCGTCTGTCGTCAAGGTGACGGTCGAGGTCTTCTTCCAGGGAAGCTGCACCTTCTCCATCTTGTTGGTATTGAGGTTGTAGTACACCTGCGATGTGCCGTGGCCAAGAACTTCGAGCGTGACCTCGTGCTTGACCTCACTGTTCCCGCTGCCCGGCTTCGGCTTCATGCTCGCGTTCGCGGACTTGTCGGCCTTCGGCGGGCCGTCATCACTGCCGCAACCTGTCAGTAGAGCTGCGGTCAGGACCAGAGCCGTCCCACTGATGATCTTGCGCATGCTTCCCCCCTTGCGAATGAGTAAGCGATCTTAATCCTGCGTACAGCTGCCACGCGTACCAGGTCTGATCTGCCGGCCTCGTGAGCGTGCGTATCGGCCCACCGTCCTCCCCGTCAGCCCACTCGGCATCGGCCGGATCCAGGTCCATCGCCACCCCCGCTCATACCTGCCGAACCCGACCATGACAAATACAGCAGACGGGACCAGAGCAGTGAAACCAAACCCGACGATCGGAGCAAACGCCGCCGCTCAGCGCGTGACGCGATGAGAATCGACAGCTCGAACGAGAAAGAGTGAGAATCCGACAGCTTCAGTGCGACAGGACAGGAGTTCGTCCCACCGCGTTGTCCCTTGGGCCGGACGAGGGCCATCGTCGATGAGAAAGGGACGTGCGAAATGCGAACCCCTACATCACCGCCAGGACGGCAGGTAACGCCACCTCGGGCGGGGGTACCACCCCGGCAACGCCGAATGCCCCGAGAGGAACGGTGGACCAACCGCTCCCCCACGCCACCCTCCGACTACGTACGGCGCTGGTCCGAGGACCGGGACCGCTCCTGCCCCACCGCGGTCACCCCGCCCGCCCTGTCTCCTCCTGCGGCCTTCTCCGCCGCCGTCGCCTTCTCCCGCGCCTCGGCGAGGTCCTCCTCCGTCCCCGAATTCCCGCACCGCTTCCCCCTGCTGGTCCGCCTGGAGACCGGGGGTGCCGCGCCGAGGCGGACGATTCGGTGCCCTGTCCGGAGCGGGAGGCGAAGACGGCCTTCGAGGTCGGCCGGACCGCCCTCCTGGACGGGATCGGGGCGACCGTCCACAAGGCCCGCTGACGCCAACGCCGCACCCTCGGCCGGATCGCCCGCCACCCGGTTCCCGCCCTCGGCCGGATCGCTCCATCATCCGAGGATTCGCCATGTCACACCCCAACTGGCGCCACATCAGACGGTATTGACCCCGTTCCCCTCCGACGTCTGTCCGGTCGGAGGGCTTTCCGTTCCGGCCTCCCGCGTGCAGTATGCGACTGTCGGAATTCAGTGACGCAAACTTCGTGCACGTACATGACCGGCTCCTGTGCAGCGCCGGTCCGCGCGCCGCATCTTCGCGGCCCGCCCGGGTGGCGCGCGTACCGGTACGGCGCGCGTACCGGCACGACTGGAGGTCGTATGGCCGCTCCGTCCCCCTCCCCCCGGCCCTTCCCCCCGTCCCGCCGCGCGCTCCTCGGTGCCGCCGCCGGGGCCGGAGCGCTGCTGACGCTCGGCGCCGCCCCGGCCCCGGCCCGCGGCGGCGGGCGCCGGCTGCCCTACCTGTTCGACATGGTGCAGGCCAACCCCGGCGAACCCATGACGGAATCCCGCTACAACGACCCGCGGACGCTGGCCGGTTACGGATACGACGGCCAGGTGGTCAACGAGTTCCGGCCGCCGCACACCGCCGTCACCTTCGACTCGTTCGACGAACGGATCTTCCCGGCCGGATCGGCGGCCCGAGCCTGGGTCGAGGACACCGCGCGGCGGATCGACGCGCACATCCGGCGGGCGCACGCGGCCGGTATCGGCGCGTACTTCTTCACCGACATCATCGTGCTGCCCCGGCGCCTCGTGGAGCTCCACGGCGACCGCGTCCTGGACGACGAGGGCCGCATCAGCCTGCACCGGCCACTGACCCGGCAGATCCACCGGCTGATGCTGCGCGAGGTGTTCGCGCGCTTTCCCGGCCTGGACGGCCTGGTGATCCGCACCGGTGAGACCTACCTCCAGAACGTTCCGTTCCACACCGGCAACAACCCGGTCACCGAGGGGCGTTCGAGCCATGAGCTGCTGATCGGACTGCTGCGGGAGGAGGTCTGCGTACGGGCCGGGAAGCGGCTCCTCTACCGCACCTGGTCGACCGGCGGCGACCGGCTCCGGGACGATCCCGCGTACTACCGCGCCGTCACCGACGCCATCGCGCCGCACGAACGGCTGCTGTTCTCCGTCAAGCACACCGCGAGCGACTTCTGGCGGACGGTCGCGTTCAATCCGACGCTGGGCATCGGCCGGCACCGGCAGATCGTCGAGGTGGAGTGCGCACGCGAATACGAGGCCAAGGGCGCCTGTCCCGACTACATCGCGGACGGAGTGATCAACGGGTTCGAGGAGTACGGGTCCGGGCCGGGCCCGCGCGGGCTCGCGGATCTCGTGGACAATCCGCTGCTCGCCGGGGTCTGGACCTGGTCGCGCGGCGGCGGCTGGCGCGGCCCGTACCTCGCGAACGAGCTGTGGTGCGATCTCAACATGTGGGTGATGGCCCGGTGGGCGCGGGACACCGGGGGCGGTGAGGCGGGGGCGTTCGCGGCGTACGCCCGGCGCATCGGCCTGCACGGTGCCGCGGCCCGCCGGTTCCGGCGCCTGGCGCTGCTCTCCGCGGCCGGCACGCTGCGCGGCCACTACTCCGCGGTCGTCCCGCTGCGCTCGCTCACCTGGACCAGGGACCAGTTCCTCGGCGGCTCCGACAAGGACCTGACCGGGGACTTCGGCACGATCCTCGACCGCGGACTGATGTCCGCCGCGCTGGCGGAGAAGGACCACGCCGCCCGCATCTGGCGCGAGATCACCGCGCTCGCCGGCACCCTCCCGCTCCACGACCCCGCCGACCGCCGCTATCTGCGCGTCTCCGCCCGCTACGGCCAGTATCTGTACGCCGTCATCCAGCACGGCTGGCAGGTCATGCTGCGCGGCGTCGCGGGCGACCGCTCCGGTGGCTACGACACGGCCGCGATGGCCGCACATCTGCGGGCGTACGACGCGGCCTGGCGGGACTGGCGACGGCTGGCCGCCCGCGAGCCGTCCTGCGCGACGGTCTACCAGCCGCTCGGCTTCGGCAAGAAGGACGCGAACGGCGTCTACGAGGCCGATCCGGAGCACGGTATGGGCCCGTCCGTCGACCACTACCGGGCGCTGCTCACACGCTGACCCCACGACGGCGGCCCCGCGCACCGCCCCTCGACAACGTCCCCCTCCCGCACCGCACCTCCCTCGCGACAGGAGGCACACCGTGCACCACCGTCCCCTGGCCCGCAGATCCCTGCTGGCCGGCGCCGCGTCGCTGGGCGCCGCGACCGCCCTGCCGCCCCGGCCCGCCACCGCGGCACCCCTCCCCCGGGCCGCCGCCGACCGCCGACACCGCTACGAGCCGACACCGGAGTCGCTCGCCCAACACCGCACCGCCGCCTGGTTCCGGCGCGACAAATTCGGCATCTTCGTTCACTGGGGCGTCTACGCCGTACCGCACTGGGGCGACGACGACTGGAGCTCCGAGTGGTACCTCTACGCGATGAACGCCGCCGCCAAGGGCGGTGTGTACGAGCGGCACCGCCGCGTCCACGGCGCCGGCTTCCCCTATGACGCCTTCATCCCGCGCTTCACCGCCGAGCGCTACGACCCACGGTCCTGGGTCCGGCTCTTCGAACAGGCCGGCGCCCGCTACTTCGTCCTCACCGCCAAGCACCACGACGGCTTCCAGCTCTTCCCCAACACCGCCTCCGACCGCCACTCGGTGGCCCTGGGACCGCACCGCGATCTGGTCGGCGACCTCTTCCGGGCGGCGCGCGGGACGCGGCTGCGGCGCGGCCTGTACTACTCGCTGGGCGAGTTCTACCACCCCGCGCTGGGGACGCCGCCGGTCAACCCGTACACCCGCGAGCCCGTCCCGTACACGGGCTACCGGCCGGTCGACGACTACGTCCGGCAGTACGCGCACGTCCATCTGCGCACCCTCGTCGACCGCTACGACCCGGACCTGCTCTGGGCCGACGGCCAGGGCAGCCATGACTTCGCCGGCGGCGCGGGGCACATCTTCCGGCCGGCGCGCTGGGACTGGCGCGGTGACGAGATCCTGGCCCACTACTACGACCACGCCGAACTGCGGCCGCGCCCCAAGGAGGTGGTGGTCAACGACCGGTTCACCGCCTCACACGCCGACTACGCCGTGGTGGAGGGCGACAAACCGTCCTATCCGCTGCGGCCCGACCCCTGGGAGGCATGTCTGGCCATGAGCCGGTCCTGGGGCTATATGGATCCGACGTACCGGATCAAGCCGGCGGTACAGCTGGTGCGGCTGCTGGTCGACATCGTGGCGAAGAACGGCAATCTGCTGCTCAACATCGGCCCCCGGCCGGACGGCACCATCCCCGGCTGGCAGCGTGAGCGGCTGCTGGCGATCGGGGCCTGGCTGGCGGTCAACGGCCGCGCCGTGTACGGATCGAGGCCGTGGCACCGGGCCGAGGACGGTGCCGTGCGCTACACGGTGGGCGAGGACGGCGCGTTCCACATCATTCCGCTCAGCCGGCCGTCCGGCCGCCTCTCGCTCCCCGCCGATCTGCCGCTGCGCGACGGCGACCGGATCCGGCTGCTGGGCCATCCCGGCGGACCGCTCGACTGGCGCCGTACGGCGGACGGCTGCGAGATCACGCTGCCCACCGGCGGGCCGCCCGGCCCCGGCGGCCCGGAGTTCCCGGTCGTCCTGCGCGCCGTACGGGGAGCGGCCCGATGAGGCGGCAGGGCGGGCTGCGCCGTCCGGCCGCCCGGGTGCTGCTGCCCGTGCTGGGGCTGGTCCTGACGGCGCTTCCGCTGCCGGGGGCGACCGCGGCGCCACGGCCGACGGTCCCGGCGCGGGCGGCGGTACCGTCCGGTGCCGTCCCGGCCGCCGCGCACACCACCGCGCGCCCGCCGCACCACTGGGTGGGCGGCTGGGCCACCGCCCTGACCCCGCCCGGCAGCAGCGGCCTGTCCGCCACCGGCTTCGCCGACCGGACCGTCCGGATGGTCGTCCATCTCGCGGCCGGCGGCGACCGGATCCGGCTGCGCCTGTCCAACGCGTACGGCACCCGTCCGCTGGACCTGGGCGCGGTGACCGTCGCCCGGCGGTCCGCGGGCGCGGCCACCGTGCCCGGTACCCGGCGCACGGTGACCTTCGGCGGGCAACGCTCGGCCGCCGTACCGGTGGGTGCGGAGGCGGTCAGCGATCCCATCCCGCTGCGCGTCGCCGCGGACCGCGATCTGGTGGTGAGCGTCCATCTGCCGACGCCGACCGGCCCCGCCACCTGGCACGGCTGGGCCAAGCAGACCAACTACCTCTCCACACCGGGCGACCACACCGGGGACGAGGACGGCTCGGCCTTCCCCGAAGAAGCCACGTCCTGGTTCTTCCTCCACGGGGTGGACGTGTCCGCCACCGTCGCGGCGCACACGGTCGTGGCCTTCGGCGACTCCATCACCGAGGGCGGCGCCATCCCCGACGACGTCAACCTCCGCTGGCCCGACATCCTGGCCCGACGGCTGGCCGACGGCGCGCGGCCCGGCCAGGGGCTCTCCGTCGTCAATGCCGGAATCGGCGGCAACCGGCTGCTGAGCGACGCCGGGACCGCGGTCGAGGGCCGGATCAACCTCGGGGTCAACGCCGAGGCCCGCTTCGCCCGCGATGTGCTCGACCGGCCCGCCGTATCGGCCGCGATCGTGCTGCTGGGCACCAACGACCTGGGGTCGGGCAGCGGCGTGCATCCCGGCTCCGGACTGACCTCCGGTGAACTGATCGCGGGGCTCGCCTCGTTGGCGGGCCGGGCACACGCCGCGGGGATCGCGCTGCACACCGGCACCATCACCCCGAACGCCAAACTCACCCCCGCCGCCGAGCGCATCCGGGTCACGGTCAACCGGTGGATCCGTACCGGGCACGCCTTCGACAGTGTCATCGACTTCGACGCGGCACTGCGCGACCCGGCCGCGCCGCAGCGCCTGCTGCCCGGCTACGACAGCGGTGACGGGGTGCACCCGAACGTCGCCGGTATGCGGACGATGGCGCAGGCGGTGGATCTGTCGGCGCTGGGCCGCCCGCCGGTGACCCGCTGAGCGGTGCCGTGGCACGCTCCGGGCCCCTGCCGGGCCGGTCCGCGCACCGGGGAAGACCGGGTCCGGCGCCGCTGTCGGCACCGGTGCGGTCCGTCTCTGTCCCTGTCTCTGTCCCTGTCCCTGTCCGCAGCGTGCCCGGATCGAAGATCTACGGCACCACGGCCCCGGACAACTCCGCGCACCGGCTGCGCAAGGACTGGCTCCGTGAACGCCACGTCGGCGATCCGGCTCGGCGAGGGCGCCGACAACCGCCTGTACGCATGCGCCGAGTGGCGCCACGACTCCCGCACCGCGCGCCGACAGATGACCGACGCCCGGTATGCGGCCGCCCTCCGTAAGCGGGTCGCCGGGGGCGATCGGTTCGACCCGCTTGACTTCGGCGATTTCGTTCAGCGGCGGGTTCGGGCTGACGTTGTCGGGACGCGCCTCGATCTGTGGCAGCAGCTCCTGCGGGAGGTGTGGGACGCGTCGTGCGGTTCTGCGTGGCCGTTCACCAGCTGATTCCGGCCGCCACCGGCAGGTGGTCGCTGCCGGTGGCCGGGAGCACCCACGAGCTGTCCGGCGTCACGCCGCGGACCAGGATCTGGTCGATCCTCGCCACCGGGAACTTCGCCGGCCAGGTGAAGCCGAAGCCGTTCCCGGCCGCATCCTGGGCCGACCGCATCCGTGAGGTGATGTCGGCGAACGCCCGGTCGTCCGTGGTGCCGTTCAGGTCGCCGAGCAGCACCACCCGCCTGCTCGGGTCGGCTGCGACGGCCTTGCCGAGCGCCTGCACGCCTATGTCCCGCGAGGCCGTCCAGAAGCCCGCCCGGGGATTCACCCGTACCGACCCCAGATGGGCCACATACACCGTCAGCGCCCCGTGGTCCGTGGCCACTGTGGTGCGCAGCGCCCGGTTCGAGGTCATCTTCTTGTCGACCGGCTTGGTGGTCGCCAGCGGCCCGTAGTCCACGACGTCGATCGGCTGGGTGTCCGACAGCGGCAGCTTGCTCCACAGCCCGACCGTGCCCTGCACCGTGTGGTAGGGGTACGCCATCGCCAGCTCCTTCTCGTACCGGCCCGTGGCCTGCGGGGTCAGCTCCACCAGGGCCAGCACGTCCGCGCCGGAGGCGGCCAGCTTGCGGGCGGTGCCGGCCGGGTCGCGGTTGTCGGCATCGACGTTCTGCTCGGCCACGGTGAGGTCGCTGCCCTTGTGGGACTTGTCGCCGAGCAGCCCGCCGAAGAGGTTCAGCCACACCATGACCGGCAGCAGCAGCGCGACCACCGCGGAGGCGGAGCGGCGCCACAGAGCCCCGGCCAGCAGCAGCGGGACGAACAGGCCGAACCACGGCAGGAAGGTCTCCACCAAGCTGCCGAAATTCCCGGACCCGTTCGGGATCTCGGCGTGCAGCAGCATGAGCAGCCCGAGCAGCAGCGCCAGTGCCGCGAGCACCAGGCCGCGCTTCCAGGGCCCCGGCCCGGAGACGGCGCGGATCACCCGGCGGATGCGCGCGCACCAGGTCCCGGCGCCGGTCTCGCGGCGGCCGGTGCCGCCTTGCCCGGTCTCCGCCGTGTCTGCCTGCGTCGCCTGTCCTCGCTCACCGCCGGTCACTGCTGCGTCCTCGGGGCCTGGGCGGGGTTGGCCGACCCACTCGGGCCGCCGTCGTCCATCGTCGCCTTTGGGCGCAGTTCGTTCATGCCACCAGTCCACGCAGCATGGTGTTGTCGGCACGTATGGGGTTTTCGATACGCCGACGATATGTGCCGGCTCGTACCATCAAGGGCATGCGCGTCTTGGTCGTCGAGGACGAACCCTTTCTGGCAGAAGCCATCCGCGACGGCCTGCGCCTGGAAGCGATCGCGGCCGACATCGCAGGTGACGGCGACAGCGCTCTGGAACTGCTGTGCATCAACTCCTACGACATCGCCATCCTCGACCGCGACATCCCCGGACCGTCCGGTGACGAGATCGCCGAACGCATCGTCGCCTCCGGCAGCGGCATGCCGATCCTCATGCTCACCGCGGCCGACCGTCTCGACGACAAGGCATCCGGGTTCGCGCTCGGTGCCGACGACTACCTCACCAAACCTTTCGCACTCCAGGAACTCGCGCTCAGGCTCAGGGCACTCGACCGCAGGCGCGCCCACCACAGACCACCCGTGCGAGAGATCGCGGGCCTGCGTCTGGACCCGTTCCGCCGCGAGGTCTACCGGGACGGCCGCTATGTCGCGCTCACCCGGAAACAGTTCGCCGTGCTCGAAGTCCTCGTCGCCGCCGAAGGCGGTGTCGTCAGCGCCGAAGAGCTCCTGGAACGCGCGTGGGACGAGAACGCCAACCCGTTCACCAACGCCGTGCGCATCACCGTATCGGCACTGCGCAAGCGTCTCGGCGAACCCTGGATCATCGCCACGGTGCCAGGCGTCGGCTACTGCATCGACACACGACCGGAGGGCGACCACGAGGGAGGCGAGCGTGGATAGAGCACCCGGGTTGAGCGTTCGCCTCAAACTCACCTTCAGCTACGCCGGGTTCCTCATGGTGGCCGGCGCGCTGCTGCTCGCGGCGGTGTGGGCGTTCCTCCTGCGTTACGTCCCCGAGCGTGCGCTCATCGTCCCCGGCTCCACCGGCACCTCCACCAACGGCGTCTTTCCCGTCCGGTCCAACCTCCTGCACGTTTTCGCTCCGAGGGCAGCCGCGGTGCTGGCGCTCCTGCTGGCGTTCGGCCTCGTGGGGGGATGGCTCCTCGCCGGCCGTATGCTCGCTCCCCTGACCAGCATCACGGACGCCACTCGCCTGGCCACCTCCGGATCGCTCGCTCACCGGATCCGGCTACCGGGCCGCAAAGACGAGTTCCGCGAACTCGCCGACGCATTCGACGCGATGCTGGCACGGCTCGAAGCACACGTCGCCGAACAGCGGAGATTCACGGCCAACGCCTCCCACGAGTTGCGCACCCCGCTGGCGATCTCGAAGGCACTGCTCGATGTGGCCCGCACCGATCCGAACCACGACGTCGGCGAAGTCATCGACCGCCTCCACGCCGTCAACGCCCGAGCGATCGACCTTACCGAGGCATTGCTCCTGCTCAGCCGCGCCGAGCAGCGGTCCTTCACCCGGGAGCCCGTCGACCTGTCCCTCATGGCGGAAGAAGCCACCGAAACGCTCCTGCCCCTCGCGGAAGAGCATGGCGTCACCATCGAGACCCGCGGCGACATCACCCCCACGATCGGATCGCCCGCGCTCCTCCTGCAACTGACCACGAACCTCGTGCAGAACGCGATCGTGCACAATCTGCCTCAACACGGCATCGTGTGGGTGAATACCAGCCTCCGCCCCACCGGTGTGGTACTGACGGTCGAGAACACCGGCGAGCCGCTCACCCCGCGGCTGGTCTCCACGCTCACCGAACCGTTCCAGCGTGGCACCGAGCGCATCCGCACCGACCACGCAGGCGTCGGCCTCGGGCTGGCGATCGTCAAGACCATCACCCAGGCACACGACGGAACGCTCACCCTCACCCCGCGCTCCGCCGGCGGGCTCCGCGTCACCGTGGAACTACCCGCGACGGACCCGCGCTCCGACAGGTGATGCGGGAGTGCCCGCTTGGCAGTGAGGTGTTCGCTGTCCTGCCGTTGAGCTGGGCGCCTCGGGGCCAGGGGGCTGTACACAGCAGCCCTCAGCGTGGCGTGCCGTTCTCTCATCCTGCGTCCACGGCCTGTACGCGGACGCCGCGGCGCGCAGCAGCTCGTTGGCGCCCTCGGCACGGCCATGGACCTGAGGTGTTCGACGCGGCGGTCGCCGACACGTACCACACTGGAACGCGGACCGTGCCGGCAGGCTGCCGACCCTGGGATGCGAACCGCACCCGACCCATGTCGCCACCGCCCGAGCCCGCCTCACCGAATCCTGGCCAGCGTGATCGGGGACTGTAGCGGAGTTAGTACACCTGACCGGCGTACGCACCACGTCAGGGCGGGAATGACTCCAAGTGACAGTCAATGGTGTGTCCGGACACCCGAGTTGGAGGCAATCAGATGGCTGACAGGGTCAGTGGCGTAGTCCGGTGGTACAACCAAGCCCGGGGCGTCGGGTACATCGACGGGGACGACGACCTCGAAGTGAGGGTGGACCGCCGGTCCATCGAGCACGGAACCTTTGTCGTCGAGGGCTTGCGGGTGACCTACGTGCCCGTGGAAGACGAGAACGGCTGGCACGCGGAACACCTGACCATCGTCAGGCACTCCCCGGGAGCCGCCCACCACGAGTAGCCCGCACGTCCCACGACATCCGGGGGTGAGCGGACATTCCCGTTCACCCCGCAACGGTGGAGGAGCTGTCGGCCGGAGTCCGGGGCTGGTACGCCGATGCCGAGAGGCGGCTGCTCGACAGCAGCACGCGCCAACTCGTCGCGGGCTATGAGGCACCCGGCTGGGCCACCACCGAACTCGCCGACACCCAGCCGCTGCGCCGTACCGCACAACAGATCGTCGACGCCCTCGGCACGGCCATGGGACTTGAGGTCCACGACGCGGTCACCGAGGCATACAACGTAAGCTCCCGCGCCGGGCCGGCTGAACTCGGCGCGCTGCACGGTGCGGACGCCCGCCGGATCGCCGAGAGCACACCGAACGCCCGCGCGGTCGATCGTCTCGCGCATGAGGCCGTCGAGCGCGTCACCGCCACGCGGAATCCTGAGGGGCGTGGCCGATGGGTACCGGCAGACGACCGCCAAGTGTCCGGCACTCCGTTGCCGGGTGTGGAGAAGCGCCGGCAGGCGACGCAAGCCGCCATGCAGCGGTTCGCCGGCCGCGGACGGAGAACGTTCGTCGACCGGTCCGGCCGTTCCTGGTCCATGACGTCGTACGCCGGGATGGCGGTGCGCACGGCCGTCGGACGGGCCGCGGTCGAGGCACCCGGCGACCGCCCGCGCGCCGCCGGGATATCCCTGGTGATCGCGTCCAACGCCCCGCACGGGTGCCCGCTCGGCAAGCCGTATGAGGGCAAGGTGCCGGCCCTCGACGGGCCCGGCGGCGCCCGCACGATCGAGGCCGAGCCCGCCGCCGAGGATGGCCGTACGGTCCGCGTACAGGTACCGGATCCCTCGGCGAAGCGCGCCGGAACGGGTTCCCACATCCCCACTGCCGGCACAGCACCAGCGTCTGCCTGCCCGAACATTCCACAGCCCCCGAGGGCTACGGCCACGCAGCGGCAGCGCGCCATCGAAAGGCCGCCACCGAGCAGGGCGCCCGCGCCGACCGGCTGCTGAACCCGCGGTCGTTCCTCGGGGCACGGTGGCCGAGCTCGGCCCCGCTGACGCCAGGCTCGGCCCCGCTGACGCCAAGTTCGGCGAACAGCTCAAGACTGCCGTCCGGGCCGCCGACGGGGGACGGCCACCGGGCGGCCGGTCCGTGTCCGGGAGGGCGGACCGGCCGTACGGCACCACACCGGCCGGCACAGCGGTCCCAGCAGTCCCAGCGGCCCGAACGTCACTCTTCCGGGCGTTCTAGACTGTCCAAACCACCCGAAAGCGTGAGGTGCGCCCTGAAACCGCATGGCGAATGTGGCCGCGACCCGAATGGGCGTGGCCACGTCGCCGCCGAGGAGAAGCGGGACCGATGCCGCAGCCCCCCTACGCCCCCGATTCCACCGTCCCGCACGGGCACCCCGACGCCACCGCCGAGCTGGCGGAACGGACCGCGCAGAGTCTGCGCGATCTGGCCGGCGGCCCGATCTCCCGGCTTCCGCAGCTCCTGGAGGCGATGGTCGCGGTCGGCTCCGATCTGAACCTGCGCGGTGTGCTGGACCGCATCACGGAGACCGCCGCCTCCCTCACCGGCGCGCGGTACGCCGCCGTCGGCGTCCTCAACGAGGACGGCGACGGGCTCTCCGACCTGATCAGCTACGGCGTGTCCACCGCGGACAAGGAGCTGATCGGGCGTATCCCGGACGGCCACAGCGGCATCCTCGGCGCCCTGCTGCACGGCGCGGACGCGGTCCGGATCGCCGATGTGCGGGACGATCCGCGGACCTCCGGCCGGCTGCCCAAGGGGCATCCGCCCATCCGGTCCTTCCTCGGCGTCCCCATTCAGGTGCAGGGCGAGATCTTCGGCAACCTCTACCTCGCGGAGAAGCCGACCGGCAAGGAGTTCAGCGCCGAGGACCTCCACCTGGTGCGGGTGCTGGCCACCGAGGCCGGTATCGCCATGGGCAATGCCCGGATGCACTCCGCCGCCCGGCAGCGGCGGCGCTGGATCGACGGCGCCGCGTCCGTCACCACGGCGCTGCTGGCCGGCCCGGAGACCTGTTCGACGACCGAGAACGCGCTGACGGTCGTGGCGGAGAAGGGCCGGGAGCTGGCCGAGGCGGCGACCGGCGCGGTGCTGCTGCCGCATGCCGAGGGCGGTATGGAGATCGTGGCGGTCTCCACCGAGCTGCCCGAAGCCGTCCGCGACGAGGCGCACCACGGCACGATCCCGGCGCAGAGCCCGGTGGTGCAGCAGATCCGCGCGGGGCTCACCGCCTTCTCCGACGACTTCGCCGCGGACCCCCGCTCGATCTCCCCGATCGCCCGCTACTACGGCCCGACGATGCTGCTCCCGCTGCGCAGCAACGGGCGGGTACTGGGCGCCCTGGCGCTCTGCCGGCTCTCCGGCGACCGGCGCTTCAGCCATACCGAGCGGACCCTGGCGACGCAGTTCGCGTCCCAGGCCGCACTGGCGCTGGTGCTCGCCGACACCCACCGCGACCGCGAACGGCTGGCGGTCTTCGAGGACCGTGACCGGATCGCCCGCGATCTGCACGACCTGGTCATCCAGCGGCTCTTCGCGACCGGGATGATGCTGGAGAGCACGGCGCGCAGGGCCGTGACGCCGGAGGTCCGGGAGGGCGTCGACCGGGCGGTGGACGAGCTGGACGCGACGATCCAGGAGATCAGGACGGCGATCATCGCGCTCCAGCAGGGGCCCTCGGAGGCACCGCCCGGACTCCGTACCCGCGTCCTCCAGCAGGCGGGCGCGGCGACCCCGGCGCTCGGTACCCGCCCGTCGGTGCAGTTCGTGGGCCCGGTGGACGCGCGGGTGGGCGAGCCGAGCGGCCACGAGCTGGTGGCGGCGCTGGGTGAGGCGCTGGCGGACCTGGCCACGGCGGCGCCGGCGGCGGTCCCGGCCCGGGTCGAGGTTCTCGTGGACGCCACCGCCACCCTGCCCGACGGCCGGGCGGGCGTCCGGCTGACGGTGTCGTGTGCGGCGGCCGGGGCGGAACCCGGCGGCGAGGGACCCGGGGCGTCGGATGCACCCGGGGCACACCTGGTCTGGGAACGGCCCCTGTAGCCGTGGGGCGGGCCCGCCCGTCACGTACCGATGAGGTGCAGCCCCGCCCAGAGGCCGGTCGTGGACAGCACCAGCGTCGCCGGCACGGTCAGCAGGCCGAGGCGGGTGAAGGACGACAGGTCGGGGGCGCTGCCGTGGTCGTGCAGGATGCGCCGCCACAGGAGCGTGGCCAGTGAACCGACGTAGCTGAGGTTCGGGCCGATGTTCACCCCGATCAGCACCGCGAGGACCGGGCCCGCGCCGGACTGCGCCGCCACGGGCAGCAGTGCGAGGACCGCGGGCAGGTTGTTGATCAGGTTCGCGAGGAGCGCGGCGCACCCGGCGAGTGCGAGCAGGGCGGGCAGCGACGGGCCGGCGGGGAGGAAGTGGGCCACGGCGTCGCCCACGCCGTTGTCGACGACGGCCTCGACCACGATGCCCAGGGCCGGTACGAAGACGCAGAACAGCGGGTTCGCCGCCGAGACGAGCTGTGCCGGGGTGGTCTCCTTACGGCGCAGCGCACGGACCGCGAGGACCAGGGCGCCGCCCAGCGCGGCCCATGCCGGGTTCACCCCGGCGAAGGAGGTCACCACGAACCCGGCGAGGGTGAGGGCGAGGACCACGAGCGCGAAGACCGGGAGCGGGGGCGCGGGCGGCGGAGCGACCGGTGCCGTGCCGCCCTCCCGTATTCGCTCCCCCGTCCCCTCCGGTGTGCCGGGGTCCGGTATGAGGTCGCGGGCGAAGAAGCGGCGGAAGACGAGGTACTCGACGGCGACCGCGAGCGCCCAGGGCAGCGCCATCAGCGCCGCGAACCGGGTGAAGGAGAGTCCGGCGGCGCCCAGCGCCAGCAGGTTGGTGAGGTTGGAGACCGGCAGCAGCAGCGAGGCGGAGTTCGCCAGGTGGGCGCAGGCGTACAGATGTGGCCGGGCGGGGGCGCCCGCGCGCGCCGCGGTGGCCAGGATCACGGGTGTCAGCAGCACCACCGTCGCGTCCAGGCTGAGCACCGCGGTCACCGCCGCCGCGAGCGCGAACACGCCCGCGAGCAGGCGGTCCGGCCGGCCGGTGCACACCCTGGCCAGCGCCGCGCCCGCCGCCTCGAACAGGCCCTCGCGCGCGCAGAGGTGCGCCAGCGCCAGCACCGCGGCGAGAAAGCCGACGACCGGCAGCAGGCGGTGCACCTGGGACCATGCGGCGGCCGGTGCCACCGCGCCGGTCAGGACGAGGACCGCCGCCGCGGGGACCGCCGCCACCGCCTCGGGCGCGCCGCGCGGCCGCCGTACGGCGAAGGCCAGCACACCCAGCAACAGCAGGAGGGAGAGGATCTCGGCGACGGAACGGCTCACAGCCGAAAAACTACCGGCCTGTCCGCGCACCATGACATCGGCCCCTTTAGGCTTCCTTCATCCCTTTTATGGAGCACTTCATGCGAAGCGCCGCACGTGCGCGACGTGCCCCGAGAGCCCGAAGAACCGGCAGTGAGGAATGCGACCGGCCATGTCCACACCGGCAGCGAACACCCCCGACATCACCCTGCACACCCTGGAGAACCACCATCTGCCGGCCGTCCTCGCACTGGGCTCCCGGGTTTACGACACCGACGCCAAGCCGTACACCGGCTGGTCGCTGACCGCCGTCGCCACGCATCTGGACGCCTCCGTGTCCGCGTGCCGGGTCGCCATGGCGGGCGAGCGGCTGGCCGGATTCGTCCTCGGGTCGATGACCTTCGAGCAGCGCGAGGACTGGGGGTACCTGGAGTGGATCGCGGTCGATCCGGAGTTCCAGGGGCGCGGGGTGGCCGGCCGACTGGTGCAGGAGTGCTGCGCGGTGCTGACCGAGGCGGGTGCGTCGTCGGTGGTCACCGATGTCGAGGTGAGCAACACCGCGTCGGCGACGCTGATGCGCCGCAACGGTTTCACCGAGGGCGTCACCGTCACCCTGTTCGTCCGGCCGGGCACCGGCACGCCGGCGGCGGGCGGCGGCATCTCGCTGCGGCACTTCGCCCGTACCGGCCGCCCCCGCCCGACGCACCGGGACGGCCGCTGACGGCAGCCCCTGCCGGCGTCCATGGGCGGCAGGCGTACGGGCCGGCGGGCGCCCGGCGGCCCGTACGGCCTTACCCGGGTGGGTGAGCCGAGGGCATTCCCTTGACCTCAATATTGGTTGAGGTCATAGGTTCCTGTCAGATCGCCGGACAGTCACGGCGATCCCCGCCGACGAGGCCCTGGAGAGCACGATGGACATGGAAGTCACCGCCTGGCATTCGCTGCACAGCTCGCTGACCGCGCAGCAGGACCGGCGGCCGTTCTCCCGCCGGACGCTGCGCCGGATCGCGGCCTTCGCCCGCCCGCACCGCCGTCAGCTGCTCTGCTTCCTGGCCCTGAGCACGGTGACCGCGATGCTCGCGGTGGCGACCCCGCTGCTCGCGGGCCGGGTGGTCGACGCGATCGTGCACCACGATTCGGCCGGCCTCGTCCTGGGCCTGTCCGGGCTGATCGCCGCCATCGCGGTCGCGGAGGCCGGTCTGGGCCTGCTGACCCGCTGGCTGTCGGCGAGCATCGGCGAGGGCCTGATCCTGGACCTGCGCACCACCGTCTACGACCATGTGCAGCGGATGCCCGTCGCGTTCTTCACCCGGACCCGCACGGGCGCCCTGGTCAGCCGCCTCAACAACGATGTGATCGGCGCCCAGCGTGCCTTCAGCGACACCCTGTCCGGGGTCGTCAGCAATATCGTGACGCTGCTGCTCACCCTCGTGGTGATGCTCAGTCTGTCCTGGCAGATCACCCTGATCGCGCTGGTACTGCTGCCGGTGTTCGTCCTGCCCGCCCGCCGCGTCGGCCGGCGGCTGGCGGCGCTGCGGCGCGAGGGCGCCGACCACAACGCCGCGATGGGCACCCAGATGACCGAACGGTTCTCCGCGCCGGGCGCCACCCTCGTCAAGCTGATGGGCCGCCCCGCCCGCGAGTCCGCCGAGTTCGCCGCCCGCGCCCGGCGGGTGCGCGACATCGGGGTCCGCTCGGCGATGGTGCAGACGTACTTCGTCACCGCGCTCACCCTGGTCTCCGCCCTGGCACTGGCCGTGGTCTACGGGCTGGGCGGCTTCCTGGCGCTGCGCGGATCGCTCGACGCGGGCTCGATCGTCTCGCTCGCCCTGCTGCTCACCCGGCTCTACGCCCCGCTGACCGCCCTGTCCGGCGCGCATATCGAGGTGATGAGCGCACTGGTCAGCTTCGAGCGGGTCTTCGAGGTGCTGGACCTCAAGCCGCTGATCGCCGAGAAGCCGGACGCCCGCGCGGTGCCCGACGGCCCGGTGTCGGTCGAGTTCGACTCCGTACACTTCGGCTACCCGTCCGCCGACAAGGTCTCCCTCGCCTCCCTGGAGGAGGTCGCCACCCTCGACACCCGGGGCGGCGCCGAGGTGCTGCACGACATCTCGTTCCACGTGAAACCAGGCCAGATGGTCGCCCTGGTCGGCTCCTCGGGCGCCGGCAAGTCGACGATCGCGCAGTTGCTGCCGCGGCTGTACGACACGGACTCCGGGGCGGTCCGGCTGGCCGGGACGGACGTCCGCGAGCTGACCGCCGCCTCGCTCCGCGACACCCTGGGCATGGTCACCCAGGACGGGCACCTCTTCCACGACTCGATCCGCGAGAACCTGCTGCTGGCCAAGCCGGAGGCGGACGACCAGGAGCTGTGGCACGCGCTGGGCCGCGCCCGGCTGGCGGAGCTGGTCAACTCACTGCCCGACGGTCTGGAGACCGTCGTCGGCGAGCGCGGCTACCGCCTGTCCGGCGGCGAACGGCAGCGGCTGACCATCGCCCGGCTGCTGCTGGCGCACCCCCGGGTGGTGATCCTGGACGAGGCCACCGCACACCTGGACAACACCTCGGAGGCGGCGGTGCAGGAGGCCCTCACCGAGGCACTGGAGGGCAGGACCTCGGTGGTGATCGCCCATCGGCTGTCGACCGTACGGGCCGCCGATCTGATCCTCGTCGTCGAGGCCGGCCAGATCGTGGAGCGCGGCACGCACGAGTCGCTGCTGACGGCCGGGGGGCGGTACGCGGAGCTGTACCGCACGCAGTTCGCCCCGGCGGCCGGACAGGGCGCGACGGTGCCGGCGCACTGATCCCGTGTCCGCGGGTCCCCGCCCCTTGGCGGGGACCCGCGCATGCCGAAAACTGAGGTGATGACGCAGCGCGCGGAACACACGACTGTCATGGACCGCCTCGCTATCGACGATCTGATCACCGACTACGCCATCGCCGTGGACGACGGCGACTGGCCCGGCTACCGGGCCCTGTTCACCGGCGACGGCCGCGCCGACTACCGCTCCGCGGGCGGCATCGAGGGCAGCGCCGGGGAGATCGCGGCCTGGCTGCGCACCGCGCTGCGGCGGTTCGCCGTCCGCCAGCATCTGATCGTCAACCGCCGCATCCGCGTCGCCTCGCGCGACGGCGCCCCCGGCGACACGGCCACCGTCCGGGCCGACTACCTCAACCCGATGCGGCCGGCCGGTCCGGCGGCGGGGCCCGGTGATGACCCCGCTGACCCGGCCGGACCCACCGGTCCGCACTGCACCTTCGCCGGGCGCTACGACTTCGCCGCCCGCCGCACCCCGGAGGGCTGGCGGCTGACCGGGGTGGTCGTCCAGGAGAAGTGGCGGCAGGTACCGTCCGCCACCGGGTGACCGGCCCACCGCGCCGGGCCGCCGCCGCGCCCCGGTGGAGCAGTCGGCCCAACCCCCTTCCGCCGACCGGCCCGGCCTCGCACACCGGCCGTCCGGCCAACGGAAACTGGACAGCGAGCAGCGGCAACCGGCAGGAGGGAAGACGGTATGCGCGGACCGTTCGGCCACTGGGCACGCCTGCTGGACTCCCCCTGGTCACGGGGACCGGCCGCGGCGCTGGCCGGTGCGCTGCCCGTACTCACCTTTCCCGCGCCGTCCTGGTGGTGGCTGGCGTACGGCGCGCTCGTCCCGTGGCTGCTGCTGGTGCGCTCGGCGCCGACGAACCGGCGGGCGGCGCTGGACGGCTGGCTGGGCGGTACCGGCTTCATGCTGGCGGTCCACCACTGGCTGCTGCCGAGCCTGCACGTCTTCATCCTGGTGCTGGCCCTGCTGCTCGGTGCGCTGTGGGCACCGTGGGGGCTGCTGGTGCGCGCACTGCTGGGCGGTGCGCCCGGTGCGGGGCGCCTCGCCGCCGCGCTGGTGCTGGTGCCGTCCGGCTGGCTGATGGTCGAACTGGTCCGGTCCTGGCAGTACTTGGGCGGCCCGTGGGGGCTGCTGGGCGCCAGTCAGTGGCAGGTGCCGCCCGCCCTGCGGCTGGCCTCGATCGGCGGGGTGTGGCTGCTGAGCCTGCTGATCGTGGCGGTGAACACCGCGCTGACCGAGCTGATCGTCCGTCCCGCGGTGCGGCGGCCGGCCGTCGGCGGACTGCTGGTGTGCGCCGTGGCCGCCACCGCCGTCTGGTTCTGGGCGCCGGTCCCCCGGCCCGCGGGCACGGTGCGGATGGCGGTGGTCCAGCCCGGCGTCATCGACGGCCCGGCGGCCCGGCTGGCCCGCGGCGAGGCGCTGACCCGCACCCTGGCGGGCCGCGGGGTGCGGCTCGTCGTCTGGGGCGAGAGCAGCCTCGGCCAGGATCCCGCGGAGCATCCGGCCCTCGCCGCCCGTCTCGCCGCGCTGTCCCGTGAGACGGGCGCGGAGCTGCTGGTCAACGCCGACGCACCGGCCAGGCACGGGGCGGGCATCTACAAGACCGCGGTGCTGATCGGCCCGCACGGGCCGACCGGTGACCGCTACGCCAAGATGCGGCTGGTGCCCTTCGGCGAGTACGTCCCGTTCCGCTCCGTGCTGGGCTGGGCGACCCGGGTGGGCAAGGCCGCCCAGGTCGACCGCAGGCGCGGCACCCATCAGGTGCTGATGCCGATCGCCTCGGCCGGCGGACTGCGCATCGGCCCGCTGATCTGTTTCGAGACGGCGTTCCCGGACATGAGCCGCCGGCTGGCGCAGGACGGGGCGCAGGTGCTGGTCGCCCAGTCCTCGACCTCGACGTTCCAGCACAGCTGGGCGCCGGCCCAGCACGCCTCACTGGCCGCGCTGCGGGCCGCGGAGACCTGGCGGCCGATGGTGCACGCCACCCTCACCGGGATCAGCGCGGCGTACGGCCCGCGGGGCGAACCGGTCGGCGGCCGGCTCGGTACCAGCAGCAGCGCGACGGCCGTCTACGATCTGCCGCTGGCCGAGGGCACCAGCCCGTACACCCGGTTCGGCGACTGGCCGGTGTACGGCGCGGCGGCGGCCCTCGCCGCGTACGTCGGATGGGCGGGGCTGCGGGCGGTCAGCCGGTCTGCGCGAGCGCGTCGGTGACCACGCGTTCGCACAGTTCGTGGGTGCGCAGCGCGTCCCGGGCGGACGGCTGCTCGCCGGCCCGGACGCTGTCCAGGAACGCGAGCACGATCTGCTCGATGCCGCGCTGGCGGGCGACCGGCACCCAGTCGCCGCGGCGGCGCAGGGTCGGCTGCCCCTGGTGGTCGATGACGTCGGCGAGGTTGACGATCTGGCGCCTGGTGTCCTGGCCGGAGACGTCGAGGATCTCCTCCGTGGAGCCGCTGACGCGGTTCATGGTGCCGATGGCGGTGAAGCCGTCGCCGGAGAGCTGGAGCACGACATGCTGCATCAGCCCGTCGCGGACCCTGGCGCGTACGTCGATGTGCTCGATCTCGCCGGGGGCCAGGAAGCGGAGCGTGTCCACGACATGGATGAAGTCGTCCAGCACCAGGGTGCGGGGGTCCTCGGGGAGGCCGACGCGGTTCTTCTGCATGAGGATCAGTTCGCGGGCGTGGTCCAGGCACTGGGCGTAGCCGGGCGCGAAGCGGCGGTTGAAGCCGACGGTCAGCCCCACGCCGCGGTCCTCGGCGAGCCGCACGATGCGCGCGCTCTCCGCGAGCTGGTAGGAGAGCGGTTTGTCGACGTAGGTGGGCACGCCGGACTCGATGAGCCGGGTCACGATCTCGGGGTGCACGGCGGTCGGCGCGTGCACGAAGGCCGCGTCCAGGCCCGCGGAGAGCAGGGAGTCCAGGTCGGTGTGGCGCTGCCGGGCGGCCAGCCGGTGGGCGTCGCCGACCTGGTGGAGGGTGGCCGGGGTGCGGGTCTGGAGATGCAGCTCCACACCGGGCTGTGCGCCCAGCACGGGGAGATACGCCTTCCGGGCGATGTCGCCGAGTCCGATGCAACCGACCTTCACCTGTGCTCCTCGCGTTGTGCCGCGGTCCGGGTGCCCCGCGTGCCGGAAGCATACGTGGCGGCCGGCGGACGCCAGTCGGCGATGCCGTCCAGGGTGCGCAGGGCGAGATCGGGTGTGCGGCGGGCGCACGTGGCCAGCACGGCGGTGCGCAGCGCGCAGGCCGGCCGGGACCGCCAGGTGGTGAACCGGCCGATCCGCTCGGCCCGGCGCACCACCTCCATGGTGCGCGGCAGCCGCTGCCGGGTGTAGGCGGCGAGCGCGGCGGCCGGATCGGCGCCCGGCGCGGCCTCGTGGGCGAGGACGACGGCGTCCTCGATGGCCTGGCACCCGCCCTGGCCGAGGTTGGGGGTCATGGGGTGGACGGCGTCGCCGAGCAGCGCGACCCGGCCCCGGTGGAAGGCGGGCGGCGGGGCGGCCGCGGTGTACACGTCGTTGCGGAGCACGGCTGCCGGGCCGGCGGCGGCGAGGAGGGCGGGGACGGGATGGTGCCAGTGGCCGAAGCGGCGCAGCAGTTCGGCCCGTTCGTCATCGGCGGCCCGCCCGCCCGGCGGTACGGCCGCGGTGGCGTACGCGTAGACGCGTCCGTCGTGCAGCGGCAGGGAGCCCCACAGGCCGCCCCGGCCCCAGGTCTCGTGCGCCACGAACGGGCGGTCGGGCGCGGGGACGACCAGGCGCCAGGTGGTGAATCCGGCGTAGCGGGGTCCGGGGTGGCCGGGGAAGAGCGTGCGGCGGGCGGCGGAGTGGATACCGTCGGCGGCCACGACGAGGTCCGCGGACAGTTCCTCGCCGTCCGCGAGCCGCACCCGCGCCGGCCGGCCGGCCGCGCCCGTTTCCCCCCTGTCGACGAGTTCGGCCGCGGCGGCGGTGCGGACGGCGCCCGCGGGCAGCCGGGCGGCGAGGAGGCCGACGAGTTCGGCGCGGTGCACGACGAGGACCGGGCCGCCGAAGCGCCGGACGGCCGCGGCGTCGTCCGTACGGGCCAGTCGGCGGCCGCCGGGGAGGCGGATTTCGCCGGCGGCCTGCCGGGCGGCCCGCGCCCGGACGGCGTCGCCGACGCCGATGGTGTCCAGGGCGCGCTGGGCGTTGGGGGCGAGGCCGATGCCCGCGCCGACCGGCTCCAGCGCGGCGGCGCGCTCCAGGACGGTGACCGCCCAGCCGCGGCGCTCCAGTGCCACCGCCGCGGTGAGCCCGCCGATGCCGCCGCCGATCACGATCGCCGTCCGGTGCCGCATACCGCCACCCGCCCCTCTGTCAACTACACCTGTAGTCACACATTACTACACCCGTAGTTGACGCGTTAGGCTCCCTGCCATGAACGCCCGCAACGCCCCCCGCCATGAGCTGATCGCCGATACGGCCCTGACCCTGCTCGCCGAGCGCGGGATGCGCGGGCTGACCCACCGGGCCGTCGATGAGGCGGCCGGACTGCCGCAGGGCTCCACCTCGAACCTCGCGCGCACCCGCGCGGCCCTGCTGGAGAGCGCGGTACGGCGACTGGCCGAGCGCGAGGCCGCGGTGCTCGCCCCGCACGCGGTGCCAGGCGCCGCGGGCGCCGGCACGGCCGCGGTCGCCGACGCGCTCGCGCGGGCCCTGCACCGCTATCTGTCCGGGCACCGCCAACTCCTCGTCGCCCGTTACGAGCTCGCGCTGGAGGCCACCCGCCGCCCCGAACTGCGGGCGGTCTACGACCGGGCCGGCCGGCGCTTCCGGGAGCCGGTGGCCGCGATGCTGTCGGCGGCCGGCTCCGCCGAGCCCGAGCGCCATGCGCTCAGCCTGGTCGCCTGGTGCGACGGGGTGCTGTTCTCCTGCACCGCGGGCCAGTTCCACGCCGCGCTCCCCACCCGTGACGCGCTCCGCACCTCCTGCGCGGAACTGCTCGACGGCATGCTCGGCCGCTGACCCGTGGCCGGCGGCCTGCCCCGGCGGCGTGCCCGCGCCGCCGTCGGTGAACGAACGCCGGCCGGGCGGCGCGCCGCCCGGCCAGGGCGTCCCGTCCACGACGCGACGGTCACCCCTGCGGGGCCTTCCCAAAGACATATACGGCCGGAAAAGTTGCGGAGGTGCACAGATTGCCCACATTCACGGTCCTGGCGGTGATCGTCGCGGCGACCGCCACCGGCTGTATGACCGTTGCCACTCCGCCGGCCGTCGAGGCCACGCCCCGTCCCGCACCGCCCGCCCCTTCCGTGGAGCCGCTGGGTCCCGCCGCCCGGTCCCCCGGCGGCGACCGGGCCACCGCGGCGCCCCCACCGTCGCCGGGCCACGACCGCACCGATCCGGGATCTTCCCGGCCGGACGGCGACGGGCCGCGCCGGAGGTCCGGCGCCCCGGGCACCGGACCGGGCGGCCGCCCGGCACCGGCCGGACACGGTCACCGGGATCCTGGCCCGGCGCACCACCGCGACCCGCTCCGCATCCCGCGCATCGGGGGCCTGCCCGCCGGCTCGTCCGGTACGGATGTCTGCGCACTGGGCCGGGCGTTCGGGCACTGGCGGCAGGGCAGTGCGCAGCAGCGGCTCTGCGGCGCGTTCTACGACGACTGACCCGCGGCCCCGTCGATCCGCAGCGCCAGCCGGTCGATCGCCTCGCTGAACCCCCGGCGGTCCGCGTCATCGGCGAGGGCGTTGACCGACGCCCGTGCCCGCAGCAGCTGGGCGCGGGCCTCGGCCGGCCGGCCGAGTGCGGCGTAGTCGGCCGCGAGGCTGAGATGCAGGGCGGGGAAGAACGCGCGCAGGGCGACGACGGGGTGGCGGCGGCCCGGACCGTCGGCGGCGCGCGCTTCCCCGAGGGGCCCGGCGGTGCTCTCGGCCCGCTCCGTGACGAAGCCCTCGGCCACCTCCAAGGCCCTGAGGTCCCAGTCGAGTTCGTCCCTGGGGTCGTCCTGGGTGTCGGCCAGGTAGTGGGCGAGGGTGCAGCGGTGGAGGGCGTCTCCCCGGGGCCCGATCTCGTCCCACAGCCGCACGAGGCGGTTGCGCGCCTCCTCCCGGTCGCCGGCGCGGTGCAGCATGATCGCCTGGGCTATCCGGGTCGGGACACCGCCCTCGGGCGCGTCCGCCCGCTGTGTCTCCGCCATCGCGTGTGCACCGCCTTCGCTCGCCGCCCCCGCTGCTCTCCCCGACGCTAACCGCCGGGGAGGGCCACCGCGCGCCGTGCGCGACGCGCGGGACCGCATGGCTCAGCCGAGGTCCGGGATGCGCCAGTCGATCGGGGTGTGCCCCTGCGCGGCGACCGCCGCGTTGATCTGGGTGAAGGGGCGGGATCCGAAGAACTTCTTCGCGGACAGCGGGGAGGGGTGCGCGCCCTGCACCACGACATGCCGCTCCTCGTCGATCAGCGGCAGCTTCTTCTTGGCGTAGTTCCCCCACAGCACGAAGACCGCCGGGTCGGGCCGGGCGGCCACCGCGCGGATCACCGCGTCGGTGACCTTCTCCCACCCCTTGCCCTTGTGCGAATTGGCCTCGCCCTCGCGGACCGTCAGCACGGCGTTCAGCAGCAGCACGCCCTGGCGGGCCCAGGGCATCAGATAGCCGTTGTCCGGGACCGGCAGGCCCAGCTCGTCGTTCATCTCCTTGTAGATGTTCCGCAGCGACGGCGGCGTCCGGACGCCGGGCCGCACCGAGAAGCACAGACCGTGCCCCTGGCCCGCGCCGTGGTAGGGGTCCTGGCCGAGGATCAGCACCTTCACCTGGTCGTAGGGTGTCGCCTCCAGCGCCGCGAAGACCTCCTCACGGGGCGGGTAGACCGGGCCCCGGGCCCGCTCCTGCTCGACGAAGTCGACCAGCTCCTTGGCATAGGGCTTCGCCAGCTCCTCGCCGAGGACCCCGCGCCAGGACTCGGGCAGCATGTCGGCCATCACGTCAACAACCTCCGGTGTACGTTCCGTTCTCGTTCTCAGAACCTACC
The DNA here is from genome assembly GCF_046549095.1 of Streptomyces sp. x-80. Lineage (NCBI taxonomy): Bacteria > Bacillati > Actinomycetota > Actinomycetes > Kitasatosporales > Streptomycetaceae > Streptomyces > Streptomyces sp. x-80. Next base: position 155,177 of record NZ_JAJPWM010000022.1, read on the forward strand.
GGCGACCACTGACAATGCCGTCCGCGGGCCGGGAGCGCGGCACCGGAGGGGCGGGCTCCCGGCCCGTGCCGGACGGCGGGACCGGACCGGACGGGCCGGCGTCGGCCCCGCCGTCCGGCACGGTGGTCAGACGCCGGCGTTGAGGGACAGCCCGCCGTCGACGACCAGCGTCTGGCCGGTGATCCAGCCCGCGCCGTCGGACAGCAGGAAGACCGCGGCCCCCCCGATGTCCTCCGGGACGCCGAGCCGCGCCATGGGGTAGCCGGCCGCCGCCTCCTCCTCACGGTTCTCGAAGAGCGCGGCGGCGAACCTGGTCTTCACCACGGCGGGGGCGATGGCGTTGACCCGCACCACCGGCGCGAACTCATGGGCCAGCTGAAGCGACAGGTTGACCATCGCGGCCTTGCTCATGCCGTACGCGCCGACGAAGGGCGAGGCGTTGAGGCCGGCGACGGAGGCGATGTTGACGATCGCGCCGCCGTTCTCCTTCTGCCAGGCGTGCCAGGTGCGCTGCGCGAAGCCGAGCGCCGAGATCACGTTGGTCTCGTAGACCTTGCGCGCGACATTGAGGTCGAGATCGGCGAGCGGGCCGAACACCGGGTTCGTACCGGCGTTGTTCACGAGGTAGTCGACGCGGCCGAACTCCTCCATCGCGCGCTGGACGGCGACCGCCTGGTGGGCCTCGTCGTGCGCCTTGCCCGCGACACCGATCACCCGGTCCGCGCCGAGCCGGTCGACGGCCTCCTTGAGGGCGTCCTCGTTGCGGCCGGTGATGCAGACCCGGTCGCCGCGCGCGACCAGCGCCTGGGCGATGCCGTAGCCGATGCCCCGGCTGGCGCCCGTGACCAGCGCCGCCTTGCCGGAGGGGGCGGGGAGCGCGCTGTGCTGCTCGGTCATGTCGTGTACTCCTGGGGTCGGTGGGGCGGTCAGTTGAGCGGGCCGCCGGCGACGTACATGACCTGGCCGGAGACGAAACCGGCCGCCTCGCCGGTGAAGAAGGCGATGGCGTTGGCGATGTCCTCGGGGCGGCCGACGCGCTGCACCGGGATCTGGGTGGCGGCCGCGGCCTGGAACTCCTCGAAGCCCATGCCGACGCGTTCGGCGGTGGCGGCCGTCATATCGGTGACGATGAAGCCGGGGGCCACCGCGTTGGCGGTGACGCCGAACTTTCCGAGCTCGATGGCGAGGGTCTTGGTGAAGCCCTGGAGTCCGGCCTTGGCCGCCGCGTAGTTGGCCTGGCCGCGGTTGCCGAGCGCGGAGCTGGAGGAGAGGTTGACGATCCGCCCGAACTTGGCGTCCACCATGTGCTTCTGGCAGGCCCGCGACATCAGGAACGCGCCCCGCAGGTGCACGTTCATGACCGTGTCCCAGTCGGTGTCGCTCATCTTGAACAGCAGGTTGTCGCGGAGCACGCCCGCGTTGTTGACGAGTACGGTCGGCGCGCCGAGCTCGGCCGCGACCCGGGCGACCGCCGCCTCCACCTGCGCCGCGTCCGAGACGTCGCAGCCGACGGCGAGGGCCTTGCCGCCGGCCGCGGTGATCTTCTCGACGGTGTCCTCGCAGGCCGCCTCGTCAAGGTCGAGTACGGCGACGGCGCGTCCCTCGGCGGCCAGGCGGACGGCGGTGGCCGCGCCGATGCCACGGGCCGCGCCCGTCACGATGGCGACGCGCTGCTCGGTGGTGGACATGCGGGTTCTCCTCACCCTCGAAACCTCGACAAGCGGTCCGCCGCACCGGCCTCGCGGGTGAGCAACCGCTTAGTATCTTCAGCAGGGCTGACGCTAGAAGCCCGGCCACCGGCTGTCAACGCCCCTTCGCCGCACCCTCGCCCACCTCATCTGCGGCGCGAGCCCGGCCGCGGCGTGATCCCGTCACCCGGCCCGGCGCCGACGCCCCGGTACGTCCACCGGGCACCGCCGCCGGGCCGCTCACCCGCCGCGTCCGCCGCACCGGCCTCAGCGCACCAGCAGCTCCAGCAGCCGCTCGGCCTCGCCGGTGGGGTCGGCCGTCAGTCCGGTGTGCACCGGACCCGGCTGGACGATCGTGCTGCGCGGCGCGATCAGCCAGCGGAAGCGGCGCCCCGCGTCGTCCCCCGCCGCCTGCCCGGCCTGTTCGCCGCCGTGGCAGATGCCCTCGACGGCGCCGAGCGCGGCCCGTACGCCGCCGACGTCCACCGCGGGGTCCAGCGCCAGCAGCCGGGCCTCGTCCAGATACGTCCGGGCCTCGACGAAGCCCGTGGCGTGGCAGTACACGACCACGCCGGCATTGATCATCTCGCCGCGTTCGACGCGCGGCACGACCTTCAGCACCGCGTATTCGAAGACATCGCGCCCGTTGTGCAGACCGCTCATTTCACTGCCCTCCGCGGCGGCTTGCCCGCCAGCCACGCCGGCGCCTGCGAGGGCTTGTCCTTGCTGCGCTCCCCGAGGGCGATGTGGTCACCGATCGTCCGGGCGCGGGCCAGCAGCGTGGTCACGTACACCCGGCGCAACGCGTCCGGGGAGTCGAAGCCGGGCTCGTCGACCAGCCATTCGTCCGGGACATCGGCCGCGATCGCGGTCAGCAGCTCCTCGGTGATCCCCGGCGCGAACTCGGCGGCGGCCGCGGCGATGTCCGGGCCGAAACCGGCCAGCACATGGTCGGAGGCGTCGTAGGGCTTGGCGACGGCCTTCTCCGCGCTGGGCCAGTTGTGGTGCCAGATAATCGTGGCGCCGTGGTCGATCAGCCACAGTTCGCCGTGCCAGACCAGCAGGTTGGGGTTGCGCCAGGACCGGTCGACGTTGTTGATCAGCGCGTCGAACCACACCACACGGCCCGCCTCACGCGCCCCGACCTCGAACGCGAGCGGGTCGAAACCGAGCGACCCGGGGAGGTAGTCCATCCCCAGGTTCAGTCCGCCGCTGGCCCTCAGGAGCTGCTGCACCTCCTGGTCGGGCTCGCTCAGACCGATCACCGGGTCGAGCTGTATCCGGACCAGATCGGGCACCCGCAGGCCGAGCCGACGGCCCAGCTCCCCGCAGACGATCTCGGCGACCAGCGTCTTACGCCCCTGTCCCGCACCCGTGAACTTCATGACATATGTCCCGAGATCGTCGGCCTCGACGATTCCCGGGAGCGATCCGCCCTCACGCAAGGGCGTGACATAGCGGGTCGCTACGACCTCTTTCAGCATTTCCCAGACAGCCTGTCTCT
>NZ_JAJPWM010000023.1:0-155149 GCF_046549095.1 Streptomyces sp. x-80
TTCGCTTTCCGGCCTTTCCGACTCTATCAGGCCCGGTCCGTTCCGTTTCCGGTTCGAATTCGGTTCCGATTACCCGTCGGACGGGGTTTCGCCTTTCGGCGTGATCACTACTTTAGCGGAATTCCTCGGCGGCTCATAATCGAGTCCCGGTCCGAATTCCGGCATGCCGGAATTCTTCCCGGTGAGGGACCGTGCAGTAGTGGTGTGCCGCTGAAGCGGCGGGATGGCCACCGTGGACCTGTCGGCTCCGCGGCAACTCGGAGAACACTACACGAGGGGGTCAGGCGCATCAAACCCGTGCCGGACGGGGGTTGGCGGGGTACGTTGAGGCCATGACTACGCATGCGCTCGTACAGCAGTGGTGGCCCGCCTGACGGCGGCCGACCACCAGCGCATGCAGACCACGGCCGCCGCTTCGGCGGCCGTTCGCGTATCTCCATCTCGTAGCCGGCCGGCGAGGACGGCGGTCCCGACAGCGGTACGGGAGAGATGGATTCATGAACGGTATGGCGAAAACGCGCATCTTCAGTGGCGTAAAGCCGACGGGACATCTGACGCTCGGGAACTACCTCGGGGCGATGCGGCGCTGGGCCGACGAGGACCAGCACCGTGCGGACGCCTTGTTCTGTGTGGTGGATCTGCACGCGCTGACCGTGGAGCACGATCCGGCGCGGGTGCGGCGGCTGAGCCGGCAGGCCGCGACGCTGTTGCTGGCCGTGGGGCTGGATCCGGAGCGGTGCACGGTGTTCGTGCAGAGCCATGTGGTCGAGCATGCGCGGCTGTCGTATCTGATGGAGTGCACGGCCACGGACGGCGAGATGCGGCGCATGATCCAGTACAAGGAGAAGGCCGCGGGTGAGCGGGCGCGGGGCGGGAGTGTGCGGCTGTCGCTGCTGACGTATCCGGCGCTGATGGCGGCGGACATCCTGGCGTACGGAACGCACGAGGTGCCGGTCGGCGAGGACCAGGCGCAGCATCTGGAGCTGACCCGGGATCTGGCGGTGCGGTTCAACCAGCGGTACGGGCCGACGTTCGTGGTGCCCAGGGCGACGCATCCGCAGGTGGCTGCGCGGGTGATGGATCTGACGGAGCCCACCTCGAAGATGGGGAAGTCGAACGGTACGACCGCGGGGATCGTCTATCTGCTGGACGAGGCGGACGTGCTGCGCAAGAAGGTGATGCGCGCCGTGACGGATGCGGGCCGGGACGTCGTCTACGACCGGGCGGAGCGGCCGGGGGTGGCGAATCTGCTGGATGTGCTGGCGGCCTGTACGGGTGGTGAGCCGGCGGAGCTGGCCGGGGCGTACACCTCGTACGGGGCGTTGAAGAAGGACACGGCGGATGCGGTGGTGGAGCTGCTGCGGCCGGTGCGGGAGCGGCATGCGGAGCTGGCCGCGGACAGCGAGTACGTCGATTCCGTGCTGCGGGCGGGGGCGGACCGGGCGCGGGAGATGGCGCGGCCGCGGGTGGATGCGGCGTACCGGGCGGTGGGACTGCTGCCCGGGTAAGGCGGAAGGAGAAGTGAGGGGACAGGAAGGGGGTGGGGGGCGTGGTGGCGGCCACCGCTGGAGCCGTGTGAGGTGCGGCGGAGACGTCCACGCGGGGCGGCCGCCCGGTGCGCGGTGGGGGCGGCCGTCCAGTGGTGGGTGTGCGGAGTGTGGGTCAGCTGTTGCCGGAGGCGAGTTCGCGGCTGCGGTCGCGGGCCGCCTCCAGGGCGGAGAGCATGGCGGCGCGTACGCCGTGGTTCTCCAGTTCGCGGATGGCGTTGATGGTGGTGCCGGCCGGGGACGTGACGTTCTCGCGGAGCTTGACCGGGTGTTCGCCGCTGTCGCGGAGCATCACGGCGGCGCCGATGGCGGCCTGCACGATCAGCTCGTGGGCCTTGTCGCGGGGCAGTCCGAGGAGGATGCCGGCGTCGGTCATCGCCTCGACGAGGAAGAAGAAGTACGCCGGACCGGAGCCGGAGAGCGCGGTGGCGGCGTCCTGCTGGGACTCCGGGACGCGCAGGGTCTTGCCGACGCCGGAGAAGATCTCCTCGGCACGGGTGAGGTGGGCTCCGGTGGCGTGGGTGCCGGCGGAGATGACGGACATCGCCTCGTCCACCAGGGCGGGGGTGTTCGTCATGACGCGGACGACGGGGGTGCCGGCGGCCAGCCGCTCCTCGACGAAGGCGGTGGGGATACCGGCCGCACCGCTGATGACCAGCCGGTCGGCGGGGACGTGCGGGGCCAGCTCGTCCAGGAGGGTGCCCATGTCCTGGGGTTTGACGGTGAGGATGAGGGTGTCGGCGGCCTTGGCGGCCTCGGCGTTGCTCACCGCTTCGACGCCGTAACGGGTGCGCAGCTGGTCCGCGCGCTCGGGGCGGCGGGCGGTGACCAGCAGGTCAGCGGGCGCCCAGCCGCCTCGGATCATGCCGCTGAGCAGGGCTTCGCCGATTTTTCCGGTGCCGAGTACGGCGACCTTCTGGGTCATGCTGCGGTTCACCTCGCCGGTGGTGCCTGATCGGTTACGCCGTCATCCTCGCACCCGGGGGCGCGCGGTGCGGGGGCGTTCCGCGGGCCGGGACACCGGTGCGCGCACGGCGGGCCGTACGGCCGGACACCGGTTCTCGGCCGTCGGGCCGCACGGCGGCGGAGGGTGGCGGCAGGTGACGGCGCCGAGGGGCAGTACGGGGAGGGTGGGGACGGGGAGAGTGGGGACGCGCAGGGCGGGGACGGCGAGGGGAGCTGCGGGCCGGCTGCCCCGAGGCCCCGAGGCCCCGGGCACGGGGTGCGGGGTGCGGGGTGCGGGGTATCGGATACGGAGTGCGGGCCGGCGTACCGGCGCGTCGTGGTGTGTGGCGTGCTCCGGCGGCCGCCGGCGCGATCGGAATTGATCGTTCGCTTTTGACAACTCCGCGTTTACATGACGGTTACACATCGAATCACCATCGCCCATATCCCCTTGGACACAATGAGCTGACCGTTCACGCGTGCCGGAAGGGGCGACGATGGCGAAGGTCCGGGCCGGCCGCGTCGGCCGGCTCCTGTTGATCATCGCGGCCGTCGTGCTGGCCCTCTCGTCCGTCGGCGGCGGCGGACGAGAGAGGGCCGCGGCGGCGGCCCTGCTGCCGGAGATCGCCGCCGACGGTCGCGTCACCCCGCGCACCGCCCAGTTCGCGCGGGACTCGGCGGAGCATCCGGAACCCGGCGTCGACCGGTGCCGGGCGCGCCGCGGCGGGCGGTTCACGGCCGCGGCCGGTGCACCGTCGCCACCGGCCGCGCAGCCGGCGACGGCCGGCCCGGCGCGGACGGCGGGCGGGCCGACGGTGACCGGCCCGTTGACCGGCCGCCGGGCCGTACCCCTGTCGAGATCCGGCGAACTGCCCGTCCGGCACGGCGTCGTCCGCTGCTGAGGGTTCGCCCCCTCCTCGGCCCGCCCACCGGCCTCTCCCCGGCTGCCCGGGGGAAGCCGGCGGCCCCTGGCCTACGCCACATCCCCCACCTCTCCCTCAGATTCCACTGATCCCACTGATCCCACAGATTCGGCAGATTCGGCAGAGTCGGCAGATTCCACGGGGCGCCGAAGGCGGTGCGCCCCGGGCGGCAGGGCGTACGCACGGGCCACCGGTGGGCGCGCCCCTGTCCGGATTCGTGCCCGCTCCCTCGTCCGTACCCGTCCGCGCGCCGACGTGTCCCGCACCCGCAGGGGCCCCGCGAAGGGACATCCCGCTCAGGGGCCGCCCCTCATGTACTGGAGGCATCCCGTATGCAAAGGCTCCGTCCCGGCCGCGTTCTTCCGGCCTTATCCCCTCTCCCGTTCTTCTCGTCTCTCCGCTCCCTCCCGCCCCGGCCGCCTCTCGCCGTCTGGCGCGCCGACTTCGCCGCGTCCCTGGTCGTCTTTCTCGTCGCCGTCCCGCTGTGCGTCGGGGTGGCGGTCGCGTCCGGGGTGCCGGCCGAGCTGGGGCTCGTCACCGGCATCGTCGGCGGGCTGGTCACCGGGCTGCTCCCCGGCAGCAGCCTCCAGGTCAGCGGGCCGGCCGCCGGGCTGACCGTGCTGGTCTACGAGGCCGTGCAGGAGTACGGGCTCGGTGCACTGGGCGCGCTGGTGCTGGTGACCGGTGTGCTCCAACTGGCCATGGGGGCGCTGCGGCTCGGCCGGTGGTTCCGGGCGATCTCCGTCGCAGTGGTCCAGGGCATGCTCGCGGGCATCGGTCTCCTGCTGATCGCCGGACAGTTGTACGCGCTCGTGGACACCGCGGCGCCCGGCGGCGGACCGGCGAACCTGGGCGGGCTGCCGGGGCTCGCGGCCACCACCGCCGGGTCCGCCACCGCGCTCGCGGCGCTCGCCGTGGGGGCCGGGACGATCGCGGTGCTGGCGTGGTGGCCGCGCCGGCTGCGGGCGGCTCGGGTGCTGCCCGCCCCGCTGCTGGCGGTGGCACTGGCGACCGTGGCGGTGGCGGTGCTGGACCTGCCGGTGGCGCGGGTCGAGGTGCGGGGCCTGGTGGCTGCCGTACAGCCGCCGGACGGTGCGGACTTCGCGCGGCTGACGGCGGACGGGGCCGTCGTGGGCGTGCTGGGGACCGTGCTCGCCTTCACCCTGATCGCGTCGGCGGAGTCGCTGTTCAGCGCGGCGGCGGTGGACCGGCTGCACGACGGGCCGCGTACCGACTACGACAAAGAGCTGATGGCGCAGGGCGTGGGCAACGCGGTGTGCGGGGCGCTCGGCGCGCTGCCGATGACCGCGGTGATCGTACGCAGTGCGGCCAATGTGCAGGCCGGGGCGCGGACGAAAGCCTCGCGGGTGCTGCACGGCGGGTGGCTGCTGCTCTTCGCGGTGGCGTTCCCGGCGGCCCTGGGGGTCGTCCCCGTCGCGGCACTGGCGGGCGTACTGGTGCACGCGGGCTGGAAGTTGCTCCCGCGGAAGGAGTTCGGGGCGCTGTGGCGCGAGCACCGGGGCGAGGCGGTGGTGCTGGCGGCGACGGCGGTGGCGATCGTTGCCACCAACATGTTCGAGGGGGTGCTGCTGGGGCTGTTGATGGCCATCGCCAAGTCGGCGTGGGAGACCTCGCAGGTGCAGTGGGAGATCGTGGAGCCAGCGGAGCCGGGAGGGCCAGGGGGGCGGCAGGAGCCGGAAGGGCAGGAAGGGGCGGAAGGGCAGGAAGGGGCGGAAGGGGCGGAAGGGCAGCAGGGGCCGTTGCGCGTGCGGGCCGTGGGGCATGCGACGTTCCTGCGGCTGCCGAAGCTGCTGGACCAGTTGGAGGCGCTGCCCAAGGACCGGGAGATCGAGCTGGATCTGTCCGGGCTGCGGCACCTCGACCACGCCTGCGCGGCCGCGCTCGCCGGCTGGGCGGAACGACGCCGCCCGGCCCGGACGGCGGCCGGGAGGGGGACGGCGGCCGGCACCGGAACCGGAGCCGATACGGGAGCCGAGGCCGCGGGCTGAGCCCGAGCCGGCACGGACGCGTGCGCCGGGCCCGGAGCCCGCAACCGGCCCGGAGCCCGCGCCGGGCCGGAACCCGCGCCGGGCCGGATCACACGGACGGCACTCGGCACACGGCATCGGCACACGGGCGGCATACGGAAGACCCCGCCCGGCCCCCACTCGTCCCCCCGTGCAGCCCACTCGTAGTCACGGGCCGGGCCACGAGCGGGCCACGCCCCGGGCCAGGAGTCGTTCACGCGTAGTCCAGAACCAGCCCAGAAGCAGCCCAGAAGCAGTCCGGGAAAAGCCCAGGAACAGCCCAGAAGCAGTCCAGAAGCCGTCCAGAAGTAATCCGCACATAGTCAGCGCCCGGTCGAAGGGCGGCATATCGCGAGCCGTCCCACGGGACACATCACGAGACACATAACGAACACGAGAGACACCGCGAGAGACACAGCGAGAGATGCAGCGAGACACATAGCGGAACGCAATGCCAGCTAATGACCGATAACGCCTCACATGACCACAATCCCCCATCCAACCGGAAGTGACCGGCGTTGAGCCGGAAATGACCGTAGGGTCGGGGAAATCGCGAACGACGAACTCGTGAACTGCGAACTTGTGAACGAATTGAGGAGTTCTGTGAACCGCCGGCCTCTCCGCTCCTGCGGTGCGACTGCTGCCCTGTCCGTCGCCCTGCTGCTGTCCTCCTGCACCAACGGGGCCGTGGACGGTGGCGCGGCGGGCGCGGGCGGGGTCGGCGATCCGCTCTTCCCGGCGCTCGGCAACGGCGGCTACCGGGTCAGCCACTACGGGCTCGATCTCGACTACGACGTGCCGACAAAGCAGCTGGCCGCGACCGCCGAGATCACCGCCGACGCCAAGCAGGACCTGCGCTCCTTCCAGCTCGACCTCCAGGGGCTGACGGTGTCCGGCGTCCGGGTCGACGGCAAGGACGCCTCCTTCACCCGCAAAGGGCACAAACTGACGGTCCGGCCGTCCGGCGAGCTCAAGAAGGGCGCGAAGTTCCGCACCACCGTCACGTACGGCGGGATACCGCAGGAGATGACGGACGCGGACGGCGCCACGGAAGGCTGGGTCAAGACCGCCGACGGCGCGTTCGTGGCCGGTGAGCCCGCCGGTTCCATGACGTGGTTTCCCGGCAACAACCACCCCAGCGACAAGGCCGCGTACGACTTCCGGATCACCGTGCCGCAGGGCTACACCGCCGTCGCCAACGGCGAGCTGCGCTCGAAGGAGACCGCCCGGGGCAGGACGACGTACGTATGGCACAACGGCGAGCCGATGGCCAGCTATCTCGCGACGGCCACGATCGGCGAGTTCGAGGTCCACGAGTCGCGCACGCCCGACGGGCTGCCGCTGTACGTCGCGGTGGAACCGTCGCTGGCCGCGGAGAGCGAGAAGCCGCTGGCGCGGCTGCCGGAGATCCTCAAGTGGGCGAGCGGCCAGTTCGGCGCGTACCCCTTCTCCTCCGCCGGGGCGATCGTCGACCGCACGCCGAAACGGGTCGACTGGGGCGCCCTGGAGACCCAGACCAAGCCGATCTACGCCGGCGCACCGTCGACCAAGACCGTGGTGCACGAGACGGCTCACCAGTGGTTCGGGGATTCGGTGACGCCGGAGACCTGGCAGGACACCTGGCTCAACGAGGGCTTCGCCACCTACGCCGAATGGCTGTGGGAGGAGCACGAGGGCGGCGAGAGCCCGCAGGAGCAGTTCGACGCGCTCTACGACACGGACGAGGACGACAAGGTCTGGCACTTCCCGCCGGGCGACCCGGGCAAGCCGGAGAACGTGACGGGAACGCCCGTCTACGAGCGCGGCGCGATGGTGCTCCAGCAGCTGCGGAACGCCGTCGGCGACAAGACGTTCTTCTCGATCCTGAAGGAGTGGCCCGCCAAGTACCGCCACGCCAACGCGGATTCGGAGGACTTCATCGACTTCTGCCAGGAGCGCACCGACGAGGACCTGACCGATCTCTTCGACGACTGGCTGTACGGGGAAGGGAAGCCGGACTGGGAGTACTGACCGCTCCACAGGCTTACGGACTTACGGGCTGCGGGGCTGCGGGGCTTACGGGGCTGCGGGCTTACGGGTTCGCGCCCCTTCGCCTCGGGGCCGGGCGGGGCCGGACGGGGCTGGGCCGGGCCGGGCCGGAGTGTGACGGTCGGTTCGAGCGCGTACGCCTCCGCCACGATGCCGTCGGGGAAGACGTCCAGCAGCGCGGCCCGTCCGGCTGCCAGGACGGGGCGGCGGCCGCGGGGCCGATCGTGGCGAAGTACGAGCGGCTGCCGAGCATCGCGAGGCGGGTGTCGAGGGGGACCCGCCGGGTCCAGTGCAGCTTCCGGTGGACGGGCCGCAGACCGAGGCCGAGGCCGCGGATCAGGGCGGGGGCGGCGGGCGCGGCACCGAAGCGGTGGTCACCGGTCAGCGGTGCTTCTTCCCCTTCGGGCGGGGCTTCCGCGCCGCCGGGTTGCCGGTGCGGGCGCCGCGGCGGCGCTCGAAGCGCTCACGGGCCGCTTCGTACTCGGTGCGGCGCAGTTTCTCGCCAGGGGCCTCGACGAGACTGCGGCAGAAGTAGGCGAGCAGTGACCCGATGAAACCGATGAGCATCAGGCTCTGCCCGGACTTGTCGGCCGCGCTCCGGGCGGCCGGGTCGGGGCGGCGGACGAAGCCCTCCCAGGTGCGCCGGAAGGCGAGCGCGCTACAGATGCCGAAGCCCGCCACGACCAGGACGCCGACGAACGCACCGACGTCGGCGACCTCCAGCCCCTGGAAGGCGAAGCGCAGCACCAGCGCACCGACCGCGGCGAGCACGAGTGAGCCGGCCGCGACACCGGCGCGGCGCAGGCCGTAGCCGCCGTCGTGATGGACCCAGGTGGTGCCGAAGAACCGGATCTCCTCCGGCTCGGGACCGCCCTGCTCGGGACCGTCCCGCTCCGGGCCGCCGGGCGTCGTCTGCGCATCGCTCATGCCATCGATTATCCCTGGGCGGCCGGGGACGGCGTCGTGGCCGGCCGGGCGGATCAGCCGGTGCAGCGCGGCGCCACCATGCCGTCACTGCCCGTGTGGACGTAGGTGTCGGAGACGTACTGGCCGGGCGCGATGTTGTCCCAGATGTCCGAGGTGCCGTACGGGCCGCTGACCCACTGGCCGCGCCGCTGGCAGCGGACCGCGACCCGCGCGTCGTACGCCAGCTGCCGCACGACCGGGGTGTCGGTGCCCGGCCCCTTGCGGACGTTGACGCGGTAGCCGGGTGCGACGGGGAAGGAGAGGGTGGCGGCGGCCGCCAGGACGGTCGGCTCCGCCGTGTCCCCGGCCGGACCGGCCTCCGGTTCGGCGGTCGCTTCCGCAGCGCCCGGGTAGCCCTGATCGTGCGCTGTGCTCATATCGTGTTCCCCCATTGGCTGATGCCCGCCGCGTGGTGCCGTCGGCCGGGCCGCGCCCCGTGGCCGGGCGCTCCGGTCCTGCGACGCGCACGCTAGCAAGCTTCCGTCATTTCGTACGCACTATCGACTAGGCTCCGCGCGTCGCAGCCGCGACCGAAATGCGCGGGAAACAACGCGGGGAACATCACGGGGGTGGAAGGATGCCGTCGCTGCGTGATTCCGGGGCCGGCCCGGAAGCGGAGCGTCCGGAATACGCCGGGCAGTACCGGCTGGAAGCGCGTCTGGGCGCCGGCGGTATGGGCGTGGTCCATCTGGCGCGCTCGTCCTCCGGACTGCTGCTCGCGGTCAAGGTCATTCACGCGGAATTCGCCCAGGACCCGGAATTCCGGGGGCGGTTCCGGCAGGAGGTGGCGGCCGCGCGGCGGGTCAGCGGGGCCTTCACCGCGCCCGTCGTGGACGCCGATCCGGACGCCGGCCGGCCCTGGATGGCGACCCTCCACATCCCCGGTCCGACCCTCTCCGACCATGTGAAGCGGAACGGCCCGCTGCCGCCCGCCGCGGTGCTGCGGCTGGCGTCGGGACTGGCGGAGGCGCTGCGCGACATCCACCGGGCGGGGGTGGTGCACCGCGACCTCACGCCGGGGAATGTGCTGTTGGCCACTGACGGTCCGAAAGTCATCGATTTCGGCATCTCGCGGCCCTCCGACAGCGAAATGCGCACCGAGACCGGCAAGCTGATCGGGACGCCGCCGTTCATGGCGCCCGAGCAGTTCCAGCGGCCGCGCGAGGTGGGTCCGGCGGCGGATGTCTTCGCGCTGGGTTCCGTCCTGGTGCACGCCGCCACCGGGAGCGGGCCGTTCGACTCGCACAGTCCGTATCTGGTGGCGTATCAGGTCGTGCACGACGAGGCGGATCTGACGGGTGTGCCGCGCGAGCTGGTGCCGCTGGTCGAGAGCTGCCTGGCGAAGGACCCGGCGGACCGGCCCACACCGGACGCCCTGATGGAGCTGCTGCGCACCGACGTCCCCACGCAGCCGCATATCGCGCCGCTGCACGAACTGCTCGCCTGGACGCGGGGCGGACCGGCGGAGGACGGACCGGCGGAGGGCACACCGGCTCAGCGCACACCGGCGGAAGGCGGCCCGGTCGGAAACGGCCCGGTCGGGGACGGTCCGACGGACAGCCGGGGTGCCACGGACCGTACGGGTGCCACGGACCGTACGGGTGCCACGGACCGTACGGGTGCCGCGGACGGCGCGGGTGCCGCTCCCGGCCCGGCCGGAAGTCCGGCGGCCGGGCCGGTGCGGCAGCCGCGGGTGCCGGGCCAGCGGCAGCCGGTGCGCGACCGGACCGCCGCCGCGCGGGCCGAGGACACCCACGTCCGCGCCCGTACGCCGGACTTCCGGCCGGGCCGGGTACGGACCCTCGCGCCGCCCGCGGCCGCGCCCGCCGCGGCCCGTACCGCTGGAGCCCGTACCCCCGCGGCGGACGGCCCCGACCCGGCCGGTCCGGCCGCCCCCGGCTCCCCGCTGACCGCCGGTACGGCGGCCGGCCGCCGCGCCCGGCCGCGCCGCCGCTGGCCGGTCTGGGTCGCGGTGGGCCTGGCCGTCGCCGGGGCGGGGACGTTCGCGGGCGTCCGGGCGGTGTCGGGCGGTGTCCTGGACCACGCCCCGGCGCTGGAGACGCATCCGCCGCGCACCGGCCCCGCCGCCTTCCGCCCCTGGCGGACCCCGCTCCTTCAGCGCCCCACGGGCTACGCCGCGGAGATGCCGTTCTGCACCACCGGTACCGGCGGTGACGCCCCCTCGGCCCATCCCGCCCCCGCCGTCTTCTGTGTCCAGTCCGGAGTGCAGGCCGCCCGGCTCGACCCGGACACCGGCCGCGTGGTCTGGCGGCGTACCGGCGGCCCCGCGGGCAAGGCCGACGCCCCGCCGAGTGCACCGGTGCTGTCCGGCGGACTGCTGTACGTCTTCTCGCCCGACGGCACCCGGCTGGCGGCGCTCGACCCCTCGGCGGACGGGCGGGGCGCGACCCGCTGGACCCAGGACCTCACCGGCTACCCGGGCGGCGCCACCGTCATCGGGGACCGCGTACTGCTGGCCGCCGGGGACGGCACGGTCACCGCGCTCGACAGCGCGACGCACCGGCAGCGGTGGCGCAAGCGCTTCCCCGGGCACGCGCCGGCGGTGTTCACCACCTTCGACGCCGGGCGCACCGCGTACGCCGCCACGCCCGCCGCCGACGGCACCGGCACCCAGGTCACCGCCATCGATCCGCGGGACGGCACAGTGCACTGGGCGCGGCGGCTGGCCGGTTCGCTCACCCCGGCGGGCACCGGCGCCGCCGGCGCGCTCTATCTCACCGCCGCCGATCCGAAGCTGGACTTCCGTACCTCCGCCGTCGTCCGCCACGACCCGCGGACCGGGCGCACCGAGCGGCTCCCGCTGACCGCGCCGCTCGACGGGGTGGCCGCCGTGGTGCGCGGCGAGACGGTGTATCTGCTGGCCGAGGGCGGTGCGTTGCAGGCCGTCGGGGAGCGGACCTGGGATCTGGAGACCTCGGTCAGCCGGGGCTCGGCGCCGGTGGCGGCCGCGGACGGCCGGCTGTACTTCACCGCCGCGGACGGCCGGCTGCTGGCCGTCGACGCCGCGAAGGGGGCGCTGCTCGGGCAGACCCGGCCGCGGCTGGCGGCCGACCGCCACCACGGCTTCCTGGAGTCGCTGCCCGCCCCGCTGGTGGACGCGGCGCGCGGCCGGATCTACGCGGCGGCGCCCGACGGCACGGTCTTCGGCACCGCGACCGAGGACCCGGCCCGGTGGTGACGGCCCCGTAGCACCCGGCCGCCGCCCTTGAAGTGCCGCGCGGTACCGGGCCGATACCGCGCCCTACCGGGCCGCACCACGCACGCGGGCCCCGTCCGCTGCTCTCGGCGGACGGGGCCCGTGTCCTGTACGGGGGCGTCGGTCAGCCCAGCTTGCTCACGTCGCGCACCGCGCCCTTGTCCGCGCTGGTCGCCATGGCCGCGTAGGCGCGCAGCGCCGCGGAGACCTTGCGCTCACGCGTCTTCGGCGCGTACACCCCGCCCAGGGCCTCCCGGCGGGCCGCCAGCTCCGCGGCGGGGACGACGAGTTCGATGGTGCGGTTCGGGATGTCGATCCGGATCCGGTCGCCGTCCTCGACGAGCGCGATGGTGCCGCCGGACGCCGCCTCGGGCGAGGCGTGGCCGATGGACAGGCCGGACGTGCCGCCGGAGAAGCGGCCGTCGGTGACCAGTGCGCATGCCTTGCCCAGGCCGCGGCCCTTGAGGAAGGACGTCGGGTAGAGCATCTCCTGCATACCGGGGCCGCCCTTGGGGCCCTCGTAGCGGATGACGACCACGTCGCCTTCCTTGACCTGCTTGCCGAGGATCTTCTCGACGGCCTCTTCCTGCGATTCGCAGACCACGGCCGGGCCCTCGAAGGTCCAGATGGACTCGTCCACGCCCGCCGTCTTCACGACGCAGCCGTCCTCGGCGAGGTTGCCCTTGAGGACCGCCAGGCCGCCGTCGACGGAGTACGCGTGCGCCAGATCGCGGATGCAGCCGCCGGCCGCGTCGACGTCCAGGGTGTCCCAGCGCTCGGACTGCGAGAAGGCGGTGGCGGAGCGCTTGCAGCCGGGGGCCGCGTGCCACAGCTCGACGGCCTCGGCGGACGGCGAGCCCCCGCGCACGTCCCAGGTCTTGAGCCAGTCGGCGAGCGAGGCGCTGTGCACCGTGTGCACGTCCTCGTTCAGCAGCCCGGCGCGGTAGAGCTCACCGAGGATGGCGGGGATGCCGCCGGCCCGGTGCACGTCCTCCATGTAGTACGTACCGCCCGGTGCGACGTTCGGTGCGACCTTGGCCAGGCAGGGCACCCGGCGCGAGACCTCGTTGATGTCGTCCAGGTCGAAGTCGAGACCGGCTTCCTGGGCCGCGGCGAGCAGGTGCAGGATCGTGTTGGTCGAGCCGCCCATCGCGATGTCCAGGGCCATCGCGTTCTCGAAGGCGGCGCGGGTGCCGACGTTGCGCGGCAGGACGGTGTGGTCGTCCTGGTCGTAGTAGCGCTTGGTGATCTCCACGACCGTCCGGCCGGCGTTCTCGTACAGCGCCCGGCGGGCGGTGTGGGTGGCCAGCACCGAGCCGTTGCCGGGCAGGGACAGGCCGATCGCCTCGGTCAGGCAGTTCATCGAGTTGGCGGTGAACATGCCGGAACAGGAGCCGCAGGTCGGGCAGGCGTTCTCCTCGATGCGGAGGATGTCCTCGTCCGAGACGTTCTCGTCGACCGCGTCCGAGATGGCGTTGATCAGGTCCAGCTTGCGGACCGTGCCGTCGACGAGGGTGGCCCGGCCGGCCTCCATCGGGCCGCCGGAGACGAAGACCGCCGGGATGTTGAGGCGCATCGCGGCCATCAGCATGCCGGGCGTGATCTTGTCGCAGTTGGAGATGCAGATGAGCGCGTCCGCGCAGTGCGCCTCGGCCATGTACTCGACGGAGTCGGCGATCAGGTCGCGGGAGGGGAGGCTGTAGAGCATGCCGCCGTGGCCCATGGCGATGCCGTCGTCGACCGCGATGGTGTTGAACTCGCGCGCGATACCGCCCGCCGCGTGGATCGCCTCGGAGACGATCCGGCCGACCGGCTGGAGGTGGGTGTGGCCCGGCACGAACTCGGTGAAGCTGTTGGCCACGGCGATGATCGGCTTGCCGAAGTCCTCGCGCGCTACGCCCGATGCCTGCATAAGGGCGCGGGCGCCGGCCATGTTGCGGCCATGGGTAACGGTGCGGGACCTCAGATCGGGCACGATGGTCACTCCCTCGGGGTTCGTACGAAGCCGTCCACGACACAGGGCGGGCCACGCGGGGAGCCGCTGCTCCGCGGCAGGTGTCCGCGCCATGTACCGGCCAGGTATCAGCTGACGCCGAGGTTACGCCCCCGATCCAGGATCCGGACAGCGGCTCCGGAATATGAGACGGCTGACCGGACTGCGGACACCGGTCGGGACGCGCTCCTGGGCGGGCGGTACGGGGTCCGGTCGCCGCCGCTCCCCCGGCGCGGCGCCGCGGCCCCGTCCCCGCCGCCGTCCCCGTCTCCGTACCTACGAACCCGGCACCCGGGTGGGCGACGCGAGATGCAGCCTGGTGAAGGCCAGCGCCTCGGCGAGGTCCGTCTCGCGTTCCGCGGCGGACATCGCCCGGCGGGTGTTGACCTCGACCACCACATGGCCGTCGAAGCCCGCGACGGCCAGCCGCTCCAGCAGTTCGGCGCACGGCTGGCTGCCGCGCCCCGGCACCAGGTGCTCGTCCTTGGCGGAGCCGTTGCCGTCGGCGAGATGGACGTGGGCCAGCCGGTCGCCCATCCGGTCCACCATCTCCAGCGCGTCACTGCGCGCGGTCGCGGTGTGCGAGAGATCGACGGTGAAGTGCCGGTAGTCGTCGGTGGTCGGGTCCCAGTCCGGGGCGTACGCCAGCATCTCGCGGTCCCGGTAGCGCCACGGGTACATGTTCTCGACGGCGAACCGCACGTCCGTCTCGTGCTCCATCCGCCACACACCGCGCACGAACTCCCGCGCGTAGCTGCGCTGCCAGCGGAACGGCGGGTGGACGACGACGGTCGTGGCGCCCAGCTTCTCCGCGGCGTTGCGGGCGCGCTGCAACTTGACCCACGGGTCGGTGGACCACACCCGCTGGGTGATCAGCAGACACGGCGCGTGCACGGCCAGCACCGGCACCCCGTGGTAGTCCGAGAGCCGGCGCAGCGCCTCGATGTCCTGGCTGACCGGATCGGTCCACACCATGACCTCGACGCCGTCGTAGCCCAGGCGCGCGGCGATCTCGAAGGCCGTCGCCGTCGACTCCGGATAGACCGAGGCCGTGGACAGGGCGACCTTCGCATCGGGGATGCGCACCACTGGCTCTGTCACGAGGGACAGCGTACGGGCCGCGGCCGCCCGCCGGGCAGGAGGTACGGACGGCCGGGCACCGCCGCCGGGGCGGTGGTGACGCGTGCCACACGAGGCCGGGGGCCCGCCACGGAAGCGGCGGGCGGTCCGGTTCACGGGGCCGGCAGATGGTCCAGCCGGCGCAGGATGACGCCCTCGCGCAGCGCCCACGGGCAGACGTCCAGGGTGTCCACCCCGAACAGGTCCATCGCGGCCTCGGCGACCAGCGCCCCGGCGAGCAGCTGGTGGGAGCGGCCCTCGGACACGCCGGGCAGCGCGGCCCGGTCCCGCCCGGACATCCCGGCCAGCCGCGGCACCCACTCCTCCAGCTTCTTGCGGGACAGTTCCCGCTGGACGTACAGGCCCTCGCCCGACCGTGCCGCGCCCGCGATCCTGGCCAGCTGCTTGAGGGTCTTGGAGGTCCCGACGACGTGGTCGGGGCTGCCGTACCGGGTGAAATAGCTCACCTCCCGGGCGATCTCGGCCCGTACCCGGCGGCGCAGCGCCCGTACGTCGTCGGCGTCCGGCGGGTCGCCCGGCAGCGCGGTGGCGGTCAGCCGGCCGGCGCCGAGCGGCAGCGAGGCCGCCGCGTCCGGCTCCTCGTCCAGGCCGTAGGCGATCTCCAGGGAGCCGCCGCCGATGTCCAGCACCAGCAGCCGGCCCGCGGACCAGCCGAGCCACCGGCGGGCAGCGAGGAAGGTGAGCCGCGCCTCGTCCTCGCCGGACAGCACCCGCAGTTCGACGCCGGTCTCCTGGGCGACCCGGCGCAGCACCTCCTCGGCGTTGGCCGCCTCACGGACCGCGGAGGTGGCGAACGGCAGCACGTCCTCGACGCCCTTGTCCTCGGCCACCTGCATCGCCTCCCGGACGGTCGTCTCCAGCCGCGCCACCCCGGCGTCACTTATGGCGCCGTCCGCGTCGAGGAGTTCCGCCAGGCGCAGCTCCGCCTTGTGGGAGTAGGCGGGCAGCGGGCGCGCGCCGGGGTGCGCGTCCACCACCAGGAGGTGGACCGTGTTCGAACCCACATCGAGGACACCGAGTCTCATACGGGAAACCTAACCGGCGGCGGCGGGGAACAGGTGACGGCCGCCTTAGTCTGGAGTGGTGGCAAAGACGAAAAAGGCGAAGCAGGAAAAGGCCCTGAAGAAGGCGGAAAAGCGGCGCGCCCAGGCAGCGGCGGAAACGCGGCGTCCGCAGGGGGCCCCGGCCGACGAGGTCGGCCTCGACTTCGCCCGCGCCTGGGTCACCTTCCCCGACCCGGCGGACGACGAGCAGCTCTTCCGCTGCGATCTGACCTGGCTGACGTCCCGCTGGACGTGCATCTTCGGCAGCGGCTGCCAGGGCATCCAGGCCGGCCGCGCGGACGACGGCTGCTGCACGCTCGGCGCGCACTTCTCGGACGAGGAGGACGAACAGCGGGTGGCCGGGCACGTGGCCCGGCTGACGCCCGAGGTATGGCAGTTCCACGATGTCGGCACGGACAGCGGCTGGGTCCAGGAGGACGAGGACGGCGAGCGGCAGACCCGGCGCTGGCAGGGCTCGTGCATCTTCCAGAACCGCCCCGGCTTCGCGGCCGGCGCCGGCTGCTCGCTGCACATCCTCGCGCTGCGCGAGGGCCGCGAACCGCTGGAGACCAAGCCGGACGTCTGCTGGCAGCTGCCGGTCCGGCGCACCTACGACTGGATCGACCGGCCGGACGACACCCGCGTCCTCCAGGTGACCATCGGTGAGTACGACCGGCGCGGCTGGGGTTCCGGCGGTCATGACCTGCACTGGTGGTGCACCTCCGCGACCTCCGCGCACGGTGCGGGCGATCCGGTGTACGTCTCGTACGCGCCCGAGCTGACCGAGCTGATGGGCGAGGAGGCGTACGCCGCGCTCGTCCAGCTGTGCGAGGAGCGGCTGGCGGCGGCGCTGCCGATGGCGCCGCACCCCGCGGACCCGCGCCCGTAGCGCGGGCGGTACGCACCCTGTCGGGGGCGCCGGGCGACTCGCCCGGCGCCCCCGGTGCGTTCAGCGGACGGGGCCGGCCGGGAACGGCCGCCACCCCGGCCCCGCCGGGGCGAAGGCCGTCGCCGGACCGGTCGCGGTGGGGGCGGGCACCGGGGACGGCGGCGTGTGCGGGCGCACCGGTACGGGAGCCGCGGCCGCCGGAGCCGCGGGGACCGATGGGGCCGGGGCCGCGGGGACCGATGGGGCCGGGGCCGGGCCGCGGCCCTCCATCAGGACGGCGGCGCTGCCGGGGCCGATGGCGATCCGGGACCGCCAGGGCCCCGCGGGCTCCCGGTCGCGGTCGACCTGGACCCGGACGTCCGAGGACTCACCGGGCCGCAGCTTCCCGGCCGTGTGGCTCAGCCGCAGCCAGACCGCGTCGGCCGACGCGGTCCAGCGCACCGGCGCCCCGCCGGAGGCGCTGAGCGTGATGACCGTCGCCGGGCCGCTCGGCTGCGCCGCGACGGTCAGCCGGCCCGGCCCCCGCCGCGCCCGGCCCGCCGCGAGCGGCCGCACCGGGGTCCCGGCCGCGCCGCTCACCCGGGCCGGGGCGGCGGGCGTCCCGGCGGCGTCCGGCGGACCGGGCGCCGGTGGCCGGTCCGGGGTCGGGGTCGGGGTCGGCCGCAGACTGCCCGCGTTCTCGTACGGGCGGCGGCCCGGCCGGTCCCCGCCGTCCGGTCCGCCGGCCGCCGTCGCGGGGGAGCCGCCGGCCTCGTCGGCCGCCGGGGCGCCGCGGTACGCCACCCACAGGACCGGCACCGTCGCCGCCAGCACCGTTGCCACGACGGTCGTGGTCAGCGCCCGGCCGCGCAGCCGGGCGCGGCGGGCGGCCCGGCCGGCGCGCCCGAGCGGGAATCCGCTGCGGTCATAGCGTGGAGAACCGTTTGTCCTACCCATCCGGCCCATCCGGCTCATCCGGCTCCTCCGGACGGCCCGGCCCGAACCCGCCGCGGCGCCCGCGCCCGCCACCCCTTCGGCGCGCCCCGACCGGGACCGCCGGGCCGCCGCCAGCGCCCCGAACACGGCCTCCCGCGGGGCCGGGACCAGCGGCAGCGTGCCGTGCGCGGCCGGTGCGGTGCCCGGCCACGGTCCGGCGGCGGTGGCCCGCTCGGCCGTCCGGCGGCACTCCGCGCAGTCGTCCACATGGCGCACCAGCGCACGGCGGAGCACGGCGCCCAGCAGCATCGGGGCCTCGTCCGCCAGCCGCGCGACATCGGGACAGCGGCCGTACTCGACGACGGCCAGCGCGGCGCGGGTCCGCTCGACCTCGCAGGACGCGGCGGCCAGCAGCGTGCGCAGGGCGGCCGGTTCCGCGCCGAGCACCGCGGCGACCTGACCCGCCGAGAGGCGATGGCGCACCGACAGCTCCAGCGCCTCGCGCTGCTCGGGGGTGGTGCCGACCGCCTCCGGCCAGGCCAGCACCGCCAGTTCGAGCCGGCGCCGACAGGCCCAGCGGGCCAGGGCGTAGAGCCAGGGACGGTAGAGGAGCGGGGCGGCGGGACGCCGGCCGCGGTGCCGCTCGGCGAGCGCGAGCACCTCCCCGAGCACCGCACTCGCCGCGTCGTGGTCGCCCAGGACGGACAGGCAGTACGTGAACAGCCCGTCCAGATAGAGGTGGTAGCGGTCCGGACAGTCCTTACGGTCGGGCCGGCCATGGCGATCGGGGCCGTCGTGCCGGTCGGGGCGGTCCGGCCGGCGGTGCCGCGCGGCCCGGCCGGCGGGCTGCGGCTGCGGCCGGCTCCGGTGCGGGGCGCCGCTGCGCGACCGGTGTGCGCCGGTGCCGTGCGTGGGGTGCTCGGGCCTGCTGCTCATCACCCGGCGACGGTAGGCGGATGGTGCAGCTACTCTCCGCCACCCAGAACAGTTTTAACCCTTACGGGTGACGATCTCCCTCAAAAGGGGACACGAGACGCGTACCCTTCCGCCCCGCACCCGCCCCATCCACCACGCCCGTACCCACCCACCCCGTACTCGCCCACCCCGTGCTCACCGGTGCGTCCGATCGGCGCAACGGGCGGCACCGTCATCCGTTGTCGTACCCCGCCGATACGGTGACCTCATGGCAACCCGTAAAACGTCGGCCAAGGAGCGCCCCTCCTATCGCTGCACCGAGTGCGGCTGGACCACCGCGAAGTGGCTCGGCCGCTGCCCCGAGTGCCAGGCGTGGGGCACGGTCGAGGAGTTCGGCGGCGCCCCCGCGGTGCGGACGACCGCGCCCGGCCGGGTCACCACCGCCGCGGTGCCCATCGGCCAGGTCGACGGCCGGCAGGCCACCGCCCGCTCCACCGGGGTGCCGGAGCTGGACCGGGTGCTGGGCGGCGGGCTGGTCCCCGGCGCGGTCGTGCTGCTCGCGGGCGAGCCGGGCGTCGGCAAGTCCACCCTCCTGCTGGATGTCGCCGCCAAGGCCGCTTCCGGCGACCACCGCACCCTCTACGTCACCGGCGAGGAGTCCGCCAGCCAGGTGCGGCTGCGCGCCGACCGCATCGGCGCCCTCGACGACCACCTCTATCTGGCGGCCGAGACCGACCTCTCCGCCGTGCTGGGCCATCTGGACAGCGTCAAACCGTCCCTCCTGGTCATGGACTCCGTGCAGACCGTCGCCTCACCCGAGATCGACGGCGCGCCGGGCGGTATGGCGCAGGTCCGCGAGGTGGCCGGGGCGCTGATCCGGGCGTCCAAGGAGCGCGCGATGTCCACCCTCCTGGTCGGCCATGTCACCAAGGACGGCGCCATCGCCGGCCCCCGGCTGCTGGAGCACCTCGTCGATGTCGTGCTCAGCTTCGAGGGCGACCGGCACGCCCGGCTGCGCCTGGTGCGCGGCGTCAAGAACCGTTACGGCACCACCGACGAGGTCGGCTGCTTCGAGCTGCACGACGAGGGCATCACCGGCCTCGCCGACCCCTCGGGCCTCTTCCTGACCCGCCGCGCCGAGCCGGTGCCCGGCACCTGTCTGACGGTCACCCTGGAGGGCCGCCGTCCGCTGGTCGCCGAGGTGCAGGCGCTGACCGTCGACTCCCAGATCCCCTCCCCGCGGCGTACGACCTCCGGTCTGGAGACCTCCCGGGTCTCGATGATGCTCGCCGTCCTGGAGCAGCGCGGCCGGATCAGCGCCCTGGGCAAGCGGGACATCTACAGCGCGACGGTCGGCGGTGTGAAGCTGACCGAGCCCGCCGCCGATCTGGCCGTGGCGCTCGCGCTGGCCAGTGCGGCGAGCGACACCCCGCTGCCGAAGAATCTGGTGGCGATCGGCGAGGTGGGGCTGGCGGGCGAGGTCCGGCGGGTCACCGGTGTGCAGCGCCGGCTGTCCGAGGCGGCCCGGCTCGGTTTCACGCACGCGCTCGTGCCGTCCGACCCGGGCAAGATCCCCGACGGGATGCGGGTGCTGGAGGTCGCCGATGTCGGCGCGGCGCTGAGCGTGCTGCCCAAGCGGGTGCGGCGGGAGGCTCCGCAGGAGGAGGAGCGGCGCCGGTAGACTTTGCCCTGGTCTCGCCCGTCACCGCAGTCCTGCCCCGGCACACGCACCTCCGCCGGCGCGTCCCGCGACGAGGGCCGGGCGGCCCGCGGACCGACAGACTTGCGACGGAGGAGTGCAGTGGCAGCCAACGACCGGGCATCGTCCCCCGGCAGGTCCGGCGGGAACCCCGGCACCGAGGGCCTGATGCGCGCCTCGCTGAGCGCCGTCGCGCCCGGTACGGCGCTGCGCGACGGTCTGGAGCGCATCCTCCGCGGCAATACGGGCGGACTGATCGTGCTCGGCTTCGACAAGACCGTCGAGTCGATGTGCACCGGCGGTTTCGTGCTGGACGTGGAGTTCACCGCGACGCGGCTGCGCGAACTGTGCAAGCTGGACGGCGCGCTGGTGCTCGACAAGGACATCACCAAGATCCTGCGGGCCGGTGTGCAGCTGGTCCCGGACGCCTCCATCCCGACGGAGGAGACCGGCACCCGCCACCGCACGGCCCAGCGCGTCTCGATCCAGGCCGGTTTCCCGGTCGTCTCGGTCAGCCAGTCCATGCGGCTGATCGCGCTCTACGTCGACGGCGAGCGCCGCGTCCTGGAGGAGTCGGCCGCGATCCTCTCCCGCGCCAACCAGGCGCTGGCGACGCTGGAGCGCTACAAGCTCCGGCTGGACGAGGTCGCCGGCACCCTCTCCGCCCTGGAGATCGAGGACCTGGTGACGGTCCGCGATGTCACCGCGGTCGCCCAGCGTCTGGAGATGGTCCGCCGGATCGCCACCGAGATCGCCGAGTACGTCGTCGAACTGGGCACGGACGGCCGGCTGCTCACCCTCCAGCTGGACGAGCTGATCGCCGGTGTGGAGCCCGAACGCGAGCTGGTCGTCCGCGACTACGTCCCCGAACCGACCGCCAAGCGCTCCCGTACGGTCCCCGAGGCGCTCTCCGAGCTGGACGCGCTCACCCATACCGAGCTGCTCGAACTCCCCATCGTGGCCCGCGCGTTGGGCTACAGCGGCTCGCCCGAGACGCTGGACTCCGCGGTCTCGCCGCGCGGTTTCCGGCTGCTGGCTAAGGTCCCCCGGCTGCCGGGCGCCGTCATCGACCGCCTGGTCGACCACTTCGGCGGCCTCCAGAAGCTGCTCGCCGCGAGCGTGGACGACTTGCAGGCGGTGGACGGCGTGGGCGAGGCCCGCGCCCGCTCGGTCCGCGAGGGCCTGTCCCGGCTCGCCGAGTCCTCGATCCTCGAACGGTACGTCTGACCGGCGGCCTCCCCCGGCGTTCCCGGCCCGCGCGGCGCACACCGCGCGGGCCGTACGCGTTCCGCCCCCGTACGCGTCCCCCTCAGGCACGGCCCTGCGCCGCACGCCGCCGTGCCGTACGTCTCCCCGGCACGTGCCTCCGTGGCGCACACCGGGTGACGCACACCGCCCCGGGCCGGCGCCTCAGCCGCCCAGCACCGCCGCCTCCTTCTCCGGGGGCAGGCCGACGGCCGGGCGGCCGGGGCGCTGCGGTGCCGCCCCGCCGCGGGAGCGCAGCCAGGACCAGGTGTCGGCCACCGTCTCGCCGACGGGGCGGCAGCGCAGGCCGGTGGCGACGGCCTTGGACACATCGCCGGCGTGCAGCGTGTCGTGCAGCTCCCCCGGCGGCAGCCAGACGGGCAGTTCGGACCAGGGCTCGATACCGGCCGCGAGCACGTCCGCCGGGTCGGTCCAGCGCAGTTCGGCGGCCGAGCCGGTGACCCGTACACAGCTCTCCAGCAGTTCGCCCATGGTGCTGTGTCCCTGCGGGCTCACCACGTTGTACGCGCCGCCGAGCCCGTCGCGCACGGCGTCCAGCGTCCATTCCGCGAGATCGCGGGCGTCGATGTACTGGAGGGCCAGTTCGCGCGGTCCGGGCGCGAGCACCGGGCCGCCGCGGGCGATCCGGGTCAGCCACCACGGCAGCCGTCCGATGTTCTCGTGGGGGCCGATGATCAGCCCCGGGCGCACCAGCAGCGCCCGGTCCCCGAAGGCGCCGGCCGCGGCCAGTTCACCGCCGCGCTTGGCCGCGGCGTAGTCGTCCGCGTCCGTGGCGTCGGCGGAGCCGGTCACCAGCGGGCCCTGTTCGTCGAGGCCGGCCGCCGCCGGGAAGGTGTGGACCGACCGGCTGGAGACGTAGACGTACGTCCCGGTCCGCCCGGCCAGCAGCCGCGCCGTGTCCCGCACCGCCGACGGTGCACCGCTCCAGGTGTCGACGACGGCGTCCCACTCGCCCGTCGCCAGGGCCGCGAGCCCCGCCGTGTCCCCGCGGTCGCCGTGGCGGACCGTCACCCCCGGCGGCGGCGCGTGGTGCCCGCGGTGGAACACCGTCACCTGCCAGCCCCGGGCCAGCGCCGCCTCGGCGACCGCCCGGCCCACGAACTCCGTACCACCCAGTATCAGAAGCCTCATACCGGCGACTGTGCCCCACCCACACCGCGCCGACCAGTACGGCGCGGCACGCTCTCAGCGGAATCCCGCCCGCTCAGTCCTTGGTGAGGACGAAGGACGTCCGGGCCGCGGACAGGCCCGGCACCTTGGCCTCGAGGAGGTACGTACCGGCCGGCACCGCGGCCGCGCTCGGCGTCGCGCAGTGCGGGGCGCTCGCCTTGCGGTCCCACTCGACGGTGCGCTTCATGGCGCCCTTCGCCGGCACCTGGAGCAGCGCGGGGCCGGTGGCCGACGGGCAGTCGTCGGAGGCCCACACCCGGTCGTCGCCCGCGGTGTCGGTGATGGTGAGCACCGCGGACTTCCGGCCGAGGTCCACCTTGCAGGCGGCGTCCGCGGAGTTCTTGACGGTCAGCTCGAACTTGGGCTTCGTGTCCGGGCCGTAGGAGTTCTTGAGGCTGTGCAGCGCCAACTCGGTGGTGTCCGAAGCGCAGTTCGCGACGGCGGCGCCGGCCGCCAGCGCGTCCTTGCCCGAGCCCTCGCCGATCGGGACACCGGCCCCCGTACCGCCGCCGGAGCCCGTACCGCCGCCGGACCCTCCGCCGCCGCCCGGCTCGGAGCCGCCGCCTGCCGAGCCGGAGCCGCCGCCGCTGCCCGACTCATCGCGTCCGCCCGGCTTTTGGCTGATCGCCGGGCCGTCGGAGGGTGGTCCCGGCGTGATGGACGTCGCGGGCCCCGACCCCTTCGATCCCTTGCTCTCGTCGGCGGTCTTTCCGCTGGTGCCGCCCAAGTTGACGGCCCACACCACCAGGAGGGCGAGTACGGCGATGATGGCCAGCGCAACGGCCCTCCGCCGCCAGTAGATGGAGGAGGGGAGCGGCCCGATCGGATTGCGCAGTGATCCCACGCGGAAACTCTACGAGAGAACGGCGCCCGCACCGTCCAGTACCCGCCGTACGAAGCTGCAACTTTTCTCATCATCGGCCCGGAAGCGGCCCGGAGAAGAGCCGCCCGCCCCAATTTCCGCCCATTTCGCATGAATCGGACAGTAACGGATCGTTTCGGACCGCTTACGACCGACTACGCAATCCGACTTTCGTCAGATGTACCTCCGGCCGATCGCCGGATGCGAGAAGGGGTTCACCTTCCGTACCGTCAACGTCCATGAACAGCACCGATCTCTATCGCGACATCACCGACCTTGCGCATGGCGCTCCCGACTGGATACGCACCTTGGCCGACCTGGGCACTTCGGGCGGGCTGCTGCTCTTGATGGCGGTGGCGGTGCTGGGCTGGTGGCGGTCGCGGCGCGGCGAGGCGCGCGCGGTCGCGCTCGCGGTGCTGGTGCCGGTGGCGACCATCGTCGCGTATGCCCTGAGCGAGATCGTCAAGAGCCTGGTGAACGAGGAACGGCCGTGCCGGGCCGTGGCGGGGGCCGCCGCCTCGATCGTGCCGTGCCCGCCCGAGGGCGACTGGTCCTTCCCGAGCAACCACTCCACGCTCGCGGCGGCGCTGGCCGTGGGCATCGTCTTCGCCTGGCGGGCCGCCCTCTGGCTCGCGCTCCCGGTCGCGCTGCTGACCGGCTTCTCCCGGGTGTTCGTCGGCGTCCACTACCCGCACGACGTGCTGGTCGGCCTCGGCCTGGGCACGCTGGTGGCGGCACTCTGCGTGGCACTGCTCACGGGCACCGTGACCGGCCTGGTCCTGCGGATGCGGTCGGGCCGCTGGCGAGTGCTGGTGGCCGCGTAGCCGCCCGACCGGCGCGGGCCGGCCGCCAACGGGGCACGGGCGGCCCGTCCCACTCCCCCGGCCGGCTCCCCGCCGGGGCTACGGGCCCGCCGGGGCCCGCCACTCCTCCTTGTGTCCGAACCCCCGCCCGTTGTCGATCAGCCGCAGCCAGTCGGGGCGCAGCTCCCACAGCGTGGTCCGCTCCAGCGCCGCGCGCAGCCGCTCGCTCTCCCCGACGAACGGGAACCGCCCGGTGTAGACGCGCCAGCCCGCCGCCCGCTCGGCCCCGGCCAGCGGGCGGCACCGCCCCCGGCCCTGGAGCCCGGTCAGCCCGCTCCACTCCTGGCCGTCCCGCTGCGCCGTGAACGCGACCCGCGCACCGGGCTCCCCGAGCGCCCGGCCGTGCCGCGTGGTGACCGCCGTGACGAAGTACAGCGCCGGCCCCCGCCCGCCCTCGCCCACCGCGTACAGCACCGCACACGCCTGCGGCCCGTCCTCGTCCACATACGCCAGCGTCATCGTCGAATGCGCGCCCAGCGCCCGCCGGATTCCCTCCGGACAGCCCGCCCCGGCCGCCGTACCCGCTGCCTCACTCATACCGGCATCACTCATACCGGCATCCTCCTCCCGCCCCGGTCACCCCTCCCCCACCAGGCCCGCCTTCCGTCCCGTGCCGGCCCACCGCCGGCACGGGACGGCGGTCACTCAGTGGCTCACGTCGGCATAGTCCACGAACGCCCGCCGGAACCGCCGGTGCCCGGTGTCTCCGCGGTGCGCCCGCATCCACACCTCGACCGGATGCGGGGTCAGCCACTGCCCGGACTCTTCGCCGCAGTCCTCGCTGTCACCGCACACACATACCGCTTCATACAGCGGCGCAGCGGCCACGTCCTGCTCGAACCGGTACGGCAGGAGCCTCATCACCGGGCGGGTCATCAGCACCCCTCATGAGGGGTGGCGCCGGATCCTGACGTTGAGGTCGGTCACCCGGGACATGTCACGGGCCCCATAGGCGGAGCCCCGCTCTTCCGCCAGCATCCCGCACACACCGCAGCCCGGCGCCGGTACCGGGTCCGCCGTGGGCCACATCAGCAGCGGCTCCGGTGCCCTCGTCCGCTCCGGTTTCCCGTAGTCCAGGTACATGTCCCACGTCCTCACTCTCACGCACAGCCGGATGACGGCCACTCAGAACGAGTAACCTAGTTCACCATAGCCATGAACTAGGTTTCCTTCCTGAGCGTTTGGTGAACTAGTACGCTCAAGAGTGACCTAGATCGCCGATCGCATGGAGTCACGGACATGCCCGACAGCGGCACTCCCAAGACCTTCGCCCGGATCGCCAACCACTACCGCGAGAAGATCCTTTCCGGCGACCTCGAACCGGGCGTCAAGCTGCCGACCAACAAGGAGATGTCCGGCAGTTGGGGCGTCGCCGTCGCGACGGTCGGCCGGGCGCTGCAACAGCTCCAGGTCGAAGGGATCATCAGGACCAGCCCGCGCGGGACGTTCGTCGCCGACGACCCCATGGCCGGGGTGTCGGCGCGGGACCGGCTGGCCCGCGTCCAGCGGGTGCGGTCCATGCTCATGGCGGGCGAGACCAGCGCGGTTTCCTCCGCGTCGCTGGTCGCCCCGCCGCTGTACGTGGCCGAGATCTTCGACCTTGACCACGGGGACCAAGTGGTGCGGCGGGAGTACACGACCGGCCGGGGCGGCACTCGACTCGCCTTCGGCGTGAACTGGTACCCGGCGCACTTCGCGGCCATGGTGCCCGACCTGCTCAGCACCGGCCGGAAGAAGAACGACGACCTGACGGCGCGGGTCCTGGAAGCGACCGGCCGCCGGATCACCTACGCCCGCGACGACATGCACGGGCGCGCGGCGGACGAACGGGAAGCCTCGCATCTCGGCCTGCCGGTCGGCACACCCGTCCTCGCCGGAGCACATCGGTGGGCCGACGACGACGGCGTGATCGAGTACGGGGAATGGTGCCTGCCGCCCCGGATGACGATCGGGTACGAGTACTTGCCCTGACGGGTGCGGGGAGCCCCCGCCGCCCGCCCGTCCCGCCATACGGCAGCGCCGGCGCGGCGAGTGCCGCCCACAGCGGGACAGGCGGCCGCGGCGCGTACCGGTGCCGCGGGCCGGGCCCGGCTCCCGGGCCCGCCGCGCCACGGCCGCGTACCGCCGGTAGCGGCCACCCGTACGCACTCGGCCGTCCGGCATGCGGGTGGGCGTGCGCTGCGGCGGCCCGGTGCGTTTCCCGGGTGACCGTGCTCGTGTCAGGATCTGCGGTGCCATGACTTCGACGCCTGCCACCCCCACTGCCACGACCGCCGCCGCCGAGACCGTCTCCGCCGCCTTCCCGGCCGCGGAGTCCGCCGACGGGACCGGCCTGCACGGCCCCGTCACCGACTGGTTCGACGAGCACGCCCGCGATCTGCCCTGGCGCCGCCCCGAGGCGGGCGCCTGGGGCGTGATGGTCAGCGAGTTCATGCTCCAGCAGACGCCGGTCAGCAGAGTGCTGCCGGTGTACGAGCAGTGGCTGGCCCGCTGGCCGCGCCCCGCCGACCTGGCCGCCGAGGCGCCGGGCGAGGCGGTCCGCGCCTGGGGCCGGCTCGGCTATCCGCGCCGCGCACTGCGCCTGCACGCCGCCGCCTCCGCCATACAGGAGCGGCACGGCGGTGACGTACCGCGCGAGCACGCACAGCTGCTGGCGCTGCCCGGTGTCGGCGAATACACGGCGGCGGCCGTCGCCTCCTTCGCGTACGGACAGCGGCACGCGGTGCTGGACACCAATGTGCGCCGGGTGTTCGCCCGTGCGGTGGCCGGCCGCCAGTACCCGCCGAACGCCACCACCGCCGCGGAGCGCAAGCTCGCCCGCGCCCTGCTGCCCGCGGACGAGCACCTCGCGGCGCGCTGGGCGGCGGCCACGATGGAGCTCGGCGCGCTGGTCTGCACGGCGCGCGGCCCGGAGTGCGTGCGCTGCCCGATCGCCGCGCAGTGCGCCTGGCGGCTGGCCGGTTCCCCGGCGCACGAGGGCCCGGCGCGGCGCACCCAGACGTACGCCGGTACCGACCGGCAGGTGCGCGGCAAGCTGCTGGCCGTGCTGCGCGAGGCCGTCACGCCGGTACCGCAGACCGTGCTGGACGCGGTGTGGCACGAGCCGGTGCAGCGGGCCCGCGCGCTGGACGGGCTGGTGGCGGACGGCCTGGTGGAACCGCTGGCGGGCGGCCGCTACCGACTGCCCCTCACCTGAGGGCTGTCCCGTGACGAGAGGGTGCGCGGCGGCCGCTCCGGCGGCCGCCGCGGGCGTTTGTGGGCCCGTCCCGGTGGCGGCGGCGCCCCTCCGGTGACGATGGGCGTACCCCTGTCACGTTTCGCGCCGGATGACCGGAAATCGTCTCCGATCGGCCTGATTTCGCCTGTACCAGGGGCAGTCGGCCTTCTGGCGGGGCAGTCGTCCCCCAGGAGTATGAGCCGCCGCTACCTCTCGTCCATCCACGGGATGACCCCCGGCCCGCTGTTACACAACCGAGGGTTTTCCGTGCACTCCCTGTGGGGCCGACGCACATTGCGCCGCAACACCCCCTCCGTAGCGTCTTCCTCGTGCTGGAGATGACCACCGGCACGGTCAACGTGGGGAACGCAAGCGGATCGGAGGCGTCGGGATGGCGACCAGCGGCGGCAAGGTACTGGACTTCGAAGAGTACGTACGGACGCGGCAGGAGGCCCTGCTGCGCAGCGCGCGGCGCCTGGTGCCCGATCCGGTCGACGCCCAGGACCTGCTCCAGACGGCCCTGGTCCGCACCTACGGGCGCTGGGACGGCATCGCGGACAAGTCCCTGGCCGACGCCTACCTCCGCCGCGTCATGATCAACACGCGGACCGAGTGGTGGCGGGCGCGCAAGCTGGAGGAGGTGCCCACCGAGCAGCTCCCGGACGCCAGCGTCGACGACGGCACCGAGCAGCGCGCCGACCGCGCCCTGCTGATGGACATCCTCGGGGTACTGGCTCCCAAGCAGCGCAGCGTCGTGGTGCTGCGGCACTGGGAGCAGATGAGCACGGAGGAGACCGCGGCGGCGCTGGGCATGTCCACGGGGACGGTCAAGAGCACCCTGCACCGGGCGCTGGCCCGGCTCCGCCAGGAGCTGGAGAACCGTGACATCGACGCCCGGATCCTGGAGCGCGGTGAGCAGGAGCGGGAGCGGTGCGCGGCCTGACGGGCGGCGCGGGGCCCCGGGCGACCGCCGCGGCACGGCGCACAGCCGGACGCGCGACAATCGCCGCAGGAACAGCAGCAGGAGCGGTGGCTGTGCGAGCAGCGCGGTGAGCGGGAGCGGTTTGACCAGGAACAGGTTGACCAGGAACGGGTTGACCACAGGCGGCGCGGCCACCGCGGGGGTGGCCGCGCTGGGCCTTTTGCTGGCCGGCTGTCACACCGGGGGCGAGGGCGTACGCGCCGAGGGGACGGCGAGCCACACCCCGGCGCCTCCCAAGGGCGCGCTGAGCGCGTCGCCCGCGCCGAAGCCGAGCGCCGCGTACACGAAGGTCGACGCGGTGGCGCTGCTGAAGGGCGACGCGAAGGTCGGCGACGATGTGAAGAAGTCCCTCGCCAAACCGTGCGCCGCCGACGAGTACCCCCTCGACGTGACGTATGCCTCACTGACCGGCAACAAGACCCCCGATGTCATCGTCAATGTCATGACCTGCGCGGACTCCGTCGGCATCGGCTCGTACGTCTACCGGAAGCGGAGCGGTGCGCACACCGGGTATGACAACGTGTTCACAAATGAACAGCCGACCGTCTACGCCGGGGTCAACAAGGGTGAGCTGGAGATTTCCAAGCAGACCTATGCCGCGGGGGACAAGGTGTGCTGTCCTTCCGGTGAGGACGTGCTGACCTACCGTTGGGCGGACGGCCGCTTCACCGAGTACGACCGCTATCACACCGACTACAGCAAGACCGACGCCGACAGCCCCCAGCCGTCGGACACGGGATCGGAGGGTTAGACAGCCGCATGGCCGACACCCATGTGCTCTTCGTCGAGGACGACGACGTCATCCGCGAGGCCACCCAGCTCGCCCTGGAGCGGGACGGTTTCGTGGTCACCGCGATGCCCGACGGGCTCGCGGGCCTGGAGGCGTTCCGCGCCGACCGCCCCGACATCGCACTGCTGGACGTGATGGTGCCGGGGCTCGACGGCGTCAGTCTGTGCCGCCGGATCCGCGATGAGTCCACCGTCCCCGTGATCATGCTGTCGGCCCGCGCCGACTCCATCGATGTGGTGCTCGGCCTGGAGGCCGGCGCCGACGACTACGTCACCAAACCGTTCGACGGCGCGGTGCTGGTCGCCCGGATCCGCGCCGTGCTGCGCCGCTTCGGCCATGCCAGCGGCCCGGACGGGGCGGG
The DNA here is from genome assembly GCF_046549095.1 of Streptomyces sp. x-80. NCBI lineage: Bacteria > Bacillati > Actinomycetota > Actinomycetes > Kitasatosporales > Streptomycetaceae > Streptomyces > Streptomyces sp. x-80. The sequence goes on from NZ_JAJPWM010000023.1 coordinate 29,759, forward strand.
CGGCGGCGCGGCGGACGCGGACGGGCCGGCCGAGGCCGTGCTGCGCTTCGGTGATCTGGAGGTGGACACCGAGGGCATGGAGGTCCGCAAGGGCGGCGCGAATGTCGCGCTGACCCCGACCGAGATGCGCCTGCTGCTGGAGTTCTCCAACGCGCCGGGTACGGTCCTCTCGCGCGACCGGCTGCTGGAGCGGGTGTGGGACTACGGCTGGGGCGGGGACACCCGGGTCGTGGACGTCCATGTCCAGCGGCTGCGCGGCAAGATCGGCCAGGACCGGATCGAGACGGTCCGGGGCTTCGGATACAAGCTGAGAGGCTGACACCTGCGGTGGTCAGGCTGGCCCTGCGGACGGGCCTGAGATGGAAGCTCAGTGCCGCGATCGCGCTCGTCGGTGCGCTGGTCGCCGTCGCACTGAGCCTTGTCGTGCACAACGCCGCCCGTGGCTCGATGCTCGACAACAGCCGGGACGTGCAGATCGAGCGACTCAACTTCACGCAGAAGATCTTCGAGTCCACCGGCCGGCTCCAGTTCGGCGCCAAGATCGACGACCCGTCGCTGCCGAAGGCACTGCGCGCGGCGGTCGTCAAGAACAAGCGCGCGACCTTCCTCCAGGACACCGGGCAGACCGCCCCCGAGGTGTGGGCCGCCGCCCCGGCCGGCAACGGCCGGGTGCTCTCCCTCCACGACCGGTTCCCCGACCGGTTCGCCGTCCTGGACGACCTGGACCAGGCGCTGCTGATCGGCTCGACCGCGGTCGTGGTCGGCGGCTGCGCGCTGGGCGTCCTGGTCGGCGGCCGGCTCTCCAAGCGGCTGCGCAAGGCCGCGGCCGCCGCGGGCCGGCTCGCCGACGGCGACACCTCCGTCCGTATCCGTGACGAGGTCGGCGGCCGGGTCAGGGACGAGACCGACGATCTGGCCTGGGCGGTGGACGCCATGTCGGACGCCCTCCAGCAGCGCATCGAGGCGGAGCGCCGGGTCACCGCCGATATCGCGCACGAGCTGCGCACCCCGGTCACCGGTCTGCTGACCGCCGCCGAGCTGCTGCCGCCCGGCCGCCCTTCCGAGCTGGTCCGCGACCGTGCGCAGGCGATGCGCACGCTCGTGGAGGACGTTCTCGAAGTGGCCCGGCTCGACGGCTACGCGGAGCGCGCCGAACTCCAGGACGTCGCGCTCGGCGAATTCGTCACCCGCCGGGTGCGGGCCCTCAACCCGGACATCGGCATCGACGTCGTACGGGACGCGGAGGTCACCACCGACCCGCGGCGGCTGGAGCGCATCCTCGGCAATCTCATCGCCAACGCCGCCCGGCACGGCAGACCGCCCATCGAGGTCACCGTCGAGGGCCGGGTGCTGCGGGTCCGCGACCACGGCACGGGCTTTCCCGAGGCGCTGCTGCGCGAGGGCCCCAGCCGCTTCCGCACCGGCAGCAGCGACCGGGCGGGCCGCGGCCACGGCCTGGGCCTGACCATCGCGGCGGGGCAGGCCCGGGTGCTGGGCGCGCGACTGACGTTCCGCAACGCCGAGGAGCTCACCGACGGTTCGACCGGCGCCGTCTCCGTCCTGTGGCTGCCGGAGAACGCGCCGACGGACACCGGCAGCTTCCCCGTCATCCATCTTCCCGACCGCTGACGGCTGTCGGCTGTCGGCTGTCGGCTGTCGGCTGTCGGCTGTCGGCTGTCGGCTGTCGGCTGCTGATCGTGGCCGTCGGCGCCGGCGCCGGGAGGGGCCGTGCCCCGCGGTCCGGCCCGCGTCGGTGTGCTGCTCGCCGGCCGCCGGCCGGCACCGGCGGTGTCCGTTTGTCCCCCCGAACGCGGAGCGGGCCCCCGGCGTATGTGCCGGGGGCCCGCTCGGACCGGGTGACGGACCAGGTCAGATGGCCTCGGCCACCGCCGGGCGGTCCGCCGGGGCGTTGTCGCCCTCGGCCTTGCCGCTCGACGCGGAGGGGCCGCCGCGCAGCGGGACCTCCTTGAGGAACCAGGCCGCGGCGAAGCCGATGACGCTGATCACCGCGCCCCACAGGAAGACGTGGTGGGTGCCGGTGGCCACCGAGTGCAGATAGGCGTCCTTGATCATCGGCGGGAGCTTGGCCAGGCCCTTGGGGTCCAGCTGGGCGGTGCCGGAGGGCAGCGCCCCGCCGGCCTTGCCGAGCCGCTCGGCCATCGTGCTCTGCACCCGGTTGGTGAAGACCGCGCCGAGGATCGCGACACCGAAGGAGCCGCCGATCGTCCGGAAGAGGGTGGCGGACGACGAGCCGACGCCCATGTCCTTCATCTCGACGCTGTTCTGCGCGATCAGCATCGTGGTCTGCATCAGGAAGCCCATACCGGCGCCGAGCACCGCCATGAAGGCACCCGAGGTGAAACGGGTGGTGTCGGTGCCCATCAGGGACAGCAGCGCCAGCCCGACCGTGATCAGTCCGCCGCCGATCACGACGAAGATCTTGTACTTGCCGGTCGTGGTGGTGACCCGGCCCGCGAACAGCGAGACCACCATCATGCCCAGCAGCATCGGCAGCAGCAGCAGTCCGGAGTTGGTGGCCGAGGCGCCCTGCACGGTCTGCTGGAACAGCGGCAGGAACGTCATCGACCCGAACATCACGAAGCCGACCAGGAAGCCGATGAGCGTGACGAGCGAGAAGTTGCGGTTGCGGAAGATGTGCAGCGGCAGGATCGGCTCCTTGACCTTCCGCTCCACCAGGACGAAGGCGATCAGCGAGACGACGCCGAGGACGCCGAGCCCGATGATCTGGCCCGAGGCCCAGTCGTACTCCGTACCGCCCCAGGTGGTGATCAGTACGAGCGAGACGATGCCGATGGTGAGCAGCGCGGCGCCGACGTAGTCGATCCGGGCCTGTGCGCGCTTCTTCGGCAGATGCAGCACCGCGGTCACCATGATCAGGGCTATCGCGCCGAGCGGCAGGTTGATGTAGAAGCTCCAGCGCCAGCCGAGGTGGTCGGTGATGGCACCGCCGACCAGCGGTCCGCCGATCATCGCGACGGCCATCACACCGGCCATCATGCCCTGGTACTTGCCGCGCTCCCGCGGCGGAATCAGATCGCCGATGATCGCCATGACGCCGACCATCAGACCGCCCGCGCCCAGACCCTGGACCGCGCGGAAGCCGATCAGCTGACCCATGTCCTGGGCCATACCGGACAGCGCGGAGCCGATCAGGAAGAGGACAATGGATGCCAGGAAGACACCCTTTCGTCCATACATGTCGCCGAGCTTGCCCCAGATCGGGGTCGAGGCCGCGGTGGCGAGCGTGTACGCCGTCACGACCCAGGACAGATGCTCCAGCCCGCCCAGCTCACCGACGATGGTCGGCATCGCGGTGCCGACGATCATGTTGTCGAGCATTGCGAGCAGCATCGCGATCATCAGCGCGAAGAGCACCATCCGCACACTGGCCGGCTGCTTGCCGCCGGCCTTCGCCGGTCCTTCTGTTGTTTCCCCCGTTGGGGTCGCTGTCTGCGACATCCCGGTCCTCCACTTACTTGCCGCCCGGCTAGTTCAGTACAGTGTAGAAGGTAAAGCGCTACTTGCCGGTCGTCAAGTAAGTTAATCGGGGCGGTCCGGGGCCTGATCGACAACGCAGGAGAAGCACCATGAGCACACCGCAGGCGCGCAGGGGAAACACGCGGCAGCGCATCCAGGACGTCGCTCTGGAGCTCTTCGCGGAACACGGCTACGAGAAGACCTCGCTCCGCGAGATCGCCGAGCGGCTCGATGTGACCAAGGCCGCGCTCTACTACCACTTCAAGACCAAGGAAGACATCGTCATCAGCCTGTTCCAGGACCTGGTCAGGCCGATCGACGAGCTGATCACCTGGGCCCAGGAACAGCCGCGCACGCTGGAGACCAAGCGCGAGGTGATGCGCCGCTACAGCGAGTCGCTGCACACCTGCGCCCCGCTCTTCCGCTTCATGCAGGAGAACCAGGCCACCGTACGCGAGCTCAGCATCGGCGAGACCTTCAAGCGGCGGATGTACGACCTCTTCGAGCTGCTCAACGAGCCCGAAGCGGAGCTGCGCGATCAGGTGCGCTGCATCACGGCGCTGTTCTCGATGCATGCGGGCATGTTCGTACTACAGAAAATCTGTGGCGACCCCGAGGACAAGCGCAAGGCCGTCCTCGAAGTCGCCACGGAACTGGTCACGGCGGCCAACCCGCCGAGCCGCCGGCCAGTCCGGCCGGACTCAGCTCAGACAGTGGCGCCGTGAGCCCGCAGGAATCCGGTCGGCTCGACGCCCGACCCGTAGTTGGGACCGGTGCGGACCTCGAAGTGCAGGTGCGGGCCGGTGGAGTTACCGGTGCTGCCGGACAGGCCGATCTGCTGGCCGGCGCCGACCTTCTCGCCGACCTTGACCTGTATCGACGACAGGTGCGCGTACTGGGTGTACACGCCGTCGGAGTGCTTGATCACGATGGCGTTGCCGTACGCGGGGCCGTCGCCGCCACCGTTGGGGCCGGCCTTGACGACGGTGCCGGCGTGCACGGCCTTGACCGGGGTGCCGGTCGGCACGACGAAGTCCTGACCACTGTGGTTGTGCGACCAGTGGCTGCCGGCCAGGCCGAAGGTCGAGCCCAGCGTGTAGTTGTCGACCGGCTTGACCCAGGCGTCGGCCTTCTTCGCCGCGTCCTGCTTGGCGGTGGCGGCCTTGGTCTGCGCGTCGGCCTGTGCCGTGAGGGTCGAGCCGACGGCCGACGTGAGGTTCGTCAGGCCCGAGTCGGCCGCCACCGCGATACCGGCGCTCAGTGCGGCGGAGGCGCCGAGACCGGCGACCAGAATGACGGCGCGGGTGCGCAGCGTGGACTTCTTCGAGTGACGGATCTTGGTGAACTTGGACATGCGGGTTTGACCTCCAGAAAGGAATGAGCCCCGGCTGCGGACCGGGATCGCCATTCCTTGGTAACCCGCCTTCGCCGCCCCGCCAAGACCCCTTTCTACTAACCCGCCCCGTATCGGACGCCGAGGGAATTGAAGCCCTTCCGGTACCCCGGCCATACGGAATCAAACGCCCGGCAGGGCTCGCCCCGGAGCCGGAAAGCCACCCCGCACACCCGCTTCGACCTGCACCTTTCCCCTCGCGCACCGCCACCGGCCGACACCCCGCCGCACCCCGTCCGCACGGCCCCCGCCGCAATGGGGCGAGGCCCCCGCATCCCCACCGGACATCCCCCCTATTTCTTCTAGTAGGGTCCGAATCGGCTGTGCGCCATGTCACCGCAGAATAAGATCCAATGCTTTTTCGCGGGCCTTCCGCCCGTCCGTTTCGGGACCAAAGCCCTTTGTGGCGGGGGTCACTCAAAACCCGCCGGGCAATGGAATTGCCCGCCCCCGTTTCCCTTCATCCGCACCGCCCGGCACACCGGCGCACCGCCGCCTTCTGCCGCCGTCTGCCACCGACGTCCGGGGCCGGCCGCAACCACCCACCGGTCCACCCCGCCCCCACCGGCCCCGCCCCGGTCCGCTTGTCCCGCCCCGGGCCGCTCCCCCGGCCTCACACGCCCGCCCGCACCGTCTCGACGGCCCTCCGGCCCTCTGGCCCCCGTACCGCCCACCCGGCCACTCAGCCCCGCACGCATCCGCCCCGCACGCCCGCACGCAACCGCCACGCCGGCCCCGCCGACCCGGCCCGTCGGCCGAGGGCCCCGTACCGCCCCTTCCCGGCCCCGCACGGCGCACAGGCAACGCCCCCGCACACAGAAACCGCCCCGGAACCGTGGGGAACGGTTCCGGGGCGGTACCCGTGTGCGGGGCCCGAGACGCGGTGTCCGGCGCCCTCGCGGTTACGCTTCCTTGCTCAGGTTCGGTCCGGGCCCACCGGCGGTGGACTCGACCGGCGGGGCGTCCGGCAGGGCCGACTTCTCCTCGCCGCGGAAGGTGAACTTGGTGTTCTCCCCCTCGCCCTCGACATCGACGACCACGATGTGGCCCGGCCGCAGCTCGCTGAAGAGGATCTTCTCCGAGAGTGCGTCCTCGATCTCGCGCTGGATCGTGCGGCGCAGCGGACGGGCGCCGAGCACCGGGTCGTACCCGCGCTTGGCCAGCAGCGACTTGGCCTCGCTGCTGAGCTCGATGCCCATGTCGCGGTCCTTGAGCCGCTCGTCCACCTTGGCGATCATCAGGTCGACGATCTGGATGATGTCTTCCTCGGTGAGCTGGTGGAAGACCACGGTGTCATCGACACGGTTGAGGAACTCGGGGCGGAAGTGCTGCTTGAGCTCTTCGTTGACCTTGTTCTTCATCCGCTCGTAGCTGGACTTGACGTCCCCCTGGGCCGCGAAGCCGAGGTTGAAGCCCTTGGAGATGTCCCGGGTACCGAGGTTGGTCGTCATGATGATGACGGTGTTCTTGAAGTCCACGACCCGGCCCTGGGAGTCGGTCAGCCGACCGTCCTCCAGGATTTGCAGCAGCGAGTTGAAGATGTCCGGGTGGGCCTTCTCGACCTCGTCGAAGAGCACGACGGAGAACGGCTTGCGGCGCACCTTCTCGGTGAGCTGGCCGCCCTCTTCGTAGCCGACGTAGCCGGGAGGCGAACCGAACAGCCGGGAGACCGTGTGCTTCTCGCTGAACTCCGACATGTCGAGGGAGATCAGCGCGTCCTCGTCGCCGAAGAGGAACTCCGCCAGCGTCTTGGACAGCTCGGTCTTACCGACACCGGACGGGCCGGCGAAGATGAACGAGCCACCGGGGCGCTTGGGGTCCTTCAGACCGGCACGGGTACGGCGGATGGCCTGGGAGAGCGCCTTGATGGCGTCCTTCTGGCCGATGACGCGCTTGTGCAGCTCGTCTTCCATCCGCAGCAGCCGCGAGGACTCCTCCTCGGTGAGCTTGAAGACCGGGATGCCGGTGGCGGTCGCCAGGACCTCGGCGATCAGGTCCTCGTCCACCTCGGCGACGACATCCATGTCGCCGGCCTTCCACTCCTTCTCCCGCTTCGTCTTCGCGGTCAGGAGCTGCTTCTCCTTGTCGCGCAGACCCGCGGCCATCTCGAAGTCCTGCGAGTCGATCGCGGACTCCTTCTCCCGGCGCACGTCGGCGATCTTCTCGTCGAACTCGCGGAGGTCCGGCGGCGCGGTCATCCGGCGGATGCGCATCCGGGAGCCGGCCTCGTCGATCAGGTCGATCGCCTTGTCCGGCAGGAAGCGGTCGGAGATGTAGCGGTCGGCGAGGGTGGCCGCCGCGACCAGGGCGGAGTCCGTGATGGAGACGCGGTGGTGCGCCTCGTAGCGGTCCCGCAGGCCCTTGAGGATCTCGATGGTGTGCGGCAGCGACGGCTCCGCGACCTGGATCGGCTGGAAGCGGCGCTCCAGGGCCGCGTCCTTCTCCAGGTGCTTGCGGTACTCGTCGAGCGTGGTGGCACCGATGGTCTGGAGCTCGCCTCGCGCCAGCATGGGCTTGAGGATGCTCGCGGCGTCGATCGCGCCCTCGGCGGCGCCCGCACCCACCAGGGTGTGGAGCTCGTCGATGAACAGGATGATGTCGCCGCGGGTGCGGATTTCCTTGAGGACCTTCTTCAGGCGCTCCTCGAAGTCACCGCGGTAGCGGGAGCCGGCGACCAGGGCGCCGAGGTCGAGGGTGTAGAGGTGCTTGTCCTTGAGGGTCTCGGGCACCTCGCCCTTGACGATGGCCTGCGCCAGGCCCTCGACGACCGCCGTCTTGCCGACGCCGGGCTCGCCGATGAGGACCGGGTTGTTCTTGGTGCGGCGGGACAGCACCTGCATGACCCGCTCGATTTCCTTCTCGCGCCCGATGACCGGGTCGAGCTTGGTCTCCCGGGCGGCCTGGGTGAGATTGCGGCCGAACTGGTCCAGGACGAGCGAGGTCGAGGGCGTGCCCTCGGCCGGGCCGCCGGCGGTGGCCGCTTCCTTGCCCTGGTAGCCGGAGAGCAGCTGGATGACCTGCTGCCGCACCCGGTTGAGATCGGCGCCCAGCTTCACGAGGACCTGGGCGGCGACGCCCTCGCCCTCGCGGATCAGGCCGAGCAGGATGTGCTCGGTGCCGATGTAGTTGTGGCCGAGCTGAAGGGCCTCGCGGAGCGACAGCTCCAGCACCTTCTTGGCACGCGGGGTGAAGGGGATGTGCCCGGACGGGGCCTGCTGGCCCTGCCCGATGATCTCCTCCACCTGCTGGCGGACCGCCTCGAGCGAAATCCCGAGGCTCTCCAGGGCCTTAGCGGCGACACCCTCACCCTCGTGGATCAGGCCCAGGAGGATGTGCTCGGTGCCGATGTAGTTGTGGTTGAGCATCCGGGCTTCTTCCTGAGCCAGGACGACAACCCGCCGCGCACGGTCGGTGAACCTCTCGAACATCGTTAATCGCTCCTCAGAGCGGTCGGGCAGTTAGGGGTCGGTCCCCTCCCTGTCCTTCCGCATGCTAGTCCCGCAGGACGGGACAGCTCATTCCGACTGCCGACATCCGTCCGGATCACCCCCCGCGACGGAGGGGAAATCTGCTGCCGAACAGCCGACATCTGCTCCAACCCGATGGTGCGAGACGATGTTCCCGCAGGCCAGGCATATACGCCGACCACCACTACGCCCGTGGCGAACGCGGGCCTCACCGGCCCCGCTCCCCCACCGCCGCGCCGTCGGCGCGGGCCGGGCGCATTGCGCGCCGTCACACCGTCTTTTCCCACTGAGAATGTCTTACCCGCTGCCACTGACACTCCATGCGGGACGGCCCCCTGCCATCCGCTACGGGCGAACAGCCGCCCGCCACCGAATGCGCCCCGCATCCCCTTCCGGAGACACCCCGCGTATCCGTGCGGCAACCCAGCGTAACTTCCCGGGTTCACCGGAGTTTCACCGGGCATGCCCTGCGCGCTTCCGCGACCCCCCTCCCCTCTCGCCACCGTGCGGTGGTACGAGGAGGAGATGGGCTGGCCGACCACCGGCGCGGAGCCGGCGGAGCTGGTCACGGGCGTGTGCTTCGACGTCCTGGAGATGCCGGCGGACGCCGGAGGCGCTGTGCTGCGGCGGCTGCCGCACACCGGGCCGGTGGCGCTCCAAGGGTCCCCGTACGGCGCGCGGGGACCGTACGGCGCGCACAGCCCCCGCGTGGGGGAGCGTGGCGGCGCGTGCGCCGGGGCCGGCCGGAGCGGGGATCGCCCGGTCGGCCGGCCGACCTTGCTGCTGCTGATCGCGGCCGGCGGTGCGGCCGAACTCCCCGGAATCCTGGAATGGCTGGAGTGGGGCGCTCTCGCACCGGATCTCACGACGCGTGGCCCCGGCGGCCGGATGCCCGCGCCGTCGTTCACCGCTGCCGGGCCGTCGCCGGGCGGATTCGGCTCACGGGAGGCCGCCCGTTGGGTGCGGCCTCCCGTGTCTGTGCACGAGGTCCGGAATTCCCTGCCCACCACGGGGTTCGGGGCAGGAATCGGGGACGGTGAAGGCACCCCCGACCTCGTACGGCTGGTGAGCGCGGCGGCGTCCGAATGCCACCGGGCCCGGTTGTTGCGTGCCGGTAATGACCAATCGGATCGCCTGTACGGCGATCAGCCGTTGGCCTTCTCGAATGCCTCGCGAATGTCGGCGGGGACGCGGCCACGGTCATTGACGTTGTAGCCGTTCTCCTTCGCCCAGGCGCGCACCTTCGCGGTGTCCTGGTTGCCGGCGGAAGCGGCACGCACCTTGCCACGGCCCGTGGCGGCGCGACCACCGGTACGGCGGCCCGCCTTCACGAAGTCGGCGAGCGAGTCACGCAGCTTGCCGGCGTTGGCGGTGGTGAGGTCGATCTCGTAGGACTTGCCATCGAGAGAGAACGTCACGGTCTCGTCGGCCTCGCCGCCGTCGAGGTCGTCAACAAGAAGAACCTGAACCTTCTGTGCCACCGGGTTTCCCTTTCATCGAATGTGGATTACGACGGAAAGCAAACCGCTTTTCCGGGGAAAACACAAACCCTTGGGTAGGGTTCAGTTGCCCACCGGCCAGTGAAGACCGGGTTCCACGGCCATGAGATAGGGGAGCGATTCGGACATAGAACACTGATCACAGGTGCAGAAGCATGCGGCTGTTACCCAGGGTGTTGGGCTTCACTCGTTCGAGACCGAGGAACTCGGCAACGCCCTCGTCATAGGAACGCAGCAGCTCGCTGTACACATCACCGTCTACGGGAGTCTCACCGATCTCCACGAAGCCGTGCTTGGCGAAGAAGTCGACTTCGAAGGTGAGACAGAAAATGCGCCGCACTCCGAGCCAGCCCGCGGTGCGCAGCAGCTTGTCGAGAACCTGGTGTCCGACACCCGAGCCCCTCAGCTGCGGATCCACGGCCAGAGTGCGCACCTCCGCGAGGTCTTCCCACATGACGTGCAGCGCTCCGCAGCCGACGACCTCGCCGTCTTCGTCGCGCTCGGCGACCCAGAACTCCTGGATGTCCTCGTAAAGCGTGACGGTGGCTTTGTCGAGCAGGATGCCGTCACGGGAGTAGGAGTCGATGAGGCGGCGAACGGCCGGTACATCACCGGTCCTGGCACGGCGGACGGTGAGCCCTTTTGAATGCGGAGGCATGCGGGGACGCTATCGCCCCTTGTCGGCCGGGCTCGCCCCGGGTTCGCCTCCGGCCCCTTCCGCCGCTTCTTCCCCGCGCTCTTCCGCGGTCTCTTCCGGGATCTCTTCGCGGGTCTCTTCCGGGGCTGCCGGTTCTTCCGCCCGTCCGGTGCCTTCCGCGGGTGCGGCCGGTGCGGCGGGTTCCCGCGGCAGATCGGTCTGCACCATCCGTACGGCGTCCCACAGGGCCTGCCGTTGTTCCGGCGACATCATGCCGAAGAAGGCGACAAGAGCGGCCGCGGGGTTGTCGCTGGCGGACCATGCTTCGTTCATCAGTGCGGCCGAGTAGGCGGCGCGAGTGGAGACCGCCTCATATCGATAGGCGCGGCCTTCTGCTTCGCGGCGCACCCAGCCCTTCTGATGAAGGTTGTCCAATACGGTCATGACCGTCGTGTAGGCGATCGACCGTTCCTTCTGTAGGTCTTCCAGGACTTCTCGAACGGTGACCGGGCGGTTCCACTCCCAGACCCGCGTCATGACCGCGTCTTCCAGATCACCCAAGGCTCTCGGCACACCAGAACAATAGTGGGAGATGTCGCGAATGCCGGTTGATCTCGTTGCGTTTGCACCGGAAAAAGGTGTACGGCCCGGGAGGGACAATCCCGGGCCGTACGGTGCGTGCGGGCCGCCGAATTCGGCGGCGGGCGGATCAGGCGCCGTGCGCCTTGGGCTCCTGGTGGGCGCCGTCGGTCCGGCCGAGTACGGCGTCGACGGCGGCGTCCTCCTTGGACTTGTTCTGGCCGCCCTGGCTCTTCACTATCGTCACGATCAGTGCGATGAAGGCCACGGCCATCACTACCGGCGGGACGAGCGCTGCGACGTAATCCATGGCATGGACCTCCTTGACGGCGTGAGGTTTCCCAGAGTACGCAGCCGTCAGGCGGTGCAGCCCGCGGGGGGCCGTACGGGCTTGCGGCGCGGCGGGAAGACCTCGCCCGGCGTGGGAACGGGGCGGTCCGGCCGGGGGGACGGGGGCCGCGGCTGCTGCGGCGCGGGCCGCGGTGCGGGTTCCGGTTTCTGTTCCGGCTCCGGCTCCGGGCCGGTGGCCGTCCGGCCGCCGGGCAGGGCGCGCAGCCGGACGCGTACGGAGTGCTCGGCCAGCCGCTCGCAGTGGCGCAGCAGGGCGGTGCGGCGGTCCCGCTCGGCCGGGCCGGTGCGGTGCGCGTTCAGCGTCCGCAGGGCGGCGAGATCGTCGGGGCCGGGGACGTAGCCGGCCGCCAGCGCTTCCCGGAGCCGGTCGAGGTAGCCGGCGGCCGAGCCGGGCAGGGCTTCGCGGTAGCGGGCGAGGTCGGCGAGGAGGAAGGCGCGCAGCCGGCCGCCTTCGCGGACCGCCTCGTCCACCGCCGCGGCCAGCCGGAGGTATTCCTGGATGTCCTCCGTCAGCTCCGCGCCGAGGGCGCCGAGCGGGGCGGAGAGGGACGTCGTCTGGAGGGCATGGGCGAGGGCGCGACGGAGCACACGCAACTCATCGGCGCTGAACGCCATGCCGCCGCGGGATCCGTATGGCATAGGCATGCGGCGACTTTACGACCGTTTCGGACAAAAGCCGCTTAACCGCTGTGCTGCGGCGCGGTCGTGACCGGTCCCCCCCGTGGGGCGCCCCGACGGGTGCCCCACGGGCGGCGTTCCGGACCGGGCGGTTCAAGACCGGGCGACGTTCCGCTCGTAGACCAGCCGCAGGCCGATGAGGGTGAGCCAGGGCTCGTGCTCGTCGATCACCGAGGACTCGCCGAGCACCATCGGTGCCAGCCCGCCGGTGGCGATCACGGTCACCTCTTCCGGGTCCTCGGCCAGTTCCCGCGCCATCCGCTTCACCACGCCGTCGACCTGGCCGGCGAAGCCGTAGAGGATGCCGGACTGCATCGCCTCGACGGTGTTCTTGCCGATGACGCTGCGCGGCCGGGCCAGTTCGATCTTGCGGAGCTGGGCGCCCTTGACGCCCAGGGCCTCCACCGAGATCTCGATGCCCGGCGCGATCACGCCGCCGACGTACTCGCCGCGCGCGCTGACCGCGTCGAAGGTGGTGGCCGTACCGAAGTCGACGACGACCGCGGGCCCGCCGTACAGCTCGACGGCCGCCAGGGCGTTGATGATCCGGTCGGCGCCGACCTCCTTCGGGTTGTCCATCAGGATCGGCACGCCCGTCTTGACGCCCGGCTCCACCAGGATGGCGGGGACGTCCCCGTAGTAGCGGCGGGTGACCTCGCGCAGTTCGTGCAGGACGGAGGGGACGGTGGAGCAGATGGAGATGCCCTCGATGCCGTCGCCCAGTTCGTCGCCGAGCAGCGGGTGCGTCCCCATCAGGCCCTGGAGGAGTACGGCGAGTTCGTCGGCGGTGCGGCGGGCGTCGGTGGAGATCCGCCAGTGCTCGACGATCTCCTCGCCGTCGAAGAGGCCGAGGACGGTGTGGGTGTTGCCCACGTCAATGGTCAGCAGCATGGCGGTCAGCGGTCCTCGCGCGGGTCGTCGTCCTCAAGGCTGCCGTCGCTCTCGCGCAGGTCGAGGCCGATGTCGAGGATCGGGGAGGAGTGCGTGAGCGCGCCCACGGCCAGGTAGTCGACGCCGGCCCCGGCGTAGGCGCGGGCGGTGTCCAGGCTCAGCCGGCCGGACGACTCCAGCACCGCGCGCCCGGCGACCAGTTCGACGGCCTCCTTGGTCTGCTCCGGCGTGAAGTTGTCCAGCAGGATCAGGTCGGCGCCCTCGGCGAGGATCGGCGGGATCTGGTCGAGCCGGTCCACCTCCACCTCGATCGGCACGCCGGGGAACTCGGACCGTACGGCCGTGAACGCCTCGGCGACACCGCCCGCCGCGATGACGTGGTTGTCCTTGATCAGCGCCGCGTCCGACAGCGACATGCGGTGGTTGACGCCGCCGCCGCAGCGCACCGCGAACTTCTCCAGGGCGCGCAGGCCCGGGGTGGTCTTCCGGGTGTCGCGGACCTTGGCCTTGGTGCCGTCGAGGACATCGGCCCAGGCGCGGGTGGCGGTGGCGATACCGGACAGCCGGCACAGCAGGTTGAGCGCGCTGCGCTCGGCGGTGAGCAGGTCGCGGGTGCGGGTGGTGACGCTCAGCAGCCGGGTGCCGGCCGCGACCCGGTCGCCGTCCTCGACGTGCCGCTCGACGGCGAACGCGTCGGTGCAGACGAGGGAGAGCACCGCCTCGGCGATCCGCAGCCCGGCGACCGTACCGGCCTCGCGGGCGGTGAAGTCACCGGTGGCCACCGCGTCTTCGGGGACGGTCGCCACGGTGGTGACGTCCACGCCCTGGTCGAGGTCCTCCTCGATGGCGAGGTGCGCGATGTCCTCCACCTGGACGGGATCGAGGCCGGCGGCGGTCAGGAGCGCGGCCAGGTCGGGGTCCAGACCGCAGCTGAGCGGGTCGAGGCCGTACGCGTCGTCCTCGTCCCCACCGCCGCAGCCGCAGGCGTCGCCGCAGCCGCCGCCGGTGGGGGGCCCGGCCGCGAGCCCGCCGATCTGGAGGAGGGGGAGGTCGTCGGAGGTGCTGCTCACGGGGTGCGCTCCGTATCCGGGGAGGGGGTGGGGACGGGGGTGACAGGGGATGTGGGGTGGTGCTCGTGGTGGTGCGTGGGGGCGGTGCGGTCCGGGCCGGCCGCCGCCGGACCGGCGACGGTGGCCGGGAAGGCGGCGGTCCCGGTCGTGCGGACGCGCAGCGCGCGGTCCGCGTCGAGGGTGATGCGGAAGTGGCGGCGCCAGGAGGCGTCGTCCCGGTCGGGGTGGTCCTCGCGCCAGTGGCAGCCACGGGTCTCCTCGCGGCGCCGCGCCGCGGCGACCAGCACCTGGGCGACACACAGGAGGTTGGTCGCCTCCCATGCCTCCACACCGGGCTCCGGGGTCTTGCCTGCGGGGGCGGCCTCGGTGGTGCCGGTGGTGCCGCTGGCGGTCCCGGTGGTGCCGGTGTCGCTCACGGTCCCGGTGTCCGGTTCGGCCGGGGTCCCGGGCCCGGCCGCATCGCGGTGGAGGCGGTCGAGTGCGGCGGCGGCCCGGTCGAGGCTCTCGGCGCTGCGCAGCACGCCGGCGCCGGCGGTCATGATCCGCTGCACGGCGCCGCGGGTCTCGGGCGCGACGAGGCGCAGGGGGGTGGACGCCGGGGCGGGCACCGGGGCGGAGGCCGGCGAGCTGTCGTGGCGCGTACCGGGGCCGTCCGTGGCGGTGGCGTCCGCGCCGCCGTCGTCCACGCCGCCGTCGCCGTACGCCGGGTCCGGGGCGGTCCCCGAGACGATGTCCGCGGCGATCCGTTCCGCGAAGACCAGGCCCTCCAGGAGGGAGTTGGAGGCGAGCCGGTTGGCGCCGTGGACGCCGGTGCAGGCGACCTCGCCGCAGGCGTAGAGGCCCGGCACGGTCGTCCGCCCGTACAGGTCGGTGCGTACGCCGCCGGAGGCGTAGTGCGCGGCGGGGGCGACCGGGATGGGCTCGGTGACCGGGTCGATGTCATGGTCGCGGCAGGCGGCGAGGATGGTCGGGAAGCGGTTCCGCCACATCTCGGCGCCGAAGTGGCGGGCGTCCAAGTACATGTGGTCGACGCCCTGTTCGTGTGCCCGGCGCATGATCGCCTTGGCGACGATGTCGCGCGGGGCGAGCTCGGCGAGTTCGTGCCGGCCGACCATGAAACGGGCGCCGTCGGCGTCGACGAGATGGGCGCCCTCACCGCGTACCGCCTCGGAGATCAGCGGCTGCTGGCCCTCGGCGTCCGGCCCCAGGTAGAGGACGGTGGGGTGGAACTGGACGAATTCGAGGTCGGACACCTCGGCGCCGGCGCGCAGCGCCAGGGCCACCCCGTCGCCGGTGGAGACGGCCGGGTTGGTGGTGGCGGAGAAGACCTGGCCCATCCCGCCGGTGGCCAGGATGACGGCCGGGGCGTGCACGGCCCCGACGCCGTCGTGCTGGCCCTCGCCCATGACGTGCAGGGTGACACCGGCGGTGCGGCCCGCGGCGTCGGTGAGCAGGTCGAGGACGAGCGCGTTCTCGACGGTGCGCAGCGCGGCGGTGCGGACGGCCTCGACGAGGGCGCGGGAGATCTCCGCTCCGGTGGCGTCGCCGCCGGCGTGCGCGATGCGGCGGCGGTGGTGGCCGCCCTCGCGGGTGAGGGCTATCTCGTCGGTGCCGGGCGCGGTGTCGAAGCGCGCGCCGCTGCCGATCAGCCGGTGGACGGCGGCCGGCCCTTCGGTGACCAGGGCCCGTACGGCCGCCTCGTCGCACAGGCCGGCGCCGGCGACGAGGGTGTCGGTCAGATGCTGTCCGGGGGTGTCGTCCGCGCCGAGTGCCGCGGCGATACCGCCCTGGGCCCAGCGGGTGGAGCCGTCGTCGAGGCGGGCCTTGGTGACGACGACGGTCCGGCGGCCCGCGGCGGCGCAGCGCAGCGCGGCGGTCAGCCCGGCCACACCGGATCCCACGACGACGACATCCGCGTCGATGGACCAGCCGGGGGCGGGGGCGGTCAGGCGTATGCCGGGGAGGGCGGCTTCGGTACCCGTGCAGGTGCCGGAGCCGGTGCCGGTGCCGGTGCCGGTGGCGGTGGCGGTCATCGGGTCGCTCCGAGGGGGCCTTGGGGGGTGGTGGGTGTTGTAGGTGCGGACGTTGGGGGTGTTGGGGGTGTCGCGGAGGAAGAGGTTGTGGTTGCGGAGGTGGGGCCGGTGTCCGTACCCGTATGCCGCTCCGTATCCGTACCCGTATGCCGCTCCTTGTCCGTGCCCGTGTGCCGCTCCGTGTCGGTGTCTGCCGGGCTGCCGGGGGGCGTAGCGCCGAAGGTGAGGCGGATGTTGTCGATGAGACGGGTGGTGCCGACCTTGGCGGCTACGGCGAGGATCGCCTCCCCCTCGTACCCGTCCGGGATCTCGGTGAAGTCGGACGGGTCGACCAGGGCCAGGTAGTCGAGGACGAGCGGCGGGTCGAGGTGGGCGGCATCCGTGAGGACCGCGCGGGCCGCGGCGCGGGCGACGGCCGGGCCGTGCGGCGGGCCGGCCGCGTACGCCACGGCGTGCGCGTCGGCGGCGGCCCGGTCCTCGCCGAGGGCGGCGAGTGCCGCGGAACGGTGGTGTGCCCGGTGGCCGGTGGAGGTGGCGCGGGCGCGCAGCGCCTCTTCGGCCGCGAGCCGGTCGCGGGCCGCGAAGAGCGCCGCGGAGAGCGCGAGGGCGGTGTGCCGCTCCGCGCGGGAGAGGTAGCGGTTGCGGCTGGAGAGGGCGAGGCCGTCGTCCTCGCGGACGGTGGGGACACCGACGATCTCGACGGGGAAGTTGAGGTCCGTGGCCATCCGTGTGATGACGGCGAGCTGCTGGGCGTCCTTCTGCCCGTAGAGCGCGGTATCGGGTGCGCAGAGGTGCAGCAGCTTGGCGACGACGGTCAGGACGCCGTCGAAGTGCCCGGGGCGGCTGGCGCCTTCCAGGAGGGTGCCCATGGGGCCCGCGGAGATCCGGATCTGCGGTTCGCCGCCCGGGTAGACCTCGTCGGCGGACGGCGCGAAGACGGCGTCCGCGCCCGCCGCCGCGGCGAGTGCGACGTCCGCGTCCAGGGTGCGCGGGTAGCGGTCGAGGTCCTCGCCCACGCCGAACTGGAGCGGGTTGACGAAGACCGTCACCACGACCTGCCCTCGCGGCCCGACCCGGCCGCGGGCGGCGCGGATCAGCGTGGCGTGGCCCTCGTGCAGGGCGCCCATGGTCATGACGACGGCGCGCGGGCCGCTGCCGCGCGGGAGCGCACGCAACTCGGCGGCGGTGTGTACGAGTTCCGTACGGGAGGTGGGGTTGGGGGTGGGGGTGGCGTTGGCGGTGGGCAGCGGGTCCGCGGGGGAATGCGGGTGGGGGTGGGGGGACGGGTGCGGGGTGGTCATCGGCGGCCTCCCGCGGGGCCGTCGCCGGAGGCGTCCGGGCCGTCCGGGCCGTCCGGTCCGTCCACGTCGGGGCCGGGGCCAGGGGCAGTCGGGCCGCCGGGGGGCCGGCCGTGGGACACGTCGGCGAGCACGCCGAGCAGGTCCTCGGCCAGCTCCGGCTTGAGGAGGCCGTGCGCCAGCGCCCGGTCCGCGGTCATCCGGGCCATCGCGAGATACCCGGCGACGCTCTGCGGCGCGTACTTGCGCAGCTCGGCGACATGGGCGGCGACGGTGCCCGCGTCACCGCGCGCGACCGGGCCGGTCAGCGCGTCGTCCCCGGAGCGCAGCGCGTTGTCCAGGGCCGCGCCGAGCAGCGGGCCGAGCATCCGGCCGGGCGCCTCGACCCCGGCCGTGTGCAGCAGTTCCATCGACTGGGCGACGAGCGTGACCAGGTGGTTCGCCCCGATGGCGAGGGCCGCGTGGTAGAGCGGACGGGCGGATTCCGTGATCCACACGGGCTCGCCGCCCATCTCGATGACCAGCGCCTCGGCGGCCATCCGCAGCGCGTCGGGCGCGGTCACCCCGAACGAGCAGCCGACCAGCCGCTGGACGTCCACGGAGGTGCCGGTGAAGGTCATGGCGGGGTGCAGGGCGAGCGGCAGGGCGCCGGCCCGGGTCGCCGGGTCCAGCACGGACGTTCCGTAGCGCCCGGAGGTGTGCACGAGCAGCTGTCCCGGGCGTACGGCGCCGGTCTCCGCGAGGCCGCCGACCAGGTCGGCGAGGGCGTCGTCGGGGACGGTCAGCAGGACGAGGTCGGCGCGCGCGAGGACCTCGGCGGCAGGCACCAGCGGCACATCGGGCAGCAGCTCCGCGGCGCGTCGTACGGAGGCGTCGGAGACTCCGGACACGGCCACCGGACGGTGTCCGGCGAGGTGCAGTGACGCGGCGAGGGCGGGCCCGACGCGGCCCGCGCCGACGACTCCGACGGTGAGCCGGGCGGGGCGGTCCTGGGCCTCGATGGGTGGGATTGCATTCACGCGGCGATGGCCTTCCGTTCCAGTCCGCGGGGGGTACCGGACGATTCATCGCCATGCTACGCGAGTGTTTCCGGCGGGCTTCAGGGCTGTGCGAGGGGTGGGACGGGGGACTCATCGGCGAGTTGTCCACAGAAGTTTTCCACAGGGGTCGCGGACTTTGCGGGGGTGCGCCATGATCCATGCGACGGCGCGAACGTCGGGTGTACGAAAGGGCAGGTGGGGGCCGTGGACGAGGGCGGGCTGGACCGGGAGCAGGGCCGGAAGGGGCGGCCGGATCTGAACGGGCGGCAGGGGTCGGGTCGGCCGGATGGTCCGGGCGGGGCGGTCGGGACCGGGCCGGGTGGGCCGGACGGAACCGCTCCGGGTGCAGGCGGGCCGGGCCTTCGGAAGGCGGACGCGGAGGACGTCGGCACGAGCGCCCGAGGCGCGGGGGTGGCGTCCGGCCTGCCGGGGGCGGAGGCCGACGGGGCGGGCCCGGCGGGCGGATCTTCGGCGGAGCGGACGCGGATGCTGGCCGCGCGGCACGGAGCGGAGCGGGTGCTGGCGGGCGGTTCGCCCGGCCGGACGCTCCGCGAGCAGCTGGCCCGCCTGGTGGCCGACGCACCGGCCGCGTACGACCTGGCCGACTGGACGGACATCTACGGCAACGACGACGGTGTCGTCGGTGAGCTGGAGCGCAGGACCGCCGACGTCCTGGGCACCGAGGCCGCGGCGTTCTTCCCGACCGGCACGATGGCGCAGCAGGTGGCACTGCGCTGCTGGGCGGGGCGTACGGGCAGCACGACGGTCGCCGGGCATCCGCTGTCACATATGGAAGTGCATGAGCGCGACGCCTATGCGGTGGTGAGCGGGTTGCGCATGGTGCATCCGACGAGCGAGCCGCGGCTGCCGACCGCCGCGGAGATATCCGGCCTCCAGGAGCCGTTCGGCACCCTCGCCCTCGAACTGCCCCTGCGGGACGCCGGGTTCGTACTGCCGGAGTGGGCGGAGCTGACGGCGGCCGTCGAGGCGGCGCGGGAACGTGACGCGGTGGTGCATTTCGATGGTGCGCGGCTGTGGGAGTGCGCTTCGCACTTCGGGCGTCCGCTTCCGGAGATCGCCGCTCTCGCGGACAGCGTGTATGTGTCGTACTACAAGTCTCTGGACGGCATATCGGGCGCGGCGCTGGCGGGCTCGGAGGACTTCGTCGAGGAGGCACGGGCCTGGCGGCACCGTTACGGCGGGCAGCTGTTCCAGCAGTGGCCGGCCGCGCTGGCCGCACTCGCCGGGCTGGAGCGCGAACTGCCCCGGCTGCCGGAGTACGTGGCACGCGCGAAGGCCGTCGCGCGGATTCTGGGGGACGGGCTGGCCGAGGCCGGTGTGCCGTGGTTCAGGGTGCACCCGCAGGTGCCGCACACCCATCAGTTCCAGCTGTGGCTGCCGCACCCGGCCGCGGAGTTGAACGAGGCCGGGATACGGCAGGCGGAGGAGACCCGGACGGCGTTGTTCCGCACGTGGTCCGAGCCGGGCCTGGCCGGCTTGGCGATGACGGAGGTGACGATCGACTCATCGACGACGGAGTGGACGGCTGGAGACCTGCGCACAGCCCTTGCGGACTTCCTGGGGCGCCTCGGGAGGTGAGGACGAGGCCGACGAGGCCGACGAGGCCATGGTGCCGGTCGGGTCGGCTGCGGTGCCGGCGGGGTCGGCCGGGGCGGCTGCGGTGCCCGCTGGGTGGGGTGTCGTGCCTGTGGGGTGAGCCTTGGGGGCGGTCGGACGAGCTGCGGTACCGGCGGCGTCGGTGACGTCGGTCGGACGAGCCGTGGTGCCGGTCGGGTCGGCAGGGCGACCTGTCGTGCGCGTGGGGCGAGCCGTGAGGTCGGCCGGGTGAGCTGTCGTGCCCGTGCGGTGAACCCCGGTGCCGGTCAGGTGAGCCGCGGTGCCCGTGCAGTGAACCCCGGTGCCCGTGCGGTGAGCCGTGGTGGGGGTGGGAGGGGGCGCGGCGGGGGTGGGGGCGGGCGGGGGGAGGGGGCGGCGGGGCCCCAGATACGCGGCCAGAAAAGCGGCAACCGCCCGTGCCGCCCGTCGGGCGCGGACCGGGAGGCGGTCGGCGGGGTCGGTGATCACGGCTTGAAAGCGATGCCACTGATGGATCTCGCGGGCGGTGCGGACGGTGCCGGCGGCGGGCAGTGGCGGGGCGCCGGCACCTGTCTGGGCGGCGCGGTAGGCGTCGAGCATGTGCTGCTGAGTTGCGTCCATGTCCCTCACTGTGGGGTGGCCGCACGGTCCGTGGCGCGTCGATTGACGGGAGCCGTCAATCGACGATCGTGCAGGTCGTGGCCTCCCGCATGATGGGCGTATGGCCAATGTCATCGACATCACCGGACTGCCGCCGGAGCGCGTCGTCTTCGCCCCGTCCCCTTTGGCGGAGCTGGGCGCGGCGCTGCACGCGCTCTCCGAGCCGGGTCACCATCCGGGGCTGCACGGCTGGGTCACCTCGACCGCCGCGGGGCTGAAAACCGACCTTGCCGACCGGCTCAGCGAGGCGGACTTCCTGTGGCGGTCCTCGCGCTCGGACATTCTGCTGCCGGCCCGCCCCGGGGCGACGCTGGCCGAGGAACTGGACGCGATGGACGCGATCGACGACGAGCGGTTCGTGGCCGCCGCGTTCGAGATCACCTGCACGGGGAGGTACGCGCTCTCCACGCCGTCGCCGCTGGTCGATCCGGTCGAGCGGGCGCGGGTGCGGGAGATGGCGGCCGCCCGCGGACCCCGGCAGGCGGCCTTCACGGACCGGATGCTCACCGACCCGGACGGGCTGCGGGTGTGGCTGCGGCGGCTGTTCGAGGACTGCGAGGACGCGTTCTTCGGGGACGTCTGGCGGCGGGTGGGTATCCAGCTGGCCGCGGACGCACGGCACAAGACCGATCTGCTGCGTCACAAGGGCCTGGCCGAGACGCTGGCGGCGACCTCGGCCGCGCTCTCGCTGGAGGAGGCGCAGGACGGCGGCGGGGTCCGCATCCTGGTCGACAAGCTCGCCAGTGGTCGTACGACGGCGTTCGCGAGTGCCGCGGACCCCGGGGTCACGTTCATTCCGACGTCGTTTGGCTGGCCGCATCTGTTGTTCATCCACGCCCCCGGCTGGCGTCCGGTGCTCCAGTACCCGGTGGCGGGCCCGGAGTTGCCGGCGCCGGCCGCGCTGGAGCTCGTACGGCACCGGCTGGAGGCACTGGGTCATCCGATGCGGATGCAGTTGTGCCGGACGCTGGCGCGCGGGCCGCACACGACGGGTGAGCTGGCGACGACGTTCGGCATCACGCCGCCCGAGGTGTCCCGGCATATCGCGACCCTGAAGAAGGCCGGGCTGATACAGACGCGGCGGCGTGGCCGCTATGTGCTGCACCAGCTGGACCTCCAGGTGGTGGCCCGGCTGGGCAGCGACTTCCTTGAGGGCGTGCTGCGCTGAGGACGTGCCGCTCCGCGGGTGCGCGGCGGTTACGGCGTGGGACGGCCGGGACATACGGCTGACGAGCTGCGGGGCGGACGGGACATACGGCAGTCGAGATCCGGGGCGGACGAGTTCCAGGGCGGACGGGACCAGCACAGCCGCGGCCCCATCCGCCCCTCCCCTTCCCGAGCCCTCCCCCCAACTCTCCCCGCTCCTCCCCGGCAGCGCCCCGGAGGAGCCACTTCCTCAGCTCGTCCCGGAGGGGCTTCAGTTGTCCTGGAGGAACTTCTTCGCGAGGGCGTCACCGCGGCTGACCGCGTCGGAGTGGCTTTCGATCGGGGACGCCTGGGAGTTCTTGAACAGGATGTAGGTGACGCCTGAATCGGCGCCGCCGGTCTTCGGGTCCGGGTCGATGCCCAGGCCCTTGGCGGCGGCGTAGGACGCCTCGCCGATGATCTTGTCGGGGCCGGTGTCGCCGACGACCGCGTACTCGACCTTGTTGTTGTAGATGATCGCGACGACGCCGCCGCCCTTGATGCCGGCCTTCGAGTAGTCCCAGATGCCGCTGATGCTGGGCACGACGACGTAGGGCAGTTTCTCGGCGTTCAGCGGCTTGCCGTCGGACTGCTCGAAGGCGGTTCCCTCCTGGAACCAGGGGTCGGTGTTCTTGTTGCACTGTGCGGTGATCTGGCCGTCGCAGTCGACGTCCATATCGGCCTTCCAGAAGACCGCGCCGTTCTTGCCGCAGACCGGGATGGTGGCCGCGGTCTCCTCGTCCGTCCGGTATTTGCCGTTGGATATCTGCTGGCAGTCCTTGACCTTGGCCAGGAGATCGGCGGCGCCGACCGTGCCTTCCTGGACGCCGGCGCTCTTGGCGGCGGGCCGGGCGGTGGCGTGCGCGAGCTGTTGGGCCGAGGCGGGGAGGGCGGCCGCGGCGAGCAGGGCGGCACCGGAGGCGGTGGCGAGGGCCAGAGTTCTACTACGCACAGGGGAACCCTTCTGTTAGGAAAGCTTCCTTACCGAAGCGCGCCCAATCTGGCCCTCTTTACATGCTCGCGTCAACCCTCTGGTATGCACTCATCTGTCGCCGTCTCACCGGTCCCGCACGTGCCCAACTCCCCCACGCGCGGCACACTTGGGCGTGACGAGCCGCCCGCGCCAAGGCCCCGGCGCGCCCCGTTACGCCCCCGCCGTGCCCCCGGCCCGCACCAGCCCGGTCTCGTACGCGAGGACCACGGCCTGGACCCGGTCCCGCAGGCCCAGCTTGGTGAGGATGCGGCCCACATGGGTTTTCACGGTGGCCTCGGACAGCACCAGCCGCGCCGCGATCTCGCCGTTCGACAGGCCCTGCGCGACCAGCAGCAGCACCTCCCGCTCGCGGTCCGTCAGCCGCGCCAGCTCGGGGCGCTCCGACTCGGCGGAGGCCGCGGGCAGCATCGGCGTGAAACGGTCGAGCAGCCGACGGGTGGTGGACGGCGCCACGACCGCGTCACCGCTCCGCACCGCGCGGATCGCGCCGAGCAGTTCGGCGGGCGGCACGTCCTTGAGCATGAAGCCGCTGGCCCCGGCCTTGAGCGCGGAGAAGGCGTACTCGTCCAGGTCGAAGGTGGTCAGGATCAGCACCTTCGGCGCCCCCTCCTTCTGACCGCCCTCGCAGATCCGCCGGGTGGTCTCCACACCGTCCAGATGCGGCATCCGGACGTCCATGAGGATCACGTCGACCTGCGTACCGCGCAGCACCTCCAGCGCCTGCACCCCGTCGCCCGCCTCCGCGACGACCTCCATATCGGGCTGCGCGGCCAGCACCATCCGGAAGCCGGTGCGCAAGAGCGCCTGATCGTCGACGAGCATCACGCGGATGGTCATGGCAGCGGGGGATCCCTTCGGGGGGCGAGGCTCGGGAGCGGGACTCACCGGCGGCCTCAGGAGCGGTTCGGGCGGGGCTGGGGCAAGGGGCTGGGGCAAGGGGAAGTGACTCGGGCGGGGGCGCAGGAGCGGGGCAACAGCGTACGGAGGGAAAACCGGGTCAGGCGGGACAGCTGGGGCGGGCCGAGCGGTAGGGAGCCGAGCGGCGTACACGCGGCACGCGCGGCGGGGCGGCCGGCCTCACCGCCCGGGTTTGAGCGGGAGTACGGCGCTGATCCGGAAGCCGCCGCCCGGCCGCGGCCCCGCGTCCAGGCTGCCGCCGACCATCCCGACCCGTTCACGCATCCCGATCAGGCCGTGGCCGAGGCCGTCCGCCCCGCCGTCCTGGTACAGCTCGTGCTGCGCGCCCCGTCCGTCGTCCTCGACGAGGAGATCCAGGTCGGCGTCCTTGTAGCAGAGGCGGACCGTGGCGCCGACGTCCGGACCGCCGTGCTTACGGGTATTGGTCAGCGCTTCCTGCACGATGCGGTACGCGGTCAGTTCAACGCTGCTGGGCAGTGACCGCGGCTCGCCCACCACCCGGAAGTCGACCGGCAGTCCGGCGCCCCGCACCTGGTCGATGAGGTCGGCGAGCTGTTCGACGCCCGGCTGCGGGACGTATTCGCCGCCCTCCGGTTTCTCGCCGGTGCGCAGCACGCCCAGCAGCCGGCGCATCTCGGCCAGTGCCTGGCGCCCCGTGCCAGAGATCGCCTCCAGTGCCTGGCGGGCCTGGTCGGGCGCGGCGTCGAGGACGTACGCGGCGCCGTCCGCCTGGACGACCATCACCGAGACGTTGTGCGCCACGACGTCGTGCAGTTCGCGGGCGATCCGGGCGCGTTCGGCCGCCACCGCGATCCGGGACTGGGTCTCGCGCTCCTTCTCCAGCCGGGCGGCCTTCTCCTCCAGCTGTGCCCAGTAGGCGCGGCGGGTGCGGACGGAGTCGCCGAGGACCCAGGCCAGTACGAACGGCACGGTGAACAGGACCGTGAAGAACACGAGCCCCCAGACCGGCTGATCGGTGCGGGCTATCTGGAAGCGCCAGACGGCGAGGGCCGGGGCGATGAGCGCGCCGGCGAGGGCCAGGCGTGAGGCCCATCGGGTGGTGCCGGACGCGACCGTGTAGGTGATCACGAGGATCGCGAAATTGCCCAGGTTGGCCTGGAGGTCGAAGACCAGCTGGCCGATGCCGAGGACGATGGTCAGCAGCAGCATCCACTCGGGCCATTTGCGGCGCAGCGCGACGACGGTGGAGAGGCCGATGCCGACGACCGTGCCGATGAGCTGATGCGCGGCGCCGTGGAGACCGGACACGATCCACAGACCACTGAATCCGAACAGGAGGACGGCCCAGAAGGTGTCCACTCCCGTCGGATGTCTGCGGAAGAAGTCGTAGAGGCGCTGCACGTAACCCAGCGTAGGCAAAGCGGGTAGGTGCGCGGGTCAACCGGAGGAGCGATCCTGTGCGGCGGGCGTACTCCCCAAGGTGGAGACCGTATGCGCCATTGCGTCGGCCCCTGGGGTGACCTGCGTGGATCCGTCGCAGGTCCGGGCGGTCGGGGTACGCGGTGCCGGGCCGGGCGCCCGGCCCGTGCGGGTACGGGCGTATGGCTGCCCCGCGCGGGTCCGGACGTGGATCTGGAAATCCGTCGGCCCGCCGGCCGGTGCGCCCACCGGCCCGTGTCTCCGCGCACCCATGGGCCCGGCCGAGCTACGGACACCCGGCCGCCGCCCGTACCGTGGGGCGGGTGATGAACGAGTGGCGCGGCTGGCGGGACGCGGCGGAGGATGCTCTCTACGGACCGGACGGTTTCTACACCCGGCCCGGGGGGCCCGGCCCCGCCGGTCACTTCCGCACCTCCGTACATGTCTCTGCCCACTACGCCACTGCCGTCGCCACCCTCCTGCGCCGCGTCGACACCGCTCTGGGCCACCCTGCCGAGCTGGCGCTGATCGATGTGGGCGCGGGCCGCGGTGAGCTGCTGACCGGTGTGCTCGGCGCGCTGCCCCCCGCGGCCCGCGCCCGGCTGCGCCTGTACGCCGTCGAGCGCGCGGCGCGCCCCGCGGGCCTCGACCCGCTGATCGCGTGGCGGGCCGAGCTGCCCGCTCCCGGCTCGCTCACCGGTCTGCTGTTCGCGAACGAGTGGCTGGACAACGTGCCGGTCGATGTCGTCGAGGCGGACGGGGACGGTGTGCCGCGCCGGGTCCTCGTCCGTGCCGACGGCACGGAACGGCTGGGCGCCCCGGTGGGCGGCGCGGATGCGGCGTGGCTGGCCCGCTGGTGGCCGACGCTGGCCCCGGGCGCCGGTCCCCGCCCCTCCCCCGGGCTGCGCGCCGAGGTCGGCCGGCCACGGGACGCGGCCTGGGCGCGGGCCGTCCGTACGTTGCGCGCCGGGCTGGCCGTCACCGCCGACTACGCGCACGACCACGCGGACCGGCCGCCGTTCGGGACGCTCACCGGGTTCCGCGACGGCCGCGAGGTGCGCCCCGTACCGGACGGCGGCTGCGATCTCACGGCGCATGTCGCGCTGGACGCGTGCGCGGGTCCGGCGGCCGAGCGGCTGACCCAGCGCCAGGCGCTGCACGCCCTCGGCGTCGACGGCCGCCGCCCGCCGCTCGCCCTCGCCACCACCGACCCGATCGGCTACGTACGGGCCCTCGGCGCGGCCGGCGCGGCGGCGGAGCTGACCGATCCGGCGGGCCTGGGCGGCTTCGGCTGGCTCCTGGAACCGGTGGGCGAGGCGTGTACGGGGCTGCTCACGGCGTAGCGGAGGGCGTGCGGGAGGGCACACCCGCACCTGTCCCCCGTACTTGTCACGCCCGCTGTGCTCGTCACGCCCGCATCCACTGTTCCGGGGCCGCCTCCCGGCGTCCCGTGCGGGAGCGTTCGGCCTGGTCGGTGACGAGGGCGCGGGCCTGGTCCGCCGGGCGCAGGCGGGCGGTCACCACCGTGTTCGCGCCCGTGTCGACCGCGACGTCGGCGAGCCCCAGCCACCGCTGCCAGGGCCCCTGGCGCAGCTGTACGCTCTGCACCTTGGCGTGCGGCACCAGCGAGAGCGTGCGGGTGAACAGGCCCTTGGCGGCGGCGAAAACCGTGTCGTCGGCCGTGTGGCCGAGGCCGCGCCACCGCACCGGCAGGCAGAGCCAGGCCCGCCGCGGGGCCGGGCGCAGCGCCGCCCGGACGGCCTCGATGTCGGTCCGCGGCAGGACCTGCGCGATCACCCGCTGCGCGGTGGCCAGGTCCGCGACCGGCAGCAGCACGCCGTTGTGCGTCCCCGCGACATCCATCTCGATCCGCACCCAGCCCTTCCGCCGCCACAGCAGCGGCCGGACGATCCGTACGGCCTGGATGCGGCCCGGCGGCACCGTCTCGTGCTGCCGGTCGAGCAGCCCGTGATCCAGCCGGAGCCCGTCGGGGGACGCGCCGACCGTCCAGTCGTACTCGCTCAGATAGCGCCCGCCGGTCACCGCCCAGAGCGCCCCGGACGCGGAGACGGCCATCACCAGGCCCGTCCACAGGCTGTCCAGGAACTGCCAGGCGAGGGCGGTGGACACCAGCCCGCCCAGCAGCAGACAGAGGGCGGCGCCGTTCAGCGCCACCGCCGCGGCGAGGGTTTTCGGGTGCACCCGCGCCAGTTCGCGCGTCGGGGCCTCGCCGAGGTCCGCCGCGTCCTCGGGCGCGAACCCGGCGGCGCGCGCGAGGAGTTCGGCACGCAGCTCGCGCGCGCGCCGCTTGCCGAGGAAGGCGAGCTCGTCCTTTTTCTCGGTGCCCAGGACGTCGAGGGTGAGTTTGGCGACGCCCGCCAGCCGGGCGAGCAGCGGTTCGGCGATCTCGACGGCCTGGAGGCGGTCGAGGCGGATGTGTACGGAGCGGCGGAAGAGCAGGCCGCTGCGGATGCGCAGTTCGGTGTCGGTGAGGGCGTAGTACGTGCGGCGCCAGGACAGGTAGCCGTATGTGCCGGCGGCGAGTATCAGCAGCACGATGCCGGCCGCCAGCCAGCCGGGGTCCAGGCCGAGCGCCCAGTTACGGGCCCAGTCCTCTTTCACGAGAAACGCCACCCCGGCGAGTGGTGCCCAGGCCCGGAGCAGCGGCGTGACGGGATGCAGCCGCCGCTCGCGCACGGCGGGCCGGACGGGTGCCCCGGCGGCCGGCTCGTCCATGGCCCCCGTCACCCGCGTAGCCCCTGTCGCCCCCACTGCCCCCGCTGCCCCTATCTCTCCCGGTTCCCCCCGCTCGCCGCGTTCGCCGCGTTCTCTCAGGCCCGCCCGTTCTGCCTTCGGAGCGCCGGTTCTCCCCGTCACAGCCCCGCCGATCGTGCCTCGCCGAGTTCGGTCAGCCGGTCCCGCAGCCGCGCGGCTTCCTCGGGGGCGAGCCCCGGGATGCGCGCGTCGCTGGTCGCCGCCGCGGTGTGCAGCTGGACACCGGCCAGTCCGTAGCGCCGCTCCAGCGGCCCCGAGGTGACCTCCACCAGTTGCATCCGCCCGTACGGCACGACCGTCAGCCGGCGCCACAGCACGCCCCGGCTGATCAGCAGGTCGTCGTCCCGCTCGGCGTACTTCCAGGACCGCCAGTTGCGCGCCAGGAGGTGCCGGATCCACAGCAGGAGCAGCAGCGGCAGCAGTGCGGCCGCCGCGAACGGCGGGCCCGCCAGCCATCCCGCCAGCGCCCCGCCGGCCACCGCGATCGGCACCAGCGTCAACGCCAGGACCAGCCGCCGCATCCGCAACAGCTCTCGCGGCACCCCACGCCACTCCTCGACCGCCACCGAGCCCCCTCCCAGGACCGGTGCTGCGCCCGGTGCCGAACCCGACGGGCCGGAGCCCGCCACCGGTCCCACCGCCCCGGCCGGCCCGTCCTTCTCTCTCCCCGTATCCACCCCTGCACCCATCCCCACGCCATTCCTCCCGGCTTGCCTCCCACACCCTAGGCACAGCCGGTGAACTGCGAGACTGTTCCCATGACGGAGACGACGGTCGGCATCGGCGGCGCGGCGGAGAGCACCGACATGGTGCTCAACATCGGCCCGCAGCATCCCTCCACGCACGGCGTGCTGCGGCTGCGTCTGGTCCTGGACGGCGAACGCATCCAGCACGCCGAGCCGGTGGTCGGCTATATGCACCGCGGCGCCGAGAAGCTCTTCGAGGCGCGCGACTACCGCCAGATCATCATGCTCGCCAACCGCCACGACTGGCTGTCGGCGTTCTCCAACGAGCTCGGGGTGGTGCTCGGTGTCGAACGGATGCTGGGCATGGAGGTCCCCGAGCGGGCCGTCTGGTCCCGTACGCTCCTCGCCGAGCTGAACCGCGTCCTCAACCACCTGATGTTCCTCGGCTCGTACCCCCTGGAGCTCGGCGGCATCACGCCCGTCTTCCACGCCTTCCGCGAGCGCGAAGAGCTCCAGAACGTCATGGAGGAGATCTCCGGCGGCCGGATGCACTACATGTTCAACCGTGTCGGCGGCCTCAAGGAGGACCTCCCGGCCGGCTGGCTCGGCCGGACCCGGGACGCCGTCGCCGCGGTCCGCTCCCGGATGGACGTCTTCGACAACCTGGTCCTCGGCAACGAGATCTTCCGCGGCCGGACCCGCGGCGTCGGTGTGCTCGCGCGCGAGGCGGTGCACGCGTACGGCGTCTCCGGGCCGATCGCCCGCGCCTCCGGTGTCGACTTCGATCTGCGCCGCGACGAGCCGTATCTGGCGTACGGCGAACTTCAGGACACTCTCCGGGTCGTCACCCGCGAGGAGGGCGACTGCCTGGCCCGCTTCGAGTGCCTGCTCGACCAGAGCCACAACTCCCTCGATCTCGCCGACGCCTGTCTGGACCGGCTCGCGCAGCTGCCGCCCGGCCCGGTCAACCAGCGCCTCCCCAAGGTCCTCAAGGCCCCGGAGGGCACGACCTACGCCTGGACCGAGAACCCCCTCGGCATCAACGGCTACTACCTCGTCTCCAAGGGCGAGAAGACCCCCTACCGCCTCAAACTCCGCTCCGCGTCGTACAACAACATCCAGGCGCTGACGGAGCTGCTGCCGGGCACCCTGGTCTCCGACATGGTGGCCATCCTCGGCTCACTGTTCTTCGTCGTCGGCGACATCGACAAGTAGCGCGCGGAGCGCGCATTGCGCTGGCCCCACTGGCTTGAATCAGTACCTTGCCCCTCTCTCGTTCCGCTACGTAACTTCGCCCTCACCCACCGCACTTGGACACGGCACCGCCGTGCCCGGTGCCCAGGAGAGGAGATTGCGTGACCGAGCCCATCGAACCGTCCTCGTTCATCACCGAGACGAACCGCGCGGCGAAGGACACGCTGCCGTTCGACGACAGCACCGATTACCGCGACGCGCATCGCGGACTGCTGGCCGTACCGGACCAGCCCTACATCGTCGCGCGCGACAACCCGGAGCGCGTGGTGTGGAGTTTCGCCGACTACGAGTTCCTCGCCGATGCCGAGGAGGTGCCCGCCACGGTCAACCCGAGCCTCTGGCGGCAGGGCCGGCTCACCTCCGTCGCCGGGCTGTTCCACGTGACCGACGGCATCCACCAGGTCCGCGGCTACGACCTCTCCAACATGACGATCATCAAGGGCCTGGCCGGTCTCGTCATCATCGACCCGCTCGCCAGCCGGGAGACGGCGTACGCCGCGCTCAAGCTCTACCGGGACACGACCGAGGACCAGAGCCCGGTCACCGGCGTCATCTACACGCACTGCCACGTCGACCACTTCGGCGGCGTGCGCGGCCTGTTCGGGGAGCAGGGCGACGCCGTCCCGGACATTCCCTTCATCGCCCCCGACGGCTTCCTCGAACACGCCGTCAGCGAGAACATCTACGCCGGGCCCGCGATGGCCCGCCGCTCCGCGTACATGTACGCCGCCGCGCTGGACAAGGGCCCCACCGGGCAGGTCGGTTCGGGTCTCGGCCTGACGGTCTCCACCGGCGAGGTGACCCTCATCCCGCCGAACCAGAGCATCACCACCGCCACCGCCACGCCCCGCGACCAGTGGCAGGCCGCGGACCGGATCCCCTGGCGCCCCGGCCTCACCCGGCTGGTCGTGGACGGCGTACGGCTGATCTTCCAGCTCACGCCCGGCACCGAGGCCCCGGCGGAGATGAACATCTATCTGCCGGAGAAGCAGGCCCTGTGCATGGCGGAGAACGCCACGCACACCCTGCACAACCTCCTCACCCTGCGCGGTGCCCAGGTCCGCGACCCGCACGCCTGGTCCACCTATCTCACCGAGGCTCTCCAGACCTTCGCCGAGCACACCGAGGTGGAGTTCGCCTCCCACCACTGGCCCACCTTCGGCAACGACCAGATCATCGAGTTCCTCAGCAGCCAGCGGGATCTGTACGCGTACCTCAACGACCAGACGCTGCGCCTGATCAACACCGGTTCGACCGGCATCGAGGCCGCCGAGGATTTCGAACTCCCCGCCTCCCTCAAGACGCAGTGGTACAACCGCGGCTACTACGGCTCGGTCAGCCACGACGTCAAGGCGGTCTACCAGCGCTACATCGGCTGGTTCGACGGCAACCCGGCGCACCTGTGGAACTACCCGCCCGCCGAGGCCGGCCGCCGCTACCTCGACGCCATCGGCGGCGTGGATTCCCTGCTGGCCAAGGCGCAGGAGGCGTACGACAACGGCGACTACCGCTGGGTGGTGGAACTGACCAATCACGCCGTCTTCGCCCCCGGCGTCACCGACGAGTACGCCGGCCGGGCCAAGGACCTCCAGTCGCAGGCGCTGACGCAGCTCGGCTACGGCTCCGAGAACGGCACCTGGCGGAACTTCTTCCTCACCGGCGCCAAGGAGGTCGTCGAGGGGCCCGGCGGCACCCCGACCCAGCCCGGTCTCGACCTCGTCCAGAGCCTCAGCCTGTCCCAGGTCTTCGACACGCTGGCGCAGACCGTCGACGGTCCGCGGGCAGGCGCGGAGCAGTCCGCGCCGATCTCCTTGCAGTGGCATGTGACCTCGCCGCAGCAGCAGGGCGTGACGACCACGCTGCGCAACGGCGCCCTGATCCACGTACCGGGCAAGGACCTGCTGGTCGCCAAACCGCAGGCGACGATCACGCTGACCCGGGATGCGCTGGACAAGGTGCTGATCGCGGCGGCGGTGGCCAAGGGCGGCTTCAAGGAGGCGTTCGAGGCGGCGGTCGCGGAGGGTGCGGTCTCCGTCACCGGCGACGACCCGACCGCCCCCTCAACGGTGTTCGGCTATCTCACCAAGCCCGACACCAACTTCGCCATCGTGACGCCGTGAGGCGGTGCCGCCATGACGCCGTGCTGCCGTGACGCGGTGGCCCTCGTTGTCGTGGCGCGGTGACGTGGCGCGGTGACGCGCGTCGGGCCCCGGTGCCAGATATGTACCTTGGCGCCGGGGCCCGCTTCATCCACAGCCTGTGGACAAGGTGGGGACGGCCGGTATCCGATATCCGGCATCCGAGAACCCGGAACCCAGAGCCCGGAGCCGGGAGTTCTCCCGGAACGGAGAAGCCGGTACAGCGGTCACAGGCCGGTCAGTCTGTCTGCGTGCCTGCCGGCCGGCAGGCAGGCACGCAGACAGCTCAGTCGTTCTGCACGCCCTCGGGAAGCTTGCGGAGCTTCACCTCCGTATGCGTGTGGAACGCGTAGTCGAGCATCTTCGTCGCGTCCGGGTAACGGTTGGTGTTGTCGTTGAGGATGGTGCCGACGACGGTCCGGTTGCCCCGCTTGGCCGCGAACACCAGGCAGGCACCGGCCTTGGTGCCGGTACCGGTCTTGACGCCGATGGCGCCCTGATAGGAGCCCAGCAGCTTGTTGGTGTTGTACCAGGTGTACGTCCGGTTGACGTTGGCGGCCTTCTGCTTGGTGCTGGTCGCCTTCACGACGGTGGCGAACGAGCCGTTGCCCAGCGCGTGGCGGGCGAGTTGGGCCAGGTCGCGGGGCGTCGTGTAGTTGCCGCCGTGCGTGGAGATGCCGTCGAACGAGTCGTACTTGGTGTTGCGCAGCCCGAGCGCCTTGGCGCGGGCGTTCATCTTGTCGATGAACGACTTGGTGCGCTTGGCCTCCGTGTTGCCGCTGCCGAAGGTGTCGGCGAGCGCGTACGCGGCGTCGCAGCCGGACGGCAGCATCAGCGCGTACAGCAGCTGGCGGACCGTCAACTGGTCGCCGGCGCGCAGGTCCGCGGTGCTGGCGCCGTTACGGGCGACGTAGTCGCGGTAGGACTTCTTGACGGTGACCCGCTTGTTCAGGTCGACACCGCGGGTGTCCAGGACCACGACCGCCGTCATGACCTTGGTGGTGCTGGCCATCTCCCGCTTGGTGTCGGCGGCTTTGCCCCACAGCTGGCGGTTCGCCCCGCTGTCCAGCAGGTAGGCACCCAGCGCTTTGACTCCCGAGGGCCCGCTCGCGGCCTCGGCCGTGGACGCGGGCAGGGCAACGGCGATCGCCGCCGTGGACGCGGTCAGCGCAACTCCCCAACGCCGGACCGTGTTACCCCCACAAAGCTTCATTGACGCTCCATTCCGTCGATGTCACGTGGCTTGTCGTGCCGGTACACAACACGACACAGCACGACATGCCATGGCATGCCACTGGATTGATCGACATCGCCTGAGATCACTTGGGTTTGCTTGGCATCGCTTGAGATTGATGAGGATTGCCGGAGAATGCCGGGTATTTCCTCGCGCAATGTGGTGAAGCGAGCGAATACTGCCACTCAAGGCACCCGGACAGGAAACGCAAGATCAATGGCGTTTCGGACCGCGTCAGATTGCTTCCGGGTTGCCGTCGGGTTGAGTTCAGGATGGTGCGGTTTCTGCCCGGGGTTGGCTGTGGGTGATCGGGGGCGGGTACGGCCTTCGGGGGTCTCCGGAGGAACTCCGGGGCGATCCAGGAGGGGGATCCAGGGGGCGCCCCCGGCGAAGGTCCCGCCTGGACGAGCTCGTCCGCACCCGTGCGGCACCGTTCCGCGAACAGGGGGCGTGGGGGCGGCGCTCCCCTGCCGTCACTTCTCGGGTTGCTCGGGTTGCCGAGACCGCTGGGACCGCCAAGACCGCTGGGGTTGCCAGGACTGCTGGGGCTGCCAGGACTGCCGGGGTTATGGGGTCCGGCAGGACGGCTGGGACCGATAGGGCTGCTCGGGCTCCTGGGGCTGCTCGGACTACCGGGGCTGCTCGGTACGGGGCGACTTCTGGACGGCGTCGTGGTCCTGCCAGGCGTAGAAGGTGCCGTCGACCGTGGCGCCCGACCAGGTGCCGCACTGCGTATCGACCTTCGCCGCGAGGTCCTTGGGGAACCAGTCGGCCGCCAGCTTCGGCTTACCCTGCGCCTTCGCCGCCCCCTTGCCGGTGACGCATTCGGCGGGCAGCCCGGCGTCCTTGAACTTGGCCGCGATCAGCCGGTCGTCACCCGTCGTCGAGAAGACGTACTTGATGTCCGTGGCGTCGTCCGACAGCCAGCGCGGCATGGAGGTGCGGGCCTTCTTCGCCTCGGCACCGGTGGCGTACTCCGACCGCTGCTCGTGATGGTCGAAAGGGTTCCACGAATCGGAACCGGAGCAGCCGGTCAGGACGGCACCGGCGGCCAGCGTCACGGCGGCCACTGCCAGCGGACGGGCGGCGGGGCGGGCGAGTACGCGGGCTCGGGCTCGGGAGAAAGTGCGCAGGGAATTCGGCACGGGGGTTCCTTCCGGAAGCGACGGCGGGTGCCTCAATCCTTGCGGCGGATCGGCGGCCGACCGTGCTACCGGGGGAGGTTCTTGCCCGTATGCCTTTGGTCCCACCGCATCCGGCCCCCACCCTCCACAGGAGTACCCGGCGGGGGCCGGAAGACAGACCCGGAGACCTGAGGAGAGAGAACCGGCGGACGGAGGCGGCGGAGAGCTGGGGTGGTGGAGAGCCGAGGTGGTGGAGAGCCGAGGGCTCAGGAGATGGCGCTGCGCAGTACGGCGACGTCGAACTGTTCGGTCTCGTCATGCGCGGTCAGGTCGATGACCTCACCGACACCATCGGCCGGCCTGCCGCCGGGTGCCTTGCCACCTGGCGCCGCGGCTGCTGCCGCCTCGTCGCCGGCGGCCACGTCCTTGTCCTCGTCCTTGTCCTCGTCCGCCACGACGGCGTCCGGCTCGCGTCCGTCCCCCTGGGCGTCCACACTCGCCTGCGCACTC
This sequence comes from Streptomyces sp. x-80, assembly GCF_046549095.1. Taxonomy (NCBI): domain Bacteria; kingdom Bacillati; phylum Actinomycetota; class Actinomycetes; order Kitasatosporales; family Streptomycetaceae; genus Streptomyces; species Streptomyces sp. x-80. The sequence continues at coordinate 64,647 of NZ_JAJPWM010000023.1, forward strand.
GCCGCGTGCGTACGAGCCTCGGTAAGGGCCGGCGGGGCCGGCGTACGAGCCTGCGCGCGGGCCGACTGCTCGGCGAGTGCTTCGTCGCCGACGACATCGGCCAGGTCGTCCTCCAGCGGCGCGGTGAGCTGACGCCGTTCGGCGGCCGCGTTGCCGAAGAAGTCGAAGCCGCCGAGCGCACGGGAGGTGACGGGGCGGGGCACGGCGGGCGCCGGGATGACGGCGGCGGCGGCCGGAATCCGGCGGAGCGCGGGCACGGCAGACGTGTTCGTACGGGCGTGCCGCGCACCGTTCGCCAGCCGCGCGGCGACCGCCCCGGACTTCTCCTGGCCTCCCGCACCATCCACAGCATCCGTACGGTCCGCAGCGCCCGAACTGCCCCGGCCGCTCCGGTCGTCCTGCTCACGCCGGTCGTCCTGCCCGGTACGGCCGCCCGGCTCGCTACGGCCACCACGGCTGCTCCGACCGCCAGGTACGTCCTGACGGTCCTCGCTCTCGGCACCGGCCGCACCACCGGAACCGGCCGCACTGTCGATCTGCCCCGCGCCGTCGAACCGACCCGCGTCATCGGACCGGCCCGCACCGTCGAACCGTCCACCCTCACGACGGGCCGCGCCGTCGGACCGGGCGCCACCCTCGCGACGGACCGCGCCATCGGCACGACGCGTCGGACCATCGGGATGGACCAGGCCGGCTCGGCCAGGCGCACCGTCCTGCCGCGCCGCACCGTCGCGAGAGGCCGTGTCATCGCGAGGGGCCCCGCCACCCGGACCGGCCGCGCCGCCCCGGGTCTTCGCACCGTCCGGCGTCCGCAGGGCCTCCTGGGCCCGGTCGCGCTGGCGGGCGGCGCTGCCGACCAGCCGCCGCAGCGCCTCGTCGGCCTGCGCGAACGCGGCGGTGCCGAGCCGGCCGTCCGACACCAGGCTGCCCCGGCCGTCCCGCTCCGGACCGCCCTGTTCCGAGCCGTCGTCCGCCGGACCGTCAGCGTCGGCGGGCGGCAACGCCGGGGCCGAGGAGGTACCCGGGGCCGCCGCCTCGATCTCCAGGAGACGCCGGCCTTCCAGCGCGCTGGCCCGCTCGGTCTCCGCGGTGGCGTAGCGGCGCAGCAGTTCGGCGTGCTCGCTGCGCAACCGGGCCAACTCGGCACGCTTGGCCCGGAGTTTGGTATCCAGCGCGGCGCGGATCTCGCGGGCCTCCTCGACATCCGATTCGAGCTCGGCCACCCGCTCCTCGGTCCGCCACTCCTCGCGCGTCCGGGCGCGACTGAGCTCGGCGACCTGCTTGCCGGCCTTACGGTCCCAGGTCCGCAGCAGGACCGCGCCGCCGACCGCGGCGGCCGCCGCGCCCGCGGCGAGCACGCGCTGTGTGAGGTCGTCGCCGACGAACCACGCTCCCGTGGCGCATGCGATCGACGCACCGGCGACCGTCGAGGGAGGAAGCAGCCGGTGGAGGGTTGGTGAATGGCGGTGGCGTCCTCGTGGCATGGCCAGAAACTTACCGTGCGTGCGGGACCGATGGGGCCCCGCACACCGATCCGTTTCCCTGTGGTTACTTCTTGATCAGATCTTTGGACTTCAGATATGCCTGCGCGACATCTGCCGGCTTGAGTCGCTCGGCATCGACCTTGCGGTTCAAGTCGATCAAGTCCTTGGTCGTCAGCACCGCCGTGAGCTTGCCGAGAGCCGTCTCGATCTCCTTGTCACCGGCCCTCTTCGCATTCACCACCGGCAGCACATTGTCGGCGTTCTGGAGCTTCTTGTCGTCCTGGAGGAGCACCAGACCGAAGTTGTCGAGCGTGGCGTCCGTGGTCGTGGTGAGCACCAGTTGATCCGTGCCGTCCTTGACCGCCTGCTTGGACTGCGGGGTGCCGACGCCCTTGGGGTCGAGGCCCGCGATGTCCATGCCGTACGTCTTCTCCAGGCCCGGCTTGCAGAAGGGCCGCGTCTCGCACTCCTCGCCCGACGCGAGTTTGATCTTCTGCTTCGACGCGCCCAGGTCGGAGAGCGTCTTCAGCTTGTGCTGGTCAGCGAATTCCTTGGTGACCGCGAAGGCGTTCTGGTCCGTGGCCTCGCCCACCGGCAGCACCTTGAGACCGCGCGGCTCGGCGAGCTTCTTGAGCGCCGTCACGGTGTTGTCTATGTCACTGGAGGCGACGGGCTTCGCCTTGGGGCCGTTCTGCTTCGCGTTGAGGAATTCCGCGAGAGTCGAGGCGTATTCCGGCACGACATCGATCTGGCCCTTCTCCAGAGCCGGTTCATACAGCTCCCGATTGGCCAGCGTCTGGACGCTCGTTCGGTAACCCGCTTCGTTAAGGATCTTGGAATACATCTCGGCGAGCACCTTCGACTCGGTGAAACCGGCCGAGCCGACGACGATCTCGCCCTTCCCACCACCCTTGCTCTTGCTGCCGCCTTTGTCCTCCAGGCTCTCGCCACCGCACGCGGCCAGCCCGGCCGCCAGCGCGATCACTGTGCCCGCGACAAGCGCGGTGCGCGCCACGCGCGACTTGCTGCTCATGGAATTCACCATTCAGTTCGTTCGGTCAGATCTGGTCTGGTCTGGTGCTGGGTGGAGCGTGCCGAGTGCGGTCAGGTGGGTGAGGTGGTGATCGGAAACGGGGACCGGTATCGGGACCGGGTAACGGGGCTGGGTACAGGGCCGGGTAACGGTGGCTGGGTAACGGAGACTCGGTGTCGAAAGCCCGGGACCAGGGCCCTCATCGGGCCACCGGGGACCGGACCACTCCGGACCGCTACGGACCGGACCGGACCGCTCGGCAGCATGGCAAAGTCGGGGCACCGCGTCAGGCGAGTTTTCCCGACGCGACCGCATCCCCACCGCGGCCGGACCCACCGGTCACACCAGGCACGCCCAGCCCGCGGGGCTCACCGGACCTCTGGGCCGCGCCAACCCCGCCCGGCCCGGCCGACCCCTCGGGCGCACCGGGCACACTGGAGCCAGAGCCGGTGCCGGAGCCCGTCCCGGGACCCGCATCGCCGCGCCCCGTACCCCCTGCCATGCCTCGCGCCGCCGTACGGGCCCCGCGCCGCCGCCCCCGCATCGGGTCGAAGAACCGGTCCGCCAGGACGAGGGCGCCCTCTACGGCCAGCGCCAGCACGGCCACCAGCAGCGCGCCCGCGACCACCTGCGCGGTGTCGTAGTTGCCGAAGCCCGCGGTGATGATCCGGCCCAGACCCCCGCCGCCGGCCAGTGCCGCCAGCGTCGCCGTGGCCACCACCTGCACCGTCGCCGACCGCAGGCCGGTCATGATCAGCGGGTAGGCGAGGGGTATCTCGACCCGCAGCAGGAGCTGCGGCCCCGACATGCCCATCCCCCGGGCCGCCTCGATCACATCGCGGTCCGCCTCCCGCATGCCCACATAGGCGTTGGTCAGCAGCGGCGGCACCGCGAACAGCACCAGCGCGATGATCGTCGGCCAGTCCCCGTGCGTCCCCAGCGGGCTGAGCGTCAGGAGCACCAGCACCGCGAAGGTCGGCACCGCCCGCCCGACGTTGGAGATATTGACCGCCAGCGCCCCGCCCTTGCCGATATGCCCCAGCCAGAGGGCCACCGGCAGGGCTATCAGGCAGGAGATGACCAGGCACAGCGCGCTGAGGTAGACATGCTCGCCCAGCCGGTGCCATACGCCCTTCTCCCCGGCCCAGTTGGCGGCCGTCGTCAGCCACTGCCACGCGCCCGTGATCGCGTCCATCGCTCAGGCCACCGCCTTCGTCGTGCCCGCCCCGCGCCGGGCCCGCGTCCTCGCCCGCGTCCGTGTCCAGGGCGTCAGCAGCCGCTGAAGGCCCATCAGCAGCAGGTCGGCCAGCAGCGCCAGCAGTACGCACAGCACCGTCGCCGTCAGGACCTCCGCCTTGAAGAAGCCCTCCATACCGCTGGCTATGAGATTGCCCAGACCGCCGTAGCCGACGACCGAACCGATCGTCGTCATGGCCACCGTCGAGACCGTCGCGATCCGCAGACCGGCCACCATCGCGGGGAGCGCCAGCGGGAGTTCCACCTCGAACAGCAGCCGCGCGGCGCCGTACCCCATCCCGCGGGCCGCCTCCCGCACCTCGTCCGGCACCGCCGTCAGCCCGGCGAGGATGTTCCGCACCAGGATCGTCAGCGAATACATCACCAGACCGGTGATCACCACCGCCGCCGAGACCCCGAAGACCGGGGTCAGCAGCGCGAACATGGCCAGGGACGGGACGGTGTAGAGCACCGTCGTCAGCCCCAGGACCGGCCCCGCCGCGGCCCGCCAGCGCCGGGCCACCAGCGCCAGCGGAAAGGCCACCAGCAGGCCGATGATCACGGATACGGCCGTGATGCCGATGTGCTGGACGGTCGCGTCCAGCAGCTCGTGGCCACGGGTGCGGACGTACTCACCGCAGATCCAGTCGTTCGCCTGCAAACAGCTCTGCTCAGCGGCCTGCGCGACCGTAAGAGCGCTCGGTCCGGCGTCCATCGTCGTCACCTCCCCCGCCCTGTCGCTCACAATTTCGGTGACTGTCTGCGACCCTATCCCCCACCACTGACAATCGGCCCGGCCCGCCATCCACTCGACACACCGCGTTCACGACCGCCTGCCCACAATGGGGAATCATGATCCGCTTCGACCACGTCACCAAGAGCTACGCCGACGGCACCACCGCCGTCGACGACCTCTCCTTCGAAGTCGCCAAGGGCGAACTGGTCACGCTCGTCGGACCCTCGGGCTGCGGCAAGACCACGACGATGAAGATGGTGAACCGGCTCATCGAGCCCACCAGCGGCACGATCTACCTCGACGGTGACGACATATCCGCCATCGACCCCGTCGAACTGCGCCGCCGCATCGGCTATGTCATCCAGCAGGTCGGGCTCTTCCCCCACAAGACCATCCTGGACAACACCGCCACCGTCCCGCACCTCCTCGGCTGGCCGCGCAAGAAGGCCCGTGCCCGCGCCGCCGAGCTCCTCGACCTGGTCGGCCTGGACCCGGCCACCTACGGCGACCGCTACCCCGACCAGCTCTCCGGCGGCCAGCGGCAGCGCGTCGGCGTCGCCCGCGCGCTGGCCGCCGACCCGCCCGTGCTCCTCATGGACGAACCGTTCGGCGCCGTCGACCCGGTCGTCCGCGAGCACCTCCAGAACGAGTTCCTGCGGCTCCAGTCGACGCTCCACAAGACGGTGCTCTTCGTCACCCACGACATCGAGGAGGCGGTCCGGCTCGGTGACCGCATCGCCGTCTACGGGGCGGGGCGCATCGAGCAGTTCGACACCCCCGCGACGGTCCTGGGCGCCCCCGCGACCCCGTACGCCGCCGAGTTCGTCGGCGCGGACCGCGGGCTCAAGCGGCTCTCCGTCACCCCCGTCGAGACCGGCGACCTCGAACAGCCCCCGATCGTCCACCTCGACGACGAGGTGCGCCACGCGGCCGGCCGGCTGTCCGCCGACGGCGCCCCCTGGGCGGTCGTCCTCGACGCCGACGACAATCTGCACGGCTGGGTCTCCGCGGCGACGCTCACTGGGGCGGCCGCGGCCGGGGGCAGCACCGCCGCCGGGAAGGACACCGCCACCGCAGCCGCCGCGGACGGCGCCCCGCGGGGTGCCACCGTCCGTGCGCACGCCCGGCGGATGGACGCGTGGCTGCCGCTCGGCGCCCCGCTCAAGCAGGCGTTCAGCACGATGCTCCAGTACGACGCGGGCTGGATCGCCGTCCTGGACGGCGACCGCTTCCTCGGCGTCCTCACCCCCGCCAGGCTGCACGAGGCGCTGCGCCGTTCCACCACCGCGGACGCCGCGAACATCGCCCGCGACGAGGTGTCGCTCGACACCGTCCACGACGTCTGATCCGGGCGGCCCCGGGGCGGCCGGTACGGGGACGGCCGACGCGGGGCGCGCGCACGGACAGCGGGCACGGGGCGCGGGCCACGGCACCGCCGCGGCCCGCGCCGGGCGCATCGGCCGCGGGCGCCGTTACGCCGGCGTCGCGCCCGCGTGGTCGTCGTCCTCCGGAAGCTTGCAGATCCGTTCGAGGAAGAGTGCGGCCGCGACCACTGCCGCGCCCGCCAGGACCGAGAAACCGGCGTAGATCGCCTGGTCCCGGCGCGTCGCGACGTCCAGCCCCGCGGTCAGCAGGAAGACCCCGACGCCGCCGTACAGCCCGGCGACCAGCGCCGCCACCAGGGCGCTGGCCTGCCCGAAGACCACCGCACGGGCGGCCACCAGCGGATCCACGCCCTTGGCGCCCGGCCGGCGCTCGCGCTGTGCGCGCAGCCGGGAGCGGATCGAGAGCGCGGTGGCGGTCAGCACGGCGGCGATCAGTGCCAGCACGATCGGCGCGGCCACCGGCACTCTCGGGAGTGTGCCCAGCGAGTCCCACAGCCGGGCGCCCGCCCAGGCCAGCGCCCCGGCCGCCAGGAAGAGCCCGACCAGCACCTTGATGTGTAGCTGCTTCACCGAGCGATCGCCCTTCGCACCGTCATGGCCGTTCCGTCCGTTCCCCATACATGTGTGCCGTTTCCATGTATGCATGCCATCCGGAGGCGTTCCGTACGCATCCGCGGGCACCCGCGCCGAACGCGAGCGGCCCACATCCTTTAACGGCTACTCCGGCAGCCGCAGTTCCAGGTCCGCGCGCGGCACCACACCCTCGTGGCCGACCGCCGCCAGCAGCTCGGCCACCGCACCGCGCCCGGGGACGACCGCCTCGGGGTCGATGTCGTGCCACGGCACCAGGACGAACGCACGCTCATGGGCCCGCGGGTGCGGCAGCGTCAGCTGCGGGTCGTCGGAGATCACGTCCTGGTACGCCAGGATGTCGACGTCGATCGTGCGCGGGCCGAAGCGCTCGTCCCGTACCCGCTCGAAGGCTTCCTCGATGGCGTGCCCGCGCTCCAGGAGGGAGGACGGCGGCAGGGTCGTCTTGATCAGCACCACGGCGTTGAAATACGTGGGCTGCGAACCGGGCTCGACGCCCCACGGCTCGGTCTCGTACACGGGGGAGACCGCCTTGACCCGCAGGCCGGGGGTGTCCTCCAGGGCGTCGATGGCACCCTGGAGCGTCTCCAGGCGGTTGCCGAGATTGCTGCCGAGGGAGATCACTGCGCGTTTGGGGTTGGAGAGCGTCACATCCGCGGCGTCCACGCGCTCCACGACGGAGGCGGGCACCGGCTGTACGGTCGGGTCGCTGCTGGTGTTCATACTCGGCTCCGGGTGATGGTGATGGTCACGTCGTCGAAGGGGACGGTGATCGGCGCGTCCGGCTTGTGCACCACCACCTCCACCTCCTGTACCCCCTCGTGCTTGAGGCACTGATCGGCGATCCGCTCGGCGAGGGTCTCGATGAGGTCGACCGGCTCGCCCTCCACGACGGCCACCACCTCTTCGGCCACGATCCCGTAATGCACGGTCTTCGCGAGGTCGTCGGAGGCCGCCGCCGGGCGGGTGTCCAGACCCAGCACCAGATCGACGAGGAAGGTCTGGCCCTCCTCGCGCTCCCGGGGGAACACTCCGTGGTGCCCTCGGGCCTTCAGGCCACGCAGCGCGACACGATCCACGCGAATCACTCCCACTGGTCTCACTGGCACTTCCGCACCACTGAATCGTCGGAAATTCCGGGCACGCACCAGTCAAACCCGGCGCACAGCCCCTCTCGTTTATCGAATCTACCTGCGAGCACTGACAACGCTCGCCCATGGGGGCTATGGACAACGCCCCGTAGTGCTGCTAGCCGGCCGGGAGGTCGCCCGCGCGGCCTCTTACCCCTGTCCCCACACCCCACCCCTGCCCGTCCCCGACTTGGCTCGAACGGGTGCGCCCCGGTCACCCCGCTGACCCCTGCCGCTGACCGGTACGCGGCGCCGGGGCGGCAGGCCCCGGGCGCCCCGGACGGCGCGGCACGGGCCCGGCGAAGAGGACCGGTTCACACCCCGCCCGGCGCCCCCGCCCCGCCTGCCGGACCGGACGCGTCCCCGTCCTCCCCCTCGTCGCCGTCGCCGTTCCCGTCGTCCTCGCGGTCCGCCAGCACCGGCGACCCGTGGTGCGACCACACCCGCCAGCCCGCTTCCGTACGCCGGAAGACATTGGTCGCCACGACCAGTTGGCCGATCAGCGGGCCCACCGAGCCGTCCTCCTCGGCGGGTCCGCCGCTGAGGATGTTCTCGGTGCACGTCACCAGCGCGGTGTCGCCGATGACGTCGATCTCCACGTCCGTCAGAAAGAACTGGATGTACTCGGTGTTCGCCATGATCAGGGCGTACGAACGGAGCACCTCGCCGCGCCCGCGCAGCACCGGCCACCCCGGGTGCACCACGCTGACCTGGCCTTCCAGCCAGAGCTCGGACAGCGCCTCGTGATCGCCGCGCTCGATGGTCTCGTACAGGGTCGTGTTCGCCTGTTCGACCAGCTCGATGTCCGTCAGTGGGCCCAAGCCGCTCACACCGTTCCCGTCACGTTGGTCGCGTTGACTGCCGTGTCCGCCGGGCCCGCCGCCGTACGCGCCGTGCCCGTCGTCCGTCTCGTGCCCGTCGTAGGTACCGTGCTCGTCATTCCTGTCGTCCCCCCCGTGCTCCCGTACCAGCGGTGCCGGCCGTTCCGGTCACCGTGCTCTGCGCCGCGCCCTCCACCGCACGGGCCACCCGTACGGCGTCCGCGCTGGCCCGGACGTCGTGCACGCGCACCGCCCAGGCCCCCTCGCGCGCCACGATCGCCGACACCGCCGCCGTCGCGGCGTCCCGCTCCCGCGCGGGCGGCGGAGCGGCTCCCACGCCGCCCGCCAGCACTCTGCCCAGGAACCGTTTCCGCGATGCGGCGACCAGCAGCGGCCTGCCCAGCGCCCGCAGCCGCGCCAGCTGGGCGACCAGGGCGAGATCGTGTCCGGCGTCCTTGGCGAAACCGAGGCCCGGGTCGATCACGATCCGCTCCGGGTCCACCCCGCCGGCCACCGCGCGCTCCATGCTCTGCGCCAGCTCGTCGACGACCTCCGTGACGACGTCGGTGTAGACGGCACGGTTGTTCATGTCGATGGACCGGCCGCGCCAGTGCATCACCACGAACGGGACGTACGCCGCGGCCACCACCGGCACCATCGCCGGGTCGGCGGCGCCCCCGCTCACGTCGTTGACCAGCCGCGCACCGGCCTCCACGGCCTGCTCGGCGACGCTCGCGCGCATCGTGTCGACGGACACCACGACACCGGCCGCGGCCAGTTCCCGGACGACCGGGACGACCCGGCGCAGCTCCTCGGCCTCGTCCACCCGCGCCGCGCCCGGCCGGGTCGACTCGCCGCCCACGTCCACCACGTCGGCGCCCTCGGCCACCAGGTCGAGGCCGTGTTTGACCGCGAGTTCCGGATCGAACCACTCGCCGCCGTCGGAGAACGAATCGGGTGTGACGTTGACGACGCCCATCACCGCGCAGCGGTCCCAGTCCGGCAGTCCGGCCACCCGGCCACGCAAGGTACTCATGGCACAAGCCTAGGGCGTGTCGTCACGGTGGCGCCGCTCGCCCGGAGGGCGGGGCCCGCGGCGTCCGGTGCGGTGCGTCGTACGGCGGCGGGGCACCCCGGTACCGGGTGTGCCGGGGCGGGCGCCACCGTGCCGACGCGCCCCAGGGCGTGCGCCGGCCGGGCGGACGGCCATCCGCCGGGGCGGCCGGACGGCGGGGCGCCGGGCGGCCCCGCGACGTGCCCGGGGGCGTACGGAACCCGAACCGGCTCCGTACGCCCCCCGGGCGACCCGCTCCGCCGGACGGCTCTCCGGCCGCCCGGCGCACGGTCCTCAGGCCACCTTCTCGACCGCGGGCGGGGCCGCCTCCGCGGTGTGCGCGCAGGGCTGCGGCTCCGTCCCCTTCCGGCGGCGCAGCACGCGCGGCAGGCCCAGCTCCAGGTAGCCCTCGGCCTGCAACGTCGCCAGGCCGATGCGCGGGATGTCGCGGCTGTTGCGGAAGACGACGAAGCGGGGCTCCCAGCGGGGCTGGAACTTGTCGTTGAACTTGTACAGCGACTCGATCTGGTACCAGCGGGAGAGGAAGACCAGCATCCCGCGCCAGATCCGGATGACCGGCCCGGCGCCCAGCTTCTCGCCGCGCTCCAGAGAGGAGCGGAACACCGCGAAGTTCAGCGACACCCGCTTGATCTTCAGATCCGGTGCGGCCTGCAACGAGGCGACGATCAGCAGCTCGTTCATCCCCGGGTCGGCGCCGCGGTCGCGGCGCATCAGCTCCAGGGAGATCCCGTCGGTGCCCCAGGGCACGTAGTGCTGCATGGCCTTGAGGTCGCCGAACGGGCCGCCCTCCTCGCCCTCGGCGGGGGCCAGGTGCGCGGTCGCGATCACCGCGTCACCGTCGGTCACCGCGTCGATACGGCCGAGCGCCATGGAGAAGCCGCGCTCGGTGTCGGTGTCCCGCCAGGCGTCCGCGGCCCGCTGGATGCGGGCCAGCTCCGCCGGCTCCAGATCCCGCACCCGGCGTACGCGGGTCTCGTAGCCGTTGCGCTCGATGCGCTTGACCATCTGCCGTACGTTGCGCATCGCGCGGCCGGAGAGGGTGAAGTCGGGGACGTCCACGATCGCCTCGTCGCCCAGCTCCAGGGCGTCCATACCGGTCTCCCGGGTCCACACCTGGCCACCGGTCTCGCTGCACCCGGTGACGGCCGGCGTCCAGGAGTGCGCCCGCGCCTCCTCCATGAAGCGCTCGATGGCGCCCGGCCATGCCTCGACGTCGCCGATCGGGTCGCCGCTCGCGAGCATCACGCCCGATATCACCCGGTAGCAGACCGCGGCCTTGCCGGTCGGCGAGAAGACGGCGCTCTTGTCGCGGCGGAGCGCGAAGTATCCGAGCGAGTCCCGGCCGCCGTGCTTGGCGAGCAGCTCGCGCAGCCGCTGCTCGTCGTCCGCGGTCAGCCGGGCCACCGGGTGCTCGGGGCGGAAGGCGAGGTACGCGGTGGTGGCGACGGTCAGCAGGCCGAGGGCGCCGAGGGAGTAGCCGACGGTGTAGTCGACCTTGTGCGTGTAGCCGACCGGGCCCTCGAAGCCGAACATGCCCCACAGCACGTGCTGCGCCTTGTCCCAGAAGGAGGGCGAGCCGACGATCTTGTGGGGGTGGGAGCTGACGATCACCATGCCGATGGCGAAGCTCACACCGCCGAGGACGATGAAGTTGGCGACGGCTTTCCAGCGGCTGCGCGGGTCGGGGAGGGCCGCGAACTCGCTGCGGTGCCGCACCAGGAACACCAGCAACAGAAGGGAGAGCACCGCGCCGGCAATGGAGTGGCGGTACACCAGCTGGGCGGCGATCCCCACCGGGAGCAGCGCCACCGCGGCCACCCAGGCCCGCCGCTTACGGCGCTTGAGCCCATGGGCCAGCAGGAGCAGGAGGATACCGACGACGATCGACGCGGCGGCCGCCAGCGGGCTCACCGCGCCCGGCAGCACCTCGGCCAGCGCGTGCACCCGGCTGTGCCGGAAACGCGGGAACATACCGGCCGCGAGGTTCAGCAGGCCGACGACCGCTCCGGCCGTACCGATCAGGGTCGGCACCGATTCGGGTCGAGGTCCACGGAGCCAGCGTGGCGTGCGCCACGCAACCGTCTCCGACTTTTCGCCATCTAGCCTGTCAGACATCACTTTCCCGTCGCCCCGGTCGAGAGAACATGCGAGCCTTGTCGCAGCATCTGGACTTTTTGCGCCCTGTATGACGGCGTTTCAGGGCTCGGGGTTCCATTAGCGGCCACGGTTGGACCGGCCGCCCGGCAGAAAGCACCACATGGGTCTCACCAGCAAGAAAGTGCTGCTTCTTGCCGTCCTCCTCGCAGTGGCACTTTTCGTCCTCACCATTTGGCTCTGGCCCCGTCTGTCGAAGGGAAACTGGCGCGCCGTCCTCGGCCGCGTCGGGCTGCTGCTCGCGACCCAGCTCTCCCTCTTCGCGTCGATCGGCCTGTTCGCCAACAATTCCTTCGGCTTCTACGCCTCCTGGGCCGACCTCTTCGGCCAGGAGCAGCAGCCGGGCGTAGTGACCAACTACGAGTCCGGGCCGGACGGAACGAAGCTGAAGATGCTGGGCACCGAGCGCGTCAGCGTTCCCGGTGGTTCCCGCGCCGAGGTGGGCGGCCGGATCGACAAGGTCCTCGTGCGCGGTGCGAAGTCCAAGATCACCAGTCCGGCGTTCGTCTATCTGCCGCCGCAGTACTTCCAGGCGAAGTACGCGAAGAAGAAGTTCCCGGCGTCCGTGGTCCTCACCGGCTACCCGGGCACGGCCGAGGCCCTCTACAAGAAGCTGCACTTCCCGCAGACGCAGCATGATCTGCTGCGGGAAAACAAGATGCAGCCGACGGTCCTGGTGATGATGCGGCCGACCGTCGCGCCGCCCCGCGACACCGAATGCGTCGACATACCGAATGGGCCGCAGACCGAGACGTTCTTCACCAAGGACTTGCGCGCGAACCTCTCGGAGCACTACCGAATAGGGGAGAAAGCCAAGAGCTGGGGCATCATCGGCGACTCGACCGGCGGCTACTGCGCGCTGAAGATGACCATGCGGCACCCGAATGACTTCTCCACCGCGGTCGCCCTCTCCGGCGCCTACAAGGCCCCGATCGATGCCACCACCGGTGATCTTTTCGGCGGCAGCAAGAAGCTGGAGCGGGAGAACGATCTGATGTGGCGCCAGAAGCATCTGCCCGCCCCGCCGGTCAGTCTGCTGGTCACCAGCAGCAAGCACGGCGAGGAGAACTACAAGGACACGCTCAGTTTCATCGAGCAGACCAGGTCACCGTCCCGTGTCTCCTCGATCATCCTCGACAGCGGCGGCCACAACTTCAACACCTGGCGCCGCGAGATCCCCGCCGCCCTGGAATGGCTCGGCGGCCGTCTCAGCGTCTGAGGTGACACCCCGTAGGGCCGGGGGCCGTGGCACCAGCCACGGCCCCCGGCCCTTTGCGCAGCGGCCCCGCGCGGGTCAGCGGCCGATGATCAGGCTCATCGCCTCGGAGCGGGTCGCGGCGTCCCGCAGCTGGCCGCGGACCGCCGAGGTGATGGTCTTGGCGCCCGGCTTGCGGATACCGCGCATCGACATGCACATGTGCTCGCACTCCACGACGACGATCACGCCGCGCGGCTCCAGTATCTGCATCAGGGAGTCGGCTATCTGCGTCGTGAGCCGCTCCTGCACCTGCGGGCGGCGGGCGTAGACGTCCACGAGGCGGGCGAGCTTGGAGAGCCCGGTGATCTTTCCGTCGGCGGACGGGATGTAGCCGACATGCGCGACGCCGTGGAAGGGCACCAGGTGGTGCTCACAGGTCGAGAACACCTCGATGTCCCGGACCAGCACCATTTCGTCATGGCCGATGTCGAACGTCGTCGTCAGCACGTCCGCCGGCTCCTGCCACAGCCCGGCGAAGATCTCCTTGTACGCGCGGGCGACCCGGGCCGGCGTCTCCAGCAACCCCTCCCGGTCGGGGTCCTCGCCGACCGCGATGAGCAGCTCGCGTACAGCGTTCTCGGCGCGTTTCTCGTCGAATGCGCCGATCGTGCCGTCGCCGTCCAGCGTCACGGGGTCCGTCATGTGGTGCCTCGCTCCTTCTGCGCCCGCTCGAAACGCGGAATGCCGCGCCCCCAGGCTAAAACCTGTGGGGCGCGGCATTCATTCCGGGGCCGGTGACGGCTCCGGATCAGCTCTCGGAGCTGCTGTCCTCGGGGGTGTCCGTCTTCTTCTCCGTGGAGACGGTGGCGGACGTCGGGACGGAGCCGTTGGCCGGACCCAGTTCCTTCGGCGACAGCACCGGCGGGCGGGTCGAGGGCGTACGGCGCGAGGAGCCGGTCCACGCCGGGCGGGCCGGACGCTTCACGATGTGCTTGAAGACCTCGGCGATCTCGTCCTTGCCCAGCGTCTCCTTCTCCAGGAGTGTCAGGACCAGGTTGTCGAGGACATCGCGGTTCTCGACCAGGATCTCCCACGCCTCGTTGTGCGCGGTCTCGATGAGCTTCTTGACTTCCTCGTCGACCAGCGCGGCGACCTCTTCCGAGTAGTCGCGCTGGTGACCCATCTCGCGGCCCAGGAAGGGCTCGGAGTTGTCGGTGCCGAACTTGATCGCGCCGAGCCGCTCGGTCATGCCGTACTGCGTGACCATCGCGCGGGCCGTGGCGGTGGCCTTCTCGATGTCGTTCGCGGCGCCCGTGGTCGGGTCGTGGAAGACCAGCTCCTCCGCCGCGCGGCCGCCCAGCATGTATGCCAGCTGGTCGAGCATTTCGTTGCGGGTGGTGGAGTACTTGTCCTCGTCGGGCAGGACCATGGTGTAGCCCAGGGCCCGGCCGCGGGACAGGATCGTGATCTTGTGGACCGGGTCGGAGTTCGGGGAAGCCGCCGCGACCAGGGCGTGTCCGCCCTCGTGGTACGCGGTGATCTTCTTCTCCTTGTCGGACATGATCCGGGTCCGCTTCTGCGGTCCGGCCACGACGCGGTCGATCGCCTCGTCCAGGAAGTGGTTGTCGATCAGCTTCGCATCACTGCGGGCCGTCAGCAGCGCGGCTTCGTTCAGGACGTTGGACAGGTCCGCGCCGGTGAAGCCGGGGGTGCGCTTGGCGACGGCCGTGAGGTCGACGTCCGGCGCGACCGGCTTGCCCTTCTGGTGCACCTTGAGGATTTCGAGACGGCCCTGCATGTCCGGGCGGTCGACGGCGATCTGCCGGTCGAAGCGGCCGGGGCGCAGCAGCGCCGGGTCGAGGATGTCCGGGCGGTTGGTGGCGGCGATGAGGATCACGCCGCCCTTCACATCGAAGCCGTCCATCTCGACGAGGAGCTGGTTGAGCGTCTGCTCGCGCTCGTCGTGGCCACCGCCCAGGCCCGCACCGCGGTGCCGGCCGACGGCGTCGATCTCGTCGACGAAGACGATCGCCGGGGCGTTCGCCTTGGCCTGCTCGAAGAGGTCGCGCACCCGGGAGGCACCGACACCGACGAACATCTCGACGAAGTCGGAGCCGGAGATCGAGTAGAACGGCACACCGGCCTCGCCGGCCACGGCGCGGGCGAGCAGCGTCTTGCCCGTACCGGGCGGGCCGTACAGCAGCACGCCCTTGGGGATCTTGGCGCCGACGGCCTGGAACTTCGCCGGCTCCTGGAGGAACTCCTTGATCTCGTGGAGCTCCTCGACCGCCTCGTCGGCCCCGGCGACGTCCGAGAAGGTCGTCTTGGGGGTGTCCTTGGTGATCAGCTTCGCCTTCGACTTCCCGAACTGCATGACCCGGGAGCCGCCGCCCTGCATCTGATTCATCAGGAACAGGAAGACGACGACGATGAGGACGAAGGGGAGCAGCGAGAGCAGCACGCCGACGAACGGGTTCTGCTTCGACGGAGCGACGGTGTACCCGTCCTTGATCTCACCCGTCTGGTACTTGGCTTGCAGGTTCTTCGCCACGTCGACGCCCTGGTCGCCGATGTAGCTCGCCTGGAGCTTGTTGGAGCCATCGATCTTGTTGTCACCCGACAACTCGATCTTGATCTTGTTCTCGTCGCCGGTCGTCAGCTCGGCGGATTTCACCTTGTTGTCAGCGATCGCCTTGACGACCTGACCGGTGTCCACCGTCTTGTAGCCGCCGGACGAGCCGACGACCTGCATCAACACGACCACGGCGAGGACGGCCAGCACGATCCACATGACCGGCCCACGGAAGTATCGCTTCACGTCCATCCATACGGAGCCGCTGAGGCCCCGTCCCTCCTGCCACAGTGAGGCACAACAGCCCTGTGGAGAGCTGGTCGTGCGTACGGTGTATTACTGGCCCGAAAAAAGACTGCCATCGGACGGTACCCCAGCATTGTCACCCGACGCCGCCGCCCACGGTGAACAAAGCGGCCTGGGATTCCGTCCTTCCCTGTTCCAACGGCCGGAGCCCCCGGGGGGTTCCCACCGCCCGGCAGGGACGGGGTCCGGGCCCTCGGCCGGCCACGGTGACCGGCGAGTGGTGGTGCCGCCTCAGCCGCCGTAGACGTGCGGTGCGAGGGTGCCGACGAACGGCAGGTTGCGGTACTTCTCCGCGAAGTCGAGGCCGTAGCCGACGACGAACTCGTTGGGGATGTCGAAGCCGATCCACTTCACGTCGATGGCGACCTTGGCGGCGTCCGGCTTGCGCAGCAGCGTGCAGACCTCAAGAGAGGCGGGCTCGCGCGAGCCGAGGTTGGACAGCAGCCACGACAGCGTCAGACCGGAGTCGATGATGTCCTCGACGATCAGGACGTGCTTGCCCTTGATGTCGGTGTCGAGGTCCTTGAGGATGCGGACCACGCCGGAGGACTGGGTGCCCGCGCCGTAGGAGGACACGGCCATCCAGTCCATCGTGACGGGGGTGGACAGCGCGCGCGCCAGGTCCGCCATCACCATCACCGCGCCCTTGAGGACACCGACGATGAGCAGGTCCTTGCCCGCGTACTCCGCGTCGATCTTCGCGGCCAGTTCGGCCAGCTTCTCGTCGATCTCTTTTTTGCTGATGAGTACCGACTGAAGGTCGGCGCCCATGTCCTTGTCGTCCACCCGTGCCACTCTCGTTTGGTTCGGTGTTCATGCCAGTCGTCAGACTCATGAAAGCGGGGCGGCGCCCTGCGGCTCAGCCCTGCCGAATCACCAGTCTGCCACCCTGGCGTCGCACACCTACTCGCCCGGGGAGGTTGATGGCGCCCTGACCGCGCCAGGCCGTGATCAGCCGGTCCACTTCTTCGATGTGGCGGGCGAAGAGGGAACCGGCGGGGGAACCGGCGCCGATGGCGGCCCGGCGCAGCACTCGGCGGCGTACCGCGGCGGGCAGGGCGAAGAGGGCGGCGACGTCCAGGGCGCCGGAGTCGTCGAGCACGGTGCGCTCGGCGTCGGCGGCCCAGGCGTCCAGGGCATCGGCGTCGTCGCGGGAGAGCTGGGCGGTCCGGGCGAGCGCCTCGACGACGCCCTTGCCGAGCGCTTTCTCCAGCGCGGGCAGTCCTTCGTGGCGCAGCCGGGAGCGGGTGTAGGCGGGGTCGGCGTTGTGCGGGTCGTCCCAGACGGGCAGGGACTGCATCAGGCACGCCTTGCGGGCGGTCTGCCGGTCCAGTTCCAGGAAGGGGCGGCGGTAGCGGCCGTTGCGGCCGGTGGTGGCGGCCATACCGGAGAGCGAGCGGGTACCGGAGCCCCGGGCGAGGCCGAGCAGCACCGTTTCCGCTTGGTCGTCGCGGGTGTGGCCGAGGAGGACCGCGGCGGCGCCGTGGCGCTCCGCGGCGGCGTCCAGGGCGGCGTAGCGGGCGTCCCGGGCGGCGGCTTCGGGGCCGCCGTCCCTGCCGACGCGGATGGTGACGGCCTCGACGGGGTCGAGCCGCAGGGCCCGCAGCCGCAGGGCGACCTCGGCGGCACGGAGGTCCGAGCCCTCCTGGAGGCCGTGGTCGACGGTGATGCCCCCGGCGCGTACGCCCAGCCGGGGGGCTTCGAAGGTGAGGGCGGAGGCCAGCGCCATGGAGTCGGCGCCGCCGGAGCACGCGACGAGGACGAGCGGGGGGTCGCGGCGGTCCTGGGTGCAGTGCTGGTTCAGTACGTCGTGGAGTACGCGGCGGACCGCCAGGCGTATCGCGGCGACCGCTGGATGGGGACCCATGTCCGATTCCAATCGTTCAGCTGGGGTGCCTCGGGCCGTGGACGCGGATTCGTCACACAGAGTGCCTAGATGGTGACAGAGGCGAGCAGTTCCCCGAGCATTGCACGCCTATCCATCGGTCACGGTCCCTCAGACGGGTGATAAAAGGGGCGCTCTTCTGCCGTGCGGCGTGCCCAGCTCACGCCGCTGCCTTACGGTGCCCCGTCCGCTTTGCGATGCACCCGCGCGATCCAGTCCGCCGGTTTGGCGATCTCCTGCTTGGTGGGGAGGGTGTTCGGCGAGGTCCAGACGCGGTTGAAACCGTCCATGCCGACCTCCTCGGCGACCGCGCGGACGAACCGCTCGCCGTCGCGGTACTGGCGCAGCTTGGCATCCAGGCCGAGCAGCTTGCGCAGCGCCTGGTCGAGCCGGCCCGCGCCGCTGGCCCGGCGCTTCTGGAACTTCTCACGGATCTCGGCGACGGAGCCCACCACCTCGGGACCCACCCCGTCCATGACGTAGTCGGCATGGCCTTCGAGCAGCGACATCACGGCGGTCAGCCGGCCGAGGATCTCGCGCTGGGCCGGGGTCTGGACGAGGTCGGTGAAGCTGCGCTCGTCCTCCTCGCCCGCTTCGCCCTCGGGCTTGGCGCCGACCAGCGACTGGGCGGCCTCGCGCAGCCGCTCCAGGAGGGCGCCGGGGTCGATGTCGGTCTCGCCGAGGAACGACTGGATCTCGCCCTCGATGTGGTCGCGCAGCCACGGTACGGCGGTGAACTGGGTGCGGTGGGTCTCCTCGTGGAGGCACACCCACAGCCGGAAGTCGTGCGGGTCGACCTCCAGCTCGCGCTCGACGTGCACGATGTTCGGCGCGACGAGCAGCAGCCGGCCGCCCTGGGCCCCGGCCGGCAGATCGCGGGAGGGGGGCGCGAACGTCTCGTACTGGCCCAGGACCCGGGAGGACAGGAACGACAGCAGCATGCCCAGTTCGACGCCGGTCACCTTGCCGCCGACCGCGCCGAGCACCGCGCCGCCGGGGACCGTCGCGCGGCGGTCCGCCATCTTGGCCAGCAGGGGCTTGAGGACCGCCCGGAAACCGGCGACATTCGCCTTGATCCAGCCGGCCCGGTCCACCACGAGGACCGGGGTGTCGTGGGGCGCCTCGCCCGTCGCGCCGGGCTGCGCCATCCGCGTGAACGCGCGGACGTGCTGTTCGGAGGACTTGGCGTGCCTGCGCAGCTCGGCGACGATCGCCCGCGCCTCGTCCCTGCTCACCTCTGGACCAGGCCGTACGAACCTGGTCGCGGTCGCCACCGCGAGATTCCAGTCGACCATCTCCGCACCACCAAGGCTCGTCATGAGTTCACGGTACGTGGCCGCCCCGCCCGGGGGTAGCCGACTTGGGGTTCTCGCCGGTATCGGGTCCGGCGCCGCAGGCCGCGGCGGGGGCCGTGCCCTTCCGCCACTCCCGTCACTCGCGCCGCGGAGCGAGCGGGAGTCAGCGGCACCCGCACTCCGCCACCGCCGAGGCGAGGGCGTCCAGGGCCTTCTGGGCGCCCTGGGGATCGGTGGTGCCGCTGGTCATGAACGCGAAGACCAGCTGGCGTCCGTCGGCGTCGACGACGGTGCCGGCCAGGGTGTTCACACCGGTCAGGGTGCCGGTCTTGGCACGTACGGTGCCGGCGCCGGAGCTCTTGTCCGGATAGCGCCCGCTGAGGGTGCCGGTGAAACCGGCCACCGGCAGGCCGGTGACGACGGAGCGCAGTTCGGGATGGCCGGCCGAGGAGGCGTCCAGCAGCAGACGGGAGAGCAGCCCGGCGGAGACCCGGTCGTCGCGGTCCAGG
Organism: Streptomyces sp. x-80; assembly: GCF_046549095.1. Taxonomy (NCBI): domain Bacteria; kingdom Bacillati; phylum Actinomycetota; class Actinomycetes; order Kitasatosporales; family Streptomycetaceae; genus Streptomyces; species Streptomyces sp. x-80. Next base: position 84,057 of record NZ_JAJPWM010000023.1, read on the forward strand.
CCGCTGCCGTCCGCGAAGACGGCGCCGGTCAGCGGGAGGTGCCGGGCGGCCAGCGCGTCGCGTACGGCGGTGCCGGCGCCCGCGAAACTGGCGGGCTTGCCCGCGGCGATGGCGGTCTGCCGGGCCAGGCCCTCGGCGATGTCGTTGTCACTGTGGATGAGCATCCGCTCGACGAGGGCGGCGAGCGGCAGCGAGTGGACGGTGGCGATCCGGCCGGCCTGCTGGGGGGCGCGGGCGGCGGTCGGGTCGCCGTCGACGGTGATACCGCGCTCGCGCAGCTGCCCGGCGAAGGCGCGGGCGGCGGCGACGGCCGGGGCGGCGTCGCGCGGCGCGGTGCCGTATTCGCTGTCGTCCAGGCGGGCCTCGTCGGCCATCAGTGCACTGACGGGGGCGATGTTCTCGTTGGGGCCGATGGGGTGCTGGTCCGGTCCGGAGTAGGCCGAGGTGTCGTAGCCGAGCGTGACGGTGGTGGTCCCCCGCTGCTTGAGGGCGCGGGCGGTGTCCTCGGCGAGGGTGCGCAGATTCGCGGGCCGGTCGGCGGCGGGGCCCGGTTTCGGCGCGTGGGCGGTGAGCGTCGGGTCGCCGCCGCCGACCAGGACGATGCGGTGTTTCCCGGTGTCCCCGGCCTTCCCGGCGTCCCTCGCCTCCCCCGCCTGCCCGGCTTTCCCGGCTTTCCCGGTGCCGTCCACGACGGTGGTGGCGATGCGGTGGTCGGGGCCGAGCGCGGAGAGCGCGGCGACGGCGACGGCGAGCTTGACCGTGGAGGCGGGGGTGGCGGGCTCGTCCGCCCGGACGCCGAACACCTCGCGGCCGGCGGCGACGTCCCGTACGGAGGCGGTGCGCAGCGGGCCGAGCGCCGGGTCCTTCAGCAGCGGGGCGAGCGCATCGGCCAGCCCCGCGCCGGTGGGCAGGGGCGCCCCGGCGCGGCCGGGGCCGCCGTGCGCGGACCCGCCGAGTGCGGACAGCACCGGGGGCGCGCTGCGGACCGGCTCCGGCCCCGCACCGTGCCGTTCGCCGCCGGACTCGGCCCCGGCCGCCACGGCCCGCTCGGCCGTACGCTGGCCGGCGTCCCACGGCCCGGACACCGCCACCGCACCGCCCGCGACGGCCAGACCGGTGGCGGCGGACACCGCCGTCAGCCGCCAGGTCTGGCGCGTACGGCGGGGAGCGGCGCGCCACCCCCGGAGCGCGGCGTCCCCCGCCGCCCTCGCCGATCGCTGCGCCGACTGCCATCTGACCTGCCACGATCTGGTCTCCGGCACTTCGGACCAGCCCCTTTCGCCACCACACACCTGCGTGGGGGACACTTAACCACCAGACGTATGTGTTGATCATGGAGGAGCCACCCGTGGAGTTCGACGTCACCATCGAGATCCCGAAGGGTTCGCGGAACAAGTACGAGGTGGACCACGAGACCGGTCGCATCCGCCTGGACCGTCGACTCTTCACCTCGACCAGCTACCCGGCCGACTACGGCTTTGTCGAGAACACCCTGGGCGAGGACGGCGACCCGCTGGACGCCCTCGTCATCCTGGACGAGCCGACCTTCCCCGGCTGTCTCATCAAGTGCCGTGCGATCGGCATGTTCCGGATGACCGACGAGGCCGGCGGCGACGACAAGCTGCTGTGCGTCCCGGCGTCCGACCCGCGCGTGGAGCACCTGCGCGACATCCACCACGTGTCGGAGTTCGACCGCCTGGAGATCCAGCACTTCTTCGAGGTCTACAAGGACCTGGAGCCCGGCAAGTCCGTCGAGGGCGCCGACTGGGTCGGCCGCGCCGAGGCCGAGGCCGAGATCGAGGCGTCGTACAAGCGCCTGGAGGCGCAGGGCGGCGCGCACTGACACCGCGGCCGGTGGCCGGGCGTCCGGCGGCTCTTCCTGACCGCCGCGCGCCGGGCCACGCACGCTGATTTTCGTACGCGAACGGGCGGCACCCACTCGGGGTGCCGCCCGTCGTGCGTGCCGGCCGCCGCGGACGGGGCCGGCGCCGTCAGAAGCCCCGGGTGCGCTTGGCGGCGCGGCGCCCGGCGCCCGGTTCCTCGGCGCCCGGCGCCCGCAGGAACAGCCGGGCCGTCTCGCTGCCGAGGTTGACCCCGACGGCGATGGCCAGTGCCAGCGAGACGGCCTTGATCAGCGAGGTGAGGCCGTCCTGCATATTGCCCTGGGCGAAGTTGAGCAGCCCGAAGTACGTGGCGCTACCGGGCAGCAGCGGGCCGATGGCCGCGGTGACGTACGGCAGCGCGGAGGCGTAGCGGTAACGGGAGAGCAGCTGGCCGAAGAGGCCGACCAGACCGGCCGCGATGGCGGTGGCGGGCACCGCGTTCACGTGGGCGACGTTGGCGAGCGCCCCGTAGACGACCCAGGCGACACCGCCGTTGACGGTCGCGAACAGCACGGTGTGACGTTCCTGCTGGAGCAGCACGCAGAACGCCAGCGCCAGCAGCATGGACGCGATGATCTGCACCACCGGCACGTTGTAGGCCGCCAGCGACTGCTGCGGGCTGAGCCGCTTGAGTCCGGGGTCCAGTTGCAGACCGAAATAGAGCACGGTGAGGACGCCGACGACGATGCCGACGATGAGGTAGCCGACCTCCAGCAGCCGGGCGGAGGCGGTGATGTAGTAGCCGGTCAGGCCGTCCTGGACACCGGCGACCAGCGCCCGTCCCGGGATCAGCGCGAACAGCCCGCCGGTGATCACCGCGGACGCCTGCACATTGGCGTGCACCAGGCCGAAGGCGACGCCCATCGCGGCGGGCGGCATCGCGGCGACCACGAACTGGTAGAACTCCGGCAGTCCGCGGCCGGAGGCGAGCCAGGCCAGCCGGTCGCCGAGCATCGAGCCCACCGCCGCCGCGAGGAACACCAGCAGCCCGCCGCCGACCAGCATGCTCGCGCCGCCGGAGAGCAGCCCGGAAGCGAGCGTCAGCGCCCAGCTCGGATAGGGGTGCCGGTTACGGCGTATCTCGGCGAGACCGCGGTACGCCTCTTCGAGGGTGATGCCCTCGGAGGTGATGTCGTCGACGAGCCGGAAGACCGCGGACAGCCGGGTGTAGTCGACGCCGCGGCGCCGAACCGTCCGGCTGGCCGTCACCGGGTCGTCGACCAGCGACGGCTGGTAGGAGATCGACAGCAGGGTGAAGGTGACGGTCGGCTCGACGCGCTCCAGCCCGTAGGCGTGCGCGACACCGAACATCGCGGCCTCGACGTCCTCGGCGCCCTCGCCGCCGGCCAGCAGGATCTCGCCGATACGCAGCGTGAGGTCGAGGACGCGCGGCACGGCGGGGCCGGTCTCGTCGGCGCGCTCGGCCCGCTCGGGGACGGGGCGCTCGCCGATCGGCATCCGCAGCATGGTCCGCATCCGGTCCTGCCAAGGGGCTTCCTTGGTGAGACTGATGAGGGGGACGCCGTGCGGCGGGGTGAAGGCGTAGCCGCCGGGCAGCGGCGTCTGGCCGGTGGTGCTGCCGGGCGGCGCGAACGCCGAGCCCTCCTCCTCGGCGTGCGTCTCCGGCCGCAGGCCCTGCGGCAGCGCGAACTCGGAGGTGGGGCTCTCGTCCTCGGGGAGCGGCGGGTACGGCACGCCCAGGGGCGGGGTGAAGGCGCTGCGCACCTCCTCGGGGTGCGGTTTGCGCACCTCCTCCGGCCGGCGCTCCTCGGGGATACCGCCGTGGTCCGCGGTACCGCCGCGGGCGCCACCGCTCCGCCCGCCGCCGCTGCCGTTCCGCGCACGCCTCGCGTCCTTGCCGGAGGGCGGCGTGCCGTTCGTGCCGTTTGTGCCGTGCTGGCCGCGCTCTGGGTCCGACGCCACGTCTCTCCGCTCCTCGTACGCCTCCGCAGACCGTCAAGGACACGATGCCTGATGCCGGGGGCGAGCGCGCGGGGCGGGGGGTACCCGTTGAGATGTGCGGGCGTGTACGGGTGCGGACGGGGAGTGTGGGGCGCACGGGGTGCGGCCCGGCGCACTCCCGGGAATCAGCGCTTGGCGTGCCGCCCGCGGCGGCCGTCGGACACCGCCGCCGGCCGCGGCGCGAACTCGTCGGCGACCGGTCCCGGCGTCCCCGCCGCGGCCTCCTTCTTCGCCTTGCCGCGGGCCCGGAGGAGCTCGATGACGACCGGCACCACGGAGATCAGCACGATCGCGACCAGGATCAGCTCGATGTGCTTGTGGACGAACTCGATGTTGCCCAGAGCGGCGCCGAGCAGCGTCACTCCGGCGCCCCAGAGGGTGCCGCCGATGATGTTGAAGACGAGGAAGGAGCGGTAGTTCATCCGGCTCACGCCCGCGATGATCGGCGTGAAGGTCCGCACGATCGGCACAAAACGGGCCAGGATCAGCGACTTCGGTCCGTGCTTCTCGAAGAACGCGTGCGCCTTCTCGACGTTCTCCTGCTTGAAGAGCTTGGAGTCCGGGCGCTTGAAGAGCGACGGGCCGACCTTGCGGCCGAAGAGATAGCCCGCCTGGTCACCGAGGACCGCGGCCAGCACGACCAGCCCGCACACCAGCCAGAGCGGCTTGTCCAGCTTGCCCGCCGTCACCAGCAGGCCGGTGGTGAACAGGAGCGAGTCGCCCGGGAGGAAGAACCCGATCAGCAGACCGGACTCCGCGAAGACGATGATCAGGACGCCGATCAGGCCGAATGTCGCGATGAGATAGTCCGGGTCCAGCCACGCGGGGCCGAGCGCGAGAGTATTCACGGGGTGAAGGCTCCTGGGTCGAGGGCGCCGGAATGAAGGGTACGGAGGGGGAGACGAACAGGTGACAGGCGCGGTGTGCGCGGCCAAAGCTATCAACGCCGGGTGAACCCCCTTCGTTCCAGTCGGCCCCCCGGCCACCGCCCCGCCCCGTTCCGGCCCTCGCGCCACGCCCTTCCCCGCGCTTCTCCCCGCCGCTCCCCCGCCTCTCCCTCCCCCGCGTCAGTCCCCGCCGCTCCTCCCGGTCCGCCGTCCCGCGCACCGCGACCGGTGGCCGGTCCCGCCGGGCCGGGTGATGCTGGCCGTAAGGAGGTGCGCGCCATGGGCATCGAGGAGTACAGCGGCGGGCAGCCGCCCCAGGCCGACGTTCTGGTGGTGACGACCAACGACGTCCCCGGATTCCATGTGCAGCAGGTGATCGGCGAGGTCTTCGGGCTGACGGTGCGCTCGCGGCACCTCGGCAGCCAGATCGGCGCGGGCCTGAAGTCGATGCTCGGCGGCGAGCTGCGGGGCCTGACCAAGACCCTGGTCGAGACCCGCAACCAGGCGATGGAACGGCTGGTGGAGCAGGCCCGCGCGCGCGGCGCGAACGCGGTGCTGATGTTCCGCTTCGACGTCACGGAGGCGGCCGACGTGGGCACCGAGGTGTGCGCCTACGGGACCGCGGTGGTGCTCGCCCCCAAGAGCTGAGCGCGCCTCGCGCGGGCGTACGGACCGGGCGGACAGCCCGGCCCGTACGCGAGCACAGCCGGCGGATCTCGGACAGGGCGGATCACCGCTGGCGGATCACAGCCCTCGGACCGCGTTGGCGAGAATCGCCTCCCGCAGATAGGCCGCGTACCCCGCCTTGACCGCGTCGTACGTGGCGGTGAAGCGTGCATCCGCCACGTACATCTCGGCGAGACAGGTGTGGATCTCATACGTGCAGTCGTAGAAGTTGCCGGTGATCTGCTGCCGGTGCTCCTCGGCGAGGTCCATCGCCGCCGCCGATTCCGGCTCGGCGCCGGTCTCCATCAGCGCCGCGAAACGCCGGTTGAGGTCGTCCGCCGCCTCCTGGATCCGCAGCCAGTCCGCCTTGCCGTACGACGCCGTCCTGCGCTGTGACTGCTGGTAGGCGTCGGTGGCGCCCCAGCGCTCCTCGACCTCCCCGGTGTACGCGTCCGGGTCGAAGTCGCCGAAGACCTCGAACTTTTCCTCAGGGGTGAGGGTGATGCCCATTTTCCGTGCCTCCATGGCGTGTTCGACGGCCGCGGCCATCTCCTGGAGTTTCCCGATGCGCGCGGTCAGCAGGTCGTGCCGGCGCCGCAGATGCTCGTACGGATCCGCGCCGGGGTCGTCCAGGAGGGCCGCGACCTCGTCGAGCGGAAAGCCGAGCTCCCGGTAGAACAGGATCTGCTGGAGCCGGTCCAGATCGGCCTCGCCGTAGCGCCGGTGACCCGCGTGCCGGCGCTCGCCGGGTACCAGCAGCCCGATCTCGTCGTAGTGGTGCAGGGTGCGCACCGTGATCCCGGCGAACCCGGCGACCTGTCCTACGGAGTAGCTCACGTCCGCTCCTTTCTCGTTCCGCGCTCCACGATGCGTCCTCACGCCGCGTGAGGTGCAAGTCCGGATACTGAAAGGCGGGTGGGGCGGCCGGTCCGGGGGTGGGATCCTGCCGCTCATGGTGGGGATAACGGATCTTTCTACGTACCTGGCGGGACTGGCCCTGATCATCCTGCTGCCGGGGCCGAACTCGCTGTACGTCGTCTCGGTGGCGGCCCGGCTCGGGCCGCGGGTGGCGTACCGGGCGGCGGCCGGGGTGCTCTGCGGCGACACGGTGCTGATGACGCTGTCGGCGGGCGGGGTGGCCTCGCTGCTCCAGACCAGCCCGGTGCTGTTCGCGATCGTGAAGTTCGCCGGAGCGGGGTACCTCTCGTGGCTGGCGTTCGGGATGCTGCGCGGTGCCTGGAAGCTGTGGCGGGGGCGCGACACCCGGCACGCGGCGCGCGCCGCGGCCACGGCGACCGCGGAGGGTACGGCCACGGGGACGGCCGCCACCGCCGAGGAGCGGCCCGCGGCCGGGTCCCCGGCGCCGAAGGGGGCCGTCGAGCGGCCGTACCGCAGGGCGCTGGTGGTCAGCCTGCTCAACCCGAAGGCGATCCTCTTCTTCATCTCGTTCTTCGTGCAGTTCGTGGACCCGGCCTATGCGCATCCGGTGCTGTCGTTCCTGACGCTGGGCGCCTGGGCGCAGCTGTTCAGCTTCACCTATCTGTCGGTCCTGATCTTCAGCGGGACGTTCCTGGCGGCGACCTTCCGCCGCCGCAAGCGGCTGACGGCCGGTCTGTCGGCGGGGGCCGGCGCGGCCTTCCTCGGCTTCGCGGCGAAGCTGTCACTGGCCAGCACGGGCTGACGGGGCGACCGGAAGCGGCCCGGGGCGCCCGGGGCGGCTACCGAGGGCCGGGGCCGGGCGCCTCAGACCCGGTCCCGGATCCGGACGAACACCCGGACCCGGCGCCGGACCTCGGCCCCGGCCGGACGGACACCCGAACGCGAGGCGACCAAAAAGCCCTCCATACCCCCTATGCCCGTATTGTCGGGCCCCAGGAGGTGTGCCCATGCCCGATACACCCGTGCCCGCCCACGTGAACGTCGCCGTCATCTACTACTCCGCGACCGGCACCGTCGCCCGGCTCGCCCAGCAGATCGCGGACGCCGCCGAGCACGCGGGCGCCGAGGTGCGGCTGCGCCGGGTCGCCGAACTGGCACCGCAGACCGCGATCGACTCGAACCCGGCCTGGGCGGCGAACGCCGCCGCCACCGCCGACATCCTGGAGGCCACCCATGAGGACATGCTCTGGGCGGACGCGGTGATCTTCGGCTCCCCCACCCGCTTCGGCAATGTGACGTCCCAGCTCAAGCAGTTCATCGACACCCTGGGCGGGCTCTGGCAGCAGGGCCGGCTGGCCGACAAGGTCTACAGCGGGTTCACCGCGTCCGCGACCCGGCACGGCGGCCAGGAGTCCACCCTGCTCGCGCTCTACCACACCGTCCACCACTTCGGCGGCATCCTCGTCCCGCCCGGCTATACGGACCCGGCGAAGTTCACCGACGGGAATCCGTACGGCACCTCGCACGTCGGCGGCCCGGAGACCCCGGTCGACGAGGACGCCCATACCGCCGCCCGGATCCAGGCGGAGCGTGTCGTGAAATTCACCAAAGCCATCAAAACCGGTCTTTCAATGGCCGGTTGAGGGTAGCTCCAGCACATGACACTCCACAGCGGCGCATCCGAAAGCGACCGGACACGCACCGGACACGCGGTCAACCCCTTCTACGGCGAGGCCGATCCGGTCGCCGGCATGGAAACGGCACCGCCGCGCCACACCCTGCCCGACGGCCCGCTCGCCCCCCACACCGCCTACCAGTTCGTGCACGACGAGCTGATGCTCGACGGCAACTCCCGGCTCAACCTGGCGACGTTCGTCACGACCTGGATGGAGCCGCAGGCCGGCGTCCTGATGGCCGAGTGCCAGGACAAGAACATGATCGACAAGGACGAGTACCCGCGCACCGCCGAACTGGAGAAGCGGTGCGTGGCGATACTCGCCGACCTGTGGCACGCGCCGGATCCGGCGGCCGCCGTCGGCTGTTCGACCACCGGGTCCAGCGAGGCGTGCATGCTCGCCGGGATGGCCCTCAAGCGCCGCTGGATGCGGCGCAACGCGGACCGCTACCCCGGCACCGCCCGGCCCAACCTCGTCATGGGCGCCAACGTCCAGGTCTGCTGGGAGAAGTTCTGCAACTTCTGGGAGATCGAGGCGCGCCAGGTCCCCATGGAGGGCGACCGCTTCCACCTCGACGCGGCGTCCGCCGTCGCCCTGTGCGACGAGAACACCATCGGCGTGGTGGCGATCCTCGGCTCGACCTTCGACGGGTCGTACGAGCCGGTGGCCGAGATCTGCGCGGCGCTGGACGACCTCCAGGAGCGCACCGGCCTGGACATCCCAGTCCATGTGGACGGCGCGTCCGGCGGCATGGTCGCACCGTTCCTCGACCCGGACCTGGAATGGGACTTCCGGCTGCCGCGGGTCGCCTCCATCAACACCTCGGGGCACAAGTACGGCCTGGTCTACCCGGGTGTCGGCTGGGCCCTGTGGCGCGACGCCGAGGCGCTGCCCGAGGAACTGGTCTTCCGGGTCAACTACCTGGGCGGTGACATGCCGACCTTCGCGCTCAACTTCTCCCGGCCCGGCGCGCAGGTCGCCGCCCAGTACTACACGTTCCTGCGGCTCGGCCGGGACGGCTACCGCGCGGTCCAGCAGGCAACCCGGGACGTGGCCTGCTCGATGGCCGAACGGATCGGCGCGCTGGACGACTTCCGGCTCCTCACCCGCGGCGACGAGCTGCCGGTCTTCGCCTTCACCACCGCCGACGACGTCACCGCCTTCGACGTCTTCGACGTGTCCCGGCGGATGAAGGAGCGCGGCTGGCTGATCCCGGCCTACACCTTCCCGGCCAACCGCGAGGACCTGTCCGTACTGCGGGTGGTCTGCCGCAACGGCTTCTCCCAGGATCTCGCCGACCTCTTCGTCACGGATCTGGAGCAGCTGCTGACCGAACTCCGCCGCCAGCCGCATCCGCTGGAACGCCCGGAGCGGATGGCCACGGCCTTCCACCACTGAGCGACCACGGCCGGGCCACCCACCGCGGGCGACCCGGCCGTCGGCGTCACGGGGCGCGGCGGGGCGGCGCCGACGGACCCGCCGACGGACCCTGAGCGCCCCGGCAGCCGGCCCCCGTCCGGCCGAGCTCGGCCCCCGGCCCCCGGCCCGCCCGCACCGCCCCAGTGACTAACCCACGTCCCCGCCGGCGCCCTCGCCACCGGCCCCATCGGCGCCCGCACCCTCCCGGCCGCCGTCCGCACCGCCGTCCCGCGTCGCGTACGGGTTCTCCTCCCCGTCCGCGAGCACACCGACGAACGGCGCCCCCTCCCCCGCGAAGACGTACGCCCCGCCCTCGATCCGCTCGATCAGCCCGCGCGTCCACTCGGCGCCGCTGTCCGCGGAGTGCACCCACATATGCATGATCTCGCCGATGTGGCCGAGCTGACCGGGCCCGCCCTCCGGCGTGTAGTACCCGGTGACCTCACTCCGCCACGCCGCCAGCGCCCGCACCCGCTCCTTGAGCAGCGCCACCGCCTCGGCCCGCGGCAGATCGAGGAGGAATCCGATGCCCGCGCTGAGCACATCGGCCTTCTGGTCGTGCTGCGAGAGCGCCGCGCGCAGCAGCGCGAAGAACTCCGCCTCGCCCGCCGCGGTCAGCTCGTACTCGGTACGCGGCGGACCGCCGGCGGTGCTCGGCGCGATGTCGTGGGCGTGCAGCAGCCCTTCCTTGGCCATCTGCTTGAGCGCGTGGTAGATCGAGCCCGGCTTGGCGTTGGACCACTCGTGGGCGCCCCAGTACTCCAGGTCGTTGCGCACCTGATAGCCGTGTGCCCGCCCGTGCTGCCGCACGGCGCCCAGTACCAGCAGCCGGATCGCCGACATCGTCTCCTCACCATCCCTCATACGCCCCCGGCCCACCGCACGGGCACCACTGCGGTCACCCTACGACGCCCACTGTTCAATTTTGACTAACGCTCCCGTACGGGCTCACCCCGCGCCCTGCTCCCGCTCCTCCGCCACCAGCTCGAAGGCCGTCTTGCCGTCCAGCGTTTCGCGGATGATGTCGGCGTGACCGGCGTGCCGGGCGGTCTCCTCGATCAGGTGCAGCATCAGCCAGCGCATCGACTGCTCGCCCCCCGGCGGGAACCAGGGCGCCTCGGGCAGCGGGAAGGTGTCGTTCAGGCTGGGTACGGAGCGGACGAACTCCTCGGTCCCCCGCGCGACCTCGTCCCAGAACGCCAGCATGCCCGCCGGCGTCTGCCCCTCCTCCAGCTGGAAGCTCAGGTGCCAGTTCGTCTCGTCCCGGGCGACAGAGCGGGGCACCTGGCGCGCCCTCTCGACCCAGCCCTGTTCGGTCTCCGCCGCATGCTTGACCAGCCCGGCCAGCGACAGGTCGCCGGCGGTCGGCCGCTGCGACGCCTGTTCGTCGCTCAGCCCGAGAACCGCGCGCCGCAGACCGCCGCGCTGCGCCTCCAGAAAAGCCAGGAGCGCACCGCGCTCGTCGCCGTCCGCCTCGGCAAGAACATGAGTGGGCATGAGAACCGCCTTCCGTGACATCCATGTGCGGACCGGCGATCCGCCGTCCCGCTTCCGACCTCACGCACGCTACGAGCCATCGCGGACAGCAGCTGTCCGCATTCCGCCGGGACACGGGCCACGAATTGCTCCGGGAGCGGAAACGGCCGCGGAGCGGCAGGCGCCACGGAGCGAACCGCCCCGGCCGCCCGCCCGCCTCAGAACGGGAACTCGGTCCGCCCGTGCTGGATGGAGACCCACTTCTGCGTGGTGAAGGCTTCGACGGTCGACTCGCCGTTGAGCCGGCCGAGCCCCGAGTACTTCTCGCCGCCGAAGGCGACCAGCGGCTCGTCCTGGACCGTGCCGTCATTGATGTGGATCATGCCGGTCTCGATCCGCCGCGCGAACCGCGCACCGCGCTCCACATTGCCGGTGTGCACCGCGCCGCTCAGCCCGTACGGGGAGTCGTTGGCGAGCCGTACCGCCTCGTCCTCGCCGTCGAACGGCACCAGCACCACCACCGGGCCGAAGATCTCCTGGAGGTGGATACCGGAATCCGCGGGCAGCCCGGTCAGCACGCTCGGCTCGACCAGGTTGCCGTGCGTACGGCCCCGCAGCAGGGCCGTCGCCCCCTCCGCGAGTGCCCGGTCGACCAGCGCGGTCAGCGCCTCCGCCTGGAAGGAGTTGATCAGCGGACCGATCTGGGTGCGCGGATCGCGTGGATCGCCGGTGCGCAGCGCCGCCACCCGGGCCACGAACTTCTCGGTGAACTCGGCCTCCACCGAGCGGTCGAGCAGCACCCGGTTGGCCGCCGTACAGACCTGGCCCTGGTAGATGAACCGGCTGAAGACCGCGGCGTCCACGGCGTAGTCGATGTCGGCGTCGTCCAGCACGATCAGCGCGCTGTTGCCGCTGAGTTCCAGGACGACGCGCTTGAAGTGCCCCGCGCTGACCGCGGCGATATGCCGGCCCACCTTGTCCGAGCCGGCGAAGGAGATCACCTTGGGGACCGGGTGCGCGATGAGCGCGTCGCCGACCTCGGCGATATCGGTGATCACGACGTTCAGCAGCCCGGCCGGCAGCCCGGCGTCCCGGAAGAGCGCGGCGATCAGTCCACCGCCGACGATCGGGGTGTTCTGGTTGGGCTTGATCACCACGGCGTTGCCGAGGGCGAGCGCCGGGGCCACCGACTTCATGGTGATCAGGAAGGGGAAGTTGAAGGGGCTGATGACGCCGATGACGCCGACCGGCCGCCGGTAGAGGCGGTTCTCCTTGCCGTCCACCGGAGAGGGCAGGATGTGCCCCTCCGGCCGCAGCGCCAGCTGTATCGCCTCGCGCACGAACTCCTTGGCGAGGCGCACCTCGTAGCCGGCCTTGGCGCGGGTGCCGCCGAGTTCGAGGACGAGCGCCTCGACGATCTCGTCCTCGCGCTCCTCGATGATCCGCAGCAGCCGTTCGAAGACGGGCCGCCGGGTGTAGGGACTCGTCGCCGCCCAGTCGCGCTGTGCCCGTTCGGCGGCGCGGTACGCCTGGTCCACCTGGTCCACACCGGCGACCGTGATGGACGCCAGCTTCTCCTGGTCGTACGGGTTGAAGTCGATGATGTCCCACGAGCCGCTGCCGGCCCGCCACTCACCGTCGATGAACTGGTGGGCAAGGTCGGCGAAGAAGGACATGACATCCCTACTCTGTGCGGCACTGCGGGGGGGGGCTGATCCGGCGTCATCCTACCGGCGGGTCAGGTCAGTTGGAGCAGACCGCGCAAAAGATCCCGGCTCTGCGAGGGGTTGGGGCTGTCCTCCTGGAGCCGCGTCATCGCCCGCTCGTACTGCCCGACCTCGTCCGGCTTGTCCACGTACAGGGCGCTGGTGAGCTGTTCGAGGTAGACGAGGTCGGAGAGGTCCGACTCCGGGAAGCGCAGCATGGTGAAGGCGCCGCTCTCACCCGCGTGCCCGCCGAAGTTGAAGGGCATGACCTGGAGCCGGACATTGGGCCGCTCGGAGATGTCGATGAGGTGTTTGAGCAGACCGCGCATCACGGCCCGGCCACCGTACGGACGGCGCAGCGCGGCCTCGTCCAGTACACAGTGCAACTGCGGCGCCCGCTCCGCGATCAGCAGCTTCTGCCGCTCCTGACGCAGCGCGACCCGGCGCTCGATGTCGGCGGCCGGGGCGCCCGGCATGCCACGGCTGACGACCGCGTGCGCGTACTCCTCGGTCTGCAACAGCCCGTGCACGAACTGCACTTCGTACGCCCGGATCAGGGAAGCGGCCCCCTCCAGCCCCACATAGGTCTGGAACCATCCGGGCAGCACATCGCCGTAACTGTGCCACCAGCCCGCGACATTGGCCTCTTTGGCCAGTGCGAGCAGCGCCTCGCGCTCCTTCTCGTCACCCACGCCGTACAGCGTGAGGAGGTCCTCGATATCGCGTGCCTTGAAGCTCACCCGGCCCAACTCCATGCGACTGATCTTCGATTCGGACGCACGGATCGAATAGCCGGCCGCTTCGCGGGTTATCCCGCGGGATTCGCGCAGCCGGCGGAGCTGCGACCCCAGCAGGATCCGTCGCACCACCGACCCGCTCGACTCACTTGCGGACACCTCTCCGACCCTCCCGTGGCCCCACCCCGTCCAACAGTGGGCCGCAGTCTGCCACGTTCAGGCTCCGTTGAGTGCTCATCCGGTTACTGATATGTGAGAGCACCTGCGACCCCTCCGCAAGAAGGCGTAGGAAAAATTACGCGCTAATCCGCCCGGCCCTACGCAATCGAGGCGCGTGCACGTGCATCTGCCCTTGCATCTGGCGTACGCATTGGGAACCATGGGCGTCGCACGCATGCACGCTCGTGAAAGATCCGCCAGATCCAGCTGACCGGCCAGGGTCATGACGTCCGCGAACGCCAGGAGTGCCTCGCATGGGGACCAAGGTTTTGACCATGCTCGCGCCGTTATGGCAGGGCCTACCTGCCGTTGACCCCTTGGCCGTCTCCGGATCCGCGTCCTGCGCCCTCCCGCCACGGTACGAATCGGTCGGCGGCGCACGGAAGTTCACCCGCGAGACACTGCACGGCTGGGAGCTGGACGAACTCTTCGACGGCGTCGCCCTGGTGGTGTCCGAGCTGGTCACCAACGCCCTGCGGCACGCCGTTCTCGACGCACCGGCGCTCGGCGCCGACGGGCTGCCGGCCCGGCTCCACCTGATGCGCTGGTCCTCCCGGCTGGTGTGCGCGGTGCGCGACCCCAGCGACGCCTCACCGGTCGCCGGGGAGGCCGATTCGGCCGCGGAATCCGGGCGCGGGCTGTACCTCGTGGACTCCTTCAGCGACAGCTGGGGCTGGCACCCGCTGTCCGGCACCGCCCACGGCAAGATCGTGTGGGCCCTCTTCCGGCTGCCGTAGGACGGCCGGAACGAGCGGGGGCGGACCGCTCCCGGCTCCGGGCGGCGGCACCCGCCCACCCCGGCCCGGCCGCGGCCCGCCCCGGTCGCGTACGCGGTGGTCAGTCGCGTACGAGGTGGTCGAACTCCCCGTCCTTGACACCCGCCAGCATCGCCGCCACCTCGGCCGGCGTGTAGATCAGCGCGGGGCCGTCGGGGAAGCGGGAGTTGCGTACCGCTATCTCGCCGCCCGGCAGTTTCGCGAACTCCACGCACGACCCCTGGGAGTTGCTGTACCGGCTCTTCTGCCAGGCCGCGCCATGGAGATCCGTTGCGGCCATGCCGTTGTATGCGTGGGTCACAAGGTTCTCCCGGTGATAACTGGTGTCAACTGCCCGGGATCATAGCCGCGTTCACATGCAGATGCATGCGCATATGCACGTGCACGACAGGGGGTACCGACGCAGTCACAGCTCGTCGAGCACCTTCCCCAAAGCCTCCGTCACAATCGCGCGCCAGCCGCCGCCCATGACCCGGTGCGCCTGCACCTGATACGGGTCGTCGGGGTCGAAGCCCTCGTGGACCAGGAAGAGGCGGGTGCCGCGCCCTTCGGGCTCCAGCGTCCAGGTGATCGTCCAGTCGGCGAGGTTGCCCTGCCCCTCGTCGGCGTCCCGCCACCGCATCCGCAGCATCCGCTCCGGCTCGTACGCCGCCACCTCGGCGATGACGGTGCCGGAGAAGTTGGCGTTCGGCCGGGGCAGCGCCGTCATCTCGTAGCGGTGGCCGACCTCCAGCCGGAAGTCGCCGGGCATCAGCCACCGCGCGATCAGCTCGGGTTCGGTCAGCGCCCGCCACACCTTCGCGGGCGGATGCGCCAGGAACTGCGCGACCCGGATGGTCGTCGGGTCGTCGTCGGTGGCTTCGAAGGTGTTCATTGCGCCTCTTCGTCGGGAATTCGGTCGAGCAGCTCACCCAGGCCCGCGAGTTTCGCGCGCCAGAACCGCTCGTAGGGGCCGAGCCAGTCCTGGACCTCGCCGAGCGGCGCGGCCTCCAGGCGGTAGATCCGCTGCCGGCCGGCCCGCTCCTCGCTCACCAGCCCGGCCTCCCGCAGCACCTTCAGATGCTCGGACAGGCTCGGGCGGCGCATCGCGAACCGCTCGGCCAGCTGCTGGACGGGCTGCGGCCCGTCCTCGCGCAGCAGCCGCAGCACCTCACGCCGGGTGCCGTTGGCGAGCGCCGCGAAGACCCGGTCCTGGTCGGATACGGAGCGGACGGCGGGCGGTACGGAAGTGGCTTTCACGCGGGAAACAATACGTAGGCGATGCCCTACGCGTCAAACGTAGGAATTTCCCTACGTATTGATCACCGCCACTCCTCCGCCGCTCACCCCGCCCCCGTCACCGCGACGGGTACGGCAGCAGCGCCATCTCCCGGGCGTTCTTGACCGCGCGGGCCAGCTGCCGCTGCTGCCGGGCGGTGACCCGGGTGATCCGGCGGCTGCGTATCTTGCCGCGGTCCGAGAGGAACTTCCGCAGCAGACCGGTGTCCTTGTAGTCGATATAGGTGATCCCCGCCGCGTCCAGCGGATTGGGGCGGTGCGCGGGCTTGCCGCGGGGGTCGTGCCGACGGGTCATGGCGGAGAGCTTCCTTACCTGGGCGAGACGGGCGGGACGTGGGCGAGGAGGCGCCGTGGCGGGCGGCCGGAATTACGGGACGGGGTCGAGGAGTTCGTCGAACGCTGGCGGCAGGCGCTTCCAGGCCGGCGGGCCGCCGGCGAACTCCGCGTCGGTGAGCAGACAGGACGCCAGCAGCGACGCCAGCCCCTCGCGGTCCAGCCCCGGCGAGGTGAAGACCAGATGCTGCGCGCGGTCGCCGTGCTCGGGATGCCAGTCCAGCGCGGCGGCGGCCCGCCGCATCGGCGGCACCAGCTCCCAGGCGGCGTCCGGCAGCGCTGCCAGCCACGGTCCGGCGTTCTCCACGCACAGCGCGCCGCCCGCCGCGTCCCAGGACAGCAGCGTGTCCGGGCGGTCGGCCAGCCAGAACCGGCCCCGGCTGCGCGCCGCGGCGCAGGTCAGGTCCTCCAGCGCCGTATAGAGCCGCTCGGGGTGGAAGGGCCGGGTGTGCTGCCAGACGAACGTGGTGACGCCCGCCGCGTCGGCCTCCTGCGGCAGCAGGGCACAGGCCGGATGCTGGCGCGCCGCGGCCGCCTCGACGTCGAAGCCGCCCATCGCGACGGCCGCCAGCTCCGCCGACTCGACCGGTATCCGGCGCGCGGTGGGGTGCAGCTGCGCGAGCAGCGCCAGATCGGCGGGCTCGGCCGTCTCCTCCCCCGTGGCGAGCGCCAGCACCGGCGCGTACTCCAGCTGCCGCGCCCAGGTGTCCGCGACGGTGCGCCGGTCGGTGGCCGCGGCGGCGAGCCCCGCCTCGGCGAGGTCGTCGCCGCAGCCGAGATAGGGCAGCAGCAGCGCGGGATCGACAGCGGTGATCACGCCGGTCAGCGCCAGATTCTCGCTGCCGCACGCGGTGACCACCTCGGCCATCGCCTTCGGCTCGACCGAGTCCCACAGCTCGACGACCGCCAGCCGGCAGATCCGCCCCGCGGCCAGCCGCTCCAGCTCGGGCACCAGGTCCTCGCGCAGCGCACAGCAGGCGCAGTCGTTGACCAGCGGGGCCTCGCCGGTGTCGAGCGTCCCCCCGGCGTCCCGGACCGTCCGCCGGACGGTGCCGGCGGCGGCCGAGGCGAGGTCGTGATGGAGGGCGACGCTGCCCGGGACGGTGTGCAGCAGCCGCGCCACGGCGGCCCGCCGCGCATCCGCGTGCAGGCCGCCCACCAGGACCACGCTGAGCCGCTCCATCAGCGCTTCTCGCGCGCGGCGTACCGGCGCTCGAACCGCTCCACGCGGCCCGCGGTGTCCAGCACCCGGGCGGTGCCGGTGTAGAAGGGGTGGCTCGCCGACGAGATCTCGACGTCGATGACGGGGTAGGTCCGCCCGTCCTCCCAGGTGACCGTCCTGTCGCTGGTGGCGGTCGAGCGGGTGAGGAAGGCGAAGTCGGCGGCCCGGTCGCGGAAGACGACGGGACCGTACGGGGGGTGGATACCGGGCTTCATGAGGCTCAGCGCTCCTCTCGGAAGGTGACGTGACGGCCGGCGACCGGGTCGTACTTGCGCAGTTCCAGGCGGTCGGGGTCGTTTCGGCGGTTCTTGCGGGTGACGTACGTGTAGCCGGTGCCGGCGGTGGACCGGAGCTTGACGACCGGGCGTAGTTCGTTGCGGGCCATGTGGTTAGTATACGGAAATGGTTTCCATTTTCAATAGGTCCTCACCAGGGCCTCCGACCGGAAGGACCGCACCGTGTCCGCCCACTGCCAGCTGACCGGCCGCAAGCCCGGCTTCGGCAACTCCGTCTCCCACTCGCACCGCCGCACCGCCCGCCGGTTCGACCCGAACATCCAGCGCAAGCGCTACTGGCTGGAGAGCGAGGGCCGGCACATCCGGCTCACGCTGAGCGCCAAGGGCATCAAGACCGTGGACCTGATCGGGATCGAGGCGGCCGTCGCCCGCATCCGCGCACGAGGAGGGCGGGTCTGATGGCGAAACAGAGCAAAATCGCCAAGAACGAGAAGCGGCGGGCGACCGTCGCGCGCTACGCGGCCCGGCGGGCGCTTCTGAAGGCCGTCATCCGCGATCCGCGCACCCCGCGGGCGGAGCGGGACGCCGCCCAGCGCGAGCTGGCCCGCCAGCCACGGGACGCCAGCGCCACCCGGGTCCGCAACCGGGACGCGGTCGACGGCCGCCCGCGCGGCTACTTCCGCGCTTTCGGCCTCTCCCGCGTACGGCTGCGCGAGCAGGCCCACGCGGGCTACCTGCCGGGCGTACGCAAGTCCAGCTGGTAGGCCGGCCCGACCGGCCCGCGCACCGGCCGTCCGGCCCGGGGTACCTCCCCCTGGCCGGGCGGCCGGATGTTCGGGTAATACTGGACAGACTGCCCGCAGGCATACCTGACGAAAGCGAGAGCGCCGTGTTCCGGAACGCCTTCGAACCCTGGCACCTGATCCTGATCGTCGCGGTCCTGGTGCTGGTCTTCGGCTCCAAGAAGCTGCCCGACATGGCACGCGGCCTCGGCCGCTCGATGCGCATCCTCAAGTCCGAGGCCAAGGCCCTCAAGGACGACCGCCCGGCCGCCGAGCCGCACCCCGAGGCCGCCGCCCAGCCGCCGCACCCCCGCCCGGAGTCGACGCCGACCCACTGACCCCCGGGTACGCGCCCGTCGGCGGCCTCAGCTGCCGGCGGCCCCCGACCGGCACGGCGAGTGCGACGAGCGCGACTGCGGCTGCGGCTGCGGCTGCGGCTGCGGCGAGTGGGACGTCGACGGTGCCCGGCGCGGGCTCTCCCCCGGGCGGCCTGCGCCGCGTCCCGCGGGCCCACGGCCCCCGAACGCCCCGGCGGGTCGCGCCACGGCTGGTCGAGCCGCTGCCCCGGTCACGTAACGGCACCGGTACGCCGGTCCGGTGCCCCGCGACCAGGCTCGCCACCCCATCCGTCACCTGCGTCACCGCACTTCACCGCGCATTTCACCGCGCCGCTTCAAACCCACCGGACCGCCGGTCCCCACCAATGAGCGAAAGCGCGGGCCCTCCCGTACCGGACGCGAATTCCCCGCGTTGGTCCTGATATCCGTCGTACGGCCCATCGGGCAGCTTCCAGCCGCAGCGCCGCCGGGCAGCAGAGGTACGACGACGCACGGTCGCGCCGCCGGTATAGCCGGCGGCCGCACCGGCCGGGCGGCCCAGGCCGAGCGGCCCGCCGGACCCGCTCGGCCGGCCGCCGAGGACCCGGCTCACCTCCGGCGCGTACGGCACCTGCGCAGCAGCAGCGCCCCGCCGAGCAGCGCCCCGGCGCCCGCACCGGCCACCGCGCCCGGTCGGTACGCGCCGGTTTCCGCCAGCACTGGTCCTGCCTGTCCTACCGTTTCCGCGGCCCCGGCCCCGGCCCCGGCTCGGGCCCCCGCAACCGCCACCGGCCGCCGCCCCGGCCCGCCCACGGCGCCCGCCACCGGGTCCGGCCGGTCCGACCGTGCGGTGGCCCCGCGCACCACCTGAGGGCGCTGTGCCACCTGAGGACGCTGCGCCACCGGGGAACGCCGCGCGGCGGGCCCGGACCGCTCCCCGTTCCCGCAGGACGTGCCCCCGGCGGGCTGGAGCAGCCCGACCACGGCGACGGTGTTGCCGCAGACGCCGACCGGCAGGTGGACCGGCGCCTGGACGGCGTTCCCGGACAGCACCCCTGGCGAGCGCGCGGCGCCGCCCCTGGCGGTGGCCCCACGCGGCCCGCCGTGCACCGCGTCGCCCCCGGGCCGCCGGTGCCGCCCGCCGCCCGTACCGCGGCCGCCGTCCCCGCACGAGTTGCCCATCCCCGGGTTCAGCGCGCCGACGCCCGCCACCGAGTTGCCGCACACCGTGACCGGCGCGTGCACCGCCACCTCGACGGTGTTCCCGGACAGCACCCCTGGCGAGTGCGTGGCGCCCCCGACGGCGCCGGCGTCCGCGTACACCGGCCCGCCGCTCGCGCCGAGCGCCCCCGAGGCCGCCGCCACGACGAGCACGCTTCTCTTCAGGCTCTGTCTCATGCCTCAGTTCTCCTCTGCACGTCATGCCACCCGGACCGGGCGCCCGCAGCCCGGCGGGAGGTACTCGCACGACCGGGCGGCCGGCAGCGCGAACGCGGTGCCGGCCGCCCGGGAGCACAAGCGGTGGAACGTAGCGGGCCGAACGGCCTCAGCGGTTGCCGCGGCCGTTGGCGGACAGCACCGGGATGTCGTCCACGAGGTGCGACAGCGCCTCGTCGCCCTTGGCCTGCGTCGAGTTCTCGGCGCACTGCTGGTTCTGCGGCGACGCCAGGACGTTGACGTCCTGCACGGTGATCGGAATGAGACCGATGAGCGAGCCGACGTTCACCTTCGCCGGCAGACCGACGCAGAGGTCGTTCAGGGAGCCCTGGACGGCACCGAGCTGGGTGCTCAGCGTGCCGTGCGTCGTGGAGTTGCCGTACGCCGTCTTGGCGCCGTTGCCGTTCACAGTGGTGGTCCCGTGGTCGTTGCCGACCGCCATCGCCTGCGGAGCGGCCGCAGCGGACAACCCGACCAGCGACGCGGCCACAGCCGCACCCGCCATCATCTTCTTCATCGTGCAACCCTTCAGGAGAATGAACTCCCGACTCGGGAGCCCTGTTTGAATAACCGATTACGAGGGTCCGGGTTCCGCACCATCACCCGAACAGATGGAATTCCGCCTTCCGAAAAGACGTCATCCGCCTTTTCGCGGCCCCTCATCCCGCATACGTTATGCCGCTTCCGTCCGCCCGGCGAATATCCCGGGCAATCTCTGCGCGGCGCGGGCAGCGGAAACCCGGGCCGCCCAGAAGAAGGAGGGCTGGGCGACCCGGGCGCTGTGCAACCGGTCAGCGGTTGCCGGCACCGTTGCCGGAGAGGATCGGAATCCGGTCCAGAATGTGCGACAGCGCCTCGTCGCCCTTGGCCTGGGTCGAGTTCTCGGTGCACTGCTGGTTCTGCGGCGAGGACAGGACGTTGAGGTCCTGAACCGTGATCGGGATGAGGCCGATGAGCGAGCCGATGTTCGCCTTGGCGGGCAGACCGATGCAGGGCTTGTTGAGCGAGCCCTGGATCAGACCGATCTGCGGGCTCATGTACCCGGTCGTGGTGGAGTTGCCGTACGCCTGCATCGCACCGTTGCCGTTCACGGAACTGGTTCCGTGGTCGTTGCCGACCGCCATCGCCTGCGGGGCGGCGGCAGCGCCAACACCGACAATGGACGCAGCCGCAGCCGCGGTCGCCAAAGCCTTCTTGATCATTATTGATCCTTCGTGTTTCGGAGTGCCCTTGGGCCGGGCGTTATGCCCAACTCGCAAGGGCGAGTTTGGTTGTGCTCATTCACTCAAATGAGCTTGTACCCTGATCCGTCTTGCCGGTTCGGGCAAACATCATGGGACATGCGGAACGATTCACCGGGTAGGACCAAACGGCACCGGCGGCCTGGAGTTCGGCCAGCTCTCGCGGTGCGCCGGTATACAGCCGATGCGGTGCGATATCCATGCCCGACCACCGGGAATCACCCCACGGCAGCGAAGTTCACGCGGCATCGAATTCCGTACGGCCGAGCGGCTATGGCGCCCACCGGCTGACGGCCGGCGCCCCGCCCGGGAATTACTTGCCGAGCGGCATACCGCCGAGCAGCGGGACGCTCTTGGTGGCCCCCGCGGCGGCACCGACCAGGCCCTTGGGGTCGGCCTTGACGCTGTCCGCCGCACCCTTGACCGACTTGACCAGCGGCTGGAGCTGGTGGCCGTCCAACTGCTTGCTGTTCAGGGCATCGGTCAGCCCGCCGTTGAGGCTCATGGTCGGCGTGGCGGTATCGGCGGCGAAAGCGGGAACGGCCGCGCCGAGCGCCATGACGGAACCGGCAACAACCGCGGCAGACTTCGCGTACTTCACTTCAACTGTCCCTTCTCGGGCGGTGCTTGCTGGGATCGCGGCGGCAGCGCCGCGTGAGCATGCACTTCGCTGCTCTGATCACCGCTTTCCTTATGACTAACGAGACCCGCCGCCCGGAGAAACTCCGAAGTTCCCGGTTCTTGGTGACGCCACCCGAAAGGTGCGCCCCTCACCTTCGCCGCGCACCGGGCCGGACGCCGACCGGCCCCGGCACGCATGGTCTGCATACCGGGGCCGGTTCGGAACGACGCGGCTGGGGTTATTCCGAATCAGGTGTTGAGGCAGTTGTTGCCGAACGCCGGGTTGAGCAGCCCGATGATGTCGATGGTGTTACCGCAGAGGTTGATCGGAATGGCGATCGGGACCTGGATGGTGTCACCGGAAATAACACCGGGAGATCCGACGGCAGCACCCGAGGCACCCGAGTCGGCGAAAGCCGGCGCAGCCGACCCCACCGCCATGAGCGTGCCGGCAGCGACTGCGGCGACCTTTGCGTACTTCACTTTCAGTCCTTCCCGCAGCGGGTCAGTAGCGGACACGTCCTTCGTGCCGCACGGCGCGAAACCTGCTCGCCCGTAACTCCGCTGTCGATGTGGATAACGATTTCCCCTCGCCAACGAAACTCCTGCGGGGAAGTTTTCGGAAAAATCGCCTGAATGATACAAAAACATTTCAGGAGATCACCACCGCGCATAGGACGCGGGAAAACCACCGCAGTTCGAATGGACAAGGGACCGCCGAATACGAATTCCTACCGAAAAGGGGGTCGAGAATTCCCGGCCCAACGGTTCGTAACGCGGTGCCGCAGGCCCGGATCACTCGGGAAGAGAGAGCCGGTGCTCCGAACCTGCGGCCGATAGCCGGCTCAGCGGTTGGCGACACCGTTGCCGGACAGCACCGGGATGCCGTCCAGGATGTGCGACAGCGGCTCGTCGCCCTTGGCCTGCGTCGAGTTCTCGGTGCACTGCTGGTTCTGCGGCGACGCCAGGACGTTGACGTCCTGCACGGTGATCGGGATGAGGCCGATGAGCGAGCCGACGTTCGCCTTGAGCGGCAGACCGATGCAGGGCTTGTTCAGCGTGCCCTGGATGAGCTCCAGCTGCGGGCTCATCTTGCCGTGCGTGGTGGAGTTGCCGTACGCCGTCTTGGCGCCGTTGCCGTTGACCGTGGTGGTGCCGGAGTCGTTGCCGACCGCCATCGCCTGGGGGGCGACCGTCGCCGAGATGCCGACGATGGACGCGGCTACAGCCGTCGTGGCCAGGACCTTCTTGATCACGATTTGCCCTTCTTGAAGCGGAGTGCCCGTATCCGGAGCGCACTGGTCAACTCGCTTAAGAGGGTGCGGTTTCGCCGATTCACCCAAATGCCACGAATCCATAGACACATATCACCGCATCCGGGCGTGGTGGGGCCGTGGGCCTTTGATATTGGGCATGCCAAAAGGCCGATACGCATTCGCGTACCGGCCTTTGTGCCGAGAGGCCCGTCCGAAAGCGACGGGCCTCAGCCACGGGCGGTGGTCAGCCGTTGACGCAGGTGTTGCCGAACGCCGGGTTGAGCAGCCCGATGATGTTGATGGTGTTGCCACAGAGGTTGATCGGCACATCGACCGGGACCTGGATGGCGTTGCCGGAGATGACACCCGGGGAGCCGTACGCGCCACCGATCGCGCCGGCGCCGTGGCCGTGCGGACCGCTGGTGGCAGAGGCCATGCCGGCCCCGCCGACGACGGCGATGCCCGCGATGGCGGACAGGGCAACAGCCTTGGAGACAATCTTCACGGCAAACCTCTTTAACTGAGCAGCGATCAGGGTCTGGAACGCGTCGCTTAGAGCGACAAGCTGCTCAACGCAACAACCGGGGCGGAGGTAGCGGCCCAATCGAGTGAACCTGTTCCTCTTTGTGCCAGGAGTGGCAGTGGTGATACCGAGCCGCTCCGTCGCCCTGGCCCGCTGCCGTTCCCCGCCATCGTCGCACGGTTCGATTGTCAGTGGCGGCATGTGCAATGGCGTATGACGAACGTGGTGAAGGTGACTCACGCCCAGGTGCCGGCCTGGCGGCTGCGGCGGCAGAGCCCGACGCCGCGTACGACCGCCGCTCCGGCTCGCCGGGGTCCGGGCACAGGTAGCCTCCACCGCCGAACCGGCCCTCGCGACCCGGCGGACGGCGCCGGCCACCGATGCCGTGCGGGTGGCGCCGGCGGCGCGTGCTGGTAGTTCCGGCTATCGCAAGTTGCGCAATGACGGCCCTCCAGCGCCGGTATCTCGTCATGATCAATCGCGATGGCTTTCGATGTCACTCGCCGCTTTTCCCTTCAACTAAGGAAGGCAGAAGGACACCGTTGCTGGATCTCAGCTGCGCGTCTTACCTACGTGCCCTTCCGTTGTGACTGCTATGGCCGTGCACGGGCTCGGTGCCAGACCGGTCGCGGAGCCGGAGGCTGATCAGCGCGGTAATCGTGAAGGCGGCGACCTGGTAGAGCATGGCGTGCCGGAACGCGGTGTCCGCATCGGCGGCGGGGGCGTAGTAGGCGAGTCCGGCCGCGGTCACTCCGATGGATCCGCCGAGCTGCTGTGCTGTGGGCAGCAGTCCGGAGACCGAACCGGCGGCGGGGCCGTGCACCTCGGCCAGGACCAGGGTGAACACCGAGGCGGTGAAGGCGCCGAACGCGGCTCCGCCGATGGCCAGCAGGGGCAGTGCCGCCTGGCGTCCCGCTGCCGAGCCGATGAGCGGGGCCAGCGCCAGGCACATCCCGGCCAGTACCAGGGACGCGACGGTGAGCACCATCGGCCCGTGCCGGCGGGTGAGAGCAGGCGCGGCTCTGCTGCCGACGACGGCGGCAGCGGCGAACGGTGCTGACGTCAGCGCGGCCGCCAGGGCCGAGTACCCGACGGCGGACTGAAGGTGGAGGAAGAGCAGGTAGGTGAAGGAGGGCACGCCCGTGTTGAACACGAACACCAGCAGCGTGCCCCTGCGCGCCGACCGGTCACGCAGCACCGCGGGATGGATCAGCGGGTCGGGCCGGTGCGGGAGGCTGTGGACGAAGTGGCCGAGGGCGGCAACAGCCACGGCGAATCCGGCCCATGTCCACCAGGGCCAGCCTGCTTCCCGCCCCAGCGCCAGGGGCAGGACCAGCGCGCCGGCTCCCACGGTGACCAGCAACGCACCCAGCTTGTCGACGCGGAGTCCGGCTGCCCCGCGGGTGCGGGGCAGCGCGGTCGCTCCGGCCAGCGAGGCGAGCGCCACCGGCACGGTGAGGAGCATCACCGGCCGCCAGCCGAGGCCGAAGAGATCGGCACTGAGTACGAGGCCGCCGATCAGGGGCCCGGCCAGGGACGCGACGGCCATGGTGGCGCCATACAGGCCGAGGGCGCGCGGTCGGCGTGTCGCGGGGGTGGTGGCCTGGATGAGCGACAGGACCTGGGGCGCGACCAGGCCGCTGCCCGCGCCCTGCATCAGCCGGGCCGTGATCAGTGATGCGGCGTCGGGGGCACACGCGCCGGCCACCGAGCCCGCGGTGAAGACCACGGTGCCCGCCACGAACAGGCGGCGGTAGCCGTACCGGTCGCCGAGCCGTGCGGCGGGGATGAGCAGGCACGCGTACGTCAGGGTGTATCCGGCGAGGACCAGTTGCACGGCGCCCGGACCGGCGCCCAGGCCGGCCTGTATCGCCGGCGCAGCCACCTGGGCGACAGTGACGTTGAGCAGTTGCACGAAAGTGGCGCTGAGCACCACCGGCAGCACGAGGCGTCCGCCGTTCACGGCAGCAGCGCCGCGGCGAGCTCATGGGGCCGGGCAGCGAACGGGCTGTGGCTGCCCGGGAGGGTGCGCACGGTGAACGGGTTGTCGGGCATGGCCCGGTCGGCTTCCGCGATCATCAGATCCTGCACGGCCATCGGCAGTGCCCGGTCGTCCGCGCAGCGCAGGAAGGTCCGCGGGATGCGCCCCCACCGTTGGAGAGTCACGATGACCGGGGTGGTGGGGATCGCCAGAGGTAGATCGGGGCTCAGTGCCGAGCGCCAGCGGTCGAAGCGGTCCAGGGGGGTGTCGTGGTAGTGAGTCTGCCGCAGTTCCTCGATGTAGGCGGGGTCCTGCGAGAGCGGGTTGATCCGCACGGCGCCCAGTTCCCCGGGGTCGCCGAGGTTCAGGCTCTGGCCTCGTGCCGTGGCGTTCTCGGGCGAGCCGAGGTAGTCGAAGAACCGGGGCCGTCCGGCGGGTACGAAGGCTGAGAGGTAGACGATCTCGTTGACGAGTTCGGGTGCGCGCTCGGCGGCGAGTGACGCGGGGCCGCCGCCCGCGCTGTGCGCGACGAGCACGACACGACGGTGGTGGCGGGCCTGGCGCAGCGTGTCCAGCACGGCCTCGGCGCTGTCGTCCATCGTCACGGTGGCGAGCGCAGACTTCTCGATCAACAGGCCCGGCTGGCCCGGCTGGAGGTATCCGCTGGGCAGTGGCGCGTCGAAGCCGTGCCCCGGCAGGTCGACGGCCATGCTCGCGGCACCGAGTGCGGCGAGTGCACGCTGCGTCGCCGCCCACTGCCCGGAACCGTGCCAGGCCCCGTGCACGAAGACGAAGACGGTGTCTGTGGAGGAAAGAGCAGTCATGACCGCATTCCATGCGACCCGACCCCGATCATCCATCGAAAGATCTGACAAGCTGACCTACGATACATATGAGATATGGATGGGAGGCTGACATGGAGGCGCGGCACCTGCGATACGCACTGACCCTCGCCGAGCACGCACACTTCGGCCGGGCGGCCGGTGCGCTGGGCATCGCGCAGCCTCCGCTGTCCAAGCAGATCGCCGACCTCGAACGGGAAGTGGGCGCCCGCTTGTTCGACCGCACCCGCCAGGGGGTGTTCCCGACAGCTGCGGGTGCGGCCTTCCTCTCCCGGGCCCGCAGGGCACTCGACGAGATCACGGCGGCCTCGGTCGACGCGGCCAGGGCAGCACGCGGCGAGACGGGACGGCTGCGCCTGGGGTTCATCGCCTCGGCGCTGCTCGAACCCCTGCCGGACGTCCTCGGCCGGTTCGGCCGCGAACGGCCCGACGTGCGGCTGGAACTGCACGAGATGGCGACCAACCGCAGCACGGCCGCGCTCGTCGCCGGCAAACTTGACGTGGCGATCGGCCTCGGCCGTCCACGAGGCGTCGGGGCCGAGCAGTTGGTATCGGTCCCGATCGGACACGACCACCTGGTCGCGGTCGTGAGCAGCACGCATCCGTACGCGGGGCAGTCGTCCGTGGACGTGGACCAACTGCGGCGACAGCCGCTGATCGTGGCGCCGGGCGAGGACGAGCCCGCCGTCGTCACCGGCCTGCGGACCCTGCTGGGCAAGGACTCCCCGGCGCTCTCCGGCGCGACCGTCGCGAGGGACATCCACACCATCATCGGCCTCGCTGCCTGCGGGGTGGGCGTCGGTCTGGGGCCCTCCCGCATGCTGACGGCCCCACGACGGGGCACGTGGTTCTGCGAGGTGACCCCGCACACACCTCTGCCCGATCTGGTCCTGTCCTTCCAAGCCCGGGACCGCTCCCCGGCACTGAACGCCTTCCTCGACATCATCCGCCAGAACTGCCCCGAGGTCGGTGCCGCGCTCGACCACCGGCTCCGCCCACTCGGACCACAATGAAGAAGGCGACGGTGCCTCGACTCCTACCTGACTTTGCCTCGCCGGACGAGTGGGAGGAGTTCACCGCCGTTCCTGTGCTTCGGCACCGAGCTCCGCCGCACTGCCGGCACGACTGAACCAGAACCCCATCGCACGTTCATCCCCAGGCGTCAGCTGCGGTGAGCGATCTCGGCGGCGTAGTTGTTGTCCTGGCCGCCGATGCGTCTCCAGGTGTCGGCGGTGTTCTGGTGAATGCCGAGCAGTCGGCTCACTATGACGGCGGGCAGCTCGGAGGCCAGCTCGACGAGGGCAGTGCTGCGGGCCATGCGCGGCCGAACACCGAGCGGGTGGAGGCGGCGGACCAGCTGGCTGCGGCTGAGGTGCTGACTCGGGAAGCGGCCCGGAAGCAACCAGCGCTCCCCGGCTGTGTCCGTGGCCATTGCCCGGACGTGGAGCGTTCGGATGTAGTCGTCCAGAGACAGGGGCATCTGGGCCGGGACCTCTCCGAGCCGGAGCAGCACCGTGCTCGGGCTGACCTCCACGTGTTTGGCGGCGAGGGCAACGATCCGGGACAGGTCCTGGGCGAAGAGGAGAGCGAGGAGTCCGGCTGCTTTGTCGGACACCGGGATCTCGTCGTCGTGGATGAGCCGGTTGACCAGCTGCCAACGGGTGTCCCTGGCGATGAGTTGACCGGTGAAGGTCGGGATGGCGAGTCCGACAGCCATCTGCCGGGTGTGTCCATTGCGGCTGGTCCAGGCGAGAAAGCCGTGTACCCGAGGGCCGCGGGCGGGGTAATCGTCCAGCCAGGCGTCCAGAAGGTCCTGGGTACATGCGCTGAGGGCGACATTCTGGGTGCGGAGCCAGTTGGGCAGCCGCACTACCTGGGTGACGTAGGCGCGGACGCCATGCGCTTGCGCCTGGCTGACCGGGCGGCGCTGAGAGAAGCGACGGAGGCGACGCAGCAGGTGCCAGGTGACGTACGCCTGGAGCACCTTGCGGCTTTCCGGGGCACGGACCTGTGCGGTCCTTGTCGGCAGCCAGCGTTCGAGGGCGGCGAGTTGCTCGTCGCGCGCGGGCAAGGCGCCGCCGGCGACCAGGTGCATGCGGAGGTTGTCGATCACCTTGGCCGGGCGCAGGCCGTCCAAGGTGCCATGGGTGACCGGCCCGCCCATTCCGGCCAGGGCGCGCAGGACGCTGAGCCGGGCGGGGCGGCGGTTCAGCCAGTACAGCAGGTTGGTGCCGGGTTGCCTCAGCAGGGCGTTGAAGACTGGCTCGATGCCGGGGCGCATGCGTCCCTCGACGCTGAGTACTTCTCGAAGGCGTGCGCGGGCAGCGCAGTCGGGGCACAGGCCGTGGTGGTGCAGGTGGGTGGCCGTGCCACACGCGCTGCACGGCCGTTTACGGGCCGGGTGGTGGCGCCAGCAGGTCGGGCACAGTTCGTCTCCGTTCGGTGCGATGGCCTGGATGCGCAGCGTCCGGCCGCACTGGGCGCATGGGCGGTGTGTTGCGCCGCAGGAGGAACACAGCGGCTCGCCGTCGGCCGTTCGGTAGCCGACCTGGTTGTCGCGGTGGCAGCCGACACAGATCGCGCGGGGCGTCGCTTCCTGGTGCACGGGACGCAGATGGGGGCGTCGGTGGAGATGTGTGGGCACGGGCACTGTTCCCCGCACTCGCTGCAGGTCGCGGTCGGGTATTGGTGGCAGCGCCGGCACGGCGGGCGGTCGCCTTCGCGGGCCTGGATGTAGTGGCGTTCCCGCATTGCGCGCAGATCTGGTGGACAAGTGGGTTGTGGTGCCGGCAGGTCTGGCATGAGGGCTCGCCGCCGTGGGTGCGGCCCATCACCGGCCGGTCGCGTCCGCATCTGGTGCACGGTTGCGTGCGTACGGCGGACCTGCATTCGGCGCAGCAGCGGAGCCCGTCGCGGGTGCGCGGCATCGGCACGTTCCGGCCGCAGTAGGGGCACGCCGGGGCTACCAGGTTCACGGCTCCTCGCTCCCGGAGAGCGGCGATGAGGTGCAGGACCTTGACCGGGTCGTGGGCGCCTTGGCCGGTCAGCAGGTCGGGACGGTCTTCCAGGGCCCACAGCAGCTCGCGCTGCCGGGCCGTAACCGGCTCAACAGCTCGGACGGCCTCGGCAATCGTCTGTTCGGGCAGGTTCGGGCAGAGCTGCTGGATGACCCGGCACAGCCCTTCCAGCGGGTCGGCGCCGTCGTCCGGGGGGTGAGCACGGCAGCGGGGCCGCCCTTCCCGGTCCCGGGTCCTGAACTCGTGGCGGCCGCAGACGGCGCAGGGGTTCGCCTCGTGCCGGCGCCGCCCCGCACAGGTGTCGCAGATGCGGGACGCGCCGTCGGGAAGGACAGCGACAAGGAGGCGCGCCTGGTCGCAGGCCCCGCAGCGCGGCTGCTGGACATGCACGGCGCCCTGCTCGCGCAGTGCCTGGACGAGCCGTTCGACGATGGTGGGCGACTCCGACCGCCCCTGTGTCAGCCACGACAGGTCCCGCAAAAGGAGCTCGGCAAGCTTCCGCCGCTGGGCGCCGACGGGAAAAGTCGCCCTCACCACGGACCGGATCAGTTCGGGGGTCAGGGCTGGTTCGACGGCGCCGACCGCCTCCGCGATCACGCCCTCGGGATCGGTGGCATAGCGGGGCAGGGCGGAAGCGTCCACGGGCTACTCCCCTGCGGGCGTAATACGGGCGCGCTTGGGCCGGTACTCGCCGACCCCGGCGGCCGGGCCGGCAGCCGCGCCGTCGCCTCCCGCCGCTGCCGTCTTCCTCCACGCCGCCCGAGCGGCCATCGGTTCGATCAGGTCTTCCATACGGCACTGGAGGATGTCGAGCAGCGCCATCAACGTGAGCAGGCTCAGCCGTTCCGGCCGCTCGACCACCAGCCGGTAGACCTGGCTGGCCGACAGGTCGATGCCGCGTTCAGCCAGCAGGGGCCGCAGATCGGTGGTGGAGAACATGCCGCGGGTGGTCATGACCTCCCGCAGATGCCACCGATAGTCCAATTTCGTCGTCACGTCGTCTCCCTGATGGCCCTGGTGCAGGGCTTGGTCCAACACCTTGCGCATCATCGTGTTCATGAAGTCACCGCTCACGCCGGTGGAGAGCGCAGTCGTCGAGGCGTAGCGGTGGCCGACCTGCCGCTGGATGAACGCCGGGTCGGCGCCGTCCTCCATCTGATGGGTGACGTGACCGTGCCGCAGGCAGTGCGGCACGAGATCGGAGTCCAGGCCCAAGGCACCGCGGTACTCCGCGAAGCGGTCCTCGATCTCCCGGCTCTGGAGCCGGCCGCCGCGTTCAGTGGGCCACAGAGCCGTCCCGGCCGCGGCACGGTAGCGAGGGCGGATCTTGGTGACGTAGTCGTCGGCCGCTTCCACGGCCCAGGGCATCAACGCTCAGGACGGTCCGACGACGAGGCGGAGAGCCCTTGGACCGCTTCCCGTACCGGACGTGGAACGACCCGAACCGGCCAAGCTCCGGCGCCTTCGGATTGCGGTACCAGTCGTTGATATCCAGCTTCGACGCCTCAGTGCATCGCAGCCCCCAGCCATAGATGACCTTGAAGACGGTGGCATCCCGGTACGCGGCCAGCGCCCCTTTGCGGCCGAGTCTGATAGCGCGGTCGACCTGATCGTCGGCGTAGTCGAGGAAGAGCTGAATCTCCTCCCGGGTCATCGGCCGTCGGCCCGCCTTACCCTCGTAGTCGACGAGGTGTCCGGCGGTGTTCCACTCGTGGCAGATCTGCACCGGGTGCGTGCCGAAGCGTCGTTCGCACTCCTGCGGCCACAGGTAGTGCGGCGAGGTGATGTAGTCGCAGAACTGGCGAATGGCAGTCTGGTAGCCGCGGATCGTCGACTCCGAGCGGTGAAGCTCCGCGATCAGGTATGTCGTCCACTCGTCCATCGCTGCGGCCGACCAGCTCCACGGGTACGCCTCGGCGAAGTCGTTGAACTGACGCACCACGCGTAGACGGTCGCTGATCGTTACGCCTGCAGTCGCCGGCCTCCACGCTGCTGCCGCGTCCAACCGTCCAACATCGCTTCGAACACGGCGTCTTCGAGGTGCAGCAGCGTCACGCCGTTCAGCAGCACCAGCCGGGCGGAGCCCTCGCTCAAGTCCGCGGTCGTCACGCATCCCTCTTTCTCAGGGTGCGCGAATCATGCATCAGATGGCTGATTCGCGGCAAGAGCGCAGGTCGGAAGTCTGCCTCGCTCACCATCAGGAGGCACGTTGATGCCGCAGATCCCCGGCTCGGACAGCCCAGATTCACGCATCAAATGCAATTCCCCGGAGTCTTCGTTGGTCAGGGCCTGGGCGATGCGCGGCACGCTGCGTCTGCGGCCGGCGCGGTGGGCGGCGGCGTATCTCGCGCTGCGGGACACCGCCCGGACCTGGGTAAAAGCCGTCCTGACAGCGGGCTTTCGGGGTGAGCCCGCGGCCGCTGGAGGGCCGCGGCGAGGCCGTCGACGAGGCTCTGGACGGTCGATTGCCGACCCCGCGGGTGCCAACCGACGCGATGCCGGCGCACCCCGGTCCGGTGGTCCGGGCGAGCAGTCGGCTTCCGGGTGGGGCACCGCGCTCAAGCCACCGGCCTGGGCGGGGCGGCTGTACCAGGGGGCTGTCCCAGGGGCGGCACGTCACCATCACCTCGCCGCGTTCGTGGATACCGGGGTGGCGCGGCCTGCCGGACCCGGAGGAGGCCGCGGCAACGGCGATTCCGGCATATCTCGGGGCGCACGGCCCGGCGGCGCCCGCGGTGTTCGACGCCTGGCTGCCGCGCGGGGCGCCCCGTAGGGCCGTGCTGCGCGGCTGGTTCGCCGGACACTCAGGGACCGGCTGACGGCGGCCGCGAGGTGGACGGCGTGGGCGGGGCTTCCGTACGGAGCGAGGACGCCGCCGACGCGCCGACCGGGGCAGAACAGTCGCGGGAAGTGCGTCTGCCGGCCGGTTCCGGTCAGTACGTCCTCGGGCCCGGTGCCGCGGACACCCGGCTGATCGTGGCCGGTCGGCGCACGGCGGTGAGCCGGGCGACCGGCTGGATCTCGCCGGTGGTGGTCCACGGGGGCCGGGTGGCCGGGGTAGGGGAGTTCACCGACGAGGCGGTGGCGGTCACGCTCTTCGCGGAGCGCGGCGAGGTCCCGCGGGCGGGCCTGGTCGGAGGCCACCCAGCTCGCCCGCCGCACGGGACACGAGCGGGCCCCGCGGGTGCGTACGGAGTGCTGCGGCGGCCGGGGAACGCGCCGAAAGCGCTGGTCGGGGCCATTGTCAGACCCTGGTGGAAGACTCGGGGGTATGAGATGGGCGGTGGCGGAGACGGGCGACGGGGGTGTCCGTCTCTGCCCACTCGCTCCGGACGGCAGGCCCGCCGGTCCGGTGCTGCGGGAATCCTCGTTCGCCGAGGCCGTGCGGGCGCGCCCCGAGGTGGAGCGGTGGGTGTGGCGGTCCACCCAGGAGACGTACCGGCGGCTGCTGGCGGCGGGCGTACGGATCGAGCGCTGCTACGACGTCGAGGCCGCCGAGGCGCTGCTGATCGGGCACGAGGAGGGGCAGTCGGGCCAGCCGCACTCGCTGGCCGCGGCGTGGGCGCGGCTGCGCGGACTGCCGGTCCCGGAGGACACGCCGATGCGGGCCGCCGAGCCCCAGCCGTCCCTGTTCGAACCGGGCCCGGTGCCGCTGCCGCCCGGCACGGACGAGTTCACGGCGTTGCTCGACGTCTACGCGGACCAGGTGGCGCGTACGGCGCGGACCGAGCATCCGGAGCGGATGCGGCTGCTGCTCGCCGCCGAGTCAGCGGGGATGCTGGTCGCCGCGGAGATGGGGCGGGCCGGGGTGCCCTGGCGGGCGGATGTGCACCGCGAGCTGCTGGCCGAACTGCTGGGCGAGCGCTATCCGGGCGGGCTGGAGCCGCGCCGGATGGCGGAGCTGGCGGAGGAGGTGTCGCGGGCCTTCGGGGAGGGGGCGCGGGTGCGTCCGGATCTGCCGAACGAGATCATCAAAGCCTTTGCCGGCGCCGGGATTTCGCTCACGTCGACCCGTAAGTGGGAGCTTCAGCAGATCGACCATCCGGCGGTGGCGCCGCTGCTGGCGTACAAGACGCTGTACCGCCTGCACACCGCCCATGGCTGGGCGTGGTTGCAGCAGTGGGTGCACGACGGCCGGTTCCGGGCCGAGTACCTTCCCGGCGGTACGGTCTCCGGCCGCTGGATCACCAACGGCGGCGGCGCGCTCCAGATCCCGAAGGTGATCCGGCAGGCCGTGCTCGCCGACCCGGGATGGCGTCTGGTCGTCGCCGACGCGGCCCAGATGGAGCCGCGGGTGCTGGCCGCCGTGTCCCGTGACCGCGGTCTGATGGAGGTGGCGGGCAGCGGCGAGGATCTGTACGCGGGTCTGGCGGCCCGCGCGTTCGGGGGCGACCGCGCCCTGGCCAAGCTCGGTCTGCTCGGGGCCGTCTACGGCCAGACGTCCGGGGACGCGCTCAAGCACATGGCCGATCTGCGCCGCCGCTATCCGGCCGCGGTGGCGTATGTCGACGAGGCGGCGCGCGCGGGCGAGGAGGGCCGTCTGGTGCGCACCTGGCTGGGGCGTACCAGCCCGCCCGCGTCCGTGACGGCACCCGACGAGGCGGGGCTGCCCCAGGAGGAGGCCCCGTCCACCGGTTACGGCAGCAGCTCGGCGGCCCGCGCCCGCGGCCGCTTCACCCGCAACTTCGTGGTGCAGGGCAGCGCCGCGGACTGGGCACTGCTCATGCTGGCCGCGCTGCGCCAGTCGCTGTCCGAGGCCGGGCTCCGGGCCGAGCTGGTCTTCTTCCAGCACGACGAGGTGATCGTGCACTGTCCCGCGGAGGAGGCCGGGACGGTGTCCGCCGCGATCACGGCGGCGGCCGCGACGGCGGGCCGGATCGCGTTCGGGGAGACCCCGGTCCGCTTTCCGTTCACGACGGCGGTGGTGAACTGCTACGCGGACGCGAAGTGAGGGTGGCCTCGGGGTGGGAGTAGGGGAGGAATCGGGGGTGGCGGGGCGGTACGGGGGACCGCGGCGGGGGATGCAGTGATCGGGCGGCGGGATCGGGGGCTGCCGCGACGGGGGACGAAGGGGGACGCCGTGCATCGTACGGATCGACTGCGTGCGCTGGTGGGGAAGTTGTGGGCGGCCCTGGTGGGGGCACCGGGGCGGCGCTCCCGCCGGGGGCCGGCCGCGGAGCGGGCGGAACGGAGGGAGCGGAGGGAGCGGAGGGAGCGGGCGGGGGCCTGCCGGGGCGGAACGGGCGAGCGGGACCCCGTCGGGGCCGGGCGGGAGGTCGTCGTGGCTGTGCAGGGCGATGTCGTGGCGGGCATGCGCGCCGGACGGGCGGCGCGCCGTGGGTGGCGGCAAGGTGGAGGCATGAGTGGCGTGAGCGGAGCGGGCGGGCCGGCGGCGACGGCCGGCGGGGCGGAGATGGCGCGACTGCGTGCCTGGTGGTGGCATCGGCAGGGGCTGGACGGCCGGCTGCGAGGCGCCCGTCCTGACGCCGTACTGGCCGAGACCGGCTGGGCGCGCTCGGTAGGCGGTTCCGGTCCCTATCTCGGGCTGTTCGCGCGCGCCGGGACGGACCGGGCAGCGGTCGACGAAGCCGTCGCCCGCCTGGAGATCCACGAGCTGCCGTCCGCCCGCGGCTGTACGTATGTCCTGCCCGCCGCCGACTACGCGCTCGGGCTGCGCGCCGGGACGAGCGCACCGGAAGCCGACCTCGCCGCTGCCGTCGAGCACTTGGGGGTGACCGAGCGGGAGATCGACGCGCTCGGTACGGCGGTGCTCGGCGTGCTGACGGCCGCCGGGGCGCCGCTCGACCCCGCCGCGCTCAAGAAGGCGGTCGGTCCGGCCGTACGCTCCCTGGGCGAGGCGGGCAGGAAACGCGGGGTGACGACGACGCTGCCACTCGCCCTCGGCCTCCTCCAGGCGCGCGGCGCGATCCGCCGGGTGCCGGTCAACGGCCGTCTGGACCAGCAGCGTTACAGGTATGTGCGGTGGTCGCCGTCCCCCCTGGGGGAGCGGACGAGTGCGGGACCGGGGCGGGCGGGCGACGTTCCCGGACGGCTCTCCGACGACGCGGGACCGGATCTCACGGGAGCCGCCCCCGCCCCCCTTCCCGCTCCGGCTGTCGGCCCCGGCAACAACACGGAGACCGTCCCTGACGCCGGCCGGGATGCCGCGCGGTCCGCAGCGGACCGGGTGCGGGCCGAGTTGGCGCGGCGGTACTTCGCGTGGGCGGGGCCGGCCTCGCTTCGGCACTTCCGGTGGTTCTCGAACCTGACGGCGGCCGCCGCCAAGACGGCGGTGGCCGGGCTGGGGCTGGTTCCCCTCCCGGATCCGGCCCCCGTTCCGGACGGTTCTCCCACCGGCGCGGTGCTGCTCGCCACGCCGGAACAAGCCGCCGCGCTGGCCGACTTCGCCGTCCCGAAGGAGCCTCAGTACGCGCTGCTCGCCGGTAACGACGGAATCCATCTGCTGCACCGCGACTTCGGCCGCCTGCTGGATCCGGCGGACGCGGACCGCGCCGTACCGGGCGGCAAACCGGGCAGCGTGCTCGGCGCCCTGTCCGACTCCCCCACCCATATGATCCTGGACCGCGGCCGCCTGGTGGGCCTGTGGGAGTACGACCCGGACGCGGGGGCCATCGTCTGGACCTCGTTCGTACGGCCAGACGCCGCGCTGCGTACGGCGGTCGCCACGACCGAGGTGTTCGCACGCGACCAGCTCGGCGATGCCCGCAGCTTCAGCCTCGACTCCCCCAAGAGCCGCGCCCCGCGCATCGCGGCGCTGCGGAAGGGGGGTGCGTGACGGCGGCTCGGTCCACGAGCCTGGCGCGGTTGTGCCGGCCGGCCCGATTGCCTCGTACGGCCTGTGTGGCCCGTGCGGCTCTTCGGCTCCGTGCGGCTGTCCGGGTGGGGCGGCGGGCGGGGTGTCGCGGTCGCCCTGGGCTGTGCTTCTGGGCATCGCCCCGGGACCGGTTCCGGAGACCGCCGCAAGGGTGCCGATCCGGTTTGGCGGCCCCCTGACCTGCGGGCGTGCCGGGCGGCGAGGCCCGTCCCGATCCGTCCCGTACGCCTTAAACTCCCCGAGCAGGGGGTCGCGCCGCGGGTGGGCCGATATCCGGTCCGGGAAAGGACCAGCGTTGACCGATACCGGAGAGGCTTCTGATACCTCGGGCGGGTCAGGCGCTCTGCGAGCCGGCGCCGCCGGCCGACTTCGCTCTCGTCATCTCCGACGAACTGCTTCCGCAGGAGGAACAGGACGCGCTTCAATCCCTGGGCGTGTGACATGAGTTGGCGGAGGAGGGAGACCACTGACCGTGAGTGATAAGGGTGGAGAGGGCAGCGCGGGTGGAGAGAGCAGCGCGGGTGGAGAGGGCAGCGCGGGTGGAGAGAACGGCGCGGGTGACCTGGGTGGCACGAATCGTGTGAGCGGAGGGGGTGGTCTGGGTAGCCCGAGTGGTTCAGGTGACCTGGGTGGTTCAGGTGACCCGAGTGGGCTGGGCGGGCGGAGTGCCCCCAGTAATCAGAATCAGGACGGTCCGGACAGGTCGCGCGACAGCAAGAGCAGCCGCCGCAGCGACAGCGACAGCGACAGCGACAGCAAGAGCGACAACCGCAGCCACAGCCACAAAGGCAGCAGCGAAGATGGCGATGCTGCCAGCGGCAACGATGGAGGCAGAGAAGGGTCCGTCCACGGAAGCCGAAGCGGACGCGGAGTCGAAAGCGGAAGCGGAGACGCAAGTGGCCGCCGAGGCGGATCCGGGCTGGAACGTATCAATCCGCCGCATCTGGCGCCGCCGACGGGATTCAGCCACGCCGTCCGGGCCACCTCCGGCACCATGGTCTTCCTTGCCGGACAGACCGCCCTCGACGGTTCCGGCCGGGTCGTCGGACGCGGCATCGTCGAGCAGTTCGAGCGGGCGCTGACCAATCTGCTGGACGTGGCAGCGGCCTCCGGCGCGGGCCCGTCCGACCTCGCCAAGCTCACCGTCTTCGCCGTCGATGTCGCCGACTACCGCCGCCACGCCCCCGACATCGGGCGGGTCTGGAAGCGCCTGGTCGGCAGTGAGTATCCGGCCATGGCCGTCATCGGCGCCACCCGCCTGTGGGACGAGGACGCCCTGATCGAACTCGAAGGCATCGCCGTCGTCCGCCGGCGGGACGGCCAGTAGGGCCCGGTCCTGGCCGGGCCGACCGTTCACTCCCGGTGGAACGCCACCAGCGCCTCGGCATCCTGCGCCAACAGAAAAATCCCGAACTCCGTTTCCAGCAGGCCCGGTATCTCCTCCGGCGCCACCTCGCGCACCTCACGCGACCAGTCCGGGCGGGTCCGGGTGAACTCCCGGCCGATCAGCGCGCTACGCCGTTCGGGGTGCGGGCGCTGGACCACCGTCCGGCCCGTGAACGGTGAGCGCGGGTGGGTGGAGATGTAGTGGTTGAAGACGGTGTAGTCGGCGGCGAAGCGCGGCTCCGTGCCGAAGGCGTACAGGTCGAACCAGCCGTCCTCGTGGAGTGACCGCAGCACCCAAGCCCCGGTTTCCTGCTCGTATTCCAGGCCGAAGGTCCAGCCGCCCTGCCGGGCCTCGGTCCCCGCCCGCAGCGGAAGCGGTTCGAGCAGCGCCTCGCCGCCGAAGCCGACGTCGGTGATCCAGTCCGCGCCGTCCACCTCGACCTTCAGCAGCGCGTGCGTGACCGCGCGGATCTTGTCCTCGCCCATGCGGATCCTGGCGCCGAGGCCGGAGACCGCGAAGCCGAGGCTGTCGAGGGCGGCGGCGTAGAGCAGGTTCTGCTCGTAGCAGTAGCCGCCACGGCGCTGCTCGACCATCTTGGACTGGAGCGATGCCAGGTCCAGCAGGATGGGACGGCCCAGCACGATGTCGATGTTCTCGAAGCCGATCGACGCGGTGTGCCCGGCGTGCAGCTTCCGGAGATTCTCCAGGGTCGGCTCGCGGTCACCTTCGTAACCGATGCGGTCGAGGTAGGCATCGAGATCCAGTTGGTCTCCGCCCCAGACGGAAACGGAATCTGTCATGGCGCTGCTTCCTCCTGTGGGCACGCTCATCATTGGCACGCTTCTTCGCCGAAGCGCGCTTGCTCGTCGACTATGGGCATGGCCCGGTCACCAACCCTAGAAGACGCCGTACGTGCACCGCGATCGGCTCATCGGCCTACGGTCCGAGTCCGCCAGGGCCTGGGTTCCCTCCTCGGCTGGTTGTATGCCGCCGGGTCTCCTTGGGTGGGGTGGGGTGGAGTGGGACCGGGTGGGGCGGGGACATCCTGAGTGCGGGCGCGTCATGAGTGCGGGGATGGATCAGGGTGCGGGGATGGATCAGGGTGCGACGGCGTCCGGAGCACCTGGTCCATGTGTCCGGTCCGTGTGTCCGTCCGTCGCTGCCAGACGTCACCACTCGGGCCGCTGCCGCCCCACGTACCCCATCTCCCAGGCGTGTACGGCGATGCCGACCCGGTTCCGTACGCCGAGCTTGCGCTGAATGCTGGCGACGTGGGTCTTCACAGTGCCTGCCGAGATGAAGAGTTCCCGCGCGATGTCCGCGTTGGTCTTGCCCTCCCCCACCTGGCCGGCGATCTCCGTCTCGCGCTCGGTCAGCGCCTCCAGCGCCCGCGGCGCAGTGGGCCGGTCCGCAGCGGGCCGGTCCCCGGTGGAACGGCCCCCGCTACGCCTCCCAACGGAACGGGTCCCGGTGGAATGATTCCCGGCGGGCCGGCTCCCTGTGACGTGTCGGAGCAGCCGTACGGTGATCGAGGGGCTGATGAGGCTGTCCCCGGCCATCGCCGCCCGTACCGCCTCCACCAGAAGCGTGGCTCCGGAACGCTTGAGGAGAAAGCCGGCGGCACCGTAACGCAGCGCGGGATACACGTATTCGTCGAGGTCGAAGGTCGTCACGACCACGACCCGGACCCGCGTCTTCGGATGCGTACCGTCGGCGGGAATCCCCTCCGCCAGACGGCGGGTGACCTCCAGGCCGTCCATGCGCGGCATCCGGATGTCGACCAGCGCGACATCCGGGCGGAGCACCCGCGCCGCCTCCAGCGCGGCCACCCCGTCCGCGGCCTCGCCGACCACCTCGATGTCCGGCTGGTTCGCCAGAATCCGCCGAAGGCCCCGGCGCACCATCTCCTGGTCGTCCGCGACCAGCACCCGAATCGTCACGACTGCTCATCTTGTCATGCGACCTGTGAGGCGGATGTGGCGATGAGCGATGCACACCGTCCGTCGCCGTACGAGGGGGCGGCGCTCCGGCCGCAGACAGAGCCCGTACACGAGGAACCGAAGCAACCTCAGGAACTGGAGCGTCCGTTGGGGGTCCGGGTGGCACCGCATCTCCGATGGACGCGGTGGGTGCCCCAGCCGCCGCGCTTCCCGTAGCGCTGCCGGCGGGTGCCGTACCGCCGCCAGGCACCTCGTCCGGCATCTGCCGTGGCCGTGGAGGGGGCGACACCCGTAGGTGGTCAGGTATCGGAAAGGCGTTGCTCACGGACCCTCACGAACCCTCACCGACCCTCACGGACCCTCACAGAACGGATCCCGAGGCGGAAGTGGACGCGGACCCTCACCAACTACGCCCCGTCTAGACGATGATGCCGTCGACACCCCACTCCACGGCCGTCCGCGCGCTCGCGTCCTTCGCCGCGTTCCATGCGTAGATCTCCAACGGTCTGCCGTGCGGGCCGCGCAGCCGGTGCACAGACGCCGTCCAGCGTGAACTGAGGGCGGATACAGGGGGGTTTATCTGGTCGGCGAACCGCGCGCAGTGCGCCAGTTCGCCCACGTCAGGTGCCCCGAGAATTCCCGTACGCACCTGTGGCACCAGCTCGTGCACCGTTCGCACGCACCGCACACAGAAGCTCTGGACGATCAGCCGGCTGTTGATGTGTGCGCGATCCAGCCACCCCAGCTCTCGCAATTCACGGATGGCCTGTGCCTCGATTCCTGGATATTTCTCAGGGGACTTGAGCTCCAGCAACAACCGCTGGCCATTGCGGTCCACACGGCGCAGATAGTCCGCGAGCGTCGGCACCCGCTCGCCCGCGAAGCGTTTCCCGAACCAGCTGCCGGCGTCCAGCCGCGCGATCTCGGCGGCCGTGAAGTCGCCGACCCGCCACGGCGCCCGTCCGGGGAACACCTTCGCCGCGTCGGTCGTCCGCCTCAGCGTCGCGTCATGCATCACCACCAATTGCCCGTCCTTGGTGCGCTGTACATCGTTCTCGACCCAGAGGAATCCGTGGTGGTGCGCCGCGTCCACCGCGGCGAGCGTGTTCTCCGGCGCGTAACGGGAGGCCCCGCGATGCGCTATCACCACTGGCGCACCCCCCGCCCCCGTGCCCCGCCGTGCCCCCGCTCCCGCTCCCGGCACGAGCGCCGACGCGGACGACCACACCGACGACGGCACCGCCGCCGCGATCAGGAAGGCGACCCCGGCGGCGGCCGTCCGCGCAGATCTCCGCAGCATGCGGGAGCCTCCCGTTCCTTCACCCGCAGGCGACGGCGCCCGCGTCAGGCATGCCCCGCTAGCCCATCCCTCCGGGAATACGGCTCTCCATCCAACATGCCCCGAACCCTCCGGACCCGCCACGCGAACACCCCCGGACCGCCCCGTACGGCTCCGCCACGCCCCCCGTTTCCCCAGGTCAGAGGCGTGAGGCCGAGATTTCGGGGTCCCGTTCGCACAGGGCCACCTTCGCGAGGCGAAGCCGGGCCCCGGGCAGCCCGCCACCACCGGCGACGGCCACATCAACCATCTGCTCTCTCCCTGGACGCGCGTGACATGGGGCGGCGGCCCAGCCGTCGGGCCGGCCGAGGGGGGACCTGTCGAGGACGCCGGGATAGCAGTCGGGACCGAGACCGGAACCCATGGCCTTGACGTCCGGTACCGGCGCGCGGAGCTTCACGGTGGAGATCTCCTGGGTGACCACCGACACGCCGTAACTCCGGCGCGCGCTCACACCCGTCCGACGCGGGATGCGTACAGCGCGGGATGCGTCCAATGCGGGATGCGTCCGGCGATGCTTTCGATCGGCGCCGTGCAGCCGGACGCCACGTTGACCGTCGTGCGGTTGATGCCGGTGACCGGCAAGGCATCGAGGACGGTGAGGACATCGGCGACGCCGATCAGGTCGCGGCACGCGCCGGGCCGTCGACGACGGGCCGGGGGAACGCCACATCCTCACGGCCGTGATCCCGCGGAACGAGGGGGCGGCGATGGCCGGTCTGCGGCGGTTCGTTGCTGGCCAACTGCCCACATACGCGGCCCCGTTGTGGTGGGCCGTGGTGGCGGGGTCCCCGGTGACGGCGATCGGAAAGGCCGATGTCGCGGCGTTGCGGGAACTCGCCACGGCAACGGCTCAGGACCGAGGGAAGGCGGACCGGATGGGCTCGTATGTGATGGTGCGGGGAGTACGGAACGCACTACGAGGCGCGGGGTGAGGGTAAGGGCGAGCCGTTGCTGCTGCTCCACGGCGGCGGTGTCACGGCGGACAGCTGGCCGGCCCAGATAGCCGCGCTCGCGGAGCACTACCAGGTGTTCGTTCCAGAGCGGCGCGGCCACGGCCGCACCCAGGACGTGGCGGGGCCCATCTCCTACCCGGTCATGGCGGACGACACCGCCGCGTTCATCGAGGAGCTCGGCCTCGGCCCGGTCCGGGTGGTGGGCTGGAGCGACGGCGGCATCGTCGCCATGCATCTCGCGCTGCGCCGTCTCGGCCTCGTCACCAAACTGGCACTGTTCGGGTCCGGTACCTCCGAGGGCTTCACCGACCACACGGCGAACCTGATGGACGGCGGCGAGGAGAGCCGCCAGGCGCTCACCGCCATGTTCCTCGGTCCGTACGAGGTGCTCTCCCCTGACGGACCGGAGCACTTCCGGGTGGTCCGCGGTGGTCCTGGAGAAACTGATGGCCATGTGGCGCGGCGGCCCACAGTGTGGCGCGACGGCCCACAGTTCGAGCTGGAGTCCCTGCGGAAGATCACCGTGCCGGTGCTGATCATGCAGGGCGACCGGGACGGCGTGCAGCCGGAGCACAGCGCCGCGATGAAGCGCACGTTCCCCGACCGCCCAGCTCGCCGTCCTGCCCGGCACCTCGCACGCCGTACCGATCGAGAGGCCGGAACTCGTCAACCGGATGCTGCTGGCCTTCCTCAGCGATGAGCAGGTGACCCGGATCTTCGCCCTGAGCTGACCTGGTCTGGTCTGGTCTGGTCTGGTCTGGTCTGGTCTGGTCTGGTCTGGTCAAGGGTGCCGGGCGACCGGCCAGCACTGGCACTGGCACTGGCACTGGCACTGGCACTGGCACTGATACAACGAGGCCGCCGCTCCCCGTGGGGTGGCAGCGGCCTCGTCGTGTGTGCGGCCGGACAGCGACCGGTCTGCCGGGAACCGGTTACCAGGGCTCCCCCTCTCAAGCCCCGCGCGCCACGATCCGTGGGGAGATCCGGAGCCGACAAACCGGCACGGACCACGTCCACGAGGGTGAGCCTCCCCGCACCGGGCCGCACGGCGGAGCCGCGCCGCCTCGACGGGCACTGCCGAGGCGGCGCCGGAGCTGCGTGATGCGGACCCTGGCCGCGGTGGGCGGGTCGCCGCCACGACGTCACGCCCACCGAACGCGAGACACCGATCGCCCTCCACTCCGCCCTCCTTCGAGCTCCCTACCGAGGTCGGCTTCCTCCCGGCCGCCGGCCAAGCCGAGCACTCCGTCGACGCCGATCGTCTCCGGGAAACTCTGGAGCAGACCAACCACTACCTGGGCCGCGCCCCGGATTTGGTCTTCCGCCACCATCCGGAACGCTCCCTGACCAGTCCCTCGTCAGCCGCCCAAGACAGACTGAGTACGGCGTGCGCCGCCATGGAGAGCGCGAGAGCAGAGGGGCTCCGCGGTGGCTGGGGCATCTCCTCGCGACGGCCTGTCGGCCGTACAGGTCACATTCGGCGTGGCCTACTGGCTACCGCGGTGGGGAAGGGGCGCCGTCGGGGTGGGGTTTGCGGCCGCGGGCCTCGGCGAGAGCCGCACCCTGCACCACACCCCAGAAAAGCAAAAGCCCCAGGTCACGGCGAGTGAGTCCTGAGGCTTCTACAGAGCCGCCTTCGGGATTCGAACCCGAGACCTACGCATTACGAGGGGGTGCAAGATCGTGACGGTGGGTGCTGTTATCTGACGCGGCATCCCGTTTCCCCAGGTCAGGGACGCGCCGCCGCGATTCCTCTGACGCCCAGTCCGTCGTGTGCCGCACCATCCGCTCACGCAATGCTCACGCAACGCCAGCCCGAGCCTCAGCGCTTCCGCAGGTCCCTGTGGGGCTCGAGGAGGGTGCTGCCTCCCGCCCACTTCGTACCGCACACGTGGCAGATCACGTACCACTCGTCGCCAGGTGCGCTTTCGTCCATGTGCCCATGCTGCCCCGTTCCAGGGCACTCATCGGCGACCTCTTGTTGGCTCA
The DNA here is from genome assembly GCF_046549095.1 of Streptomyces sp. x-80. Classification (NCBI taxonomy): domain Bacteria; kingdom Bacillati; phylum Actinomycetota; class Actinomycetes; order Kitasatosporales; family Streptomycetaceae; genus Streptomyces; species Streptomyces sp. x-80. Next base: position 127,875 of record NZ_JAJPWM010000023.1, read on the forward strand.
TTGCCTCTCCTCTGTACCTTGTTGATCACGCCGCGCCTTCGGCGGCGACGGCGGTAGAGCGGATCGAGTGAATGACGGACACCATGACATCCACCTCAGCCTCGGGGAAGATCGCTTCGGGACCGGTCGGAGCGAGGGCAGTGAAGGGCGACTCATACAGCGCGTCGACGTCTATCGTGCCGTTGCGCGCCAGGTAGTCGATCAGCTCGTTGACAAACCGGAGTTGGTGGGCTGTGAGCGTCTTGCCCTGTTGGAAGGTATCGAAGGCTAGGGCCGCCGCCTCCCGCTCCAAACCTGTCAGCGACCGCAGGAACAAGCCGAGGCCGCCCTTGGCATCCTTGATGTAGTCGATGTCTGCCGTGGTCCCGAGGCCGGCCTCAACGAAGATCTTCTCCAGCTCCGACAGATCCAGGGCGGTGATCTGCTTGTTGCGGCGGATCTTCTGGACGGCGAGTTGGTCCTGGTGCGTGTTGAGGTAAATCCGGATCTTCTGCTCGAAGCGGGTGAGGTCCGTACCGATCTCCATGCCGCTGAGCGTGGCAGCGGTCAGTTCGCCGAGCTCGTCCTCGAAGTCGGTGTAAACGATGCCGCGCTTGGACTTCTCGATCAGCCGGACGAGCCCGCGCAATCGACGACGCATCGTCTCCAGCAGGGGCAACGTCACGTCCTGCCACCACTCATCGCCTGCGACTTCGTCGAGCAGGACTTGCTGGGCCTTGATCGCAGGAATGACCTTCTGATTGAGCAGGGTCGACGCGATCTCCTGGACCTGGTCCCGTAGACGAGTGAATCCCGGGTCTCCATTAGCAATGGCGAGCTGGAGACGGAGCGCGAGCAGGTCGAATCGCTTGGCCTCCTCCCCGGTGTCGTCCTTGTCACGGAAGGCAGTCGGGAGCCCGGCCAGATGATCGATGACCTGGCCGTGCGCGTCGGGCGTGAACGCAAGCCAGGCGTCAAAGTCGGCGAAGGCTTCCACCTGCTCGCGATGCGGGCGGACCAAGAAGTTGTCTGGGTTCATCGCCGTGACCTCGTCGTGCAGCCGTGTGGCGAGGTCCCACCGCAGACCGGACTCGCTGGCCGTGCCATCGGTCTCAGGGCGAACGGCAGCCTCCGCGGCCGCCCCTTGGCGGGGGTCAGATGCCCCGTCGAGGGCGAGGAGCAGGTCGGCGCGACGCTCGAAGATCCGCTGACTCAGCGAGGGAGCGACCTTGCCTTCGGCTCGCATCAGGTTCTGGTTGAAGAACTCGATGTTCCGACACAGGTCGAAGACCAGGAAGCCGTCCTTGCTGCGGTTCGGGCCGAACAGGTCGGGCGCGAGGCGGGTGCCGCGGCCGATCATCTGCCAGAACTTGGTCTTGGAGCGCACCAGCTTGAAGAAGACGAGGTTAACGACTTCGGGGACGTCGATGCCGGTGTCCAGCATGTCCACGGAGATGGCGATCTGGGGAAGCTCCGCCGCATCGGAGAACTTGTCAATCAGGCTCTGGGCGTACTCCTTGCGGTAGGTGATTACCTGCGCGAAGGCGCCCTTGAGGTGCGGGTAGTTCTTGTCGAACCGCTCGGCGATGAACTCCGCGTGGTGGTTGTTGGCGGCGAAGATGATGGTTTTGCCGAGCTTGTCGCGGCCGTCGACCTTCAGTCCGTGCGTCATGAGGGTCTGCAGGACCTTGTCGACGGTGTCGGCGTTGAAAAGATACTTGTTCAATTCCTCCGTGGTGATCTCGTCAGGGATGTCACCGTCCTCGCTCCACTCGGTCTCGTCCCACTTCTCCTTGTCCTCAGGGGACAGGTCGTCGTACTTGATGCCGCCCCGCTGGAACTTCGTCGGGACATCGACAGCACGCGGCGCCACCAGGTAGCCCTCGGCCACTGCCTCGTCCAGGCTGTAGACGTCGGTAGGCACACCGTCTTCGAGCTCAAAGCGCCGATAGGTGTTCCGGTCGACCTCGTCCTTGGGAGTCGCTGTGAGGCCGACAAGGAGCGCGTCGAAGTAGTCGAAGATCGCGCCGTATCGCTGATAGATCGAGCGATGTGCCTCGTCGATGACGATCAGATCGAAGAAGCCGGGACCGAAGGGCCGGCGGCCCTCGGCGTCGGTCTGGTCGATCAGATTCATCATGGTCGGGTAGGTGGAGACGAACACCCGTGCGTTGGGGTCCTTTTCCTCCAGTAGGTTGACCACCGGGGCACCGGGAAGGTGCTTCTTAAACTCGTTGGTGGCCTGCTTGACCAGGGCCTTGCGGTCGGCGAGGAAGAGAATGCGCTTGGCCCAGTTGGCGCGCATCATCAGGTCGCTGAGTGCGATCACGGTGCGGGTCTTGCCGGAGCCCGTCGCCATCACGAGCAGGGCGTGGCGCAGAGAGTCCTTTTCGAAGGAGTCGGCGATCCGCCGGATCGCGCGGGACTGGTAGTGGCGGCCGGCGATCTGCTCGTTGATCGGCAATTTGGCGAGGTTGCGACGACTGGCCCGGCGTTGGACCAGAAGGCGCAGCTCGTCCTTGGTGTAGAAGCCCTGGACCTCGCGGGGCGGGTAGTTGAGGTCGTCGAACAGGTAGGTGCGATAGCCGTTGGTGTAGAAGATCACCGGCCGCTGCTTGAACTTCGCTTCCAGGGCATTGGCGTAGAGGGTCGCCTGGTACTTGCCCTGCTGCGGGTCACGGGTGGGCTTCTTGGCCTCGACGACTGCCAGGGGTTTGCCGTCGTCGTCCCACAGGACGTAGTCGACCTTTCCTTTACCGGAGGGTGCAGCCGAGGGAGGCAACCCGGTGACCAGGTATTCACGGTCTCTCGGCTGGTCCAGCGCCCAGCCGGCCTCCTTGAGAAGGAGGTCGATGATGAGGCTACGGGTCTCGGCCTCGTTGTAGTCGTGGGTGTCCGACTGTGCCTCGTTCGCGGCCTTGGCCGCCTTGATCTGTGCGCGCAGCTGGGCTATCTCGGCGTCGAGGTCCTGGTTCTTCTTCCGCTCGGCTGCCAGGGAGGCATCCTGCTCGGCGTACTTCTCGGCCTGTGCTTTCAACTCGGCCTGTTTGGCGATCCGCACCTCGGCCGGAACCGGCCGAGGTATCAGCGCCGTGTCGAACGCGAGCGTGGAAGCGGGCAGTTGAGCCTGATCGCGAGTGTAGGTGCGGGCCATCCAGTACAGGACATGGAACAGCTCAGCCACCGTGCGCACCGCATCCTTCGAAGCGACGGGGGTCTTGCGATGCACGGCAACGTTGCCCTGCCGCCGAATCACATCCATCTTCGCCCGGATCGCAGGGCCAGCCGCCTTTAGCAGCGTCGGCTCGGCAAGCAGCGCCGCCAGATCGTCGTGGTACGGCAGCTTGAGGGTGTCATCCACCTCGAACAGCCACGTCACCGCGAGCTCCAGCACCCGCCGCGCGTAGAACGCGGACGCCCGCGGATCCGCGTACGCCAGTCGCTCGGCACGGATGGCTTCGCTGTGCAGCTCCGACCACTCGGCCTGGAGGAACCCGAAGTTACTCACGGTGGTGCAACCTTTCGCTAGTGCGGGGCAGAGGCGAAGCGGGCTGTACAGCGACGATCAGGTGGCAGGCACGGGGCCTTCGGCCCGCACCTTGCGCTCGAAAGCGCGGTGCTGCAGCGAGGCAAAAAGAGCGTCTAGCTCGGCAAGGTGAGCTGAGGCCGTGGCCCTTAGCTTGCCTACCACACCGATCCTGCTAGCGAATTCTTCAACCAAATCTGTCCCGGGGTTCGGGATAGAGAGTCCCCGAAGTGTCGCAAGGTTGATATTCTTTTGAGCTGACTCGGGAGCCATTCTTTCCAAATTCTCCTGCAGAAACGACAGCCACGTCTGCACATACTCGACGGTCGCGGCGTCCGACGTGAATCCAACCACGCTATCCGGGAAACAAGCATCGAATTGAAGGATCCCAGTCTTGGCGATATTTGCCGCAATGGTGATGCACAGCGTCCCCGAAGGCCACAAGCGACTCTGAGCGAGCCCCATGTCAGAATACGTACTTTCGTACGCACGGATATATCCTTGCGATCTAGCTACGTCGCCTGTCTGAATCAGAGGATAGATTCCGCCAAGAAGCTTTGGGTCATTGCGTGGCCTATGCTTCGATACTCCACGGTCGAGAGTACCCAGATCGGTGAGCCGTGCCAGCGGCAAACCCATAGGGTTGCTCACCGGATCGCCGAACATGTCAACAAAGACAGACTGGGTAAGACCATCGAGAAGGGCGATAGTTTCACAGCGCTTAGCACGCAGCGCATCCACGTGATTCAGCCACCGCACGATTTTGCGTTGCCGTCGCGGATCATCCGGCACAACAACTGGAAGTTCAAGGAAGACATCTTTCGGCAGGGAGCGACGTCGTGCAGTCGTCCCTCGAAGCTTCGCAGCATAATATGCGAGCGCCTTCGGTGATTTGAGAAATCGCTCCAGATACTCGCGGTCGATGCGTTCTGGATCCGAGATATCCCAGATGTCGTAGGCCGGGCTCACGATTGCTTCATCGTACTTTACCTGAAAGGAGAGCACCCCCTCATCGATCGGGAACCCGACCACGAGCTGGCCGCGTCCCACGATCTTGTACGTAGAAGTATCCTGACTAGCAACCCTCTTTTTGAATTTGTCACCCTGGTCAACAAGCCCACGGTGCATGGTCATAGAGAGAATGGGAAATTCCCGGGAGCCAGCACGACGCAGTGCAGCTGGTTTGATGAGACTACCAAGGGGGAGAACAGAGTTGATCATCCCAGCATCCCCTTCAGCTCACTCAGCCCTTGCTGGATTTCAGCCTCGATCCGCGCCAGCTCGTCCATGATTTCCTCTGGCTTCCGGTGCTCTACCTCCCTGTGGACAACTTCCTTGTACCGGTTAAGACTCAAGTCGTACCCCTGGGCGGCAATGTCAGCCTTGGAGACGCAGAAGCTCTGCTCAGTTCGCTTTCGCTTCTGCTCACTGCCGTTGCGGCGCTTCCAACGAGCCAGCAGATCTGGCAGGTTGTTCATCGCGTGCTCAGCCTCGCTCAACGCACCATCGCCGACCAGCGGGCCCAGTTTGCCCTCTGCCAGCAACGGCGCGCGCTTGTCATCCAAGCTCCAACCGTCCGCCGAGACCTCGTAAAACCAGACGTTATCCGTGCCACCGCTGTTGGTCTTGGTGAAGAACAGGATGGCCGTGGACACTCCGGCGTAAGGCTTGAACACGCCACCGGGAAGTTTCACCACTGCGTCCAGTTTGTGACCCTCGACGAGCAGCTTCCGCAGATCCTTGTGCGCCTTGCTCGGCCCGAACAGCACCCCGTCGGGGACGACGACCGCAGCCCGGCCGCCAGGCTTGAGCAGGCGCAGGAACAGGGCGAGGAACAGCAGCTCAGTCTTCTTGGTCTTCACGACCTTCTGGAGGTCGGCCGCCGTCGCGACATAGTCGAGGCTTCCAGCGAAGGGCGGGTTGGCGAGGATGAGGGAGTACCGGTCAGCCTCACCCGCCGCGCTCTGGGCAAGCGAGTCGCGGTAGCGAATGTCGGGGTTCTCCACCGAGTGCAGCAGCATGTTCATGCTGCCGATGCGAAGCATGGTGCTGTCGAAGTCGAACCCATGGAACATGCTCTCGTTGAAGTGCTGCCGCTGGGTCGGCTCGAGGAGCGCCTCACGGTGGGTGCGCTCGACGTACTCGGCGGAGGCCACCAGAAAGCCAGCCGTGCCGCACGCCGGATCGCAGATCTCGTCGCCCGGTTGCGGGGCCGTCATCTCCACCATCAGCTGGATGATGTGCCGCGGCGTGCGGAACTGCCCGTTCTGCCCAGATGTGGCGATCTTGCTGAGCATGTATTCGTACAGGTCGCCCTTGGTGTCCTTGTCACCCATGTCGATGTCGTTCAGCATGTCGACAGCCTTGGCGAGCAGGTTCGAGGTCGTGATGGTGAAGCGCGCGTCCCTCATGTGGTGCGCGTATGTAGAGTCGTCGCCCCCCAATGTACGCAGCCAGGGGAAGACGCCATCGCGCACCCGGGTGAGCATGTTCTCGGGGGACTCGTTGATGAACACCGACCAGCGCAAGACCTGGGCATCGTCCGCGTAGATCGGGTTCTCGACCGGCCGCCCTGTGCGGTTGGCCTTGTTCTCCTTGGCCTGCTCCAGGATGTCCAGGCGCCGGATGAACATCAGGTAGGTGATCTGTTCGATGACCTCCAGCGGGTTGGAGATCCCACCAGACCAGAACGCATCCCACAATCGGTCGATCTTGCTCTTCAGCTCACCAGTAATCACGCAGAGGAGGTTAGCGGAGCCCGCCGACAATTGCGGCGGGATGATCCAAGTACGCCCTGGTCCCAAGATCGCGACGGGTGACGCCAGACGGCTACGCCGAGTCCCGTTCTACCTGGTCGTTGGGGCGCTGACATCTGTCCAGTACAGCGCCTGCCCTGTCCGGCCACGCGTGGAGGGGCATCCTGACCAGCTAGGCGCAGAGCCACCGGGTGCAGCCCGCTCAGCAGTACTCGGCGAAGCTCTGGCCGTCTCAGTTGCCGAGCACCGCTTCGACAGCGGACGCCGGGGCGGCGCAGCGAAACCCGGTGTCGTCGTCGAGCATCTCCGCCGAGGCGTCGTTGAACACGGCGGGGGCGGCCCGCGCGAAGGGGCTGGTCCAGGCGCCGGCCTTCAGTTCGTAGCGGCCGGGCTCCGAGCGGGTGGAGCACCACTCCCAGGTGTTGCCGCAGAGGTCGTAGATCCCGTAGGGCGAGACGCCGCTGTGGTATCGGCTCACCGGCGTCGTCGAGCCGATACCGCTTTCACGCGAGTTGCACTTGGCTGGCGTGCGGTTGTTGCCCCAGGGATAGGTGTCACCGCGCACGCCGCGGGCGGCTTTCTCCCACTGTTGCGCGCTCGGTAGCTCCTTGCCCGCCCAGGTCGCGTAGGCCGTGGCATCGTGCCAGGTGACGAAGACGACGGGGTGGTCGAGGATGCTGTCCGGGCACCTTTCGCGGTGCCAGTGTTGGGGCGCCGGGTGGCCGGTGGCGGCCACGAAGCGCGCGTAGTCGTTGTTGGTGACCGGGAAGACGTCGACGTAGAAGGGCGGAAGCCAGACCGGCTCGTTCCTCTCACCACGTAGGAAGGTGCCGGCCTTGACCAGGGCCATCATCTTGCCGTCGTGAGGGTGACGGACCTGGTGCTGCTCGGGCTGCGGCCCGGGGGGCGGGGTTTCCACGGCGGGCAGCACCGTGCCCAGGGAGCGGGCGAGGCTGGCGAACCGTTCGTGGACGTCCGGGGCCGAGGTAGCGAGGAGTGTGTCCAGGGCGGCCTGGTTCACCTGCCGGAGACGGATCGTGTCCTTACGAGCTTCCCATTTGGACACCATGCGGTCGCTGACGCCGAGGCGCGTAGCGAACTCCTCGGTACTCATGCGGGTTGCCTCACGTAAGGCTCGGACTTCCAGCCCGGACCACCGCTCAACTGTCGCCACTCCAGGACTCCTTGTTGCTCATCGGTCCTGGCCAGCCTAGCCACTGGGCTCAGCTGCGAGGGCTGTTACAACAAGTCGCCCCCGATCTCCATGTACTCCTTGCGCAGCGTGTCGATGATCGCGTGGGATTCAGGTAGCTCGATACTGTCGACCGCCTTGATGGCGCGGACGCCGATCGCCGCGTTGGTGGCGAAGGCGGCGCCCATGTTGGGCAAGTCAGCCAGCCGGACCGACCGCGTGTTGTGGTCGTGTGTTCCCTTCAGGAGCTCCATCGTCACGCCAGCGAGGCAGTTGGCATCAGGCCAGATCACACGGCTTCCGTCGAAGAAGCCGATGTTCCAGGTGCCGCCTTCCGAGATGACTCCGTCCTGATCTACGAAGAGGGCGTCGTCGAATCCGCCCAGCTGTGCCTGGCGCCGTTGGTAAAGGCTGGCGAAGAGACCGACGCTCTTAACGCTCGGCACTTCGCGGACATACCACTCAGATTGCACCCTGAGCGGCGGGAGCGGGAGAGCGCCTGCCGGCCGGGAGGTCACCAGCACATGCGGGTCGTTGGCTGTACTTGGGTGGCCGAGGTCGAGGTGCGGGTCGAAGATCGTGACGCGAATCACGGTGGATCCGGTGGCGGGAGCTGCACGGCGGGCCAGCTCACGGACACGCTCTAGGTCGAGGTCGGCGTCGAACAGCATTCGGCAGTCACGCCGAAGCCGGTTCATGTGCAGGGACAGACCACGTACGCGCCCGTCGTCGACCCGCATGGACGTGAAGTGGCCGTAGTTGGTCAGCGCCAGGGTCTGAAGCTGAGCCAGCTCGACCGGTTCTCCATTGAGTTCTGCCATGCGGCCAGCGTGCCACCCGGATCGTGCCCTTCGGCGGTGAACGGCCTGGTAGGGCCCCTAAGTTCGGTGAAAGTTCGGTCCCGGGGCGGTGGGAGGGCGTTCCGGCGGTACCGCACTTGCCAGCAGGCTTGTGATGCAAGCACGGACGGCTGGAGATGCCGTCCGCGCAACGCAGACGGAGATGCCGGCGACAGGAGGTGGTCTGTGCTCGACGCTGACGCGACGATGCGAGAGATCGAGCTCCGGCACGGTCCGTTCGGCCGGGCGACCATCAGGCCGTACTCCAAAACGTGGCGGGCAGTCGACAACAGCTCTCTGCTCAAGGTCTACACGGGGATCGATCCCGAGGGCCGCCGGAAGCGTGAGGCGGAGACGATCCAGCGAGCCGCTCGGTGGGGCCTCTCCGTTCCGCCGCTCCTGGCCACCGGTAGTTCCGAGGTTGGATCTTGGACGGTGTTCCGCATGTTGCCGGGTGTACCTTGCGGGATGCGTTCAGGCCGGGCGATAGAGGAGTATATCGGTCACGTCCTCGGGCTGACCCGCCGACTCCACCGCCCTACGGCCGGTCTCACACCTGGTACCGGCTGGACCGGTGGACGAAGTCGCCCTGTGCTCCAGCACCACTTCTTGCTCGACCAACTCTCTCCACGCTGCCGGCTTCGGCCGTGGTGGGCAGCGCTGTCCGAAGCCCTCCAGTTGCTCGATTCGCAGCCTGTCGTCCACCTCCACGGTAATCTCAAGCCCGAGCACCTCTTGGTCGACAACGGCAAGCTGCACGTAGTGGACTGGGAGGCCAGTGCCCGAGGCCCCGCCGTCGTCGATTACACAGACGTGGCGTTCCACCTCGTGCGTGACCTGCTGTACGAGGGCGTTCCGCCCGGCCGGGTCCCGGTTGGCCTCATGGCCCGGCTGCCGTTCAGCGGGCCGGCTCTGGCCTGGCGCTTGCTGCTGTGGCTCGATCGCCGTCGCCCCCAGGACATCGACCTCATCACCGTCCGCGAGATCCGCGACCTCACTGCCGAGGAACAGGCTTCAGCCGCCTGCGCGTCGCTGACTCGGGCCGTCTCGCTCCTCCGCTCCACCGGCGTTCCTCGCTGAATCTGCGCTCACCGCTCGTCCAGGCGTACTGACGCCTGCGCTCATCCCTATTCGGTCCATGAACGGGAGTTCGTGATGCCTCGTACGACCACGATCACCGACAACACCCACCTTGTCATCGACACCGGCATGGCGAAGCCGGACTCGACGACTCTCGTCGAACGGAAGGGCCTCGGCCACCCGGATACATTGGCCGATCACCTCGCCGAGCGCCTGTCCCGTGCCTACAGCCACCACACCGTCGCGCGCTTCGGCGCCGTACTGCACCACAACTTCGACAAGCTCGCCCTCCTCGGCGGGGCCAGCGAAGTCCGGTACGGCGCCGGCAGGATGACGGCCCCGGTCCGCGTCCTGGTCAACGGGCGAGCCGCACCCATGTGCGGAGGCGAAAAGATCCCGGTCGAGGAGATCGTCGAAGCCGAGGTCAGGGCGTTCTTCGCCGAGCGGCTCCCCGAGGTATCGGACCACCTCGACATCGCGTTCAACATCACCAGCAACTCCAGCCCCGGTGCGGTCCTCACGGACGACGGTGTGCCGGACCGGACACGCTGGTTCAATCCGCGCTCCATCGACGACCTCCGGGAGCGGCGAGTACGGCTCTCGAACGACACCTCACTCGGAACCGGCTGGGCTCCGGAGAACCCCTTCGAGGCTTTCGTCCGCGAGATGGTGAACCACTTCTCTGGCGAGAGCGAGTTCACCCTCGCCCACGCCTGGTGCGGGGCGGACGTCAAGCTCATGGGTTACTGGGATGGAGACCAGGCCGACGTCGTCCTGTGCGTCCCGCAGAAATCGCGCCATGTCGCCAGCCGGACCGAGTACCTCCGCAACACGGAGGCCATCCTGGCCGAGTGCCATCGGCTGGCCGGCCTCCGGCTGCCCGGGGCGCAGGCGCGTTTCCGGCTCAACGCTCGCGATGTGCCCGAAAAGGACGAGCTGTACCTGACTTACACCGGAAGCTCGATCGAGTCGGGAGACGAGGGCGTCGTCGGCCGCGGCAACCGGGTCAACGGGCTGATCACGCCACTGCGACCGATGAACCTGGAGGGAGCCAGCGGCAAGAACCCCGTCTACCACGTGGGCAAGCTCTACAACATCGCCGCTCAGCGCCTGGCCCACCGCCTGCACGAGACCACCAACGGGCATGCGGAAGTGCACATGGTCAGCACCACCGGCCAGCGCCTCGATCAGCCGTGGCGCATCCTGGTCCGCCTCTCGTCCGCAGACGCCGAGATCGACAAGGTGCAGGCCCTGGTCACGGAGACGCTGGGCGAGTTCCCGGTGCTGACCGACGAGTTGGTCTCCGACGGGATCGTGCTGAGCTGATGGCCAAGCGGACGCTCGGAGAGATCCCCACAGGGTGCCGACAGCGATTACTCACCCACTATGGGCCTGACGCCCAGCCGTGGCTGGATGACGCCCCGAAACTGCTGGAGCAGGCAGCGGAACGCTGGAAGCTCTCGCTCGGGGACTATCACGACGCCGGACACGCCTCGGTGATCGCGACGGCGACAGGTCTCGACGGGCGTCCGCTGTTGCTCAAGGCGTGGACGGATCCCTCCCGCTACCGCCATGAGGTCGACACGTTGCGGCTGTGGGCCGGCGGACCGACCGCAGACGTCGTGGAGGCCGCGGACGATCTGGCGGTCGCCGCGCTGGAACTCGTCGGGAGACGGGCCGGCGGGGCGGATCGGCCAGCCCACGAGCTGCAGGTGGTGGCGGCGGCCCTCCGCGGGCTGCACACCTCTGGGCAGCGCAGACCCCGAACGGACTGTCTTCCACGCCTCGCTGAGCACCTCATGCTCGAAGTCCGGCCCCGGATCGACCGGCGAGCGCGGGGGCTGAGCCTTGGAGGCTTGCGGACTCTCATCGAAGTCGAGCTCTCCGCCTTCGACGCCCTGAAGGAAGACCCCGGCAGAGCGACGGTCCTGCACGCTGACCTGTACCGGGAAAACGTGCTCTTCGACTGGCGAGGGCACCCTCGACTGATCGATCCGCTTCCCATGGTGGGCGACCCGGCGTTCGACTGGGCCTTCTGGACCGTCTACTACGACCTCGGACGTGGCACCGCCGAACGGCTGGCCACAGCCTCACGCGTTTCCCGGATCCCTGTCCCGGAGCTGGCCCCGTGGTGCCGTCTGCTGGCCGTCGACGGCCTTCTCTTCTACACAGAAACCGGCGACCCCCGAGTGCCCCGGATCACAGAGGTGCTCACCAACCTCTTGGCATCGACTTCACGGAGCGGATCATGACCACGTACGTCCTCCGCCACGGCCAGACGGACTACAGCATGCGGTACCTGGTCAACGGCGACCCGACCAAGGACATACCTCTCAATGAGGAAGGTCGGCGATCACTGGGCCGCGCGTGGCGCAGCCTCCCCCTTCATTCCGTCGCCACTTGGCTGACCAGCGAATTTCCACGGGCCCGCCAGACCACCTCGCTGCTGATGGGTGTGCCGTCCGCCAAGCTCGTGGTGGACGCCCGGCTGAACGAACTCGACTACGGAGGATTCGAGGGCTGCCCCTTCCTCCAATACGCCGCTTGGCTCGACGCCCACGGTCCCGGCCTGCGACCGCCCGGCGCCGGCGAGTCCCAGCGGGAGGGCATCCACAGGATGCTCACGGGCGTGCTCGCCGCCCTGGAACACCGTGGCCCTCGCGTCCTTGTCAGCCATGGACTGCTCGTATCCGTCCTCCGCTGGTACCGAGACCGCACCACCAGCGACACCATGCCGCTGTTCTTCTCAGAAGCCCCGTACATCGAGCCGGTCGCCATTCCCGATGACGAGCTGCCCGTCCTGGTCACATCACTCTTGGACGATCTTGAATCGGGCAGCTGCCGCGAGATCACCGGCTGCGGTGACGCACCGAAATTGCGAATCAGCGAGGGGTTGGCGGTTGCTACCGTCGATTCGGTACCTCCAACCCACCCGCTGGATAAAAAGGATCTTCCTCATGCATGATGCCCGCGCCCTGATTGACATGGGTGCCGAAGCGGTTCGTCGGCTCGCTCGTCGCGGTTACCCCCTGGACCTGCACCGGCTGGAAGACCTGCAGTCTCGGCGCAACCAGAACATCCGCTCGGCCGACGAGCTGCGGGCTGAGTCCAAGCGCGTGGCGAGCGAGGTCCAGCAGACGGCGAAGCAGGGCGGCGACATCTCCAAGCTCAAGGAGCGCGCCCGTGAGCTGAAGGACCAGATCCGAGACATCGAGGCCGCGCAGGAGCAGGTCCAGGAGGAGCTCCGTGAGCTGCTGCTGACCATCCCCAATCTCCCCGATGACACAGCCCCGGACGGCGACTCCGAGGAGTTCGCGGTCGAGATCCGGCGCGTCGGCACCCCGCCGGCCTTCCCCTTCTCGCCGAAGGACCACGTCGACCTTGGCGAGGCCATCGGCATCCTCGACTTCGCCCGCGCCACGAAGCTGTCGGGGCCCCGCTTCGCCGTCACTCGTGGTGCCGGCGCCGCCCTGGAGCGCGCCCTCGCCACCCTCTTTCTCGACATCCAGACCCGTCGCCATGGGTACGTCGAGCACGCTGTGCCCTACCTGGTCACCCGTAAGACGATGACCGGAACCGGACAACTGCCCAAGTTCGAGGAGGACTTGTTCAAGACCGGCGTCGCTGACCGTGACCTGTTCCTGATCCCGACGGCCGAGGTACCGCTCACCAACCTCTACGCCGACGAAATCATCCCGCCGGCTGACCTGCCTCTGGCCCTCACCGCACACACCCCGTGCTTCCGCTCCGAGGCCGGCTCGTACGGGCGGGACACCCGGGGGCTGATCCGCCAGCACCAGTTCTCCAAGGTCGAGATCGTCAGGATCGTTGACCCGGAGACCGCGGACGCCGAGCTGGAGAACATGGTCGGCCACGCCGAGGCGTGCCTGAAGGAGCTGGGCCTGGCGTACCGCGTCGTCAAGCTGGCCGCCGGCGACACCGGCTTCTCCGCTCAGCTCACCTACGACCTCGAAGTCTGGATCCCGAGTCAGAACACCTACCGCGAGATCTCCTCGGTCTCGAACTTCGGCACCTTCCAGGCCCGCCGCGCGAACATCCGCACCCGTGGCGGAGACGGCAAGCCCAAGCTCGTCGCCACCCTCAACGGCTCCGGCCTCCCCATCGGCCGCACCCTGGCCGCGCTCCTCGAACAGTGCCAGCAGCAGGACGGCTCGATCGTCCTTCCCGAATCGCTCTTCCCGTACCTCAGCTTCCGCCGGATCACGGCGGACGGAACACCGGAGGCATAAGTGCTCGTCGGCGTCTGCGACTTCCCTGGAAGCTACGCCTTTCCACCTGCCGGATACGGCGGGATCGAACGATGGCTGTGGGCGGTCGCCGTAGGCGCCCGAGCCGCAGGCGCCGACGTACACCTCCTCGGGCCGGGCTGGCTCACGGACCTGGAACACGACTGGGTCCGTAAGCCGGTTCGTCTGGAGGACGTCAGCCCCGGTTCGCTCGCCGAGCAGGAGCTCCGCAGTACCGGATACGACCTCCTCGTTGTCGGGCACGAATACCCCTCACTGCCTGCCTGGACCCGCACCTGGGACAAGCTCGACTGCGACGTCGCCACTTTCCAGCACTCGCCCGTTTTCCAGCACGCGGACACAGCTTTTGACGGTAAGCGCTCCCGGCTCTACTGCTACTCGCCCGAAATGATCGAGCGATACGCAAGCCACCAGCCGATCCCTGAACTGGCCGTCCATCTCGGCCTCAACGAAGAGGAACCGCCCTCCGCCGACGGAGAGGACCTCGTGTGGCTCGGCCGAATCGACGCCGAGAAGGCCCCGCACCTAGCCGTGCGTGCCGCCCAGATCCTCGGCCGCCGTATACGGATCGTCGGCCCGGTCTTCGACGATGACTACGTACGCAGCCACGACCGACTGTTCCGCGCGGACCACGTCGAATGGGTCGGCGAACTGGGCGGTCCGGCCAAGACCGTCGCCATCCGCGACGCATCAGCCTTCATCTACACCTACGCCCGAACCTATGTGGAAGCCGGAGCCGCGGTGTTCGGTGAGTCCCTCCGCGCCGGTACGCCCATGGCCGCCCTCACCTGGCGCGAGGGGACCTGCGCCCAGGCAGCCCTCTGCGACCGGACAGGTGCGATCGCAGTGGCGTGTCCCGACGAGGACGACGAGGTCGCGGCCCTTCGATTGGCCAACGCAATCCAGCAGGCCGAGGTCCTGGACCACCGGCAGGTCCAGGAGATAGGTCAGCACCGCTTCGACCCCGCCCGGCACTTCAACGCCATGGCGTCCCGGCCGTGCTGAGCTTAACCAGCAGCCGGACCGGCGATGCGCTGGCCTCCCGAATACCTGCTGTACTCCGCACAGCGTTAGGCCGCCATTGGGAGTTCACCGCCAACGGCCCACTCATCGAAATCCGGCACCCACGCAGAGGCAGCCCGTACAAGCCACCCCGCCGGCCATCCACATGGCAGGAGCTACTGGACAAGCTGGAAACCGGCTTCGCGGACACTGGCACCCGACGCGATTCCTGCCTCCCGCTCCGTTGCGGCAGAGAGACCGAACTGACCATCTCCGCAGTCCAGGCCCTCGACCCGCTGCTCAAGGACGGCAAACCCGGCACATATAGGAGCGGCTACCTCCCTCAGCCGGTCGTCCGCTTCACCGGTGAGCGCGACGTCAGCGGCCTCTTGAAGGACGGATACCTGACCTCCTTCGTCAACATCTCCCGAGTCCAGCCCATAGAACACCTGGATGAGTACGGGGCCCTCCTCGACGGCTGGCTGACCGTCCTTTCTCAACTTGGCTTCCATACACGGCACCTGGACATCTACGGCACTCTCAGCCCGTGGCGCCGACGACAGGTCGAAGGCATCACGCTCCGTTTTCGCCATCTGGAACTGACTCTCGGCGACATCGTCCTCCTCTGGAACACCGACCGCCCAGACCGTCTGGCGGTAGACCTTGGAACCGGGCTGGAACGCCTGGCCTGGGCCCGCACCCAGCAGCACTGGCCCGACCTGATCTACGGGCGCTTCGCTCAGAAGGCGCCGCCGGCGACGCTGGATGCCGTCCGCACCGCCACGCTCCTCCTCGGCCACGGGATCGCTCCGGCGGCCAGAGGGGCAGGAGGAATCACAAGGCGGGTCATAGGCTCCATAGACCCGGACGCTGTGCGCCTCGGGGTCAGCGCCCTGGTCCGACACGCGTACGCCTACTGGTCGTTGTTCGGCACCCTGCCCGCTCCGTGGCCAGAGGTCGCTCGCGCTATCGAGGACGAGGCTCGTCTGTAGGCACCGGCATCCGGTCGCTTGTTGCGGCTGCCGTCGTGGCCGATCACGGCCGACGGCAGCTCCTCCGCGAACGGGGAGCTCGTCAGCCTCTCTGAAGGTCCTCCGCGACCTGCGCGGCCATGCGGCGTGCGGGTTCGAGCCGAGGGTCCTCGGGATGGGCGTCCGGGGCCAGGATCTTCGCGCAGACGAACAGGGTCATCAGTTTGCCGTCCCGGCTCTCCAGATCGTGGCGCCGCTCGTCGCAGACGCGCTCAGCCAAAGCCGGGACGGCGAGGGAGTTGCCCCACAGCGACGCGGCATCCAGCCCTTGAGGGGCCATGCCCCAGTCCTCCCAGTCGAACAGGCAGAACTCCGGCCCGGTCATGTTCGCCCAGTTGAGATCCGCGTGTGCCGGCAGCCAGCGGTTCACCGTCGTGTCGACACCACCCGGGAGAAATCGGTGGATCGCCTCTGCGAAGCCGCCCTGCGTGATCACCGCTGTGTCGGGAGTGGCGACACGCCTCGTGTGCTGCTGGGCCAGGGCATCCAGCGACCTGTTGAACGCCTGCCACCACTCCTCCGACAGCGCGGGTTCGGCGGCCAGGACACTACTGCCGATGGGCGCACCGGGAAGGAGGTCTGTCTCATCGGCCCGCCACATCACGGCGTCCCCAGGCTGCCTCCACGCAGCACCTCGGTGCCACTGCGGCTTGGCCACTCCCTCCAGGAGAGCGGCGCATTCGGTGCCGTTCCAGCCTTGGCTACCGATCTTGTCGAAGCGACGCCGCTCAACCCGCACCCATGTGCCGCGATCTGTACGCGCCCCCAACGACCGCCGTTTGCGCACCAGCGTCCCTCTGTCCAACTGCGTTTGAAGAACACGCTCGACCTCGTCGAGCACGTCATCAACCGGCTCAACACGCAGATCCACTGGGACGTTGGCAGACAGGGAAGACGACACTGGACCTCCTTGGCGACGGACGGAAACTACCAAGGAATTGGGGCCGGCGGTCCGCTGCTCCGCCGGGGCAGCCCGGGATACCAAGCGTCATGGCTGGCCCTGGCTGGGCGCCTCAGCGAGATCAGGCCATGAGGCGGTTGCCACTCACGTGCCGCCTGGCCGTCCGAGGAGGACGATTCGGACGCCATTCGGCGCTGTGGCATGCGGTTGCGCTCGTCGCGGGTTGCGGCGAAGACCAGGGCGCCTCCGATCCGGCCATATGCCGGATCGGAGGCGCGTCGCCGTAACCGCTAGATCCACGGGTTGCGCTCGTAACTGGGTTCCTCGTCGGGGAAGTCGTCCGGGAAGACCTCGCTCACGATGTCGCCCCGCAGGATCCGCAGCAGATAGCTCTCCACCGGGCCTTCGTACAGGTCGTACTCCCGGCCGCGGCCGACGACGGTGAGGACCGCCCACTGCTCCGAGTCCTCGTGCGGGATCAGAAAGCACATGTCCGCGTTGTCCGTGCCGCCCCAGCAGATCAGCTGTGAGGGCTTCACCCCGCGCTCTGCCAGCAGTTCCCGGATCGCGTCCCGCGTCACCTCCATGGTGTGCCGCGCCGTGATCGTGTTCGCCACCAGGTCGGTGTATTCGTTCTCGGCACCTGCCCGATACACACGCAGAAATTCGTCGAACTTCGCGCCGCCAAACGCTTCGATAAACCTCTTGAACGCGGGAGGGAAAGTAGCGTTAAGGGCCTCCTCCGCCGCCTCCCAGTCAGTCAGAACCGGGCCCGCTTCACCCGTTGCGGGAAACGACGCCAAGAGTTCGAGATCAGTCACGAACGCCTAATTTCCTGGGCAATTCCACGGGGGGTTCACCGGACGCCGGTACCAGTACCATGCACGATCAGCCATCGGCACATCCGCAGCCTTGGCAAGATTTACCCCGCCATCTTCGACGGTGAGCTCGCGGTACGCCTGATCAATCTGTTCAAGAGCTTCCCTGGCAGACTGCCGTTGACCCTCTGACAACTGTTCGATCACATCGGCCATCTGGTCGCGCAGTTCAAGATCCTCCACGTAAATCGAGGCTGGGTACCATGCCGATGGGGGCCAGTTTGCTGCCATGCGGACCGTGAGTCGTTCCCAATTCACGAGTAGACCGCGCACTTCCCGCAAATCTTCCGAGATCCCCTCGGGCAGGTGCGAATCAGTAACCTCGCTAGGTAGCTGCAGTTCCTTGATGATCTCGGGAAACTTGGTGACAGCCGCGCGAGGAAAATCTGGGATGGATTCCTCGACAGCGTCAACTGTCAGCCTTTCCGACTCGCTTTCAGGCTCAGTTACGCGTGCATGCGTAAGCGCGCCCTGCGGTGTGGCAACCCGCCAGATGCTGGGGACGGTCTCAGCCCCTGGAAAGAGGACGGCCGCGCCAAGCGACCGCGCAACCTTCAGCGCAAGGGTCTCCTCCGAGGGAGGCGACTGCACTGCGTCCGTCGCATAGATGCTCATCGACCAGTTTAGATCGCCGCGAACTACTGAGTACTCGCAGGTGACTTCGGCGTCCCAGTTTCGCGAATCGAAGTCGGATTCCTCGGACACGTCTACATCCCCAGCAGGGACGTCGAACACGCCAGAAAGGATCGCCGCAAGCCGTGCCGGGGCTTCCTGTCCAGTGGTGATCAGGTTATACATCATCAGTGGTAGGTCCTGTACAGTTCCAGAGCCTTTTCTACGGCTTGCGGGTTATTTTTGAACTTCGGCGCATTACTGAACAGCTTCTCAAGCTTACTGACGTCGCCGTCCACGCGTGTAATCTGCTTCAGTGCATCGTATTCGATACGGTCGAGGTTGACGATGCCAGGGCCAGAATCAGGGAACACGGTGCCAGTGTCCTCTACGCCATAAGTCCGGCCGTTAATCTCGTACCGCTGGGACACATGGTCCCATTTTGCGTTCCCCGAGGCGATCTCGGCGATGTCCTTATTCACGGCGGGCTTGTAGTCCGGCAGGATGAGGCTGTTTTCTGCCTTGACCTCTCCGTTCTTCACGCCTCCCATGGTGTGCCTGGGATGAGGTGCGCGAAGGGTCTTGCCTCTCGCCGGGCCCGGGATGGTGTCGGAAGCTGGCCATGTCGCGCGGCCTCCCCCGCCGCCGCCTTGAGCATTGCGCATCAAGGGGCGTCCGGTCGGCCCGACCGGGCCTACAGGTCCTTCGCCGGCCAGTGCCAGGCGCGGGCCGGCCAGGTTGGGCAACTGCATTTGGAGGTTGGGGAGTGAGATGTTGAGTCGGTCCAAGCCGTCCAGCTTCATGCTGCCCAGGACGTTTTTGACACCGCCGGCGTCCGCCACGGCCTTGACACCGCGGGCGGCTCCACCGAAAGCGCCGCCCATGAGCATGCCGGCCACGCCCGCGTCCTTGATTTCGGCGGCGTTGATGCCGTGCTGTTCCCCGAGAAGGTTCCGACCGCCCTGGGCGACGACAACGTCGACGGTGATGGCTTCGATTCCGCCGATGGCGGCAGTGGCCAGGACGGTACCGGCGATCTCGGCGACGGTGGCGGAAACGGCGACGCCTGCTGTGCTGGCTGCGGCGACGATCGCCTCGGCGGCTCCGCCGGCGGCGAGCTCGCTGATGCCGCCGGTGAAAATGGCCAGGGCGGTACCGGCGACCAGTACCGCGCCGGCGATCTCCAGCTCGTGCTCGATCTTCTTCTTCGCCTCGGCGATCTGGTCGGCGAACTTGTCCAGCGCCTTGGCCATGTCCCGTGCAGCGGCGGCGACATCATCGAGGTAGCCCTTGCCGCCGCCGTGGTACTTCCCCCAGAACGCGCCGAACGCCTCGATGCCGGCGCCCTTGTTGTTGTCGATGACGTCCTGGGCCTTCTTGTGGCAGGCCGCCGTGCAGTCCTCGACATCGTCGGCGAAGGTGCGCCAAGCGCGGGCGGCCTCCCGGAGTTCGTCCTCGTCACCCTCCGGCCACCACATGCCCGTGAGATCCTGGACGATCTCCTTGGCCTTGTCGGCAGCACCCATCACTTACCGCCCTCAAGCCCGGACTTGGCCGACCGGTCCGCCTCCTCGTGGTTGGCCGCCATGTCATTCATAGCCTTGGTGATGCTGGACAGGCCCTTGATCAAAACTGCGGACGCCTTCTCGATCTGCGCCCGGTGCGGGGCGTAGACATGCTCGAACTTCTTGCCCTGCTCGTCACCGCCCCACGGCTCCCCCAGCCCGTCCAGCGCATGCCGAAGCTTCGCCGTCGCCCGTTCCAGGGCGACAGACTCCCGGTGGAACATCGGAGCGGCGGACTTGAGTTGGTCTGTGTCTACGTCAAAGCCGTCGCCAGCCATGCCGTGCCTCCCCCTCGGCCCTGTTCTCGTAACCCAGCGCGAGCCACTGACAGCACTTCCGGCTCACACATAGCGACCCTGACATACGGCACTGACAATCGACCTGGTCAGAGCGCATTTCAGCCACGATGCAGCGCTGTCCGGCTGGTGGGCCCAGGGCAAGACTGCGGCCCCCTACCAGCCGGATGCTGGTAGGGGGCCGATTCGCCGATGGCCTGAAACGACCAGGTGTGCGTTCGGCAGCTAGCGGCGCTGGCGATGCTGCTGCTCGGCCGGTGCCGTGATTCCTGCTCGGGGCTGCAGGTTTTCGGCCTGCTGCGCGGGAACCGAGGGCGTCATGGTTGAGCGGCTGCGGGCGGCTTCGGCGCGGCGGTTGGGTGCGGGGTTTCGGCTGGTGTGTTGGATGCGGGTGATCAGGACGCGGGCGGGTTGGCGGGCGGTGGTCAGTTCACGTTGGGCGGCTGCTTCCTTGAGGAGTTGGTGGGGTTGGTGGCCGCGGGCTTCGGCGTCGGCGAGGACGGTGGCCAGGGCCGGCCAGGCGGGGTCGGTGAGGATGCGGTCGGCGTGGTCAGGGACGACGGCTCGTATGTCGCTGGCGAGTACGCGCTGGGCCTGTTCCCTGGGCGGGCGGGGTTCGAGTTCGGCGAGCACCGGGACGAGGGCGTGGTCGGCGGCGGTCTGGAGGTGTTGGAGGGCTTGGTGGGCGGCGTCGGCTTGGTGGGCGTGGCCCTTGGCCTCGTGCCAGCGTCCGGCGATGATCGCGGCCCAGACGAGTGCTGCGACTAGGGCGGCGAGGGCGCTGCCGTCGGGGCCGGTGGCGGTGTTGGCGATGTCGCGGGCCGCGGTCCGCAGGGCGTGGGCGGCTCGGTCTTCCGCCTGGACCTGGGAACGTTGGGCGCGGGCGAAAGCCTTGGCGGCGGCCCGGATTTCGGGGCGCAGGTCGGCAGGTGCTTTTTGGGCGGTGGCTTCGATCAGTTCGCCGAGGGCGGTGATGTGCGCCTGGGCTCGGACGTCATCGGTGAGGTCGGTGTGGAGGGTGTCGAGGGCGTCGGTGGCCTGGTGCCAGGGGGTGGTGGGCTGGTTGCGGCGAGCGGTCGGGTGCTCTTCCGGCGTGCTGGTCTCCAAGCGGGCCTTGAGTTTGGGCAGGGTGAGGTCGGGGGCGATCCTGCCGCCGGGGTGGAAGATCTGTTCCCGTTTGCCGTTGAGGTCGCCGGGGCGGCCTGCGGCGTAGCCGAGGGGGTCGCCGGACGGGCCGTACTTGACCTTGAGTAGGACGCCGTCGGCTTCGAGGTAGGCGAGGAGCTCCTCGGCGCTGGTGGCGTGCGGGATGGCCGCGCGGATGCGTTCTTCGAGCCATTCCTGGGCGGGCTGCTCCCAGCCGAGGCGTTCGGCCTTGTGCATCTCGGCCTGGGTGGGCCGACGGGTGCCGGCCCGATCGCCCTTCTTCAACTGCCGTAGCCCGTAGTCCTTCTCGATCTTGCGGCATGCGTCGCCGACGCGGATGCCGCTGTCGTGGAGCTTGGGGCGGCGGCCGTCTTCGCGGACGGTGGTGGCGAGGATGTGGATGTGGTCGTCGGCGTGGCGAACGGCGATCCACCGGCAGGCCAAGTCGTCACCGGCAGGAGCGATGCCGGCGGCCTGGACGATGCGCTGGGCGATCTCGCCCCATTCGGTATCGGAGAGGTAGCGGTCCTCGGGTGCTGCGCGGACGGGGCAGTGCCAGACGTGGTCGGTGACGGGCTTGCCGAACTCGCTGTTGCGCAGACGGACAGGCTCGTCGAGGTGACGGGCGAGTTCGGTCAGGGTGGCCATCTCGTCGCGGCCGGGGTCGGGCATGCCGAGCATGGCGAAGCCGGCGACGATGTGCGGGTCGAAGTGTTCGTCGTGGGTGCCCCGGCCGTAGAGGTAGGCGAGCAGACCGCGGGTGTTGGCGCCGGGCACCTTGATGGCGGCGATCATGCGGCGAGGTCCTCCGTCGGGTCGGCGGGCTGGCGCAGGGCCTGGGCGATCAGATCGAGTAGGTCGTGGAGTTCGTCGAGGCGCTGGCGTATGTCGGGTGGGGTGAGGTCGCTGTTGAGGGCGCGGGCGATCTGGTTGACGTTGACGCCGATGCGGTTGAGCTGACGCAGGACCTGGGCGCGGAAGATGTGCGTGCGGCGTCGGTCTTCGGACAGGGGGAGGTTGGCGGTGAACCGACCAGCTATGAAGGCGAGGACGATGTCGGCGGCGAAGCCGGATTCGCCTTTGTAGCCGTGCTCGTCGGCGGCGTCCTGGAGCTGGGCGTGCTCGTCGCCGGTGAAGCGCAGGGGGCCGACGCGGATGGTGCGCTTGGTGCCGGTGAAGCGGCGGATCGTGGGCTGGACGCTCTGCACGGCAGGCTCGCCGGCATCGGGCGCGTCGGCGGGTACGGGGCGGAGGATCTCACGCTGGGCGGCGTGGAGCTTGTCCGGGTCGGGGCCGCCTTCGGCTCCGACCTCCTGGCCTGGCGCCCCCTGGCGCTGGGCCGTCTCCGCCACCCCCGGGGCGGAGATCCCCGAAGACCGGCCTTGAGTCGGACTCGGGGTACTACTGGCTCCGCCAGGGGCACCCCGTCCGAAGGCACGCCGCAGACGGTCCATCAGCGTAGGGGACTTCGTCAGCGGCAACGGCTCGTCGGAGGTGTCCTCGGGGTGGTGCGGGTCGTACGTCATGGGCGGTGCTCCGGAGAAGGCTGGATGGACGGACGGATGGGCGGGGCCTGTGGGCTGGGCGATGCGGGCATCGCCCAGCCCACAGGTGTGGATAGGCGAGATGTCGAGCGGGGCGGTGGCCGGGTGACCGGAAAGGGTTCCGGTCACCCGGTGCGGGCGGTCAGCCGCTGGTGGAGACGGCGATCCCGTCGGCTTCGAGTTCCGGCCGGAGGATCTTCATCACCTTCGTCAGCCGTTCGCTGCCGATCGTCAGCCCTTTGTCCTCCACGGCCTCGCGGAGAAGGTCCCGGGTGAGCTTGCGGTGCTCGTAGGCAGCGATCCGGCCGATCTCCGCAAGCTCCTCAATCGTGGCTTTCGCCGGCCGACCGCCGCGCGGCTTGGCCTCCGAAACCTGGGCCGATGGTTCCGTCGGCTGGGCAGTTGCGACGGGCAGTGCATCGCTGAGGCCGGTGGAAGCGGCTACGGGTTCCAGCTCCTGGCTGGGAGCGTTCAGTTTCTGAACGGCACCCTCCGTCCGCTGGCCGGAGATGGGTTCCGGCCGGTCGGCGGTCCGGTCGACGAGCTGGTGGATCTGCCGCATCAGTACGCCGAAGGCCAGTAGCGCGGCGGTCGGTGGAACCGCGGCGACCACATAGTCGAGCAGCGGCACGGTACTCGCGTTGACCGTGCCGCCGACCCCGGCCACGTTCAGCGCGATGGAGCCGACCGACCCGGTCGCCGTCAGAGCGATCGCCCAGCCGTCGGTGACCCGACGCAGCCCCGCGCGGAGCATGAGCAGTTCGCCCGCAACGATGAACGCGTCCAGGGTCGCGGGCCACGCCCAGCGGCGGACCGGTGAGCTTCCCAACCCGTGCTGGGCGGCGACCTCGGCCAGGTGCGCGTAGGAGAGCCAGAACGCACCGGCGGTGAGGACCACGATGACGATGCCGGCCGCGATGAGCGCGTACTGCTCAGCAGCGTGCTTGGTCATCGCCGGCTGCCCTTCGCCGGGCCGGTCATCCGGTGACTGGCCGTGTGGTGGATGGGGGATGGAATGGGTGGTCAAGCGGAGGTTCTCCAGGTGGGGTTGGGCGGCGGCCACGGGCGAGGGGGGTGGCCGCCGTGCGGTGCGGTGACTCGTACCACTCGTTGCGTGCCTGGTCAGAGCAGGTACGAGTGGTGTGGTGATGTCGAGACGACTCGTTGCGGGCCCGGCACTCGTCCCCGCGCTGACCTGCGCGGGGACGAGTGCGACGAGTCGAGTCGGGTCAGGCGGCGGTGCCGGACGGCGGTTCGGTCACCGGCTGGGCGGGCTCGGCCGCGGGTGCCGGTTGGGGGCAGTAGCGGGCCCAGGTGTCGAGGAACTGGTTGCGGGCGAAGCCCTTGGCCTGGGTGCCGTCAGGGAAGCGCCGGTTGGCGGAGCTGATGCCGTAGGGCTTGAGCAGCAGCTGCAGGCCGCGCGGGGTCAGGCCGTTGGGGCCGTACTCGGCCCATGGCGCTTCCTTGTCCGCGTTGAGGGACTCCAGCAGACGCTTGGTGCTCAGTACCACCGGGTCGTTCTCGGCGGCGAAGGCCCGGCGGATGCCGACCAGGAGGCGGGTGCGCAGACCACCCTCCTCGTCCTGCCCGGCCTCGTAGTCGGTCATGGTGCGGCAGGCGGTGCGGGCGAGCGCGGGCCAGTCGCCTCCGGCGAGGTCGGCGATGATCACCAGGGGTTCCCAGGTGTCCGCCGCGCGGTCCTCGACCGGCATGGGCGGCTGCATCTCCATCGCCTGCGCGCACAGCGGCTGCAGCCAGGCGTGGAGGCGGACGCGTATCGCGTGCAGGGCGGGGGTGTCGCGGTGGGTGCGGAAGTGCGCCACCTTCTCGCCCTCCACGCGGCGGCGCATGCGGATGACCACGGACCGGTCCATGATCGTGCCGGGCAGGTCCCCGATGCCGGCGAGCGCGGCCATGGCGAAGGTGGGGAACTCCTGCACCGCATGCTCGGGCCCGGACACACGCAGAGTGGGCCGATTGCGCTGGTGCCCGGCGTTGAGCAGGCCGCGCATCTCCTCGTTCTTCTCCGCCATCTTCGGGGTGCCGAAGATGGTGTCCGCCTCATCCACAAGGAGCGTGGGCGGGTTCTCGTCCTTGATCGAGCGGAAGATCGCCGCCGCGCTGGCGTTGACCGTGAT
Source organism: Streptomyces sp. x-80 (assembly GCF_046549095.1). Lineage (NCBI taxonomy): Bacteria > Bacillati > Actinomycetota > Actinomycetes > Kitasatosporales > Streptomycetaceae > Streptomyces > Streptomyces sp. x-80. The sequence goes on from NZ_JAJPWM010000023.1 coordinate 152,628, forward strand.
CAGGCGGTTGTGCACGGTCTCAGTGATCACGTCCAGCAGGCGCGACTTGCCGCACCGCTTCTCCGGCGCGACGATCGCCAGACGCGGTGCGTGCTGCCACGCACGCTGCAGGTGCGTCGCCGTGGCCCACAGCGTCACCGCCGTCAGGGCCTCCTCACTCGGCATCGCCACGTACCGCTTGATCTGCGCCCGAAGGTCGCCGAGCACCTGCTCGCCCTCCCGCAGAGGGCCCATGGGCGCCCTGCCCCTCGCCGTCGCAGGCTTTGTTGCGGACGACTGATCCGCCGCAACGCGTCCCGACTGCGAGTCCGCGTCTGTGGCCTGCTCGTCGAGCAGGTGGGCTCCCGGCTGACCGGGGATCGCGGACTTCGGCCAGACGGCCTTGGCGGGTGCGGAATTGGCGGGTGCGGAATGTGCATCGGGTGTCGTAGGTTGCACAGGGCAGCTCCTTATCCGGTGGCGTCGGGCATGCAGGCCCAGGCCACGCGGGTCGTTCGTGGGAATGCGGGCAGTGGAGTGTGCTGAGCCTCCGGCGTTGGCCCGCCGGAGGCTTCCTCGCTTCCTTGGCTGGGGCGAGGGACCACGGACAGTACGTCCACGCCGGTACACAGTCCAGCGTTTCTGTGTCAGCTCAGCGCAGACACGCCTGCTATGGGCACGCGCCGTCATGCAGCCAGGCCCAGCAACTCCAGCAGATCGGCCGTCACGACCCGGTACGCCTTACCCAGCCGCAGGACCTTGCACGGGTACCGCCCCTGCTTCGCCAGCGCATAGCCCTTGCTCCGCCCCAACCCCAGTGCCCGGTTGCCGGTCTCCAGGTCAACGGCAGCAGGCAGAGCCAACAGCTCCTCCCGAGTCATCCCGTACGACGTACCAGTGATCTCGTTCTCACGCATGCAGCGCTCCATCCATGACTGAGCCCTCGGCGAACGCGGCCATCACATCCGTCTCCAGGCGTGAGATCTACTGTGACCAGAGCTACTGTGTCCTCATGACACAGCTCCGTTTTAATGATGGAACTGACCCGGACGACGTGCCGGAGTGGGCGGACCAGGTGATGGCCACCGTGGCCCGCGAAGTGCGACGACGCAGGAAGGAGCTGGGCATGAGCGCGCAGGACCTGGCCGACGCCTGCGAGGAGCTCGGCCACCCGATCCCCCGCAACGTCATCGCCAACATGGAGTCCGGCCGCCGCGCCACCCTCCCCCTCGTCGAGGTCATGGTCCTGGCCAAAGCCCTACACACGTACCCGATCTGCCTGCTCTACCCGCTCGGCTACGTCGAGGAGGTCCAGCGGCTCCCGTTGCAGTACTCCGAACGGACCTGGGACGCCATGCGCTGGTTCACCGGCGACAAGCCGGACGACCTCGTCATGGAGGACGAGATGCTCCGGAACTTTCGCGCGCACGCCAGCCACGAGCGGGCCCTCCTCGTCGCCATCAAAGGCGAGAAGCACGAACGGTGGAGAGCCGAGAAAGCGGCCAACCCCACCGAACGCGAAGAGGCGCTGGAAGCCCACGAGGAATACGCCGAGCGCGCCGCCCGTGCCAAGCAGCGGCTCCAGAACGCTCGCGCTTTCATCCGTGAAGACGGCGGTACACCACCGCGCCTCCCACCTGAGCTCGCCGACGTCGACCCACCCGACGCCGACACCAACACCAACACCACCGAGGAGAACAACCTTTGAAGGGCTCCACCTACCGCCGCTGTTCCTGCCGCGACCCGAAGACCGGCAAGGAACTCGGCACCTCCTGCCCCAAGCGCAACAGCAGGAACCACTGCACGTACTCCGTACGGCAGGAGCTGCCACCCCGTGAAGACGGCAGCCGGCGATCCTTCGCACGAGGCGGGTACAGCAGCCTCAAGGCGGCTCAGGCCGACCTCGATCATGTCCGCGCCCTGCTGGGGCTCGCCGAGGCCAATGACCCCGAGGGGATGGAGCTGATCGCCGCGATGCTGGCGCAAGTCAGCAGCGAGAAGGCTCCGTTGCCGGAGGTCGAGGAGACCAGGCGCCGGCTCAGGGTCGGCCAGGATCTCATCGGTCGGCTCACGGTCGGCGAATGGCTCGACCAGTGGCTCGCAGGTAAGCGAATACGCAAGTCCGGCGTGAGCCGGTACGAGACCGACATCCGCGTCCACCTCAAGCCGCGAATCGGCCACCACCGCCTCGACCGGCTGCGCGTGAGCCACCTCAGTGAGATGTTCACCGCCATTTCCGATGCGAACGCCGAGATCCTGGAGCAGAACGCCCAACGGCGAGCTGTGAACGACGAGTTGGCGACCGTGCCGTGGAAGGGCCGAGACCACCGCGCCCGCCGCAAGGCGATGAAGGCAGCGATCGACGCGATGCCGCCCTTCCGCCGCGTCACCGGCCCCGCCACACGCCTGCACATTAAGAGGAGCTAACAGAATGCTTGGACGCGTCGGTAGGTGATGACGCAGCAGGCCAGTTTGAGGAACGCTTCGTGGATGTCGTCGCGGATCTCCCAGCGGATCCGAAGGCGGCGGAAGCCATGGATCCA
>NZ_JAJPWM010000024.1:0-129012 GCF_046549095.1 Streptomyces sp. x-80
GCCGTCGGGCAGCAGGATGCCCAGGGGGCCGGTGGTGTCGGAAGTTGTCGTCACCGCGCGGACCAGCACGCCGAGGTCGGCGCAGTTCGGATCGTGGAGGAGGAGGGTGGCGGCCCGTCCGTCGTCGGTGCGGGCATCGGGTATGCAGGTGGTGAGGACGGCGGCGTCGCGGTACGACACCGGCCCGTCCTCCTGGCGAGGGGAGGGGACGGAGAGTGCCGGGCGGACTGTGCCCGCTGTTCCGTCCACGTCGATGACCATCCCCGCGGCGATGTCGGCGGCTTCGGGCACGTTGGTCACGCACGGGATGCCGAGCTCACGCGCGATGATCGCGGTGTGCGACAGCGGTCCGCCGGTGGTCGACACGACGGCGGCAGGGCCGCGCAGGAGAGCGGCGGCGGCTTCGGGACCGAGGGCGCCGCAGATCAGTACGGCGCCCTCCGGCGCCGGGTCGGGCCCGAGGTGGACGGCGGGGCCGGTCGCGATGCCGGCGACGGCGGCTAGACCGGCCCAGCCGCCGGTCGGCGGCTCGCGCCGGGCCGTGTCGCGGATCGGCTGGGTCAGCGGGCGGCCCTGCAGGATCACGGGCCCGCCGGCGGTGACAGCCCATTCGATGCCGATCTGCTCCAGGCCGAGCGCCTGGGCCGCGCGGGCGGCGAGGTCCAGCAGCTCCTCGCGCTGGCGCGGGGCGAGTACTGGCGCGTCCGCCCACTCGGCCGGGGTACGCAGGTGCACCACGCCGGGGCCCGAGCCGGCGACCTTCGCACGGGCTGGAGCGGCACCGGCGGCCGGCACGGTGATCCACTCACCGGGCGGCAGATCGAGTTCCCGCGCGGTGCCGGGCAGATGGATGAACGGCTGCACGGAACAGGCGACAGACTCGATAGCCGTTCCGCGGCCGCAGTGGATCTCCCCCGTCTGCGCGCCGCTGACCAGCTGCTCGGCCAGTCCGCGCACCGCCTCGATCCGCCAGCGCACACAACGGCCGCCGGTCACCTGGGCGGCCAGGACGCCGGCGACGATGGGCCGCAGAACGGGCTGCACGAGCACGGCGAGATCGTCATCCGGGCTCAGGCCGCGCACGGCGGCGTACTCGGTGACCACCGGGGCGCGCACCGAGGCGCGGACCTGGCGCAGTGCCGCCAGGACCTGGCCCGGCGTGCAGGGGGTGATGACCGAGTCGTACAAGCCGGCGAAGGAGGAGGTGACGCCGTCCTCGCCGGGCGCGGACGACCGGGCGATCAGCCCGTACGGCGCGCGATGTTCGGCCCAGGCCAGCACCTGCCCGGCGGCGCCGGGCAGGTCGCTGTCCGCGACGTCCACGGGGATGACGGCGCTGTCCGGCACCGGCAACCCGGCCTGCTGAAGACGGCTGAGGGCGGCCGCCTTGCCGCCCGCGCGCGACGGCGCCGTGTCCTTGAGGGTGGTCAGGAAGGTCACGATGCCGCTCCGGCGGTCAGAAGGTCGAGGGTGGTCAGCGCGGCCGGGTCGAGGTTCGCGCCCTGACACCAGCGGCGGACCACGGAGAGGTAGGAGTGGCGCAGGACCTTGCGGCGCTCCTCGCTGTCGCAGGCCCAGGACAGGATCGTCACGATGGCCCGTACGGAGGCGACGGCCTCCTGATCGCCAGCGGCGGCCAGCAGCGCGGCGGTCTCCCACGCCTCCCGCAGCCTGGCGGTCCGCTCGCGGGCGAGGGCGATCTGCCGGAACTCGGACTCGGGGTCGGAGCTAGCGGCCAGCGTCTGCACGAGGACGGCGATCTGAGCGGGATCCTCGTAGGGCATGGCGCGGGCGGCCGGTGTTCCCTCGCCGTAGAGCGTGCCGATCCGGACCGCGAGACCGGTGGCCGTGCTTTCCAGCCCGGCTCCGTCCTGTACGGCCAGCGCGGCCTGCACGACGTCTTGGTGCGCGGCGAGCAGGTGCCCGGTCTCAGCGGGCGTCGACAGGGCCAGCATGCACGCGCGTGCCCGGCCCTCGTCCTTGAACAGCCGGGCGAGGAAGGACTCCCACTGCGCTTCGGGCAGGAGCCAGTTCACGATGTGCGTCGACATGACCCGCAAGAACGCCGCCGTCGCGTCTGACAGCGCGACGCCGGCCTTCGCCGTGGCGCCGTCGGTGAGGGCGCGTTCGGCGCGGGCGAGTGCAGCGGTCGCGCGACCGCGATCGCCGACCGCTCGCGCCACGATCGCCTGCGCCCGGGCGGGGTCGGCAAGGTGAGCAGCCAGCTGTTCCACCAGCTTCTCGTGGACGGCCTGGTCGATGTCGACGATGCCGGGACGGCGCAGCACTCCGTAGGGGGTGGGGTCGTCCATCCAGACGGCGGGCCACGCGATCAGCGAGGTGGTATAGAGGTCGAACTCCAGCCGGGTGCTGGCCGGCCGGGAGATCTCGTAGTCCTGGACCACGAGGCGTCTCCATAAGGTGTCCATCGTCAGCTGCCTCCGTGCGTCATGCCGCGTCCGTACCGGCGGCGCGTGCGGGGGAATGTGGCGTGAATGCGTCTTGGTGCAGGGGCGGATGTGGAAGGCTCGGCGGCCGGATGAACGGCCGCTGGTGCGGCCGTACGGGATCGAGCGATGGGACTGCCCCCGCACATGAGCGACACGATCAAGGAGCCCACGGCCAGCTCATTCGTCTTTCGCCAGATGGAGGACGGCTGGCGGCTCGGGCTGATCTGGCACCCGCGGCTGGAGTGCTGGATGCTGCCCGGCGGCCACGTTGAGAACTTCGAGAACGCGGCCGAGGCGGCGGTGCGAGAGATCGCGGAGGAGACCGGCTGGACGGCGCGGCTGGTGACGGGCCCGTCCAGCGAACTGCCCGCCGGGGCACCCCACCCGCTGGTGCCCGCCCCGTGGTGGGTCCAGGAGCTCGACGTGCATCCGGACAACCACACCCGACAGCCGCACGTCCACATCGACCACCTCTTCCTCGCCGTCGCCGAGGGAGAGGGGCCGGCCGGTGAGCCGGTCCACGAGGTGCGCTGGTTCACGGCCGCCGCCGTCGCAGAGCATGTCGACATCGCCGAGGACCTGCGCATCCAGGCCAAGGACCTGTTCGGTCGGATCGCCGACGCCGCGGCACGCTGACCGGCGGCCCGCACGTGCACAGGCTGCGCGCCGCGGTTCACCGCGCGGCCTCGGCGCGGCGTCGGGCAGCTCGTCCAGCAGAACTGCCCCGTCGATTTGCTCGCGTAGCAGCGCGGCGAGGTAGGTCTTGCCGACTCCGTTTGCCCCTTCGAGCGTCACCCACAGCGGCTCCGGGGCAGGGGGGTTCATCGGGCTGCCCCCTTCACGGCGAGGTCCAGGAACAGGCTCGCCAGCGGGCCGCCGGGCGCGAAGGCCCCGTGGGTGCTGGTCGAGGTGGTCACCGCGCCGAGCGCGCGAACGCCGCGGGCGCTCATGCACGAGTGGGTGCCGGTGGCGGCCACCGCGACGTCCGGGGAACCGCTGGCCTTCATCAGGTCCTCGGCGATGCCGTTCATGATGCGTTCTTGCAATTGCAGCTGATGTCCGTGGAGTTGGGCGATACGGGCGACCTTGGACAGGCCCAGGACCCTTCCGCACGGCCGGTACCCCGCGGTGACGGTGAGCTCCATTGCCTGGAGGTGGTGCTCGCACAGCGAGTGCACGACGATCCCGGACACGATGACGAGCTCCTCGCCGCCGGCACGGATCTCCTCGTGCACGAAGGTCGTATCGGTGCGACCCGGATCGTGCTCAAGGAACTCCGCCCACCAGCGGGCCACCCGTTGCGGGGTGTCTTTCAGCCCGTCACGGTCGGGGTCTTCACCCAGCTCTGCCAGCAACTGCCGGTACAGGTCCGCTACCCGCTCCTGGTCGATACGCCGCGAGGGGACAGGCGCGGCCGTCGGCCCGGAGGTCAGCTCGATCGTCATGCGTTCACCTCGTGCCGCTCGGGGTGGAAGGAGGCGGTGCGGGCGCCGACCGCCAGGACGGTGTAGGCCCGAGGGCCTTCGTGCATCAGCAGGTCCAGCACCGACAGTCCGGCGGGCCGGTTCCGGGCGGTCCCGTAGGGGGTGTGCGCATAGGCCGCGACGTCGACCCGGATGCCGGCAGCGCTCAGCAGTTCGGTGTCGAGGTAGGCGGTTGCTCCGGTCCCGACCCGCAGCACGTCAGCGCCGTGGCGGCGGCACAGGTCCACCAGCGCTGCGGTCTTGGTGCCGGCCGGAGGGGCGGTGCTCGTACGCGTGACGGTCACGTCGAGGCCAAGAGCGGCCAGAATCACGCGGGTGACGGCCTCGTTCAGGTCGACCAGGTGCGTCCAGCGGCGGGCGTATAACTCCTCCAACTGGTCCGCGTGGCGGGCGAAGTGCGGGGCGCGTCGGTAGGAGTCGGTCAGGGTGCGCCAGTGGCGGCGGGCGAAGTCCGGCTCCGCGATCTGCACGTCCACCAGGCGCTGTCCGAAGGCACGGCGCACCGGGACGATCAGCCGTACCGGACGTCCGTCACGGCCGGCGACGGAGTTGCGGTGCTGCCAGCCGCGCTCGGCGAACTGGACGTGATCGAGCAGGACGAGCTCCTCGATGTCCAAGAGACGGGAGAAGTATCCGCACCAGGGCCAGTAGGCGGGCTGGTGGGCAACCAGGACACGGCTCATCACGCCACCAACCGGTAGACGGTGAGGAGTTCGGCCATCGCGGTTCCAACCGAGGAGCCGGCCGCGGTGTCCATCGCCCGGATGGTGGCCAGTGAGCGGGGATGCGGCGCCTCGCGCAGCTGGCTGCTGTAGCAGGTCAGTGCCTTCGCCTTCGTCTCCCACACGCCAGAGGTGTCCACAGCGACCGGCCGCCGGGCGGGCGACTCGTGCTGCGCCCACGCGGCGTCCTCCGGGCCGACGTAGCCCAGCACGATCCGGGGAGCGTACGCGGAGGGACGGGCCGCGGCGATCGCGGCCGTGTGCACGGCCTGGTGGTCCTGGTGGAAGGAGCCGGCGGCCGGCATAAGCAGGGCGGCCGGGCGCAGCTCGCGCAGGCTGAGTCGGGTACCGGCCTCGATGAGGTGGACCAACTCGGCCATGCGGGCCGCAGGGTTGGTGGCAGCGTCGGTGTCGATCCAGGCGGTGTGGTGGGAGGCGACGCCGAGCACGGTGCACGCCTCGTCGAACTCGGCGATGCGAATGCCCGGGTCGCTGCCGGGGTGGGTGCGGCAGGCGACCGCGAGGACGTGCACGTCCACGCCGTCGGCGGTCAGTCGGGCGATTGTGCCGCCGGCGCCGAGGGCGTCGTCGTCGAGGTGTGGGGAGACGACGAGCACGTTGTCGCCGGGGGTCAGTCCGAGGACCATTTTTTCTCCTCTTGCCGTGGGAGCGGAACGGGGCCGCCCGCAAGGGGCGGCTGCACGGGGGTACTTCCGCAGGTCAGCGGGGGAGGGCGGTGGAGACGGCGGCGAGCAACTGCCGTACGACCTCGTCGGGAGCATGGAAGGCGGTGCGCGCGACGGCGCTCTGGGACGTGGCGTGGTACCGGTCGGCGTCGTCCAGCAGCTCCGACAGTGCGGGCCAGATACCTCCTGGGCCCCGCTCGGCGCTCACCATGACCCCGCCGCTGGCGACGAGGTGCCGCAGGTTGCCGATGCCGATGCCCACGACCGGGGCGCCGGTGGACATGGCCTCGGCCGCCGCGTTGCAGAAGGTCTCCGGCTCGTAGGAGGCGATGATCGTAGATGCCGCGCCAGCGAAGAACGGCTGGACCTCCTGCCAGGGCAGTGCCTCCAGGACCGTTACGACGTCGGGGCGCTTGGCCGCGGCCGCGCGGACGGCAGCGAACACTTCATCCTGCATCCCGGGCCAGTACTCGAACCCGGCGGCCGCCAGGACGAGTTCGACCTTGCGGTTCCAGTCGGCCGGCAGCGCCTCCAGCAGTTCGGCGAGCCCCTTGTACGGCTCGGCCCGGGAGACGATCCTCACGGGACCCTCGGTGCGGAGCCGCTCGCGCTCCTGATACCCCGCGGGCTGAGCTGGCGCGAACAGGGCGTTGGGCACGATCGTCCAGGCGGAGGTGTCGTAGCCCTGCTCGCGGGCCTCGCTCTCCATGAACGGGCTGATCGGGCACACGGTCGTGGCCGCCGCGACGGCCCGGTCGAAGTAGTCGTCGCCGCGCACCTTGTGGACTTGCAGGATCGTCGGTACGCCTTCGGGCGCGGCGTCCAGGTAACCCAGCCCGTACAAGGCGTCGACCCACACGACGAGGTCGGCCTCGTGGTCCGCGAGCAGGCGCCGCAGTTCGGCGCGTACCGACTCGGGGTCCTCCAGCGCGGCGAGGATGTCGGGCTTGAGGATTGGGCGCGGCAGCGTCAGGGAGGACAGGCGGACCATGTCCGAGTGGTCGGCGTCCCCCGGTTCAGCCGGCCCGGAGGTGATGATCAGCGGAGTGATGCCGAGCTGGCGGCATCCTTCGGCGAGGGCGCCGACGGCGCGTTCGTACCCGGCCGGCTCGCCGGGCGCGTAGGAGAACAGGACGAAGGCGATCGTACGGGGCATGCTGCTGCTGGTCACCGGGCCTCCTGAGCGGTGTGGACCTGCTGAGGGTGGGGCAGAGGGGTGCTGTCGGGCGGGGCTGGGTCCTCCCAGGGGAAGCCGACCCAGTCGGCGACCGGCCATACCCAGATGTCCAGGGGGAAGTCGGCACCGTCGTTGCGGCACAGCACGGCGGTGCGCGCCGCGACACCTGCGTCGGACAGGAGCGCGGCGACGGCCTGCAGGGTGGCGCCGGAGCCGCAGATATCGTCGACGACCAGAACGCGCCGGGCCCCGGCGACAGCGGTCAGCAAAGTGGCCTCGTCCACCTCGACCTCGCCGGTTGCCTGGATGCCGACCAGGTCGGAGACGTTGTGCCGGGCCCGAATTTCGACGGCGGGGATGCCGAGGATGCGGCCGGTTTCCTGGGCGAGGGGAACCCCGCCGCGAGCGAGGCCGACGACGAGTTCCGGGGCCGTGTCCTTCTCGTGCGCGGCGATGAGCGCTGCCGCGGCGAGGAAAGCGTCCTGGCTCATGGCCCAGACCCGTTTGCCCTGGAAGACGCGGGCACCGTGCGCGGAAGCGGTCACGCAGTCCACCCCCACCCGTCCAGCACACGAGCCACTTGCGGCCAGTGCGCCGTCGGGTCGCTCACCAGGTGCACGACCGGCAGCGGCGGCAGTCCGAGCATCTGGAAGTACAGCGGCTCCAGAAGCAGCAGGGCCTCCCGGGCCGGGCGCCGCTCCAGGTGATCGGCAAGCGCGGCGCTCACGATGTCCCGCTGGCTCAAGGCCCGCTCCGGCGTGAGCACCTGCTGGTAGGGCGCGATCGGATCGTCGGCGCCGATCAGGCCATGACGAGCCGACAGGACCACGGTCCTGGAACGGTATTCGGGGTGGTCGACGATGCGCTCGCGCAGCTGGGGGAAGCACCAGCCCTGGTAGAGCTCCAGCGCCGGGACCCGCTCGGTACCGGAGCGTTTCCGCCGGGAGCAGCCGATCACCACGAGCCCGCTCAGCGACGGAGCCGCCCTCCCGGTATCGGGTCGGCTGGCCGTGGGCGCGGTCATCGGACACCCAAGGTCAGGTGCAGACGGCCAGAGAAGTTGAAGCCGTAGCCCATGACCCGCCCGACGATGCCCCGGCCGACGGCGGTCCAGGTGGCGGCATCGTCGCCCAGCGGCATGATCCACACCCGATCGTGCGGGATCTGGCTGTCCCGGACGAGATGAGCCGCCTCCTCGACCTCGCCAGTGTCGGCCGCCACGAACTTGAACGCCGCCTTCCCCCGTCGCGCCAGCTCGGCGAAGTCATCGAGGACAACAGGGCGGATACGGCGCTTGGCGGGATCGGCCGCACCCATGCGCCCGATCTTCGGGGACACGCTGAAGTGGGCCACACGCTCGGTCGTGAACTCGTCCGGGGAGATCGTGCCGTTGGTCTCGATGTGCACGTCCCCGGGCAGCGCCGTGAGCATCTGGTGCCACGCCGCGGTGCGCTGCCACAGCAGCGGTTCACCGCCGGAGACCACCGTGATCCCCGATCCGGCTCCGTGCTCACCGGCGACTTCGACGATCTCCTCGACGGAGCGCGGTGGACACGTCTGCGCCAGGTCGTAACAGCTGGTGTCCCACGTCCGTTTCGAGTCACAGGGCGGGCAATGCAGGTTGCACCGGCCCAGGCGGATGAAACACGCGCACCGGCCCGTGTACGGGCCCTCGCCCTGGGGGACGGGCCCGAAGATCTCCTGCACCGGCAGGAGGTCCTCCGGGACTGTCCCGGCTGTCTGAAGGGCCCTCACGCCGCCCACCTCGTGTACTCCGCCCAGCTGGTCTCCGTCTCCGAGACCCGGATCGCGGCCAGTCCGTCCGCCTGCTGGTCCAGGCAGTCCATGAGATACGCGGACAGGCGTTCGGAGGTCGGGTTGAAGGGCACGGCCTCGTTGAGGACCGTGCCGTCCAAGGCGCCTTCGACGTGCCAGCGCAGCTCCTGCGGGATCGCGACGGGGCCACCGTCGGCGGCGGACGCGGTCACGAGGTAGGAGTGACCGTGGCGCCGACCACACTGATGCCCGGCAGGCAGACCATCCAGGTAGTGGGTGGCCTCGAACTCGACGGCGAACTTATCGGCCGGAGCCGCGGGGCGGCCGGTGCGTATGCGCACCTCCGCCAGAGCGGTCCCGATGTCGGCCGCGAGGTGCGTGCGGGCCCACGTGGCCAGGTACTCGGCCAGGCCGCCGTCGCTGGCGTCGGGGACCCGGGTGTTGAGGAGCTGATGGTCCAGGACGGTGTCGATGTACTTCTTCAGCGGCGCCAGGCGGCCGAAGTCCACGACGAAGCCGACGTCGTCTAACGCCTCCGCGGCGAGGACCGCTTCGACGGTGAAGGAGTGCCCGTCGTCCCGGCCGCCCAGCACGCGGGTCGCCTCGAAGCGGCAGAGCTTTCCGATACGCCACTGCCCGCTCACCGGGATGCCTCCGTGTCCGCGCCGTCTGCGTACTCGGTGGGGTCGGCAACGCCGGCGAGCTCGAAGGCTTCCTTGCGCTCGACGCACGTGCCGCACGTACCGCAGTGCACGCTGCCGCCCTTGTAGCAGGACCAGGTCAGCTCGAACGGAACGCCCAGCTCGTGCCCGCGACGCACGATGTCGGCCTTCGTCAGGTGCAGGAACGGGGCTTCCAGCCGGAATCCGGGGACGAGAAAGCCCTCGTTGCCGGCGTGTACGGCCTTGCCGAGCTGGTCGAAGAACGCCGGTCGGCAGTCCGGGTAGATGGGGTGGTCCCCGGCATGCGCACCGAAGGCCACGATGCCAGCGCCGCGCGAGACGGCTACCCCAGCGGCGATCGACAGCATGATCATGTTGCGGTTGGGCACGACCGTGCTGCGCATGCTCTGCTCGCTGTAGTGACCGTCGGGCACGTCGACGGTCGTGTCGGTCAGGGCGGATCCCGTCAGGAGGCGGCCGAGGCCCGATAGGTCGACGGTCTCGTGCGGCACGTCGAGCCGTTCGGCGACCCTCGCCAGGTGCGCCAACTCCACGCGGTGGCGCTGGCCGTAGTCGAACGACAGCAGGAAGACCTCGCTTCCCCGGGCGCGCAGTTCGTACGCGGTCACCGTGCTGTCCATGCCTCCGGAGGCGATGAGCACCGCGCTCTTCGGCGTTGACTTGGTCATCTATCTGTGTCCTTCCTGGTGCTGGCGCTCAGGTACACCGGTGGTGCACCTGGGACTCGCGACGAGCAGCCGGATACGACTGTCGTCGCGCGGTGAGCGGGGAGGTGTAGCGCACAGCAGGCGCTGTCTCCAACGATGCAATGCGGCTGATTGACCGTCATTGCCGGTATGCCGTAGGAACATTGACGGGTCTGCACAATGTCCGTCCGGCGTCCACGTGGACCGGGTCGGACCCGAGATTTGGCCGAGCGGCGGAGGGCCGGACAGTGGGCGGAGTTACCCGAGGTCGCCGCGCGGAGATCCAGCGGGAGGCATCCCGGATCCGCGCTCAGTGCCAGCGCGACGGGCACACTCAGGAACGGATCGTCACCACCCTCCGGACGGAGTTGCCGGAGCTCACGGCCCTGGAAGCGTGGCGTCTGGCATTGGGGTGGTCGCGGCCCCAGGCGATCCGGGAGGTGGCCGCTGTCTACCGGGCTGACGGCCTGCTGCCGCCGGGACTGACGCCCGCCATGCTGTGCCGGTACGAGCACGGCAAGGAGGAGCCCGGAGACGAGTACCGGCTGATGATCTCCCGGGCGTACGGGGCCCGCCCCGACCAGCTCGCCCTGGCAACACGCTGCCTGTGGTGCAGCACCTGCGCGTCTTCGCCGCCGCTCCACTACGGTCAGCACCAGCGCGAGAAGACGAGCACCGGCCGAAAGGAACCCATGACGACCGCCAGCGGGCTGCCCGCCATCCGCGAATCCGTGCAGTGGGCCGTCTTGGACACGTCGGGAGGCTCCCCTGCCGTCGTCGCCCTGGCCGAAGCAGCCGTTGAGCACTACGCACTCAACTACAGCAAGCACCCGGCATCCGTTCTGCTGGAAGAGGTTCGCGAGACGCGCAACCTGCTCTCCACCGCGGTGGCGGGCGCGGACCGCACGATCGCGGAGGGCCTTCGCCGACAGGTCGGCTGGCTGTCGGCGCTCCTCGGCAACCTGGCCTACCACCTGGACGATCGCGCCGGGGCCCGAACCCACCTCACCCTGGCTGGCGCCCTTGGCGAATCCACCCATGAGCCGGCGCTCACCGCCTGGGCCAGCGGGGCCCTGGCCATGGTCGCCACCGCCCGCCACGACTGGGAGCACGCCCGAGGACACGCCGAATACGGCCTCCAGCACGCCCCCAAGGGGCTGCGCCGCGCGCAGCTTCTCGGCTGGGCTTTGCTGCCCACACTCGCTGCCACACAGCGGACTTCGGAAGCGGACGACGTCGTCAACGAAAGCGACGAGATCATGCGCTCCGCCGTCGAACTGCCCGGCCGTTTCGGATACGACCGCGCCGAGCACCGCCTGCACGTCGCCGAAGCCCACCTGACCCTCGAACGCTTCGACCGGGCTGCCGATGTCGCCCGTGAGTCCATCGCCGCTGCGCCCACCGAGACGCCGGCGTGGGTGGCCGCCACCCTCGTTCTCGCGCTCGCGGAGGCCCGCGACGCCCCGGATCAAGCAGCCACTCGCGCGCTGGGCGTGCTCGACCTGATCCCTCCGCCGCGGCTCCGGGCAACCGCCCGAGACCGTCTGGCACGACTCGGACGCCTGCTTGATACCTCGACGGTCAGTTCGGCCACCGAGCTGGCCGAACGTCTGCGTACTCTTCCGGCCCCGATCCGTGCCGATGGGACAGCCGCATAGCTGACCAGCTTGCTGACCACATTCCGCAGCAGGGACCGGGGTGGCGTTGGCCATGGTGAGTCTCCCGCAGGTCGAGAATCGTTGAGGTGGCGTGGGTGAGCCGCCGCAAGCGGCCCAAGTTCGCTGTGTATGGGGGTATTTCGCTGAGGATCTCCTGGCCGTGCCGTACGGCCTCCGCCGCGCTGGGGCCATGAAGCCGGTGATCCGTCCCGAGTTCTCGCACAAAGTGCGCAGCACAGCTTCGAGACGAGGAGTCAAGGTGACGATCTCTCCTGCGGACCTGGCGCGGCCGCGGCTCCCTGGACGGTCTCCAGCAGCTCCTCGGTCTCCTCGGCCTCTGCTGTCTCGGTGAACTGGCGGGTCTCGTCCAGCCGGGTCAGCAGGTGTCCGAATGCCTCTTCCTTCGCGCCGCTCGGTGCGATGCGGACACGGGCAGCCGCAGTATTCGGAGCCAGGGGCGCGGCGCAGCGGGGAGTGGTCAACTCGATACTGCGGTTCTGCTCCAGCTCCAGCTCGGCGGTTGTCAAGAGCCCTTGCTCGGTGCGGTCCACCACCGCAGCACGAGTCATCGCGCGAAGGCTCATGAAGCTCGTCCACCGGGCGAGTCGAGCTCCGCCCAGACGGACTTCCCACAGCCGGCGGGGCCCACCTCGACGCCCCAGCGATCGGAGAGGGCGCCGACGAGCGTCAAGCCGCGCCCGGTCACTCTGCTCTCCGACTCACCCTGCTCGCGGGGCTTGCCACCAGACGGATCGTGCACCTCGACACGCAGCTGCTCGTCGGTCCAGGCAGCCGTGATGGTGAGCTCCGTGTCAGCCGGGAGGCTGCGGCAACCGTGCACGACAGCGTTTGCCATGAGCTCCTGAGAGACCAGGGCGACGTCGTCGGCGACTTCGTCCAGGCCGAACGCCTGTAGGCAAGCACGTAACCGTCGACGCACAGGCGAGATGGCCGCCCGATCCGCGAGAAACGAGGCTTCGAACTGCGCCTCGTCTGGACAGTGCGCATCGGCATGCTCAAGGAGAGGCTCGGTCACCGCATACGCTCCTTGGACCGTCCGGGTCGGGCCGTCGCGCACGACAGCGACAGACGGCACCGACCAAGAGCCGGGCTTCCTCGATAGAGGCGCAACGTGGGGCGCACACGCAACACCAAACTGGCCGCCGCGATCCAGGAGCTGGACATGACGAACCAGTCGACCATTGCACGCTGGGTAGCCGGCACGCGCCCGAGCGGTCGAACGCCGTCCATCTTGGCCGAGACGCTCTCGCGAGGCATTGGCCGTACCATCACTCTTGCCGACATCGGGCTCGCCGCAGGTGAGGGCGCCGAACCTCAGCCGCCGGAGCACGGCCGAGTCCGGCAGCCGGACCCGTCGGGCCCGTAAGCGTGGAACCCGAACTCCGGGGTCTTCACCGCCGTTCCTCGCCAGGTTGATCGAGAGGACACGTACGACCGGCTCGCCGCACTGCGCAAGCCGCGTGATCTCGGGCAAGGGTTCTCCTTGGGTGTGTCGTGGAGTGGTGGGTCGATGGGATGGGTCAGGCCGGGGTCCCGCCGTGGCCGCTGCCGGGCCGGTTGTCGTGAGGCAGGTACATCGCGGTGGGCCGGTGCAGGATGGTGCGAAGCGCCGCGACGTCGAGTTCGGTCCGCAGGGGTAGGTGGTCGGACATGCGGCGCAGCTCTGGTGTGTCGCAGACGGTGAAGCGGGTCAGGGCGGGCGCGAGCTCCGCGCTGAGGTAGCCGCGGTCGATGCAGTACCTCGTCCCCGGCGGCCGTCCGGGGTGGTCGCGGTAGCCGGACGAGGCGTTCATGGCACCGGTCTGGCCGAGGTGGTCGGCGGCGTGGCGTGCCATCTCGATGTATCCGGCGGCGAGCATCTCGCGGTCCGGACGGTCGTCGGTGTGCCGACGGCCGTTGTCGAAGTAGGTGCGGTTGGCCACGAACGCGTGGTCCTCGTAGCCCTCCCAGGGGCCGCCCTCGCCGATCCGGTAGCTGTTCCAGTCCCAGAAGTGGATGGCGAGCCAGCCGGGTTTGGCCAGTGTGGAGCACCATTGGGCCTCGGTCAGCCGGTGGTCTGCGGACCAGTAGCAGGCGTGCCCGCTGACGCAGCTGATCGGGCGCGGGCTGAGAGAGCCGTCACGGTCCCGGAGCCGGATGGCGATGTTCGCCGGTGCGTGCCATGGGGCCCAGTTCTGCTGGTACTCCTCGTCGAAGGCGAGCGGGCCGTCGGGCTTGAGGAAGATGGCGTTGTCGTTAGTGCTGCCCGGCCGGTGGACGGCGAGGTACCCATCCATGCCCAGGCGCTCGCACTGGACGTCGAGCTGTCCGGGCTGGACCTCCTGCTGGAAGAGGATGTCCGGTGCCTGCCCACGGATCCAGTCGGTGGCCTCTTCCCAGTTGAGGCCCTTCTCCACATTCCAGTTCACTGCGGTGATGGTTTTGGTCATGCCGCTCGCCTTTCTGCCGGGGAGGCGGCCTCCGCGGGGGCGGAGCCGATAGGGAGGACTGAGGGACGTGGCGTTCACGCGGCCGGCGTTCGTGATCGGCGTCGGGCGGCGATCTGGGTGATGCCTATGGCCAGTAGGGCGGCGGTACCGCCGCCGAAGAGCATCAGCTTCTTCTTGCCGCCCATCGGCGGGTCGGGGTCCGGGCCCTTGTCGGCACCGGGGACGACGGCTGTCTGCGGCGCCTTGCCCTGCGGCATCGGCAGCGGTCCCGGCGCGGGTCCCGCGGGGATGTCGCGGGTCAGCGCGGGGCCGGGCTGGATGAAGCCATAGCCGTAGTGGACATCCGGCAGCTTGAGGTGCTTGGCCTTCTGGGGCTCGGCCAGACCGGCGGTCTTCACTAGACGGTTGGCGATCTGGCCCGGGGTGAGGTGCGGGAACTTCTCCTTCAAAAGGGCGACGGCACCGGACACGTAGGCGGTGGCCGCCGAGCACCCTTCGTCGGTGCGGTAGTCCGAATCGCTCTTGGCCATCGCTAGGGGGATTTTCACGCCGGGGGCCAGGAGGTCCACATCGGAGTTGAAGTCGTTGAAGTCCGCCGCCTCGCCGTTCTGATCGACCGAGCCGACACCGATCGCGCCGGGACAGCCCACCGGGTAACTCTTCTGCGACGAACTGTCGTTGCCCATCGCGGCCACGACCACGACACCCTTCTCGATGGCGTAGTGGATCGATGGGCAGGTGTCGGCGGACGGGGGCTTTTCGCTGTAGGACATGTTGATGACGTCCGCGCCGTGGTCCACCGCGTACCGTGTGGCTGCGGCCCCGTTCTTGTACTGCGGGATGGGCAGGATCTTGGCGCCGGGCGCCAGCCCTTTGATTCCTTCGGAGCCGCCCGGCCCGTGACCGTGGCCCGCGATGATCCCGACCATCGCCGTACCGTGGTCGCGGAGGTCCTCGCCCGGCATGAGGTCCTTGGAACCGTCGCCCTGCGAGGTGTTCGCGAAGTTCGCACCGCGCAGGAACTGCCCCGTGAGGTCTTGATGGGTGGTACGGAATCCTCTTTCGATTACCGCCACCGTCACGCCCTTACCAGTGGCCGTCTTCCACACATCCCGGGCTCCGAATGCTTCCAGCGGCCACAGATTCTTGCGCACTTGATCCGCGGAGGCGGTGCCACCCGCGGCTGCTAGCAGCGCGGCCGTCAGCGTCGCGCTGACGGCCGCGCGCAGCCTTCGGGTGGCATGGTGCCGGCGGCTGGGAGAGATGTCGGAGGCGGTCACGAAGTGCTCCTGGCAAACAAGAAATGAAATCCGGGATGAGCGTGCAGGGCGTCTCCGGCCTGCTTGAGGAGGGTGAGGAAATGCGGCAGGGCCCCCTTAGCTCGAACTGACCGGCTATTGCGAATTGCCCGGCATGAGGTGGAGCGGGCCCTGAGCTGGGGCGGCCGGACGTATCGTCGGTGCCCGGCCACCCCACCTCCAGCCTTTACCTGGTGGGGGCTTCGGTGATTTCGCCGCTCGGAGCCTTGGCGTCCACGGGCTTACCGAATTCTAAGTAGGAGATATCCGCGAGGTCTGGCCGTGCCGCTTTGCGCTTGAGGAGGTATGGCTTTCCCGTATTTGCGATAGAGAAGGTGGCCTCGCCGCCGCTACCCTGGCTGGTGACTTGGCTCACTGGCACTCCCTCTAGGGTAGTGGCGGTGAGCTTTTTCATGCCGCTGTCGCCCTTGTCCGGCGAGGTGAATTTTTGGTGGTCGCAATGAGAAACGAGAATCTTTGTCAGTCCAGTGCTGGGTGTGCCGTGCAGCCACTTACCGGCGGGGAGGTCATATTCGGCCTTGATCCATTTGCTGAATCCGGCGTCGAACCTCACCCACACGTTATTGCCTTTGCTGATGATTTCGAAGGAGCCGCCGATCTTGCCGTAATCGTCTTTGATCAAGTGGACTTTGCCCACACACTCGGTCGCTGAGATCCGCATATCTGACACGGTGTGGGTGCTCTCGGAACGCTCTCGGAACGAGCCGCTTGCGGCATTTGCCTTCGTGCCCGCCTCATAGATCTCCTCGGCGGGGAGAGAAGCAATGCCGTTCGGTCGGGTGTTGGTGGATCCAGCGGTTGTCCGTGACGGTTTGCTGCCGTCAGCAGCTGCTGGACCCGTGTCCGGCCCGCAGGCTGTCAGCGGCGCGAGCGCCGCGACGCAGATGGCCGCGAGTGCAGCACGATGGACGGAAAGGGGTGAATTCTTCATGGTTCCATTTCTGTGGTGGGAACTTGTGCTTGCGCTCAGAGGAGACCTGCTGTGCCCGGCTTGCGGGCAACGACGGCGTACGCCGTGGCGTGCGACGGGGCCAGTGGGGGTTTCACGGCAGGGTGCAGGAACGTGTACAGGGCGGCGTCCGTCATCGGCGCGAGACGGCGCCAGTCTGCGACCAGGTCGAGGACCTGCTGCCGGCTTCTGGGTTGGAACGGCACGCCTGCCTGCTCCAGTAGCGTCGCGGCCTTGTCCATGGAATGGGCGTCAAAATCAGCGGTGAGGTGGGTGATGACGATGGCGCTTCCGGGGGCGACCGCCTTGAGGTACTGGTCGATGACCGCGGTCATCGGCCTGCCGGGGGCATCGGGGTGGAAATGCATCACGGAGTCGAGGACCAGGACGACGGGCTCGCCCAGGTTGATCGAGCGGCGCAGCTGGGGAGACTTCAGCACCGTCTCGGGCCGTGTGAAGTCGGCTTGCAGATGCTCGGTGTGCGCGGGGGTGCGGCTGGTGAGTAGCGCGCGGGCGTGCGCAATGACGATGGGGTCGTGGGTGATGTAGAGCGACCGCGTTTCACGGTGCGGGTGTGCGAGCGCGTCGTGGACGTAGGGCTTCATCGGGAACCCGCAGCTGAGGATCACGGCCTGGCGCATCCCTTTGCCGGCCAGTGCGCGAACGGCCGCGTCGGTCCACCGCAGGGCTTCCCGGGTCGCATTCGCGATGCCAGGTGCCCTCCGCAGGACTTTGGTGCTCAGTCGCCGTTCGGCCGGCTGGGTGTCGAGGCCGCCGAGCCAGTGAGTACGAAGACGGGCTGTGCTCGGCTCGTCTACTGCCCAGTCCGGGGCGGCTGCTGGTGAGGTGAGAGAGGTGTCCATCGGATGCCTTCGAAGTCGCCACGCTGCGTGGTCTGTTGATGAAGGGGGTGGGGATGGCGGGTGAGGGGCGTCCGCAGAGACGGTTTCTGCGCGCGACGGGAGCCGTGTCTGGTCCGGGGGCGTCCGCTGTCAAGGCCCAGGGTGTGGTGGCCGGGGAGGCGTCGGGGCTTTTGGTGCGGTGTTCAGTGCGTGTCGAGGACGACGGGCAGGTGGTCGCTGGCGGCCCGCGCCAGGGGCGTGTCGTGGGTGAGGTACGAGTGGGGCCGGATCGTGGAGCCTGCGGTGAGGATGTGGTCCAGGTGCAGTGGGGTGGGCTCGTTGGCGTACTTGTAGCCGACCGTGGCCGTCCGCGGGGTGCCCAGCTGGTCCTGTGGGTCTTTCCATCCCGCTTGCAGGAGGACGGTCATGGCCCGGTTGTCGGGGCCTCCGAACTGGCCGTCGTCACGGACTTCGCGGTAGCGGGCGTGCATGTTGGCCGGGACGTCGGTGTCCCAGTGGGGTACGGGGTCATCGAGGCGGCCGGTGTTCAGATCGGCGAGGAGGATGCTGTTTCCCGGCAGGCCGGGGAAGGGGCCGGCGTAGTCGGTCAGGCACCGGGCCTCACGCAGCCGGGCATCCCCGTCGACGTAGGACAGGTGCGTGGTCAGGAGCGTCATCTCCGTCCCGTCGATCACCACGTGCGCGACGGCCAGGCCGTGGTGGAAACTCCCGACGTTGGCCCCGGGGGTGTAGCCGAGCACCGTGACCGCACCCGGTCGGTACAGCAGCGCCGTGTGGTTCGTGCCATCGCCGATGTGCGAGGTCACCGGGTGCCACGCCACCATGCCGAGGGCCGTGGCGAGTTCATGCAGCCTGCGGTACTTCTCCTGGTGCCAGCCCCGCGCTTCCTGGATGGCCAGGATCGTGGGCTGGGGATCGAGCTGCGCCAGGACCTCGATCTGGTCGTGCCGGCGCTTCTCGGACCCGTCGGGGTCGATGCCGCCGGTCCACACATTCCACGTGACGAACCGTGCCATTACTTGTCCTCCTTCTTCTTCTTGAGAACTCGCGCCCCGGTGATGGTGAGGGCGGTGACTTGCTTGGCGTCCAAGTGCCGCAGCGCCTTGAGGATGTGAAGGTGCTGGAGGCCGAGCACGTCGGCGATTTCGCGCGCTGGGGGGAGACGATCGCCGGGTTTGTGCTGGTCATTGACGTACTGGCGGACTGCGGCGAGTGCCGTGGCCAGGGCGCTGGGTGACACGCGCAGCAGGATGCGGCGGGCAGGGACGATGGCGCCGGGCCCGCTGGGCTCGAAGTCGTGCCGGGCGGCGATCTGGAGGGCTTCGTGGGCGCTCAGTGCTCGGTACATGTGCACCGGCAGCACATAGGTTTCGCCGTCCTCGCGTACCCATCGGGAGCTGCCCCGCCCGAAGTCATCGATCGCTTGCTCGGCGCGGTCCCGGTACCACTCGGCATCCCCCTCATGTCGCAGTTCATCTCGGGTGACCCACCAGCTCGGCCGGAAGGGGATCGCGTCGAGGGCGGAATCCGCCATGGGCTCTACACCCGGAATCAAGGACAGGAAATCGCCCAGAATGGAGCAGGCCAGCAGTACGAGGACGACGGTGATCATGAGTGCGACATGAATGGGGAAATGCAGGACGGTTACTACATGGAGCGCTATCAGTACCGGGGTTGAACGGGGTGCGGGGGGCGTCGTCAAGGTGAGGTCTGCTTCGGACGTGGGTGGTTGTCCCGTCACATCAGCCTCCGCAGCGACTGGGCGAGTCCAAAGGCTGTCGGGCGCTGCGTCGCGTCTTCTGCGGCGAGCACCTGGCGTAGCAGCTCGGTGAGTTGGGGCCAGATGCTCGTGGTGCTGATCTTCAGCCGTCGGGCCGCGATCATGCGACGCAGCACTGCTGCGGTGTGTGTGTTGGGGTCTACGGCCGCGGCGCGGTAGTTCAGTGGCCACTTCCCTGTGGTGGACCACCACAGCGTCGCCGCGAGGGCATAGATGTCGGCCGACTTGGAGGTGATCACTGGCCGGGTGGGCGATTCGGCCGCGGCCGCGAGTTCTGGCGCTAGCAGGTGCACCAGGCCGCCGACGTAGGCAGGGGCCGGGGGCAGGGTGGCAGACCACGCCCATGTGCAGCCGAGCAGCTGCACCGTGCGGCTGGTGGCCATGTGCACGCTGTGGTGCGGTTGGAGGTCCCCGTGCACCCACCCGCGCTGGTGCAGACCGCCGACCGCCGTGCACAGATCCACAGCCGCGGCCAGCGCCCGGCGGTAATCCGAGGCTTCGGGACGTCCGTCCCGCACAGCCTGGAAGACATCCCAGGTGGTCAGGCCCTTTACCCAGGGCCGCACCAGCCACGCCGTGTCTCCGGCGAGTCCGTACTGGACATCCTCGCTGTACGCAGTGGCCCGGACCGCAGACTGCATGCACGCCAGCACCATGCTCTCGCGCCCCACCACATCGGCGGCCTGACCGCGACCGGTCTTCACCGCGACCTGCTGCATGCCCGGCCCCGTCACGTGCCACACGGCCATATCGCGGACGTGCCAGCCGCCCACCAGCCGCCAGTTCGTCGGCGACCCCAAGGCCAGCTCCGCTGCTTGTCGCGCGTCTTCCGGGCACTCGGCCAATATGTCCGCCACGGCAGTCCCGCCCGTTAAGTGCTGGCTCATCTCTCTTTTCTTTCTCCGTTGTCGTATGCGGTGGTGCGGTGGTGGTCCCACGGGCGGAGTTGCCTTGCTCGGCCGCGGGTGAGGCGCGGCCGGCCGCCTGGCTCCGGCCGTGGGACCTGTCATGTGCCGTCCGACGCCGGGCAGCGCGTCCCCGTACCGCCATCGGGGCCCCGCAGGATGAGTACGAAATTCCGGTCGACCGTCCGGTGTTCCACGTCGGCCCATCCGCAGCCCAGTGCGTCGATCTGCTGCTCGGTCAGCCCGCAGTTCCGGAAGCCGGCGGGCCTGCCGTCGGAGGAGCGGGCGGTCAGTACGTACATCGCCCCGTCCGGCCGCAGCCAGCGCCGTGCGTCGGTCATGAAGCGGGCCCGGTCGACGTGCGCGAGGGAGCGGCGGCACACGATGATGTCGAAACTGGCGGGTGTGAGCCATGGGGGGATCGCGTCGGCAGTCACGTCGAACTGCTCGTAGCGCTCGTAGCGGGTGCTCCGGTGACCCGCCCGGCGGGCCTGTGCGATCGCGACGGCGGAGAAGTCCACGCCCGTGACGGTCAGCCCCCACCTGGCGAGCTGCCGGGCGAAGACGCCCGTGCCGCACCCCGCATCAAGAGCCGTCATCCCCGGCCTGGGCCGAACCCGACGCAGGAAGAGGGACGCCTCCGCCTCGCTGGCCGGGGGATAGCTGTGGAGTTCGGTGTACCAGCGGTCCCAGTCCTCGGCAGTGGGCGTCGTCGGGCTCTCTACGAGCCTCACCGGAGGTGGGACCTCCACATCCACGAACCGAGTACCGGGTACGGCGTGCGTATGGGCAGTCATGCGTCCTCGCTGTGACGATGGGTACGACGATTGCTGGGCTGTCCGCCGCGCACCGGCGGCGGACGGGAGACGATTCGGGAGTGGTGGCCGGCCGCCCTCCCGCTTGGTGGGAGGGCGGCCGGGGCGCGCTGCTCGCGTCGTCTGACAGGGACGGCACGGTGGCGCCGCTCCTCCGCCCGCGGCACCCGCGGGCCGGGCCCGTGCGACACCTCACGGTGGCCTCGGCCAAGACGGAGGAGCCCGTCTGAGGTCGCCTCCCGGCGCGGCGGGGTCGGCGCGCCGGGAAGTGACCGGTCAGGGGGCGGTAGGAAGGCGGTTCAGATGCGGGCGGGTGTCGATGCCAGCGTCAGGGTGACGACGCCGACCGCGATGAGCACGACCAGGGCGATCACGGCCAGACGTTCGCTCACGAGGGGCCCTCCCACAGTGGGCGGGCCCAGTCGAGGGCCTGCTCGATGCTCTCGGGCACCACGCCATTCTCGGGAGTGGTGGTGTGGCGTTGGCGGGGCGGCAGGCCCGGCGGAGCAACCCACACCCGCCCCCGCTCCCCGGAGCGCGGCGCGGCCTCGGGCGGCGGTGAGAGCATGCCCGGCTGGCGCCGAGGCGTCGGCAGCTTCGCGTGATTCATACCGGCACGTCCATCTGATGCAGGAGGTGGACGGTGCAGACGACGAGGTGGTGAAGGTGCGCGGCCGGCCTCGTCCAGGTCCGGTCTTCCAGGCAGTGACGGGCGCTGCTGATCGCCGTCGCGAAGAGGGACCACTCCTGGCTGCCGCGGTTGAGGCGGTCGGCGCGCTGCTCGGAGGCGGGCAGCACGTCGGCGCGCAGCGTCTCCTCGACCTTGAGGATCAGCGTCTGCGCCTCGTCGTCCCACACCTGACCGCTCTTGCCGCGCACCCGGGCGAGGTGCACGGTACGGGCGGCCACGGAGAGGTCGACGCTCACGTCGGCGCTCACCGCACACCCTCCTGCGGGTCATCCGCGGTTGAGGCGCCGGCCTTGCCGTCGTCGGGGAGGTACTCGGTGCTCACTCCCACCGATTCGGCCCATGCGGCGAACTCGGTCTGCTCGCCCAGCGACGCAGCGATGTGTACGACGGACGGAGCCACGACCCCGTCGGCGCCGTCGTCGGTACCGTCCTTGCGCAGTATCTCGGAGACCTGGCACCACCCGGGCCGCGCCCGACGGTGGACGTGGTCTCCGCCAACGTCGTGGATGGACCGGACGACGGTCCACAGCTGGGCCGTGGCCCACTCGCGCAACATGCCCAGGATCCGCGGCGCCTGGTCGGCGTCGGCGACGTTCGCGTAGAGGACGACTCGCTTACGATGCGGCGCCTGCACCGTGCTCACCGCAGGCCCGTCTGCGGTGAGCACAGGCGGCGTTTCCACCGTAGAAGTCACGAGCACACAGTCCCGGGTGATGTGCGTCGGGTTGCTTCCGTGGACCGGCAACACAGTTCCCTGGGAGCCGGACGCAGCCAATTCCCCAGCGACATCTTCCGTCGAACACTCCATCATCATGATTCGACACCTGCCACAGTAGATACTCTGAGCCTCACCGGAGCGCTGCCGCACCTATCGGACAGCGCAGGTAGACCTCCCCGCACTGATGCGAACCGCGCTGCGCAGGCAGCGCTCCGGCGCCGCGTCTGCGACCTGCCCCTCTGAGAGGGCTGGCCTTGACCGGCTCAACTACCGTGCTTCAGACAGTCATTAGGATTCAAGGGAATCCTCACAGAATCCTCTGCGAGGACTAAACTGGCAAATGCCGGAACGCGCACATGCACTGTTCTGCCGGGCACATGGGGTGCGACACTGCGCACATCGACGTGTGCGCCGCGCACATCACCACGGGAGGGACACACGTTGCCAGCACAGCCCCGACCCACTGCACGGCGTATCGCACTCGGCCAAGAACTCCGCCGGCTGCGGCTGCGATTCTCAAGCAAGCTCACGATCGAAGACGCCGTGGAAGGGCTGCCGTTCTCGGAGGCGATGTTGCAGCGGGTCGAAACCGGCCTGTCGTCGCTTCGCAAAGCCGGGCATCTGCGGCTTCTACTGGAGCGATACGGCGTCGACGACGAGGAGACGGTGGAGGAACTTCTCAAAATCCAACGTGAGGCATCGAGCGAGGAGTGGGCGGCGGAGTACAAGGACGCCATGACGCCACCCTTGATGTCGAAGTTCGTCGGTATCGAGTCCGCGGCGCAGACGATCAGGGCCTACCATCCGCTACTGCCCTGGGGCAGTCTCCAGACCGAGGCGTACGCGCGCGCACTGGTCGCCATGCAACAACCGGTCTTGGAGTCCACGACCGAGTCCGGCGACAAAGCCGTCAGGCTGCGAATGCGGCGCCGAGAGTTCATCACCCGCGAGGAAGAACCGGCGCAACTGCTGGCCATCATTGGCGAACCCGCGCTGCGCCACGTGGTGGGCAGCGTCGACGTCATGCGCGAGCAGTGCGCCGAGATCGTAGAGCTCTCAGGGCGAGAGAACATCAATATCCAGATCCTGCCCTCGCACGGGAAGAGGTACAGGTTCGCTGGCGATTTCAGCATCTTGGACCTCGGGGGCGGCTTGCCGCCTCAGGTTCAGGTGGATACGGCATGGGGAGCGCTGGCGATATCAGGCAAGCCCCGCGACGTCGGGATCTTCGAGAGGAGGTTCGAGCGCCTGTCGACCCATGCTCTGCCACCCGAGGAAACCCCTACATTCGTCAAAAAACTAGCACGAGAGATCAAATGACTCATTCACGCACGTCCCAGCCCTGCAACGACCGCACGTGGTTCAAGTCCTCCTACTCGGAGGGCAGTGGCAATGCCTGTGTTGAGGTTGCCATCACATCCCCTGTCGTCAGCATCCGCGACTCCAAGGACAAGGCACGGCCCGCGCTCGTCGTGCCAGCTTCGGCCTGGACGTCGTTCGTGGGTCTGATCCTCTCCGGCGACGTCGCTTCTGACGCAGTCGGCTAACCAGATAGCGAATCGCCCCCTCAGTGGACGCGAGGGGGCGATTCGCGTTGCCCCGTTCTTCTCGCCGACTCGCGATGAGCTGGAGTGGGCTGTCGAGGTGCGGGAGGGGACGGGCATACGGCCGCCTGTAGACCGTCGGTTTCGGCGCGCGTTGACCAGCCGCTGTCTAGGATCAACCTGTGTCCGAGAAACCGACCACCAGCGAGTCTCCCACCTGCCGCGAGCTCGAAGTACGAGGGCGAGCACCAGAGCACCGGCGGGGAGAAGGATCAGCGGCTCTGTACGCCCTGATTGAGCACCACCGCGAGGCCCATGGAGCAACCGGTGAGGCTGTGAAGGACTGCCGAGAGTGCCATCAGTACGTCTATGACCCGCCCCGCTGGCACACGGCGGACGACCACCGGGAACACCACTACGTCATGCACAGAATTGAACATCGGCTGGGACGGGCCGGGATACCCGATGAGGTTCGCGGACATGCGCCGCAAGGAGACGTTCATGTCCCCAAGGCCGAATCTGGCCTCCTGAAACGAAAATCCCGCCGCGAAATGTGAGCGTCCCCCCGAGGCTGCTTGCCTGAGCAGCCTGGAGCGCCCGTCCTGGACGCCGACGAGAAGGAGACGATTGCAACGGTGGCCTACGCCGTGTCCAAGCCCGTGGACGTCGACACCCTGATCGACAACCTCACCCAGAGCAAGGACCCGCGTGACGTGCTCCGGCAGATCCTGGCGATCCACTGGGTCCAGGGGTTCAACGTCGGTTCGCTCTAGGCCGACCGCTCCCGGGCCAAGTCCGAAGGGGAACCGCAGTGACCGCGTCGGCGATCCAGACGACCAGGACCGAGGAGATCGTCAACGCCGAGCTGGTCGGCGACGACACGCCAATTCACCTGCCGACAACGTCTTGCCAAGGTGGCACCCCCGGCCTTCCAGGTCACCAGGGACACCGTGCTCGCCGAGGGTGAGCTGCCGCGCCGCCGACCACCGCAATTTCACCGAGAAGGACTTCACAGTCCACGCCCGGGTGAAGACGCGGATCGACGAGCGCGGCGCGCGCAACACCCGCGACACCACCCGGTCCTGCTTCGAAACCTGGCCCTCTCACTGACCGACCATACGAGCGACGTCCCTCTTTCTCATCGACCTGACTCTGGCCGGCTCGCCGCGCCGTCGGCGGCCCGAAGCGGGCCTTCAGCCGGGTGAACGCCGTCGTATTGGCCATCCCCGACCAGCCCATCGGGTGCCTCCCGGTCCGGAAGCAAGAGGCTCGCGAGAAAGGAGTCCGATCTCACTGGGGTGGCTGAAAGAGCGCCCCCGTGAAGGCGAATGCGTGCCGATATGGGCTTGCCCCGGTGGCGCGGCGTGGTTTCATAGCCGCCTCCTCGTCTGGGTACGCACCAGCGCGGCGATGGACCCCGAGGCTGGTAGAAAGGCAGGGACTGCGTGACCGAGGTCGGTGTAGGTGCGGAGGCGCCCGCGGTTTTGCGTGAGCGGATGGTGGCCGATCTCCGGGCACGGGGAGAGATCGTTTCCCCAGAGATGGAGGCCGCGTTCCGCAGGGTGCCACGGCACCTCTTTGCCCCCGAGGTGACCGCAGCCGAGGTATACGGGGCCCCTGAGGGAATCTTCACAAAGTACAACTCCCGGGGAAAGCCGACCAGTTCGGTCTCAGCTCCGTGGCTGCACGCACGAATGCTGGAGGCGGCCCGAGTCGCCCCGGGCATGGCAGTGCTGGAGGTGGGATCCGGCGGAGCCCAGGCGGCGCTGCTGGCAGAGCTGGTCGGCGAGCAGGGCACGGTGACCAGCATCGACATCGACCCCGACATCACCGCCCGCGCCCGCACGCTGCTGGCCGAGGCCGGGTACGGACACGTCCTGGTCGAGGAGGCCGACGGCTCCCAACTGCTCCAGGACGCGCCGCCGCAGGGCTACGACCGCATCATCGTCACCGCCGGCGCCGCCGATCTAGCAACGGCGTGGTGGGATCAACTCGCCCCCATGGGAAGGTTGGTGGTGCCATTGCGATTCCGGGGCATCTCCCGCACCATCGCGTTCTCCTACAAGGAGGACCACCTGCGGAGCGACACGCTCATCGTCTCGGGCTTCGTCGCGATGCAGGGCGGCAGCGCGCACGCCCCCCGTGTCCTACGGCTCGCCGGGCAGGATGTGCGGTTGACCGTCGACGAGGACCAGCCGGCCGACGCAGACGCGCTGATCGAGGCGTTCGCCGGCCCTCGGCACGAGCAGTGGACCGGCGTGAAACTTGGGGGATCGGAGGGAGTGTTGCCACAGTTGGAGGTGTGGCTCGCCGGCGCGGTTGCGCCCTACGGCAGGCTGCGTGCCACACCGGCAGCGGCCGCGCGCGGCCGCGTCGGATGGGTTCTGGACCGCGGGATGCCCGCCGTGTGGAGCGGTAACTCGCTGGCCTACCTCACACTGCGGCGCGCGGCGCAGGCCGAGGAGCGCTATGAGCTTGGGGTGATCGCCCACGGACCCGGCCGCGAGGACGTAGCTGAACTGCTCGCCGCGGCTGTCCGGCGTTTCGACCAAGAGGCGAGGTCGGCGGGGGAGCCCGTCGTGCGCGCGTACCGCCGCGGCCCGGAGACGG
This sequence comes from Streptomyces sp. x-80, assembly GCF_046549095.1. Classification (NCBI taxonomy): domain Bacteria; kingdom Bacillati; phylum Actinomycetota; class Actinomycetes; order Kitasatosporales; family Streptomycetaceae; genus Streptomyces; species Streptomyces sp. x-80. Next base: position 25,967 of record NZ_JAJPWM010000024.1, read on the forward strand.
CCGGTCTTGGTGACGTGGTGATCGACAAGCCCAGCGTGCGGCTGGTGATCGCCTAACGACTCGGACGGCCTGCGAGGCGGTCCGTATCCACGTCTCTCGGCACGGAGTTCGGGAGACGAGACAGTATGTGGAGGGAGCGAAGATGGCACCACCCACCGTGACACCACCGACCGAGGCTCAGAATCAGCCGCCCCAGGACCTGGCCGACGCCTTCGACCTGGACCCTGCCCAGGAGAAGATCGGGCAGCTGAGCGTCTGGCTCAGCGGCGGCGATGAAGGTGACGAGGAGGCGGGTGACACCACCGGGGACGGCTGCGGGGAGTCGCCGCCGCAAGGCCCGACAACCGGCTGCTGACCGCAAGCGACCGGGGCCGGGCGCGCGTGCTGCGCGCCCGGCCCGTCCACCACGGGCTTCTTCGGGGATGACGCAATGCGCAGGCTCTTCGACCCTCACCCGGTGGCGATGGCCCGGGTTCCGCTGCGCCCCTACCAGCTCGGTCCCGCTGGCGGCAGTGGCGACGATCTGCTGGACGAGGGCGTCTTCCTCGCCAGCCGGAGCGCCGCTCAGGCCGCGGCCGAGGGTACGGAGCGGGGGCGGGTGACGCGGGCCGCTTACGATCTGCGCTCGCGTACCCGGACCACCCCGCACGGCGTGTTTGCGGGGGTTGCGCCCGCCACCTTCACCGCTGCCACCCTCACGGCGCGGCTGGGAAGCGCCCACCGGACGGTGACAACGCCCAGCCCCGCTTGGCTGACGGAGGTCGCCGATCAGCTGATGCGTGAGCACCCCGAGCTGCTGTCGGCGCTCACCTTGACGGCCGCCTCTGCGGCTGTCAGGAGGGGAGACCGACTGGAGGTCGAGCATCCCGCCCCTGAGGGAGCCCGGATGTCCAGCGTGAGGGCCACGGACGTCTCGCTCTGGCTGCTGGACGCCAGCCGCGGTGGCGCTCTGGCCGGCGACCTGCTCAACGGGCTTCTGTGCCGCCATCCCGGTGCCGACCCTCGGAAGGCTACCCGCGCCGTGATCAACATGATCGACACGGGCCTGCTGCTGCCTGACCTTCCCGCCGACCTGCGCGACAATCCCGTGCAGCACCTGCTGGACAAGCTTCCGCCCACGGCCCTACTCCGGCCGTGCTTGGCCCGACTTGACCAGTTGCTGGCGCGGTGCGATACGTACCCGCCCGGGACTCCGCAACGGCGCAAACTGCTGGAAGAAGCCCGCGATCTGGCCGACGAAGTGCACCATACGAGGCGACCGCTGGCCGTCGACACCCTCGCGGACGCCGACTTCGCCGTACCCCCGGCGGTGGGTGAACAAGCAGCCGAAGCCGCTTCTCTGCTGTGGCGGATCGGCCAACGCAAGGGTCCCTTGACCGACTATCACCGCAGGTTTTGCTCCCTCTACGGACACCAACGGCTCGTGCCGCTCCTGGACGTCCTCGACCCGGTCACCGGACTCGGCCCACCCGCCCCCTCCGACGCGATCGGCACCGACGAGGGACTCGATGAACGCCGCACCGCCGCGCTGGCTGGCCTGCTCGCCGACGCCCTGTCAACCGGTAGGACCGAGATCGTCCTGGACGAGCAGCACGTCGACCAGCTCACCAACCCCTCGCCGCTACTGCCGCCGCGCACCGCCGAGATACACATCCAACTGCTCCGTGATGCCGACCGGTTGCGTATAGCGGTCTGCCCCGGCACCGGGTCCCAGGTCGCGGGGGCCGCCCCGGGTCGCTGGATACGCTGGCTCCCTCAACTCGCGCCCCGCGAGGATCCCGACTTTGGCCACGGCCCCATGGTCGCGGAAATCGTCTGCCGCCCCCGCACCGCCGTGGCGGGTGCGCTGGCAGGCGAGACCGGCGCCGCCCCGTGGCGCATCCCGCTCGACCTCCCCGCACGCCCCCGCGACATCCGCCTCGACGACCTGGCCGTGACCACTACCGGAACCCATCTTCAGCTGTGGTCCACCCGCCACCACCGGCCGGTCATCCCCGTGCTCTACAACCGCCTGGCCCCCCGTCTCCTGCCCCCGGCCGCGTACGCCCTCCACCTCCTCGGTCACGCCGGGACCCGGCCCTGGCACCCCTGGAACTGGGGCCCGCTGAACTGCTGGCCCTACACGCCCCGCGTCCGCTACCGCGACGTCCTCCTCGCCCCCGCCCGCTGGCGACTGCCCGAAGCCCTCACCACCGCCGCGCACCACCACACCCCGTTCGAAGAGCGTCTCGCAAACTGGCGCACCACCACCCGCCTTACACCCCCCGCAGTGCTCCTCGCCGAGGAAGCCGACCGCCGCCTCACCCTCGATCTGCGCCAGCGCGATCACCGCGAACTGCTACGCCGCAGCATCCACCGCGGCACACGCATCCTCGCCGAACCCTTCGCCGGCCCCGAGGACCTCGCCGTGGTCGACGGCCCCAACGGCGCACACCACGTGATCGACCTCGTCGTCCCCCTCAGCCGACGCCACACCCCGCACACCCCTCCAACCGACCCCCGCAACGCCCTGCGCACCCCAGGAACCGGCACCTACCTGCCAGGAGGCGAATGGCTCTCCGCCGCTCTCGCCGCACCCGCCCGCCTCCACAACACTGTCCTTACCGAACTCGCACCACTGCTCAACCACCTCCCCGTGGACGTCGACCGCTGGTTCTGGCTGCGCTACACCACCCCCGCCCTCGGCCCACACCTGCGCCTGCGCTTCCACGCCACCCCTCACACCCTCGCCACCGACGTCCAGCCGCGGCTGTCCGAACTCTCCGACCACCTGCGCAGCCGCGGGCTACTCGGCCCCGGAACCCTCCACCTGGAGCCCTATGAACAGGAGATCGAACGCTACGGCGGCCCGCAAGCCATCACCGCCGTCGAACGCCTCTTCAGCACCGACAGCCGCCTGGCCCTAGCCGCGCTCAACCACACCGAGGACGAACGCCTCCTCATCGCCGCAGCCGGCTCCGCCGAGATCGCCCGCACCCTCGCGCCCGAACCCCTCTCCGCTCTGGGGCCCGGCCATCTCACCCGAGACCAGCGCCGTCACCGCGACGCCCTACGCGAACAACTCCCCCGCGTCCCCGCGCTCTTCTCCCTCACCGGCCTTGCCACCGCCCGTGCGACGCGGTCAGCCGCGCTGATCGCCTACCGAGACACCCTTCCCCATCGGGCCGCAGACCGATGCGCAAGCGACGTCATCCACATGCACACCAACCGCATGCTCGCCGTCGACCCAGGAGCCGAACGTCTCGTCCGCACCCTGGCCGCCGACCTCCTGCACCGGCCGTGAGCACCACCATCCGCGCCCGGGCCGCCGACGCCGCCATGCGCATCGCCCAGACCCTGCGCGACCCCCAGGACATCATCGCCCCCCTCACCCGCCGTGCCGCCTCCACCCTCTGCTACGGGCTGGCCGGCACCGCACTCCTGCACGCCAGCCTCGCCGCGGCCGAACCCCGCTTCGCCTCAATCGCCGCCGCCCACTGGGCCGCCGCCGCCCGCCTAGTGGACAACTCGCCTCCCGACGGCATCCACACCGGCCCCGGGGCCCTGGCCGCATCCCTGATCATCGGCACCGGCTACCTGCCGGCCAACGACCCCCACAACACCCTGCTCCCACGCGCCACAACCTGGCTCTCCGCCCGCGCTGTCGCACTCGCCCGCCACCACCACCGGGCCCCACGCGAGCAGGCCACCCCCTGGGCGGTCTACGACGCCATCAAGGGCCTCGCCGGCATCGGCCGAGTCCTGCTCGCCGCGCACCACCGCGGCCACCACACCGAAGCCGAGCCGGGCCTGCACGCCGCCCTCTCCACCCTCACCCACATGATCCTCACCCCCCACGGAATCCGCCCAGGCTGGTGGTTGCCCGCCGCCCTCCACCCACCCACGGTCACCATCCCGCCCACCGGCGCCGCCACCACCGGCCTCGCCCACGGCGTCGCCGGCCCCCTCGCCTTCCTGGCCACAGCTCACCAGGCCGGACACACCCTCCCCGGCCAGCGCGACGCAATCCACACCGCAGCTGACTGGCTCCTCACCTGGCAAACCCCCGAGAGCACCTGGCCACCCCACATCAGCGGAGATGCCCTCGACAACGCCCCACGAGGAACGACCGCCCGCCTCCGCGGCCGTACCACCGCCTGGTGCTACGGCACCCCCGGCATCGCCACCGCCCTCGCCAGCGCTGGGCGGGCCCTCGATCTCCCATCCCTCAGCCACACCGCGGCCGCCGCCATGACCGCCCTCGCCGCCCGCCCCCTAGACAACTGGGACATCGAGGGCACCGCCCTCTGCCACGGCAGCGCCGGCGTCCTACAAAGCGCCGTGCGCCTCACCTGCCAACCCGTCATCGACCACGTGACCCCCACCACGCTGGCCCCTCTCGCGAACTCCCGTCCGCGCGGCTTCCTCACCGGTCACACCGGTACCGCACTCGTGCTGGCCGACCTCGGTGGCCTCCTGCCCAGAACCGCAGATCACTGGGACTGTCTCATCTTGCTGTCTTAAGTCGCAGGTCGGAAAAAGCTCTTGTCCCAGTCACCCGTTACCAATGCGCGGATGGCGTCCTCGAAACTGTTCGCCACTCGCTGGTACCCGGCATCGCCGTAGAGCAGGATTTCGCCGTTCTCGGCCAGCAGTACGCACTCCTCGGTGTCGAATGCGGTACCGACCAATTGGACGGACTGGCCGAGATTCCTGCCGAAGACGCGAACGTTCCGAGGCGTGGCGTGTGCGGACTCCAGGGTCCTCTCTGTCGAAGTCGTGACTTCCACCTCGTTGCCCCGGAAAAGCCAGGTCACGGTGATTTCGCCGTATTTCTCCAGGAATCCGCGGAGCTGAGGGGTGATTTCGTACCCATCCTCTGTGTATTGCCGGCAGGTGCTCTCGATGTCCAGCGGCTCGAACGAGAAATGCGCGATTCCCGACAGGTCGTCCAGGAGGGCTTGCATCGAGGGCCGCTCAGGAGTGTCGTTCATCCTGTCAGGACCTCTCCTCCGAAGCCGGGTACCCATGTCTCGCAGTTCATGCACATTTTGAACTTCTTACCCTTGGGGTTGACCGTCACCAGATCGATGTTCTTGGGATCAGCGCCATCCTTGATCGCGTTGGTAAACATCCGGGGCTCGCCGCACACTCCCGGCGGCCGTCCGGACGGGTGCTGCGATTCTTTGGGCATCGCGTCGATCACCGCCTGCTCATGGCCGGTCTCGGGGCCACTGTCGCCGTAGTAGATCTTACCGGTGGTCCGGTCCTTCCCCACGGAATAGGCGCCCGGCGGCTCCTCATCCTCCCCGAGCCCGTCCGCGACGTGCTGCACCCGCTTCTTCCCCAGGTCCATCAGATCTTTTTTGAGGTTGGCGCTGTCATCCGGCATGAGGCCGAGCGGGTCGCACCAGGTATGAGGGTTGTGGACGTAGGTATCCGGGTTGGGCGCGGGACTGAGACCGAGCGGATCGGGGGTGGTGTAGCGGGCGGTTTCGGGATCGTAGTAGCGGTTGAGGTTGTAGTGGAGGCGGGTCTCGGGGTCGAAGTACTGGCCGGGAAAACGCAGTGGCGTGCTGGTTGTGCTGCCGGACGCCGAGGTGGTGTTGCCCCACAGCGTGGGGACCGCTCGCCAGGCGATGGTGTCGGTGGCCGTGTCGACGAGTTCGGTCGGCGTGCCGACCAGGTCCGTGACGATCGCGAAAAATCGGCGGTCGATCTGGTCCTGCGGAATGTAGGCCGTCGCGGGAGTCGTGATGGTCTCGGTCTGGGCGAGTGGGTGCTGTCCCCGATGGTCCCAGCTCATGGTGTACGGGCCAGGCAGGGAGGGGGCGTAGGTGGTCTGTTCGCCGAGGGTCGAGCCGTCCCACGTGAAGTAGGTCCGCTCTTCTGCGGTGATGCCGTCTGCGGCCAGGCGCTTCTTGGAGATTCGCCGGCCGAAGGGGTCGTAGGTGTAGTGCCAGTGGGCGCCGTCGGGCGTGGTGACGTGAGTGAGGCGGTCCTCGGCGTCCCAGGTGTAGTGCCAGGTTGCGGGCTTCTTCGACAGGCGGGTGACCTGGCGGAGCACGGTGCGGCCTGCGGCGTCGTACTCGTAGCGGACTCGGCCGGCGGTGCCGAGCTGGGTTCCGTTGTACGTCCGTGTACCGACTGCCGCCTTGTTGGGTCCGGTTGCGGGCCAGTCAGCGTCGGTGAGGTTGCCGGCCGGGTCGTAGGCGTAGCTCTCGGTCCAAGTGGCGGCGTGGACGGCGGTGACACGCCCGGCGGTATCGATGTCGAAGGTGCGGGGTCCGTTGAGCTGGTCGTCGACGCCGGTGAGGATGCCATCGGCGCGGTAGGTGTAGTCGCGGCGTTGCAGTACCGATTGTTCGGTCCGGAGGATCTGGCCGGTGAGGCGGTGTTCGGTGTCCCAAGCACTGGCCAGGGTCAGGCGGTCACCAAGGGAGCGTTGGATCTCGTGTCCGGCCGCGTCGTAGGCGAATTCAAGCGTGCCGGCGTTGGTCGTCAGCGAGGTACGGCGGTCGGCCTGGTCGTAGGTCCAGGTGCTGGTATGGCCGCCGGGGGTGGTGCGCCCGGTGCGCCGGCCGAGGATGTCCCGGGTGTGGGTAAGAGTGCGGCCGTTGATGCTCTCACTGAGGAGGTTTCCGAGAGCGTCGACGGTGCGGTGCAGATCGGCGTCAGGGCTGACGGCCCGGAGGAGGTGCCCTGAGAGGTCGTACGCGTAGCTGGTGGCCACCCCGTCGGCGTTCTTCGCCACCAGCCGTCCGAGGACGTCGTAGCTGTACTCGATCTGCTGTCCCAGAGGGTTGGTTCGTGAGTCGAGCTGGCCTGCGGCGTCCAGCTCATAGGCGACCCTTCGGCCGTTGAAGTCGGTTTCCGATATCAGCTGTCCGGCGGTGTCGTAGGTGTATTCCCACGTTTGACCGAGGGTGTTGGTGACGGTCACGAGCTGCATATGAACGTCGTAGGTGAAGGCAAGACGGGTGCCGTCAGGGTTGGTACGGGCGGCGAGCGTCTCGAAGGGCGTGTACTCGAAGGACGTGACCCGTCCAAGTCGATCGGTGTGGGCGAGGAGGTTGCCCTCGTCGTCGTACGTCCAGGACTCGGTGCTCCCGTCGGGAGCTGTGTATGAGGTCAGGCTGCCCTCGGTGCTCCAGGCCAGCCGGGCGACGCCGCCCAATTGATCGGTGATGGCGGTGACGCGCCCGAAAGCATCGCGCTCGTACCGGCTGGTTGCTCCGGCACGGTCGGTGACCTCGATGGCCAGGCCGACTGGGTTGCACCGGATACGGGTGGAGTTGCCAAAGGCGTCGGTGACGGACGCAAGGTGCCCGGCCTCGTCATAGCCGTAACGCGTGGTGGCGCCGTTGGGGTCGGTGAGCGAGGTGCGGCGGCCCGCCGCGTCATAGGTCTGCTGCCATGTGAGGCCGCCGGGCTTGGTGATGAGTGTCGGCAGGCTTGAATCGCCGAAGTAGGCGGCGGTGGACTGCTCGCCGTCCGGACGCGTGACACTGAGGAGGCCGCCGGTGTCGTCGTACGTGAAACGGGTAATGCGGCCGAGCGGGTCGGTCTGGGCGAGCAGGCAGTCGTATTCGTCCCGCTCGAAGCAGGTGGTGTTGCCGAGGGGGTCGGTCTCGGCGACGATCTGGCTGTCCTCGTTGACCTGGTACCGGGTGGTGTGGCCGAGTGCGTTCGTCTCGGAGTGGACCTTGATACCGGTGACCGGATTCGGATCGCCGTACTCGAAATGGAACCTGAGCGAGCCGTCCGCTCCGCCCTCTTCGACGACCCGGTCGAACTCGTCGTAGGTGTAGAGATACCGGGTGTCGTTGCGGTCGGTCCACGACAGGACCCGGCCCTGATCGTCGTTGGCGAAGAGCAGTGGTTTGCCGGAGGAGTTGTAGACCGCTGTCAGGTGGCCGTCGGTGTATCCGTAGCGCGTCAGCAGCACGTTCTGGCCGTCGCCGCCCGCGTCGGCCAGGTGGAGGGCGGTGATGCGACCGGCTTCCGTTGTCATCAAGAGCTGGTAGCCGCCGGAGTGAACCATGCTCAGCGGTGTGCCGGCAGCGTCGTACGCGAAGTCGACGTGGTGGCCTGCTCGATCGCGTATCTGGGTCAGCAGGGCCGTTTGGCCGTCGGGCTGTAAGGTGAACTCTCGAACCAGTCCCGTCGTGATGTCCGTCAGGGTGTATCTGCCTGTCAGGTGACCGAGCGCGAGGTCGAGACGCGCGCCGGCCGTTGCCTGGACAGGCTCATCGGGACTCGGGTACGGGTACGCCTGCGCGGTCCGGTCCGCGCTGAGGTGGACCACGCCCTCGTTGTCGAGCTCCAGCCGCTCGTCGATGGTGCAGACCCAGCGCGGGCCCATCCAACGGCCTGCTTGATACCCGGACTCGAAGGATCGCTTGAACAACAGGGGGAGCGAGCCGGGGAGAGACAAGTCCATCTGCTCGATGAACATCCGCCCCGTTGCCATGTCGACCGGCTCACCGCCCTGGCAGACGGAGTCCCGGGGGCGACCGGCCTCCCGCGGATTCTCCACCTGCTTACGGCCACGGCCTTCGCCAGAGGACTTGCGACCACCTCGACCGCCGCCGGTGTCCACGGATGTGCCGGGGCTCCCGTTGGGGCCCTTCGGGTCCGACTTGCCGTCCTTGCCGATGCCCTTGAAGTGGTCGGAGAGCGCGCGATCGTTGTCGTGATGGTTTTTGGCCATCTGCTTGACGCCGCGGGTCATGTTGTCGTCGAGATGCTTGGCGGTCTTCTTGACACCGTCCTCGATCCCATCGATGACCTTGTCAAGCATCGCGTTTGCCGCATCGGCGATGGCGTCCTTGCCGCGCGTACGCCCGTGGTGGCTCTTGGCTCGGCTGATCTTGCCGCCGGCCTTGTTGCGGAAGGTGCCCCCCGCACTCTGCAGGCCCATCACCACCCTGTCGTGTTCGCCCGGATCGAAGCTGAACCCGCCACTGCCGCCGGATCCACTTCCCCCGGATCCGGCGTGCCCTCCACCACCGCGGCCAACGCCGGCGCTGAGGAGCTCCATCGGTTTGTCAGCGGCTGACTTGACGGAGTCCTTGGCTCCCTGCGCGCCGTTATTGAAGCCTTCTTTACCAGCCTTGGCCGTTCGGTTCAGATCCACACCGTCCTGAACGCCCAGCGCGTTGGCTCCGAGCTGGACAACCAGGTCGCCGACCATCGCGCCCAGGGCCTCTTCGACAGGGGTCAGGGCCATGCTGATGACTTGTTCGGCGACCTGCTGGCAGACCTCCTTGAACAGCCGTTTGACGATCACCCGGGTCGCCTGCGTCGCAGCCAGCGCACCGACCTCGGACAGGCCCAGGGTGAAGGGGGCCGCAGCCTGAGCCGCAATCACCTCGGCGGCAAGAATGCCCAGTTGAACGAGGGCGCCCAGCTTGGCCCCCTCGATGAGCACGGCGACACCGTCCAAGGCGGTGGCTGCCATCCGGCCACACTCACCCAGGTTCTTCAGATGAGTGCCGTTGATCTTCCCCCAGTGGGCATTCAACGCCTCGACGGCCAGCGAACCACCCGCCGACCCCACCAGGCCCTGGATGGCTTGGTGGGCCTCGTTCGCTCCCTCATCGATGTCGTCGGCGAACTCCCGCATGGCCGTCGCCATCTCGCGGTAGTCGTCCTCGTCCACATTCGGCCACGACACGCCAATGATGTCGAGCGCCTCATCCGCCCACCCAGGCAGTACAACGCCCATGAGAAGCGCACCCCCGTTGATCAAACCACGTAAGGTGAGATGCTTTCACCGGGGCGTGTGGTTCCTCAAGGCGCATTCGGGCCTGCCGTAAGGCGGCCAGCAGCCCAGGGGTGGTACTACGTCTGACCGAAGACGGCAGGCACATCGCTGAGCAGGTGACGTTCACGGCACCACCCTGTGCGAACAGACCACCCTCGTTCACGGACAATCCGCATAAATCTCGTGGGACCGTCAGGGCCTCACGCCCCTGACCCAGCGAGAACGCCGGACGCAAGCCCACGCTCCGCAACACGAGATCGACCAGCGCTTCTCCGCCATCGTCACTGATCTCGATGGAACCCCCGCTGAACTCCTTGACGAACAGGGCGCCATCGCCGCCCGCACCGCGCCACCCTCTGGGGCACCACCACCTGGAACTCGCATGCCACCGCCCACACCCCCTGCGGTTCCCCAGCCAGTACTTTCGCCGGTTGCTCGACGACATCGCCCGTGAGGGGCAGGCGCGAGCATGTTGTCTGGTCGCCGATTCCGAGCTGCCAATGCCCTGGGAGCATCTGGCTAGCGGTAGTTCGTTAAATCCGGCGGTAGAGGTCAATGCCGTGTCCTGTGGTGACCGCGTCGATCAGGGCCTGGAGCTCGGATGGTGGGTCTGTGTCCGTCCAGGCTCGCCACCATCGGGTGAGGGTGATGGCGGGGGTGAGCCAGGAACGGATGGCGCGTAATGCCCTGGGCCAGCAAGGCTGTTGGGGCTGGTGGGGTTCGGCTGGGGCCCCCTCTCTGCAGGGGGCCGGCGCGGTGGCGTCCAGGGGCCCGGGTGGGGCAAACCACTGGTCCCAGCAGAAGGAGAAGGCGCAGTTGACCAGGGTCTGGTGACGGCGGATGGCGCGGTCGGAGCGGACTTGGAAGTCGGCCCAGCCGAGTTCGTCCTTGATCTGCTAGCCGTCCAGGAGCTGGAGCACCTTCTGGTGCAGTCGTCCCCACACACCAGCCCGGGACCAGGTAAGGAACCGGCGGTGCACGGTCGACTTCGAGGCCCCGAAGCAGGGCGGCAAGGCCCGCCAGGCGCAGCCGCTTACCAGTACATAGATGATCGCAGCGAACACCGCCTCATCGTCGATGTTCGCGACTCCGCCGCCCTGCGGGCGAACCCTCGCCGACGGCAACAGGGGCCTGACGATCTCCCACAGCCCTTCCGGCACGATCCATCCCCACCGCCCACTCCCCATAGCCAATCCAACAACCAACTGACCATGTAGGACATGGTCTTAGCAAGGTCGGGACTGCTGAGGTGGCCTATGCGAGTCCCTCACCGGGTCCTGCGAGCAGTCCAGGCCGACGCCGACCTGGACGGCCGGATCGACTGGGGTGTGGTGAGCGTGGATTCCACGGTGTGCCGTGCCCATCAGCATGCCGCGGAGGCCGCCACAGTCGGCCCGGATACCGGGGCGCGGCGTTCACCCTGCCGGGCATCGTCCGGACGAGGGGATCGGCCGTTCACCCGGTGGTCTCACGACGAAGATTCACCTGGCGAGCGATGGCGGATGCCGTCCACTGGCCATCCGGGTCACGCCCGGTCAGTAGGGTCACGCACCGCAGTTGATCCCGGTGCTGGATTGCATCCGTGTCCCGCGTCCGGCCGGCGGTCACCCGCGGACGCGTACCTGGAGATGGCGCTCGCCGAGTTCCGGGCGCTCGGCGAGCGGCTCGGGATCTCGTTCGCCCTGACCGAGTTGGCGGACCGAATCGCCGTGCGCGGCGAGTTCGCCGGCGGGTGTTTCGGCGTCCCGTCGAACGACCACCTCTTGTTTCCCGGAGCGATGCGTTCGAGGCTGAATCCGGCCAGGAAGTCCACCCCGCCTTTGAGGCCCGAGGTCTTCTCCAGGATCGGCAGCAGCAGTTTCTCGGTGGTGCCGGGATAGGCCGTGGACTCCAGGACTACCCCCCGCGCCGGGGCGAAGGTGCTTGCCCAGCGTCCGGGCGCAGGGCTCGATGTAGGTCAGATCAGGCACGCCGTCCCGCAGCGGGTCGGCACGGTGATCACCGCGATGTCGAAGCCGGCCAGCGCGGCAGCGTCGGCGGTCGCGGAGTAGGCCCCGGTGTCCAGACCGCGCGGAGCCGCGAAGAGGCCACGTCCTCCACGTACGAATCGCCGGCGGCGAGACTGTCGTCGCGACGGGGTGCGACGGCAGCAGCGGCCAAGGCTATCCGCAGGCTCGCACCAGATCTGCCAGGACGGTCCGGCCCCGCTTCGATGAGCACCGGCTCGTGCTTCGTGCTGCCCGCGTGCAGGTAGGAGACGGCCAGCCGTGCGGTGAGCAAGAGCAGCACCTGCTGTTCCGTATTGGACAGCTTGCGTCCGTAGCCGGTGAGGAAGGCCCGTTTGAGGTCGGGGCGTGTGGGCCAGAGCGCACCGCACAGCCACACGAGGTCCTCGACAGCGATCCCGTGGCCGGACTTCTCGAAGTCGATCAGGCTGTGGGTGCCGTTCTCGTCGTCCCACAGCCAGTTGCGGGGCGAGTAATCGCCATGCCGGACAACTGGTCGGCGACCCACTCGCGCAGGTCGGCAGGGAGGAGGGTGTGGAGCGTCACGAGGTGATCCTCCGGGTCTGGACGGGCAAGGGGCTGGACCCTGCTGGCGAGCCGTTCAGTGCAGTTGACGCCCCATCTTTGCCGACCGTCTGCTCTGTCCTTTGGTGTCCCACCACTCTTCCAACTAGGCGCGGACCAAGTGCACGAGCTGTTGGAGCCGATCACGGTCAGGTGGAGGTGAGGCGAGCACATCTACGAGAGACTTGTCATCCCGCGGGAGAGCGAACTCCCAGTACTCGTTGTGATGCCCTTGACGCACTACAGCGATCTTGTACGTGAAGGTCAAGCTGTGGTCGTCGTGATGATGGACCAACAGGCTGGAAATATCGAATCTGGCCTTCCCGCCACCAGTGGTGTACGAGGAGGCCAGAGCTCGCTCTGCTGGCGTCTGCTCCACCATGTGAACTCCGCTTGGGGGGCGTCAGGACATTCGCCTACGGCAGACGAGGAAGATCCCCAAAGGACTGGAACCTCCGCCGGGGGCATGTCAAGGTACAACTTCCCGGAAACACCTGTTCAGCGAAGGGAACCACTCCGGAGCGGGCGGGGTCGACTGTTTCAGGACTCTGCCGCCCACCCGGCTCTGCCTCGCTGCCGTGGTCTTTATCTAGGAGGCTCGTCTGTCGAAGTCCGCTATTCGCTCCGTCTGGTTAACTACCTCCGTCCTCTTGATTTTCGGTGCGCTGATTGCGTGGACTATCCAGAGGTGGGGGAGTCTGAGCCGCTTTCATAGCGTTGTGTCTTTGCGTCTACGCGGCCGGGCTATTTGGCGAGGGCCTGCTGCAACGGGACTATGGCCGCGGCCGAGCAGCCATTGCGCACATTGCGGTGCACCCCGGAGCCTCACCTCGTGTAGCCCGAGTCATTGGCACTTTTGAGTCTGTCGTGGCGGGCAATCTCGACCGCCTCACCGGAGACGGTCTACGGGGGATCGTCTCAGGCGGCGCGACCCCATTCATGCACTCATGCCGGTTGGCTTCGTGACTGAGGCATGTGCGGGAAGTTGCCGGCTTCTGCTGTCGGGGCGCGCATCGTAGCCCACGATCCCCGGTTAGCGAAACCGGGGATCGTCTGGAGTATTTATGTCGTTCGCACCGGCTACTTGGCGGTGGACCTGGAGCGGACAGCACTGTCCTGCTGTGTGCGCATCTGGCACCGTGCAGCTGATCGCTTCTGGTTTCCGAGAAAGGCACGCCGTTCCCCCGAACCCGCCAGCCCATAGACGCTGAGTGAACCTCTTTCATCCTCCGTGTCAGCAAGCCGCTATGGGGCTGCTGACCTGTGCCGACTATCCCTCCCGTCACCCTTGGAAACCCCAGGATGGAAGAGGACCAGTCGGATACTGCACCATTTCGTAAGGACCCCCCTTCGATGCGCCTTGCCGAGATATCCCCTGCCCTGAAACCGCCTAGTGACCCACTTCCGCCGTCAGTGCTTGCCTCCCAAGAGGTAATTCCAACCTGGTGCCAGAATGTCTCGCTGTGGCCCTGTAGTGGGGGAGCTGAATGAGGAACGGTATCGGGAAGGGCGATGAGCTAATGACCGTGCCCGAGGTGTTGGAGGAGCTGAAGGGGACGTCTCGACGAACCTTCTACCGATGGCGTGAAATGGGTACAGGGCCCGCCGTGCTGAAACTCCCAAACGGTGAGCTGCGCGTATGGCGGAGCGCATTCATGGAGTGGCTACGTCAGAGAGAGGAATCTGCGGCTTGAAGACGACCAACGTTCGAATATGGAGCGTTAGGGTCAAGCAGCGCAAGGGGAAAGACACCTATGAGGTGCGCTGGGGTGTTGCTGGACGCCCCTTCTCCCGCTCGCGAAGCACCAAGGGACTTGCCGAGAAACTGCAGGCCCGACTGCTCATGGCTCAGGATAAGGGCGAGCAATTCGATACTGAGACGGGTTTTCCTCCCTCTATGGAGGAGAAGGTGCCAGCCCGTAGTTGGTATGCATTCGCACTGGACTATTTGCGCATGAAATGGCCCCACGCCTCGCCCAACTATCGGGACGAGATCAACGAGGCCCTGACGTCGGTAACTAAGTCGCTGATGCCAAAGCGTCCCGGACGCCCGTCGGATCGAGCCTTGCAGAGGGCGTTGAGGGACTGGGCTTTCGTCCTACCTGGTCCGGGCGAAAGGGAGATCCCGCCGGAGGCGACGTCGGTGATTGACTGGGTCTCCAGGAATTCCCCTCCGCTGGCTGACCTGGCGAAGCCAGCGGTCATGCGTGGGGTTCTGGACGGGCTGAAGCTGAAGCTCGACGGGAAGGCCGCGGCGGGCGAGACCGTGAGGCGGAAACGCAAGGTCTTCGTCAACGCGCTCAACTACGCCACCGAGCTGAGCGAGTTTGAGGAGAATCCCGTCAACGGCGTGTCTTGGCAGAAGCCGCCGAAAGTCGTGGAAGTCGACCCAAGGGTCGTCGCGAATCCGAAACAAGCCGCGAACCTGCTGGGGGCTGTCTCGTATATCGGTGGATACCACCGGGCCAGAGGCAGGCGGCTGGTCGGCATGTTCGCCGGCATGTACTACGGCGGTTTGCGCCCGGCGGAGGCAGTGGCTGTAGCGCTTCCGGACTGTCACCTCCCCGAGGAAGGGTGGGGGATGGCGAATCTTCACCGGACCAGGCCGACTGCAGGCAAGAAATGGACCCAATCCGGGGAGGTCCACGACGACCGCGGATTGAAGAACCGCGAGCCTGAAGAGGTGCGGCCGACGCCCCTGCCCCCCACGCTCGTGGCGATCTGGCGCGACGGCATCGACACGTTCGGTACGGCTGATGACGGCAGACTGTTCTTCAATGAGCGTGGCGGGCTGGTCGGCTCCTCCACTTACTCGCGTGTCTGGAGCGAAGCGCGAGAGTTCGGGCTGCCATCGGACCTTGTCAAGAGCCCACTGGCGGACCGACCTTATGATCTACGCCACTCGGCCTTGTCTACATGGCTGAACGCCGGTGTGGATCCGACCGAGGTTGCCGCGCGCGCTGGCAACACGGTGGAAGTCCTGCTGGCCCGATACGCCAAATGCCTGCACGGACGCCACGCCGTAGCGAACAAGCGGATCGATGATCTCTTTCTCGAATACGCGTGATGATGATCACATTCGACACCCCGGAGCGAGGGCTCCGGGGTGTTCCTTATGTCCGGGGTTGACGCTTTGTCACTTAATGCCTGATCCCGCATATGTCCCACAGCGGGGGTCCTAAGGCTGCTTTCGGTGGCGCTTCACTGCACATAGCAACAGGCCCTCTGATCTGGCGTATCGCCTGACCAGAGGGCCTGTTAGGCACCTGACCTGCAGTGCCCCCGGCAGGATTCGAACCTGCGCACACGGCTCCGGAGGCCGTTGCTCTATCCCCTGAGCTACGGGGGCGTTTCGCCCTGTTGTTGTGGCGACGGGTAGAACCCTACCAGCTCTGATGGAGTGTTCAGGAACAGGGTTTTGCGGGGGAGAGGGGAGGGGCGTAGCGCATCCGGGGGCGGTGCCGGTGAGGGTCGGGGAAAGGTCCCTCGCACGGGGCGGAAGTGGGCAAAACCGGGACGCAGCCGCAGGTGGGCGCCTAGTCTCATGGTGTGCCTGGCTTGCCCGGTCGGATCCTTGTCGTCGATGACAACAAGGTGATCCGGCAGTTGATCAGGGTCAATCTCGAGCTTGAGGGCTACGAGGTCGTGACCGCGGCTGATGGTGCCGAATGCCTGGATGTGGTGCACCACGTGAGACCCGATGTGGTGACCCTCGACGTGGTGATGCCACGGCTCAACGGTCTGCACACGGCCGCGCGGCTGCGTTCCGATCCGCGGACGTGGGACATCCCCATCGCCATCATCAGCGCGTGCACCCAGGTCGAGGTGGACAGCGGTGACTCACTGGGGGTGGACGCGTTTCTCGCCAAGCCGTTCGAGCCGACGGAGCTGGTACGCACGGTCGGGGAACTGGTGCGGCAGGGGCGGGAGCGCGGGTCCGGGCGTGAGGACGGGGTGGAAGGCGAGGCCGGCGCGGCGGGCGTTGCGGGTGCGGGGCATGTGGTGATGGCGTCCGGTGGATTGATGGATGCCCATGTTGATGCCGACACCGATGCCGAAGCGGATGTTGATGCGGGTCTGGGCGTGGACGTGGACGTTGAGGTGGAGGGGGGCTCGGGGTCGGTGGTTCGGCCCGGGGGCTGACGGCGGGGTGGTCGGGGCGTCGGGCGGGTTGGATCTACGAGGCGCGGGGACCGGGGACCGGGGTCCGGGGCCGAGGGCCGGATGTCCGTGGGTGCGTCCGTCGGGTGAGGTGTCCCTTCGGCGAGGTGTTCGTGGGGCCGGTGGTCCACAAGGCGAAACCGGGTCGCGTGGGTGGCCCCCTTCTCCCCTACGCTTGTCCTGTGACCCCCGCTGAGCTCTCCCGTACCGTCCTGCGCTCCGTGCGTAGTGCCGTTGAGGAACGGGAGCTCTCCGTGCCGGTGCCGGTGCGGATCGTGGTGGAGCCGCCGCCGCGGGCCGGGTGTGGGGACTATGCCTCCAATGTCGCGTTGCAGCTCGCCAAGCCCGCCGGCCGGCCGGCCCGGGAAGTCGCCGAGATTCTGCGGAAGCGGCTGGTCGGTACGGCCGGGATCGAGCGGGTCGAGATCGCCGGGCCGGGGTTTCTGAACTTCACGTTGGAGGACGGCGCGCCGGCCGCGCTCGTACGGGACGTGCTGGCCCAGGGGGCGGCGTACGGGGACCGGAGTGTGTACGGGGAGGGGGGCGCTGTCGAGGCGGCGTTTCCCGGCGGGGGCGGGGCGCGGGGGTTTGTGGTCGCCGAGGCGTTGGAGCGGATTGTGGCGGCCGGGGGCCGGGGGCGGCTGATGCGTCGGGGGGATGTGCCGGGGCCGGGGGACGGTGCGGCGGAGCTGGCCGGGCTGGTCGCGCGGCTCGGGGCGGATGAGGCCCGGTGGGCGTTGCTGCGGCCCGCGGCGCATGATCCGGTGCGGTTGCCGGAGCGGCCGGTGCAGCGCGAGAGCAATCCGCGGTTCCGGGTGCAGTACGCGTACGCGCGGAGCCGGGCGCTGGTGCGCAACGCGCGTGAGCTGGGGTTCGGGAGCGAGCCCGGGGAGGTGCTCGCGACGGGCGGGGAAACGCTGGTGAGCGACCGTTTCGTAGACGTAGACGTAGACGTAGACGTAGACGTAGACGTGGACAGCGGCTGCGGTGTCGGGGCCGTGGCTTCCGTCGGCAGGGCGCGCCGCCCCGATCCCATACGCGCCGTCGTCGGCGTGGAGAGGGAGAGTCCTACCGGCCTCGTCACCGGCACGGGCTCCGTACGCCCCGCCGCCGAATCCGTGCGCTCCGCTGTCGCCACACCCTCCTCGGCAACTGCCACACTCCCTGGCGCCCCCGCGGCCCCGGAGCCCGCCGTCCTCGCGACCGCGGCCTCCGCCGTCCCCCACCACTCATTCCAAGCCAACGGATCGCGCCCGTCCGACGGATCACTCCGGTCGGACCGACCGCGCCCGTCCGACCGACCACGCCCGTCCGGCGGACTGTCCCACGCCCCCCAGCCACCACCCACCGCCTTCCAGGCCCACCAGACCCTGTACGTGCTCCTGGCCGGCTACCCCGCCGCCGTGGAAGCCGCGGCGCGGCAGTTGGCGCCGGACCGGGTGGTGCGGCAGCTGGAGGCGACGGCGGACGCGTTCTTCCGCTGGCATGACGCCTGTCCGCCGCTGCCCGTGGGGGAGCAGAAACCCTTGGCCGTTCACCGTGCCCGGCTGGCCCTCGTCGAGGCCACCGGGACGGTGCTCGCCAACGGCCTGCGCCTGCTCGGCATCTCCGCGCCCGACCACCTCTGAACCCTTGAGGGGATCTTCACCGTCATGAGCCGTTCCGCCCACCCCGCAGGGCCCCGCTACGCCGATGTGCTGCCCGAGGGCCACTACGCCGCGCCGCCCGCCGATCTCAACACCCTCGACCCGCGCGTCTGGTCCCGTACCGTCCGGCGCAACGCCGACGGCGTGGTGACCGTCGGCGGGCTGGACGTCGGTGCGTTGGCCGAGGAGTTCGGCACGCCCGCGTACTTCCTGGACGAGGACGACTTCCGGGCGCGCTGCCGGGCCTGGAAGGACGCCTTCGGGCCGGGGGCCGATGTCTTCTACGCCGGGAAGGCGTTCCTGTCCCGGGCCGTCGTGCGGTGGCTGGCCGAGGAGGGGCTGAATCTCGACGTGTGCTCGGGCGGTGAACTGGCCACCGCGCTCTCAGCCGGGATGCCCGCCGAGCGGATCGCGCTGCACGGCAACAACAAGAGCACCGCGGAGATCACCCGTGCCGTGGAGGCCGGGGTGGGGCGGATCGTGCTGGATTCGTTCCAGGAGATCGTGCGGGTCGCGCACATCGCGGAGCGGCTGGGCAAGCGGCAGCGGGTGCAGATCCGGGTCACGGTCGGCGTCGAGGCGCATACCCACGAGTTCATCGCGACGGCGCACGAGGACCAGAAGTTCGGGATCGCGCTGGCCGGCGGGCAGGCCGCGGAGGCGGTGCGGCGGGTGCTGAAGCTGGACGGGCTGGAGCTGACCGGTATCCATTCGCACATCGGGTCGCAGATCTTCGACATGGCCGGGTTCGAGGTGTCGGCCCGGCGCGTGGTGCAGCTGCTGACCGAGGTGCGCGACGAGCACGGCATCGAGCTGCCGGAGATCGACCTCGGGGGCGGGCTCGGGATCGCGTACACGTCGGACGACGACCCGCGGGAGCCGCACGAGATCGCGGCGGCGCTCGGCGACATCGTCACCCGGGAGTGCGCGGCGGCCGGGCTGGCCGTCCCCCGGCTGTCGGTCGAGCCGGGGCGGGCCATCGTCGGGCCGACGGCCTTCACGCTGTACGAGGTCGGGACGGTCAAGGAACTGGCGGGGCTGCGGACCTATGTGTCCGTCGACGGCGGAATGTCGGACAATATCCGCACGGCCCTGTACGACGCCGAGTACAGCGTCGCGCTCGTCTCGCGTTCCTCCGATGCCGAGCCGATGCTCTCGCGCGTCGTCGGCAAGCACTGCGAGAGCGGCGACATCGTCGTACGGGACGCCTTCCTGCCCGCCGATGTGGCGCCGGGGGACCTGCTCGCGGTGCCGGCCACCGGCGCGTACTGCCGCTCGATGGCGAGCAACTACAACCACGCGCTGCGGCCGCCGGTCGTGGCGGTCGCGGACGGCGCGGCCAGGGTGATCGTCCGACGGGAGACGGAGGAAGATCTCCTGCGGCTGGATGTCGGCTGAGCCGGATCCACCGCACCGGGCCCCGGATGAAATAAATGTCTCGGCATCTGGACTTTGGACGGAAAGTGCCGTCCGGTGCGTGAGACTGGTGCATTGACAAGCAGGAAAACGGCTGGATCGATGAAAAGCAGAGGTCGAATGATGCGTACGCGTCCGCTGAAGGTGGCGCTGCTGGGCTGTGGTGTTGTCGGCTCAGAGGTGGCGCGCATCATGACGACGCACGCCGACGACCTCGCGGCCCGCATCGGCGCGCCCGTGGAGCTCGCCGGGATCGCCGTCCGCCGCCCCGACAAGGTGCGCGACGGCGTCCCGGCCGAGCTGGTCACCACGGATGCCACCGCGCTCGTCAAACGCGGTGACATCGACGTCGTGATCGAGGTCATCGGGGGGATCGAACCCGCCCGCGGACTGATCACCACCGCCTTCGCGCACGGCGCGAGCGTGGTCTCCGCCAACAAGGCGCTGGTCGCCGCGGACGGTGCGGCGCTGCACGCCGCCGCGCAGGAGCACGGCGCGGACCTCTACTACGAGGCCGCGGTCGCCGGGGCGATCCCGCTCGTCCGGCCGCTGCGCGAATCGCTGGCCGGTGACAAGGTCAACCGCGTGCTGGGCATCGTCAACGGCACCACGAACTTCATCCTCGACAAGATGGACGGCAGCGGGGCCGGGTACAGCGAGGCGCTGGACGAGGCCACCGCGCTCGGGTACGCGGAGGCCGACCCGACCGCTGACGTGGAGGGCTTCGACGCGGCCGCCAAGGCCGCGATCCTGGCCGGTATCGCCTTCCACACCCGGGTGCGGCTGGACGATGTGCACCGTGAGGGCATCACCGAGGTCACCGCCGCCGACATCGCCTCCGCCAAGCGGATGGGCTGCACGGTCAAGCTGCTCGCCATCTGCGAGCGGGCCGCGGATGGCGCGTCCGTCACCGCCCGGGTGCACCCCGCGATGATCCCGCTCAGCCATCCGCTCGCCTCCGTGCGCGAGGCGTACAACGCGGTCTTCGTCGAGGCCGACGCGGCCGGTCAGCTGATGTTCTACGGACCGGGCGCGGGCGGTTCGCCGACCGCCTCCGCCGTGCTCGGCGACCTCGTCGCGGTCTGCCGCAACAAGCTCGCCGGTGCCACCGGGCCGGGGGAGTCGGCGTACACGCGGCTGCCCGTCAGCCCCATGGGCGACGTCGTCACGCGCTATCACATCAGTCTCGACGTGGCGGATAAACCGGGCGTTCTCGCGCAGGTCGCGACGGTCTTCGCCGAACACGGCGTATCGATCGATACGGTCCGTCAGCAGGGCAAGGACGGCGAGGCGTCCCTCGTCGTCGTCACCCACCGAGCGGCCGACGCCGCGCTGTCATCGACCGTCGGCGCGCTGCGCGAGCTGGACACCGTCCGCGGTGTCGCCAGCATCATGCGGGTCGAAGGGGAGTAAGGAACCAACCCATGTCTGCCAAGTCCACCGCGAGCCGTCAGTGGCGCGGAATCATCGAGGAATACCGTGACCGGCTGCCGGTCGGCGACACGACCGAGATCGTCACGCTCCGGGAGGGCGGCACGCCCCTCGTGCCGGCCCAGGTGCTCTCCGAGCGCACCGGCTGTGAGGTGCATCTCAAGGTCGAGGGCGCCAACCCCACCGGTTCCTTCAAGGACCGCGGGATGACGATGGCCATCACCCGGGCGAAGGAGGAGGGTGCCAAGGCGGTGATCTGCGCCTCCACCGGCAACACCTCCGCCTCGGCCGCCGCGTACGCCGTGCGCGCCGGCATGGTCTGCGCGGTGCTCGTCCCGCAGGGCAAGATCGCCCTCGGCAAGATGGGGCAGGCGCTGGTGCACGGCGCGAAGATCCTTCAGATCGACGGAAATTTCGACGACTGTCTGACGCTCGCCCGCGGCCTCTCCGAGAAGTACCCGGTCGCACTTGTGAACTCCGTCAACCCGGTGCGCATCGAGGGTCAGAAGACCGCCGCCTTCGAAATCGTCGACATGCTCGACGACGCGCCCGACATCCATGTGCTGCCGGTCGGCAACGCCGGGAACATCACGGCGTACTGGCGGGGCTACCGGGAGTACGCGGCCGACGGCATCGCCTCGCACACCCCCCGGATGTGGGGTTTCCAGGCGTCCGGCAGTGCGCCGATCGTGCGCGGCGAGATCGTCAAGGACCCGCACACCGTCGCCACCGCGATCCGCATCGGCAACCCCGCCTCCTGGGCGTTCGCCGAGCAGGCCCGGGACGAGTCGGGCGGCCTCATCGACGAGGTGACGGACCGTCAGATCCTCGCCGCCTACCGCCTGTTGGCCGCTCAGGAGGGCGTCTTCGTGGAGCCCGCCTCGGCCGCCTCGGTCGCCGGTCTGCTGAAGGCCGCCGAGCAGGGCAAGGTGGACCCGGGCCAGCGGATCGTCTGTACGGTCACCGGCAACGGCCTCAAGGACCCGGACTGGGCGGTGGCCGGCGCGCCGCAGCCGGTCACGGTCCCGATCGACGCGGACGCCGCGGCCGAGCGCCTCGGTCTCGCGTAGCACCGGCATCCGGCGGGCGGGCGGACCCCGCCCGTACGGCGTGGGGTGCGGGACGGTCGCCGTCCCGCACCCCACGTGCAGCAAATTGTGCAAAGGCTGCAAACGCTGAAAAGGGGGCGGCGGGGCATGGCCTGGTGTGCGACACGCATCGTGCGCCTCCTGTGCGCCCTATGTCGCCACAGAACCTTCCTTCGATAGGCTGGCAGCCAACTCCCCTCCCCACGGCATAACGCAGTGGTATGCAGGGCAGGTCAGAACAGTCCCCACGAGCCGTCCGGGCACCCAGGTGCCGCGGTGTTCCGGGGCAGTACCGCAGCATCAATCAAGGAGAGTCATCGAGCGATGGCCGGTCCCGCGTTCCGCGCCGCCGCCGTCCGGGTGCGCACCCCCGCTACCAGCGCCAATCTCGGTCCCGGCTTCGATGCCCTGGGTCTTTCCCTGGGCCTGTACGACGATGTCGTGGTGCGCGTCGCCGACTCCGGTCTGCACGTCGACATCGCAGGTGAGGGGGCGGACACGCTGCCGCGCGACGAGAGTCATCTGCTCGTCCGGTCCCTGCGCGCCACCTTCGAGCTGCTCGGCGGGCAGCCGCGCGGCCTGGAAATCGTCTGCGCCAACCGCATTCCGCACGGCCGTGGCCTGGGGTCCTCGTCCGCGGCCATCTGCGCCGGTATCGTCGCCGCCCGCGCCGTGACGATAGGCGGTGAGCAGAAGCTCGACGACGCCGCGCTGCTGGAGCTGGCCACCGAGATCGAGGGCCACCCCGACAACGTCGCCGCCTGCCTGCTGGGCGGTTTCACGCTCGCCTGGACGGACACCGGCGCCGCGCGGGCGATCCGGATGGATCCGGCGGATTCCATCATTCCGGTGGTCTTCGTGTCCGGGAAACCGGTGCTGACCGAGACCGCCCGCGGGCTGCTGCCGCGCACCGTCCCGCATGTGGACGCCGCGGTCAACGCCGGCCGTGCCGCACTGCTCGTCGAGGCGCTGACCAGGCGCCCCGAGCTGCTGCTCGCCGCGACCGAGGACCGACTGCACCAGGAGTACCGCGCCCCCGCGATGCCGGAGAGCGTGGCCCTGGTGAACCGACTGCGCGCGGACGGCGTCCCCGCAGTCATCTCCGGCGCGGGCCCGACGGTGCTCGCGCTGGTCGAGGACGCTGCGGCCGACAAGGTCGCACGGCTGGCGGGTGAGGGGTGGGCGGCCAATCGGCTGACCCTTGACGCGGCGGGGACCTGCGTCCTGCCGCTCGCCGGGTGATCGACGCGGGTGATCGACGATTGCCGGCCTTGGAGAGGGGGAATGTTTGTTGGATCCGGTAGTGTTAACCTCAAGTCAGTACTCGACGCCTGAGTGGCGCGGTGCTTCGTGTCCCCCATCGGGACGACTTTCTTCCGGGAGCTTCCCAAACTGCTTGGAGCAATGGCCTGAGCAGGAGTGAGCACGCTCCGGAATCGGCGTGACGACATGAGTCACTCTGCATCTCTTCGCGCCGGAACCATCAATTGATCTTTCCGCCGTTTCCGGCGGGACCACCGCCCCGGCCCGGTCCGCAAGACCCAAGGACCACAGCCGGGCAGCACGACCGGTCGCCGAGCCAGACAGGCCGACGCCCGCTCCAGGGAAGGACCCTTCGTGAGCGACACCACCGATCTGATGGGCGTGCGCACCGATGGCAGTGCCACCGCGCCCGCCACGGACGCTCCCGCCGCGCCTGCCACCGGTGCTGCCACAGCCCCTGCCACGCGGCGACGCCGTTCCGGCACCGGCCTTGACGGCATGGTCCTGGCAGAGCTTCAGCAGGTTGCCTCCGGCCTCGGGATCAAGGGCACCGCGCGGATGCGCAAGAGCCAGTTGATCGAGGTCATCAAGGAGAAGCAGGCCGGCGGGGCCACGGCCAAGGCCGACGCGCCTGCCGAGACCAAGCCGAAGCGCCGTACGACCTCCAAGGCCCGCACCGGCGAGGACGGTACGGGCCGGTCCGCCGAGAAGGCCGCCAAGGCCGAGCCGGCCGCCGAGAAGGCCGTGGGCCAGCAGCAGATCGACATCCCCGGCCAGCCGGTCAGCGATGAGCAGCCGGCCGGTGAGCGCCGCCGGCGCCGGGCCACCGCCGCCGCGGGCAGCCCCGAGGGCGCCCCCGGGGACGTCAAGACCGAGGCGCGTCCCGAGACGACGACGGTCAAGGCGGACGCCAAGGCCGAGGCCGCGGTCGCGGTCTCCGCGCAGGACGGCGCCGACGGCCGGGCCACCAAGACCGGCGAGCGCCAGGACCGTGGCGACCGTCAGGACCGCGGTCAGAAGGGCGACCGCGGCCAGCGCGGTCAGCGCGACCGCGGGGACCGCCAGGACCGTGGCGAGCGTCAGGACCGCGGTGAGCGTCAGGACCGCGGTGAGCGCCAGGACCGTGGCGACCGGCGCGGCAAGGCCGACGCGGACGGCGGCCAGGGCGGCAACCGCCAGCGGGACAACCGCGACAACCGCCGCACCGAAGAGGACGACGACTTCGACGGCGGCCGCCGGGGCCGTCGCGGCCGCTACCGCGACCGCCGGGGCCGTCGCGGCGGCCGCGAGGAGTTCGGCAACGAGCCGCAGGTCAACGAGGACGACGTCCTGATCCCCGTCGCGGGCATCCTCGACATCCTCGACAACTACGCGTTCATCCGGACCTCCGGCTACCTGCCCGGTCCGAACGACGTGTACGTCTCGCTCGCGCAGGTCCGCAAGAACGGTCTGCGCAAGGGTGACCATGTCACCGGCGCGGTCCGCCAGCCCAAGGACGGCGAGCGGCGCGAGAAGTTCAACGCGCTGGTCCGCCTGGACACCGTCAACAGCGTCGCGCCCGAACAGGGCCGCGGCCGGGCGGAGTTCGGCAAGCTGACGCCCCTTTACCCGCAGGACCGACTGCGGCTGGAGGGGGAGTCGGGTGGTCTGACGACCCGGATCATCGACCTGGTCGCGCCGATCGGCAAGGGCCAGCGTGGTCTGATCGTGGCCCCGCCGAAGACCGGCAAGACCATGATCATGCAGGCGGTCGCCAACGCGATCACCCGCAACAACCCCGAGTGCCACCTGATGGTCGTCCTCGTCGACGAGCGGCCCGAAGAGGTCACCGACATGCAGCGGTCGGTCAAGGGCGAGGTCATCTCCTCGACCTTCGACCGCCCGGCCGAGGACCACACCACCGTCGCCGAGCTGGCCATCGAGCGCGCCAAGCGCCTCGTCGAGCTGGGTCACGACGTGGTCGTCCTGCTGGACTCCATCACCCGCCTGGGCCGCGCGTACAACCTCGCGGCGCCCGCCTCCGGCCGCATCCTGTCCGGTGGTGTCGACTCGACCGCGCTCTACCCGCCGAAGCGCTTCTTCGGTGCCGCGCGCAACATCGAGGACGGCGGTTCGCTGACCATCCTGGCCACCGCGCTGGTCGACACCGGTTCGCGGATGGACGAGGTGATCTTCGAGGAGTTCAAGGGCACCGGCAACCTGGAGCTCAAGCTCGACCGCAAGCTCGCCGACAAGCGCATCTTCCCGGCGGTGGACGTGGACGCGTCCGGTACCCGTAAGGAAGAGATCCTGATGGGCAGCGACGAGCTCGCCGTCGTCTGGAAGCTGCGCCGGGTGCTGCACGCGCTGGACCAGCAGCAGGCCATCGAGCTGCTGCTGGACAAGATGAAGCAGACGAAGTCCAACGCGGAGTTCCTGCTCCAGATCCAGAAGACGACGCCGGGTATGGGCAACGGCAACGACTGACGCCCGTAGCGCACCGTCCGCGAAGCCCTCCTCGCCCCTGTGGGCGGGGAGGGCTTCGTGCTGTCCGCCCGCCCGCGCGGCCGGTGTGACCCGTACCGCCCACGGCGCACCGCCGCCTGAGACCTTCCGCACAAGGGCGCGTACCGCGCACCGGCCGTGAAGATGGCCGAAAACGCGCAGAAAGCCCAGGTGAGAGGGACGAAAGTCCCGGGCCGCCGGTCCTCTTCGGCGCGGTTTTCTAAGAAAGCCCTCATCACACGCTGTGCAACCCTTCCGGTCTACCTCCCGTCTGACTGGGCACGACAGACCGTGGCAGCACGGGGACCGGCGAGGGGCAGTCGAGAGAACCGAGGACTGAGGAGCAGATGGCGCAGAGCAAGGGGACCGCGAAGACGGCCGAAAGCCGCGCCCGCCGCATACGGGCCACCGGCCGCCGGCGCAAGGCTCCGCCCCGGCGCCGCCGGATCCTGACCATCACCCTGTGCACGCTGGTCAGCGCCGTCCTGCTCGGCGGGGCGGGCATCGGCTACGTCTACTTCAAACTCAACGGCAACCTGAAGGGCGTCGACATCAACGCCGCCCTCGGCAGGGACCGGCCCAAGAACGTCGACAACGGCTCGATGGACATCCTGGTCCTCGGATCGGACTCCCGGGCCGGCAAGAACAGCGCATACGGTGCCGACGAGGGCGGGGCGCGCTCCGACACGGCGATGATCATGCACGTGTACGAGGGCCACAAGAAGGCCAGCGTCGTCAGCATCCCGCGGGACACGATGATCCAGCGGCCCGACTGCACCAAGGACGGCAAGAACGTCCCCGGGTCGCAGCGGGCGATGTTCAACACCGCGTACGAGGTCGGCGGCCCGGCGTGCGCGGTCAAGACCGTCGAGTCGATGAGCGGTATCCGCATGGACCACTTCATCGAGGTCGACTTCACCGGCTTCAAGAAGCTCATCGACGCGCTGGGCGGGGTGGACATCACCACCAGCAAGGCGATCAACGACAACAGCAGCCATCTGCATCTGCCGCCCGGCAAGCACACCCTCGACGGCGAACAGGCGCTCGGCCTGGTGCGCACCCGGCACGGTGTCCCCGGCGGCGACGGCAGCGACCTGGGCCGCATCCAGTTGCAGCAGACGTTCGTCAAGGCCCTGATGAACCAGGTCAAGAACGTCGGGGTGCTCACCAACCCCACCAAGCTCTACAACATCGCCGACACGGCCACCAAGGCCATCACCACCGACACCGACCTCAACTCCGTCGGCGAGCTGACCGGGCTGGCCAAGAGCCTGGGCGGTATCGGGTCGGAGAACATCCACATGGTGACGCTGCCGGTGACCACCGACCGGATCAACCCGGACCGGGTGCAGCCGCTGACCCGGCAGAGCGCCCTGGTCTGGGACGCGCTGCGGCAGGACAAGGACATCCCCGCGGCCGCGCTCAAGGACTCCATCGGCGACAAGGGCGGCACCAGCAGCTACGTCAAGTAGCCGGCCGATCCTGTCCCGGAGCCGCCCGGCCCCCGGCGCGGTCCGGGGAATAGCCGCGGCCGTACCCCGGTTTTGGGAGATACGGCGAGTCCTGGCAGACTGGACCGTCGGCCCCGGTTCACGTGACGCAATCCGCAGCACGACCCGGAGCACTCCCGAACCTAGGAGAACCCCTTGAAGCGCGACATTCACCCGGAGTACGTCGAGACCCAGGTCAGCTGCACCTGTGGCGCGTCGTTCACCACCCGCAGCACCGTTGCCGACGGCAGCATCCGCGCCGACGTCTGCTCCGAGTGCCACCCGTTCTACACGGGCAAGCAGAAGATCATGGACACCGGCGGCCGCGTGGCCCGCTTCGAGGCCCGCTTCGGCAAGGCCGCTGCCGCCAAGAAGTAGCGACCCGCAAGGCGCCGGTCTCCGGTCGCCCCTTCGCAGGGGTGACCGGACCGGCGCTTTGTCGTCCAGGCCACGGACCCGGCCGGGGGTCCGGGAAGCCGCGGCCCCGCCGCACAGGTGCCGGCCTCCGGAACACCCAGTCAGCAGAGGAACCCCACGATGTTCGAGGCGGTCGAGGAACTGATCGGCGAGCACGCCGGTCTTGAGAAGCAACTGGCCGACCCCGCGGTCCACGCCGACCAGCGCGAGGCCAAGCGGCTCAACAAGCGCTACTCCGAGCTGACCCCGATCATCACGACGTACCGCTCCTGGAAGCAGACCGGCGACGACATCGAGACCGCGCGCGAATTCGCCGTGGACGACCCGGACTTCGCCGACGAGGTCAAGGAGCTCGACGCCCGGCGCGAGACGCTGACCGAGAAGCTGCGGCTGCTGCTCGTGCCGCGCGACCCCAGCGACGACAAGGACGTCATCCTGGAGGTCAAGGCGGGCGAGGGCGGCGAGGAGTCCGCGCTGTTCGCCGGCGACCTGCTGCGGATGTATCTGCGCTACGCCGAGCGGGCCGGCTGGAAGACCGAGATCCTCGAAGCCAACGAGTCCGACCTCGGCGGCTACAAGGACGTCCAGGTCGCCGTGAAGACCAAGGGCGGCAACGGCGCCACCGAGCCCGGCCAGGGCGTCTGGGCGCGGCTGAAGTACGAGGGCGGCGTGCACCGCGTCCAGCGGGTGCCGGCCACCGAGTCCCAGGGCCGTATCCACACCTCCGCGGCCGGTGTGCTCGTCACGCCCGAGGCCGAGGAGGTCGAGGTCGAGATCGGCCCCAACGACCTGCGCATCGACGTCTACCGCTCCTCGGGCCCCGGCGGCCAGTCGGTCAACACCACCGACTCCGCCGTGCGGATCACCCACCTGCCCACCGGCATCGTCGTCTCCTGCCAGAACGAGAAGAGCCAGCTCCAGAACAAGGAGCAGGCGATGCGTATCCTGCGCTCACGGCTGCTGGCCGCGGCCCAGGAAGAGGCGGAGCGGGAGGCGTCGGACGCCCGGCGCAGCCAGGTGCGGACGGTGGACCGCTCGGAGCGCATCCGGACGTACAACTTCCCGGAGAACCGCATCTCGGACCACCGGGTCGGCTTCAAGGCGTACAACTTGGACCAGGTGCTCGACGGCGAGCTCGACCCGGTCATCCAGGCATGCGTGGACGCCGACTCCGCGGCCAAGCTCGCCGCCGCCCAGTAAGACCCCGTACGTACCGGCTGGAGGAAGCCCCGTGCTGCATTCCCCCGGGGAGCGCCCCCCGAACCCCCGCTCGGTGCTGCTCGCCGAGGTGGCCCAGGCCACCCAGCGGCTGGCCGACGCCGGCGTGCCCTCCCCGCGTTTCGACGCCGAGGAGCTCGCCGCGCATGTGCACGGCGTCAAACGGGGCGAGCTGCACACGGTCCCCGACGCGGACTTCGACGCCCGCTACTGGGAGGCGATCGCCCGCCGCGAGGCCCGCGAACCGCTCCAGCACATCACCGGCCGTGCCTTCTTCCGCTACCTCGAACTCCACGTCGGGCCCGGGGTGTTCGTCCCCCGCCCGGAGACCGAGTCGGTGGTCGGCTGGGCGATAGACGCGGTCCGCGCCATGGACGTCGTCGAGCCGCTGATCGTCGATCTGTGCACCGGCTCCGGGGCCATCGCCCTCGCCCTCGCACAGGAGGTGCCGCGCTCGCGGGTGCACGCCGTGGAACTCTCCGAAGAGGCGTTGCGGTACGCGCAGAAGAACGTCGCGGGCTCGCGCGTCGTCCTGCACCACGGGGACGCGCTGAGCGCGCTCCCCGAGCTGGACGGCCAGGTCGACCTCGTCGTCTCCAACCCGCCGTACATCCCGCTGACCGAGTGGGAGTACGTCGCACCCGAGGCCCGCGACCACGACCCCGGGCTGGCGCTGTTCTCCGGCGAGGACGGCCTGGACACCATCCGCGGCATCGAGCGGACCGCACACCGGCTGCTGCGGCCCGGCGGCGTCGTCGTCATCGAGCACGCCGACACCCAGGGCGGACAGGTGCCGTGGATCTTCACCGAGGAGAAGGGGTGGGCGGACGCGGCCGACCACCCCGATCTCAACAACCGGCCCCGCTTCGCCACCGCGCGCCGGGCGACACCATGACACCCGCCGCCCCGACGCCTGATGTATCCGTTCCGCACGAGGAGGTCTGCTAAATGGCACGGCGATACGACTGCACCGACGCGACCGACCGCGCGACCGGTCTGCGCGAGGCCGCCTCGGCCGTCCGCCGCGGCGAGCTGGTCGTGCTGCCGACCGATACCGTCTACGGCATCGGTGCGGACGCGTTCAGCGCCGAGGCCGTCGGCGACCTGCTGGAGGCCAAGGGCCGCGGCCGCGGGATGCCCTCCCCGGTCCTCGTCGGATCCCCGAACACCCTGCACGGCCTGGTCACCGACTTCTCCGAGCAGGCGTGGGAGCTGGTCGACGCCTTCTGGCCCGGCGCGCTGACCCTGGTCGCCACCCACCAGCCGTCGCTGACCTGGGACCTCGGCGAGACCCGCGGCACGGTCGCGGTCCGGATGCCGCTGCACCCCGTCGCGATCGAGCTGCTCACCGACTTCGGCCCGATGGCCGTCTCCAGCGCCAACCTCACCGGCCACCCGTCCCCGCAGGACTGCGACGCCGCCCAGGAGATGCTCGGCGACTCGGTCTCCGTCTACCTCGACGGCGGCCCGACCCCCGCGGCCGTGCCGTCCTCGATCGTCGATGTCACCGGCCGGATCCCGGTGCTGCTGCGCGAGGGCGCGATCAGCGCGGACGAGCTGCGCAAGGTCGTGCCCGATCTCGAGGTGGCCAATTGATGGCGCCCCTGGGGCGTGGCATAGCAGGACCCTGCGACGACGACTTGCCCCCATCCGCCTCCTCCCGCCGCCTCACCACGTTCCGGATCCTCCACGTCAGCACCGGCAACGTCTGCCGCTCACCGATCACCGAGCGGCTGCACCGCCATGCCCTGGAGGTACGCCTGGGGGAGGCCCGCAGCGGCGGGCTGCTCGTGGAGAGCGCCGGCACCTGGGGCCACGAAGGCGCCCCGATGGAGGCACACGCCGCCACCGTGCTCGCCGACTACGGCGCCGACCCGGCCGGCTTCATCGGCCGGGAACTCCTGGACGAGCACGTCATCCGCGCCGACCTGGTGCTGACCGCCACCCGTGACCACCGCGCCCAGGTCATCTCGATGGGCCACTCCGCGGGACTGCGCACCTTCACCCTCAAGGAGTTCAACCGGCTGGTGCGGGCGATAGACCCCGCCACCCTGCCCGAGCCCGACCCGGACCTGCCGGACGGCGGGCTGGTCGAGCGCGCCCGCGCGCTGGTCGGCGCCGCCGCCGCGCTGCGCGGCTGGCTGCTGGCGCCCGACCCGGAGTCCGACGAGGTCTACGACCCCTACGGCGCCCCCATCACCTTCTTCCGCTCCATCGGCGACGAGATCAACCAGGCACTCGACCCGGTCGTCACGGCGCTGACGGGACTCCCGGCACGCGCCTGACCCCCGGGCGCGGCCCGGTGGCCGCGCACACCGCGCCCGATCGCCGTGCCGCGCCTACATTGGGACTACGACCCCGTACGAGGCCCGGAGCACGCCATGCCCGCCACCACCACGTCACCCCGCAGCGAGACCCGGGCCGGCCGTGTCCCGGCCGACGGGCGAGCGTCCGGGGCCGGTACCGCCGAGGAAGCCGCGGAGCGGGCGCGCCAGGCCGTGCGCGCCGGTGCGGCCGCGCCGGCCGGCGTCGGCGACTTCGCCGCCCTGCTGGGCGAGGACCCGGAGATCGCCGGGACACTGCTCGCCGAGTGCGCCCGCCAGGCCGACGGCCTCCAGCTGATCGCCGCGGAGAACTTCACCTCGCCCGCGGTGCTCGCCGCCCTCGGCTCCCCGCTCACCAACAAGTACGCCGAGGGCTACCCCGGCGCCCGGCACCACGGCGGCTGCGAGATCGTGGACCTCGCCGAACGGATCGCCGTCGAACGCGCCAAGGCCCTCTTCCGCGCCGAACACGCCAACGTCCAGGCCCACTCCGGGTCCTCGGCCGTGCTGGCCGCCTACGCCGCCCTGCTGCGCCCGGGAGACACCGTTCTGGCCATGTCCCTCCCGCACGGCGGACACCTCACCCACGGCTCCCCGGCCAACTTCTCCGGCCGCTGGTTCGACTTCGTCGGCTACGGCGTCGACGAGGAGACCGGACTCCTCGACCACGACGCGATCCGCGCACTGGCCCGTGAGCACCGCCCCAAGGCCATCGTCTGCGGTTCGATCTCCTACCCCCGGCACATCGACTACGCCGCCTTCCGCGATATCGCCGACGAGACCGGCGCCTATCTGATCGCGGATGTCGCGCACCCGATGGGACTGATCGCCGGGGGAGCGGCGCCCAGCCCCGTCCCGTACGCCGATGTGGTGTGCGCCACCACGCACAAGGTGCTGCGCGGGCCGCGCGGCGGGCTGATCCTGTGCGGTGCGCGGCTGGCCGAGCGGATCGACCGGGCGGTGTTCCCGTTCACCCAGGCGGGCGCCCAGATGAACTCCGTCGCCGCGAAGGCCGTCGCCTTCGGCGAGGCCGCCACCCCCGCCTTCCGCACGTACGCCCACCAGGTCACCGCCAATGCCCGCGCGCTCGCCGCGGCGCTGGCCGGCCAGGGGCTGACGATCACCACCGGCGGTACCGACACCCATCTGATCAGCGCCGACACCGCCCCGCTCGGTGTGGACGCGCGGACCGCCCGGGGCCGGCTTGCGGCCGCCGGGATCGTGCTGGACACCTGCGCGCTGCCGTGCGCCGAGGCCGCCAGGAACCCCGCGGCCCGCAGCACCGGCATCCGGCTGGGCACCGCCGCGGTGACGACCCAGGGGATGGGGGAGGCCGAGATGGCGCGGATCGCGGAGCTGATCGCGGCGGCGCTGCGCGAGGACCCGGCGGCCCGTTCCGGAGCCGTCGCGCTGGCACGGAGGTTCCCGCCTTATCCCGGTCACGGCTGAATCGTCCTGGTCGCGGCCGGGTGTCGCCGCCGGCCGCGACCCTTCGAGGAGGAGCGGTGTCTTCCCCTGTTCCACGGAGCCCTGTTTCACGGAGCCCTGTTTCACGGAGAAGGGGCCGACCCGCATAGGGTGTGAGGCTGTGATGGCCAGCTATACCAATGGGGCAGCCCGTGCGTGAATACCTGCTGACGCTGTGCGTCACGGCCGCGGTGACCTACCTGCTGACCGGGCCGGTACGGAAGTTCGCGATCGCGGCCGGGGCGGTGCCGGAGATCCGGGCACGCGATGTGCACCGCGAACCGACACCACGGCTCGGCGGCATCGCGATGTTCGGCGGGCTGTGCGCGGGGCTGCTGGTCGCCTCGCATCTGACGAACCTCAAGAGCGTCTTCGAGTCCAACGAGCCACGGGCGCTGCTCTCCGGTGCCGCGCTGATCTGGCTGCTCGGGGTCCTGGACGACAAGTGGGGCGTGGACGCGCTGGTCAAGCTCGGCGGCCAGATGATCGCCGCGGGCGTGATGGTCCTCCAGGGCCTGACGATCCTGTGGATCCCGATCCCCGGTGTCGGCACCGTCTCGCTGACCCCGATGCAGGGCACTCTGCTGACCGTCGCCCTGGTCGTGATCACGATCAACGCCGTCAATTTCGTCGACGGTCTCGACGGGCTGGCCTCCGGCATGGTCTGCATCGCCGCCGCGGCGTTCTTCATGTACGCGTACCGGATGTGGTTCGGCTACGGCATCGAGGCGGCCGCGCCCGCAACGCTGTTCTCGGTCGTTCTGATGGGCATGTGCGTGGGCTTCCTGCCGCACAACATGCACCCGGCGCGGATCTTCATGGGCGATTCCGGATCGATGCTGATCGGTCTGGTGCTGGCGGCCGGGGCGGTCTCGGTGACCGGCCAGGTCGACCCGGACCTGCTCAACTCGAAGGTGGGCGGTCTGCGCGAGGCGACCCATGCGATGGTGCCGGTCTACATCCCGCTGCTGCTGCCGCTGACGATCATCGCGGTGCCGGTCGCCGACCTCATCCTGGCGATCGTGCGGCGTACGTGGCAGGGCCAGTCGCCGTTCGCCGCCGACCGCGGTCATCTCCACCACCGACTGCTGGAGATCGGCCATTCTCACAGCCGGGCTGTCCTGATCATGTACTTCTGGTCGGCGCTGATCGCCTTCGGCGCGGTCGCCTACTCGGTGAACAACGCGAGCATGTGGATCGTGCTGAGCATCGCGCTGCTGAGCGCGGTCGGCCTGGTGCTGCTCCTGCTGCCGCGGTTCAGACCGCGGGCGCCGCGCTGGGCGGAGCGGATGGTGCCGCCGCGCTACCGCAGGGTCGTCCGCGAACCGGCCGCGCCGGAGGCGGTGGCGGACGACGCGGCGACGGCGGCGGACGGGGCGGCCGCGGGGGAGCCGGCGGCGGAACGGGAACCGGTTCCGGTGGGTGTCCACGGGGCCACCGCGATCGGCGACCGGTCACGCTTCGCGGATCACCGGCGGGCGGACAGTCACCACTGAAGCAGGGGTTCGACCACTCCGACGTGGGTCATAAACCTGGGCGGTTGACCCCATACCAGACAGGGATCGTGCTGTCACTGCACCAACGCGCAGGTTCACGCTCAAGTGTGACAGGCAGCACACGAACCAGGTAAAGACCTCATCAAATAGTTTGTGATACCGTTCACGAAACCCGGCGATAGAGCCGAAGGACCGTAGTGCGACGGCCCTTTGGCCTCAGGTTCTTCCTCAGGCCGGGGCTACGCTCGTCCCTGACGACATCACCCCCACCTTTTGCCGGAGCGCCGCCATGCAGTCGAATGACGCCCGACTTCTCCTTCACGCCGCTGTGCCCACGCTCGCCATCGGCGTCATCGCCGTTGCCGTGAGCGCTGCGGTCGCGGGCGGGGCGGGAGCGCTCGGCGCCGTCGTCGGCATCGCACTGGTGCTGATCGTGATGGGCGCCGGACTCGCCGTTCTCCAGTACGCCGCGAAGAACCTTCCGCAGCTGTTCCAGATGATGGGGCTGCTGCTCTACACCGTGCAGATCCTGCTCGTCGGTGTCTTCCTGCTGACGTTCAAGGGCACAACGCTCTTTGATACCAAGGCATTTGCGTTCACGTTGCTCGGCACCACCCTGGTGTGGATCGCCGCCCAGACCCACGGTCACATGAAGGCAAAGATTCTCTACGTCGACCCCGACTCCGCAGAGGCGAAGGCGGCGGAGACGGCGGGGTCGCCGACGTGACCGGTAGGGCCGGGATAAACGCCCGCACGCGGGCCTGCTATCGTCCGATGCCAACTGCGGCACAGTTGGTGCAGGTGGCTGAGCTCCTGAGTTCCACGGGATGGAACGGGCAGTCCTCACGACCCATGCCTGTGATCCGACCCGGCCCAGCGCCGAACCGCCGCCCCCCATTCCGTAACACCAGTCCAGTGCCGCACCGTGGCTCAACGCCGCGCCGACACAACGAGGTTGCCGTACCCATGCGCCACGCTGAAGGAGCCCGCGGTGAGTGCTGAAACGATGCTCGCCTTCGAGACCGACTGCCACATCTTCTCCGGGTGTGGCTTCGAGGCCCCGGGTCTTCATTCGTTCGTTTTCGAACCCCTCTTCACGGTCGGTGGCTTCGAGTTCAACAAGCCGATGCTGCTGGCCTTCCTCAGCACGATCGTCGTGGTGTGGTTCTTCTGGGCCGCGTTCGGGAAGGCCAAGGTCGTCCCCGGCAAGCTTCAGATGATCGCCGAAGCCGGCTACGACTTCGTGCGCCGCGGGCTCGTGTATGACGCGCTGGGCAAGAAGGAGGGCGACAAGTACGTCCCCTTCATGGTCTCGCTGTTCTTCTTCGTCTGGCTGATGAATATCTGGTCGATCATTCCGGTCGCCCAGTTCCCGGTGACCTCGGTCATCGCGTTCCCGCTCGGCCTCGCCCTGGTGGTCTACGTCCTCTGGCTGTCCCTGACCTTCCGGAAGCACGGATTCGTCGGCGGCCTGAAGAACATCACCGGCTACGACAAGTCGCTCGGCTGGATCCTCCCGCTGATCATGGTGCTCGAACTCGCACAGCACCTGATCATCCGGCCCTTCACGCACGCGGTACGGCTCTTCGCGAACATGTTCGCGGGCCACATGCTGATCCTGATGTTCACCATCGCCAGCTGGTACCTGCTGAACGGCGTCGGCATCATCTACGCGGGTGCCTCGTTCGTGATGACTCTCGTGATGACCGCGTTCGAGCTCTTCATCCAGGCCGTCCAGGCGTACGTCTTCGTCCTCCTGGCCTGCAACTACGTCCAGGGCGCGCTGGCCGAGAACCACTGAGCCCCGGCTCCCCCGTCCCAACAGACGTCCGGTGGCCAACCCCCACCGGTCCGTGAACAGAGAAGGAAGTAACGGCATGTCCGCTGCTCTCGAAATGGTCAACCTCGCCGCCAAGGACACTTTCTCCGGCAGCGCCAGCGCGATCGGCTACGGCCTCGCGGCGATCGGCCCTGGCGTCGGCGTCGGCATCATCTTCGGTAACGGCACCCAGGCCCTCGCGCGTCAGCCCGAAGCGGCCGGCCTGATCCGCACCAACCAGATCATGGGTTTCGCCTTCTGTGAGGCGCTCGCCCTGATCGGCATCGTCATGGGCTTCGTCTACCAGTAAACGAAGCGCATCGACTATCCATTCAGACGGAAGGCACTGATGTGAACGCCCTGGTGAACATGGCGGTGGAGGTTCCTGAGAACCCCCTGATCCCGCCGATTCCAGAGCTGGTCATCGGTCTTATCGCCTTCTTCATCGTCTTCGGCTTCCTCGCCAAGAAGCTCCTCCCGAACATCAACAAGGTTCTGGACGAGCGCCGCGCGGCGATCGAGGGCGGCATGGAGAAGGCTGAGGCCGCCCAGGCCGAAGCTCAGCAGGTGCTTGAGGACTACCGGGCCCAGCTCGCCGACGCGCGTCACGAGGCCGCGCGGCTGCGCCAGGAGGCGCAGGAGCAGGGCGCGACCCTCATCGCCGAGATGCGTGCCGAGGGCCAGCGGCAGCGTGAGGAGATCATCGCTGCCGGTCACGCCCAGATCGAGGCGGACCGCAAGCAGGCCGCGCAGTCGCTGCGTCAGGACGTGGGCAAGCTCGCCACCGACCTGGCCGGCAAGCTCGTCGGCGAGTCCCTCGAGGACCACGCCCGGCAGAGCCGGACCATCGACCGCTTCCTCGACGAGCTCGAGTCCAAGGCGGCGCCGGACGCGACGAAGGCTGAGGCCGGCCGATGAACGGAGCGAGCCGCGAGGCACTCGCCTCCGCACGCGAGCAGCTCGACGCGCTGACGGACAACACCTCCGTCGACGCGGCGAAGCTCGCCGAGGAGCTGGCTGCCGTCACCGCTCTGCTCGACCGCGAGGTATCGCTGCGTCGGGTCCTCACCGACCCGGCGCAGACCGGCGAGGCGCGGGCCGAACTGGCCGGGCGGCTGCTCGGCAGCCAGATCGGTGGCCCGGCCGCCGACCTGGTCAGCGGCATGGTCCGGTCCCGCTGGTCGCGCTCGCGTGACCTCTCGGACGCGATCGAGGAGCTGGCGTACAGCGCCGACCTGATCGCGGCGCAGCGTGCCGGCCAGCTCGACGACGTCGAGGACGAGCTGTTCCGGTTCGGCCGGATCGTGACCTCGGCGGGCGAGCTGCGCAGCGCGCTGACGGACCACAACGCCACGGACTCGGCCAAGACCGCGCTGCTGCACACGCTGCTGGGCGGCCGGGCCAACCCGGTCACCGAGCGGCTCGTGGTCCGTCTCGTCGGACAGCCGCGGGGCCGTAGCCTGGAAGCGGGGCTCGACGCCCTCTCCAAGCTGGCCGCGGACCGCCGGGGCCGGATGGTCGCGGTGGTCACCACCGCGGTGCCCCTCGACGAAGGGCAGCGGGAGCGTCTCGGCGCCTCGCTGGCCAGGATGTACGGACGGCAGGTCCACCTGAACCTCGACGTGGACCCCGAGGTCCTCGGCGGCGTCCAGGTACGGATCGGCGACGAGGTCATCAACGGAACCGTCGCGGACCGCCTCGATGAGGCGACCCGGCGGATGGCCGGCTGACCCAGCCACCAACTCAAGAGCTGCACAGCCGGCGGCCAGGCGCCGGACCAGCCGGCCGGACCGAGAGGTCCGGCTGCGGTCCGGGACCGGCCCCGGGGACACAGCACAAGCATGACGGCGGCCCGAGTTGGGCCGTAGGCGGAAACCCCCTGGGGGGACGGCCCCCCAGACCCCCGCAAGTAACTTCGGGCCCAACAAGGAGAGCAGGGAACCCAGATGGCGGAGCTCACGATCCGGCCGGAGGAGATCCGGGACGCGCTGGAGAACTTCGTCCAGGCGTACAAGCCGGACGCGGCCTCGCGCGAGGAGGTCGGCACGGTCAGCGATGCAGGTGACGGCATCGCGCACGTCGAGGGGCTTCCCTCGGCGATGGCGAACGAGCTGCTGAAGTTCGAGGACGGCACGCTCGGTCTTGCGCTGAACCTGGACGAGCGCGAGATCGGTGCGGTTGTCCTCGGCGAGTACAGCGGTATCGAGCAGGGCCAGCCGGTGCAGCGCACCGGTGAGGTGCTCTCGGTCGCCGTGGGCGAGGGCTACCTCGGCCGCGTCGTCGACCCGCTGGGCAACCCGATCGACGGCCTCGGCGAGATCGAGTCCGAGGGCCGCCGCGCCCTGGAGCTTCAGGCTCCGGGCGTCATGGTCCGTAAGTCGGTGCACGAGCCGATGCAGACCGGCTACAAGGCCGTCGACTCGATGGTGCCGATCGGCCGCGGCCAGCGTCAGCTGATCATCGGTGACCGCCAGACCGGCAAGACCGCCCTGGCCGTCGACACGATCATCAACCAGCGCGACAACTGGCGCTCGGGCGACCCGAAGAAGCAGGTCCGCTGCATCTACGTCGCCATCGGCCAGAAGGGCTCCACCATCGCGTCCGTGCGCGGCGCGCTGGAGGAGGCCGGCGCCCTGGAGTACACCACCATCGTCGCCGCCCCGGCGTCCGACCCGGCGGGCTTCAAGTACCTGGCGCCCTACACCGGCTCGGCCATCGGCCAGCACTGGATGTACCAGGGCAAGCACGTCCTGATCATCTTCGATGACCTCTCGAAGCAGGCCGACGCCTACCGCGCCGTGTCCCTGCTGCTGCGCCGTCCGCCGGGCCGTGAGGCGTACCCGGGTGACGTCTTCTACCTGCACTCGCGTCTGCTGGAGCGCTGCGCGAAGCTCTCCGACGAGCTGGGCGCCGGTTCGATGACGGGCCTCCCGATCGTCGAGACCAAGGCGAACGACGTGTCGGCGTTCATCCCGACCAACGTCATCTCCATCACCGACGGCCAGTGCTTCCTCGAGTCCGACCTGTTCAACGCGAACCAGCGCCCCGCGCTGAACGTCGGTATCTCGGTCTCCCGCGTCGGTGGCTCCGCCCAGCACAAGGCGATGCGGCAGGTCTCCGGACGACTGCGCGTGGACCTCGCCCAGTTCCGCGAGCTGGAGGCGTTCGCCGCCTTCGGTTCCGACCTGGACGCGGCCTCCAAGGCACAGCTGGGCCGCGGTCAGCGCATGACCGAGCTGCTCAAGCAGAGCCAGTACTCCCCGATGCCCGTCGAGGAGCAGGTCGTCTCCATCTGGGCCGGCACCACCGGCAAGATGGACGACGTCCCGGTCGCGGACATCCGCCGCTTCGAGCGGGAGCTCCTGGACTACCTGAACCGGGAGAAGAAGGAGCTGCTGACCAGCATTGCCGAGGGCGCCAAGATGTCCGACGACACCATCCAGGCGCTCACCGACTCCGTCGCCGCCTTCAAGCAGCAGTTCGAGACCTCGGACGGCAAGCTGCTCGGTGAGGACGCTCCGGTCAGCACCACCAAGTGACGACGGAAGGGACCTGATCCATGGGAGCCAAGCTCCGGGTCTACAAGCGTCGCATCCGCTCCGTCACCGCGACCAAGAAGATCACCAAGGCGATGGAGATGATCGCCGCCTCGCGCATTGTCAAGGCACAGCGCCAGGTGGCGGCATCGACGCCGTACGCGAGTGAACTGACCCGCGCGGTGACAGCGGTTGCCACCGGTTCGAACACCCAGCACGCCCTGACCACCGAGGTGG
The DNA here is from genome assembly GCF_046549095.1 of Streptomyces sp. x-80. Classification (NCBI taxonomy): domain Bacteria; kingdom Bacillati; phylum Actinomycetota; class Actinomycetes; order Kitasatosporales; family Streptomycetaceae; genus Streptomyces; species Streptomyces sp. x-80. The sequence continues at coordinate 65,778 of NZ_JAJPWM010000024.1, forward strand.
ACAAGCCGGCCCGCGCCGCGGTGCTGCTCATCACGAGCGACCGCGGTCTGGCCGGCGGCTACTCCTCGAACGCCATCAAGGCTGCCGAGCGGCTCACCGAGCGGCTCGGGGCCGAGGGCAAGGAGGTCGACACGTTCATCGTCGGCCGCAAGGGTGTGTCCTACTACGCCTTCCGCGAGCGCACGGTCGCGGATTCGTGGACCGGCTTCACCGACAGCCCGACCTACGCGGACGCCAAGGCCGTGGCCGGGCCGCTGATCGAGGCCGTCCTCAAGGACACGGCCGAGGGCGGCGTGGACGAGCTCCACATCGTCTTCACCGAGTTCGTGTCGATGATGACGCAGTCGCCGGTCGACGACCGGCTGCTGCCGCTCAGCCTCAAGGCGACGGCCGAGGCGGAGGAGACGGCCCAGGGCGAGATCCTGCCGCTGTTCGACTTCGAGCCGTCGGCGGAGGACGTCCTCGACGCGCTGCTGCCGCGGTACGTCGAGTCGCGGATCTACAACGCACTGCTCCAGGCCGCCGCCTCCAAGCACGCGGCCACGCGGCGTGCGATGAAGTCGGCGACCGACAACGCAGAAGAGCTCATCAAGTCGCTCTCGCGGCTTGCCAACGCGGCCCGACAGGCCGAAATCACCCAGGAAATCAGCGAGATCGTCGGTGGCGCCAGCGCCCTGGCCGACGCGACCGCGGGGAGTGACTGACAACTATGACCACCACAGTTGAGCCGACCGCTGCGTCGGGCGTGGCCAACGGCCGCGTCGCGCGCGTCATCGGCCCGGTTGTCGACGTGGAGTTCCCCGTCGACGCGATGCCGGACATCTACAACGCGCTGCACGTCGAGGTCGCCGACCCCGCCGAGCAGGGCAAGCTCAAGACGCTGACCCTGGAGGTCGCCCAGCACCTGGGTGACGGCCTGGTCCGCGCCATCTCGATGCAGCCCACCGACGGCCTGGTCCGCCGGGCGCCGGTGACCGACACCGGCGCCGGGATCACCGTCCCCGTCGGCGATGTCACCAAGGGCAAGGTCTTCAACACCCTCGGCGAGATCCTGAACGTGGACCCCGCCACGGTCAAGGTGACCGAGCGCTGGCCGATCCACCGCAAGGCCCCGAGCTTCGACCAGCTCGAGTCGAAGACCGAGATGTTCGAGACCGGCGTCAAGGTCATCGACCTGCTGACCCCGTACGTCAAGGGCGGCAAGATCGGTCTGTTCGGCGGCGCGGGCGTCGGCAAGACCGTCCTCATCCAGGAAATGATCTACCGCGTGGCCAACAACCACGACGGTGTGTCGGTGTTCGCCGGTGTCGGCGAGCGCACCCGTGAGGGCAACGACCTCATCGAGGAGATGTCCGAATCCGGCGTCATCGACAAGACCGCCCTGGTCTTCGGTCAGATGGACGAGCCCCCGGGCACCCGGCTGCGCGTCGCGCTCGCCGGTCTGACCATGGCGGAGTACTTCCGCGATGTGCAGAAGCAGGACGTGTTGTTCTTCATCGACAACATCTTCCGCTACACCCAGGCGGGCTCCGAGGTCTCCACGCTGCTCGGCCGTATGCCGTCCGCGGTGGGTTACCAGCCGAACCTGGCGGACGAGATGGGCCTCCTCCAGGAGCGCATCACCTCGACCCGTGGTCACTCGATCACCTCGATGCAGGCGATCTACGTCCCCGCGGACGACCTGACCGACCCGGCGCCGGCCACCACCTTCGCCCACCTGGACGCGACGACCGTGCTGTCCCGTCCGATCTCGGAGAAGGGCATCTACCCGGCGGTCGACCCGCTGGACTCGACGTCCCGGATCCTGGACCCGCGCTACATCGCGCAGGATCACTACGACTGCGCCTCGCGGGTCAAGACGATCCTCCAGAAGTACAAGGATCTCCAGGACATCATCTCGATTCTGGGTATCGACGAGCTCGGCGAGGAAGACAAGCTCACCGTCTACCGCGCCCGTCGTATCGAGCGGTTCCTGTCGCAGAACACCCACGTGGCGAAGCAGTTCACCGGTGTCGACGGCTCGGACGTCTCGCTCGACGAGTCCATCACCGCGTTCAACGCGATCGCGGACGGCGAGTACGACCACTTCCCCGAGCAGGCGTTCTTCATGTGCGGTGGCATCGAGGACCTTGAGGCCAACGCAAAGAAGCTCGGCGTCTCCTGACCCGTGCTCCCGGTCCCGGGGGCGGCCCTGGCCGCCCCCGGTCCGTACGACCACTAGTATTTGACCCAACATCTGCCGAGCCAGGCAGGTGGAGACCCGAGGAGCCATCGTGGCTGAGCTGCACGTCGAGTTGGTCGCCGCGGACCGTCAGGTCTGGTCCGGCGAGGCCAGCCTGGTCGTCGCGCGCACCTCGTCGGGCGACATCGGCGTCATGCCCGGACATCAGCCGCTGCTCGGCGTGCTGCAATCGGGCCCGGTGACGATTCGTACGACCGGCGAGAGCGGGGACGGCACCGTCGTCGCCGCCGTGCACGGCGGCTTCATCTCGTTCGCCGACAACAAGCTGTCTCTGCTCGCGGAGATCGCCGAACTGTCGGACGAGATCGATGTCCAGCGCGCGGAGCGGGCCCTGGAGCGAGCGAAGTCGGCGGCCGACGCGGCCGCCGAGCGCCGCGCCGATGTCCGGCTGCGCGCGGTGACGGGCGTTCACTGAGCCCCGTCACCGACGAGATCGATCCTCAGCCGCGGGCTGCCCCGGAATTCTTCGGGGCGGCTCGCGGCTGAGGCAATGCAGGTGCGTTTCCCTGCCCCCGGACTCCGCCCGGGGGTACCCCCACCGAAGCGAGGAGGTCGGTCGAGATGGTCCTCGCTCTGCTTGTGAGCGGCGCGGTCGTGGTGCTGGTGCTGCTGGGGCTGTTCGTCTTCGGACTGCGGCGGCGGCTCATCCAGCGGTCCGGCGGCACGTTCGACTGCAGCCTGCGCTGGGACGTACCGGAGCACGAGACCGACCCCAGCGGCAAGGGTTGGATCTACGGTGTGGCGCGCTACAACGGCGACCGGGTCGAATGGTTCCGGGTCTTCTCCTACGCGCCCCGGCCCCGCCGGCTCCTGGAGCGGTCGGCCATCGAGGTCCTCCAGCGCCGTACCCCCCAGGGCGAGGAGGAGCTGGCACTGCTCTCCGACTCCCTCGTGCTCGCCTGCCGGCACGGCGGTACGCGGCTGGAGCTGGCGATGAGCGAGGACGCCCTCACCGGTTTCCTGGCCTGGCTGGAGGCGGCGCCTCCCGGGCAACGGGTCAATGTGGCGTGAGTGAGGGGCGCCCGCTCCTCCGGCAGGGAGTCCGGGGGAGGGGCGAGGTGCGGTGACACCGGGCTGATGCGCGCGGTGGCCCGGCCGGGCGTGGCACGGGGCCGCGCGGCCGGCCCCCGCCGCTACGGAGCTTCCACACCCAACTCCTGTGCCAGGACGGCCGCCTGGACCCGGCTGCGCAGTTCCAGCTTGGCCAGCAGCCGGCTGACATGTGTTTTGACGGTGGCCTCCGCCATCACCAGCCGCACCGCGATATCGGCGTTCGACAGCCCGCGGCCCAGGGCGCCCAGCACCTCCCGCTCGCGCGGGGTGAGCAGGTCCAGGACGGCCGGATCGGGGATCTCGCGGTCCCCGGCGGACCGGTAGGGCGCCCGCGGGCCGGCGAACTCCGCGATCAGCCGGCGGGTCACGGCGGGCGCGATCATCCCCTCGCCGGAGGCCACGGTGCGCACCGCGGTCAGCAGGGTGGCCGCGTCGCTGTCCTTGAGCAGAAAGCCCACCGCGCCCGCGCGCAGCGCCCCGAAGACGTACTCGTCCAGGTCGAAGGTGGTCAGCACCAGCACATCCGCGAGCCCCTCGGCGACGATCTGCCGGGTGGCCGAGACCCCGTCGAGCCGGGGCATCTGGATGTCCATCAGGACCAGGGCGGGGCGCAGTTCACGGGCGAGCCGGACCGCTTCCTCGCCGTCCACCGCCTCGCCGACCACCTCGATGTCGGGGGCGGAGCGCAGGATGAGCACCAGCCCGGCCCGTACGGCGGACTGGTCCTCGGCGACCAGGACCCGGATCGGCCGGGTGTCGGTGCCGGTCATCGTCGTACCTCCTTCTCGGCGCCGGGCAGCGCTGCCCGCACCAGCCACACCGTGCCGTCCGGCCCGGCGTCGAATGTGCCGCCCAGCAGGGCGATCCGCTCGCGCATGCCGACCAGGCCGGCACCGGAGCCGGGCGCGCGGGGCCCCGGCCGGGCCGCGAACGGGCTGCTGACAACGACGCTGAGCGCCCCGTCGGGCTGCTGCGCGATCCGCACCCGGACCTCGCCGGGTGCGGCGTGCTTGAGCGCGTTGGTCAGCGACTCCTGGACGATGCGGTACGCGGCCAGTTCGACCGGCGCGGCCGGCCGGGCCCCGGAGCCCGCGCCACCGGGGTGCCGGGCGTCGTCCAGTACGAAGGTCAGGCCGCTGCTCGCACCGTTCGTACCGGCCTGGGTGATCAGCGCGTCGAGACCGTCGAGGGTGGGCGTCGCGGCCGGCTCCGTACCGCCGCCGCGCGCCGTGGGGTCCCGCAGCAGTCCGATGAGGCGACGCATTTCGGCCAGGCCCTGCACGCTGTTCTCCCGGATCACCCCGAGGGCCTCGCGGGTCGCCGCCGGGTCGTCGATGGTCTGCGCGGCGGTGGAGTGGATCGCGATGGCGGAGAGGTGGTTGGCCACCATGTCGTGCAGTTCGCGGGCCATCCGCGTCCGCTCGCCCAGCACCGCCTGGGTCCGGTCCATCTCGGCCAGCAGCGCCGTCTGCTCGGCGCGCAGCCGGGCGGTCCGGGCGGCGTCGCGGTGGTCGCGGATGATCAGGCCGGTCCAGGCGGGGGCGATGGTGATCAGGGCGAGGGCGACGCTGACCAGCAGGACCTGCGGCTGGCGCCAGACCGCGGTGATGACGACGGTCGCCCCCACGGTCACCAGCACGCTGAGCGTGCAGAGGCGGCGGGCCGTGGCCGGGCCGGCGTAGAGCACCGCCGCGTAGACCAGGTCCGTGAACATCAGGACCGTGGCGATCAGGGTGCCGGCGCAGGTGTCGAGGGCGAGCGCGAGGACCCCGATGGCCAGCGCGGTCCGCGGGGCGGTCCGGCGCATCAGCTCGGCGCCGGAGATCGCGGTGAGCGCGACCAGGGTGAGCGCGGACGGCAGGCCGAAGAGCGGCGGGCCGCCGTTCAGCCCCAGCGTCCAGAGCAGCAGCCCGAAGAGCAGCCCGCCGCCCGCGGCGGCCACATCGACGCGGTGCGGCCGGTGGCGGGCGGCGGGGGGTCGGCGGCTCATTCCCCCATCCAACACGTCGCGGCGGCCCGCCGCGTCCGCGCCCGGGGCGGATCCCGCCGGCCCGGGATACATCGAAAGATGGAGGCCCGGATCACCTCGTACGACGACGAAGGAGCCGGGCGCCGCCGGGAGACTTGAGGTGTCCATTCGAAGAGGAGACGCCGTGGTTGTCACGCTCATCATCGCCTGCGAGGTCGGCTTCTGGGTCCTGCTGGGCGTCGGCCTGGCCCTGCGGTACCTGGCGCGGATGCCGCGCACGGGTGCGGCGGTGCTGCTCCTGGAGCCGCTCCTGGAACTGACCCTGCTGATCGTCACCGCGATGGACCTGAGGAACGGCGCGGCGGCGGACTGGAAGCACGGTCTGGCCGCCGTCTACATCGGCTTCACGGTCGCCTACGGCCACTACACGATCAAGTGGGCCGACGGGCACTTCGCGCACCGCTTCGCGGGCGGCCCGCCGCCGGTCAAGCCCCCGCGCTACGGTATGGCCCGTGCCGGGCACGAGGCGCGGCTGTGGCTGCGTACGGTGCTGATGGCGGCCGTCGCCGCCGGACTGCTCCAGATCGCGGTCTGGTACGTCGGCGACGGCGGCGACACCACGTCACTGCGCGGCTGGCAGGGGACCTCTCTCCAGATCGTCGCCATCCACGGAGTCATCGCCCTCTCGTACCTCCTGTGGCAGAAGAAGGACCCGCACGACGGCGCCACGGACGCGGTGGCACCGCCCCGGACGCGGGCGAAGAACCTGGAGTAGACGGGGCCCGGGGTCTCCTGCGGCGGGCCGGTGCGTCCTAGCGCTCCCCGCCCGGCACCCACAGGACGTCCCCGGCCTCCTTGTTGGCGGCGCGCGCGAGGATGAACAGCAGGTCCGAGAGGCGGTTGAGGTAGGTCGCGGCCAGCGGGTTCATCGTCTCGCCGTGCTCCTCGAAGGCCGCCCAGGTCGAGCGCTCCGCGCGCCGTACGACCGTGCACGCCTGGTGCAGCAGCGCGGCGCCGGCGGTGCCGCCCGGGAGGATGAAGCTGCGCAGCTTCTCCAGGTCCGCCAGGTAGTGGTCGCAGTCGGCCTCCAGCTTGTCGATATAGCTCTGTTCGACGCGCAGCGGCGGGAACTTCGGGTTCTCCGCCACCGGCGTGGACAGATCGGCGCCGACGTCGAAGAGGTCGTTCTGCACACGCAGCAGCACCGTGGCGACGTCCTGCGGCAGCGAGCCGAGGGCGAGCGCCACGCCGATGGCCGCGTTGGCCTCGTTGGCGTCCGCGTAGGCCGAGATCCGCGAATCGGTCTTGGCGGTACGGCTCATGTCGCCGAGGGTGGTGGTGCCCGTATCGCCGGTGCGGGTGTAGATGCGCGTCAGATTCACCATGGGGACGAGCCTACGCCGCGGTCTTCCGGAAGGCCCGGGTGCACAGGACGACGGAGACGGCGGCCAGGGCGAGCGCGGCGAGGACGCCGTGGAGCACCGCGGGGGCGGTGTAGTCACCGGCGAACGCGGCCCGGACCGCGTCGACGGGATAACGCAGCGGCATGACGTGCGAGACCGCGTCGAGCCACGCGGGCCCCAGCGCCATCGGCAGCAGCAGCCCGGACAGCAGCATCGACGGCAGGGTGACGGCGTTGACGACCGGGGCGAACTCCTGCGGGGTGCCGACCTTCAGCGCCAGCGCGTAGGAGAGCGAGGCCAGCGCGACGGTCAGCACGGCGACGAACACGAAGCCGATGAGGATGCCGGGCAGCGGCGCCCGCAGCCCCATCGCCACCGCGGCCGCCACCAGCAGCCCGGACTGGAGGACGAGCACCACGGTGTCCCGCAGCACCCGCCCCAGCAGCAGCGCCGGCCGGCTCACCGGCGTCACCCGCATCCGCTCCACCACCCCGTACTGCTTCTCGACGAGGATGCCGAAACCGCAGAACCCGGCCCCGAACAGGGCGAGCTGGAGCAGCAGACCGGGGACGAGCGACTGCCAGGAGCTGCTGCCGGACGGCCCCAGGCGCAGACCGGTCAGCAGCGGACCGAAGAAGAGCAGATACAGCAGGGGCATCAGCAGCCCGAAGAGCATCTGGAGCCGGGAGCGCAGCGTCTGCCGTGCGTAGCGCCCGAAGATCAGGACGGTGTCGGAGAGGAAGCTGGAGAGAGCGGAGGAGAGGGGAACGGAGCGGGAAGGGGGCATCGGGGCTCCTGGCTGGGGAGGGAATGGGGGCGGGCGGGCTCGCGGACGGTGGGTTCAGACGGCGAGCGGTGCGGCGTCCCGCGGCGCGGCACCGCGCCCGGTGACCGCGAGGAAGGCGTCCTGGAGCGAGGCGTCGGCGGACCCCGCGTGCGCCCGCTTGAGCGCGTCCGGGGTGCCCTCGGCGACCACCACGCCGTGGTCGACGATGACCAGCCGGTCGGCGAGCGCGTCCGCCTCGTCGAGGTAGTGGGTGGTCAGGAAGACGGTGGTGCCGTGCTCGGCGCGGATGCGGCGGACCAGCTCCCACAGGGCGGCGCGGCTGCCGGGGTCGAGGCCGGTGGTCGGCTCGTCCAGGAACAGCACCTCGGGGCGGTGGGTGAGTCCCAGCGCGAGGTCCAGCCGCCGCCGCTGGCCGCCGGAGAGCGCCGCGGTCCGGTTCTCCAGAAGGCCGGTGAGGCCGAGGTCGTGCGCCAGCTCCGCGGCGCGGTCCGCCGCTTCGGCCTTGGTCAGGCGGTACAGCCGCCCCTGGGTGATCAGCTCCTCGCGGACCGAGACGCCCGGGTCCACCCCGCCGGACTGGGCGACATAGCCGCTGCCGCGCCGCACGCCCACGGGGTCCGTGGCGAGGTCGCAGCCGGCCACCGTCGCGCTGCCGCCGGTCGGCGTGAGGAGGGTGGTGAGCATGCGCAGGGTGGTGGTCTTGCCCGCGCCGTTGGGGCCGAGGAAGCCGAGGATCTCGCCGCGCCGGACGGTGAGATCGATGCCGCGTACGGCCTCGACGGGGCCGCGGCCGGTGGTGAACGTCCGGGCCAGCCCGGTCGTGGTGATGACTGCCATGGCCCCAGAAAAACAGAGGCTCCACAATTTTGCAATGCCTCCAAGTTTGATGCGGGGGCAGCTACGTTTACGATGACGGCATGACAGAAGGGCTCAGGGAGCGGAAGAAGCGCCGGACCAGGCAGCTGATCTCGGATGTGGCCACCGGGCTGTTCCTGGAGCGCGGTTTCGACGCGGTGACGGTGGCCGAGGTCGCCGAGGCCGCGGAGGTCGCCGTCAACACCGTCTACAACTACTTCCCGGCCAAGGAGGACCTCTTCCTCGACCGGAGCGCCGCCCTGGTGGAACGGCTCTCGCGGTACGTCCGCGGCCGCGACCCGGGCGAGTCGGCCGCCGCCGCGGTCCTGCGCGAGCTGCGCGGCGAGGTGGAGGCCGTCTCGCCCACCGTCGGCCTGATGGCGGGGTACGACCGGTTTCTGCGCGTCGTGCACGGTGCGGACGCCCTCAAGTCCCGCCTCTGGCACCTCCAGCAGGAGCAGCTCGTCCACCTGGCGACGACGCTGCGCGAGGAGACCGGCTCGGCGGCCGACGACCCGCTGCCGACCCTGGTGGCCGGTCAGCTCAACTGGGTGCACACGGCCCTCGCCGACGCCATCGGCCGCGAGATGACCGCGGGCCGCGCCCCGGCCGAGGTCTCCCGCGAGGCGCTCGTCCTGCTCGACGAGATGGAGGACCTGCTGGGCGAGAAGGTCCTCAACTACGCCGTACGGCCGCCCGGCTGACGGCCTCCCGGCCCGCGTCCGCGCCCCGCGGTGTGATGTCCGTCATCTGAGACGTGACGCGCATCTCTTACCCGCCAAAGGACCGCCCGCGACCGCTAACGTCACCTTGAGAGCCGTTGGGTACACAGGGCGTGAGGGGACAGCAGTGGCAAAGAAGCTCGCCGTCATCGGGGCCGGACTCATGGGGTCGGGTATCGCGCAGGTCTCCGCGCAGGCGGGCTGGGACGTCATCCTGCGCGATGTGACGGACGAGGCGCTGGCCCGCGGCAAGGGCGGCATCGAAGCCTCGTACGCGAAGTTCGTCGCCAAGGGCAAGCTGACGGCGGACGCCGCCGAGCAGGCGCTGGCCCGCATCACCACCACCACCGACCTGGACGCGGCCGCCGACGCGGACCTCGTCGTCGAGGCCGTCTTCGAGAAGATCGAGGTCAAGCGCGAGATCTTCCGGGCGCTGGACAAGCTCGCCAAGGACGAGGCGGTGCTGGCCTCCAACACCTCCGCCATCCCGATCACCAAGATCGCGGCGGCCACCTCCCGCCCCGAGCGGGTCGTGGGCACGCACTTCTTCTCGCCGGTGCCGATGATGCAGCTCTGTGAGCTGGTGCGCGGCTACAAGACCAGCGACGAAACCCTCGCCACCGCCCGGGAGTTCGCCGAGTCCGTCGGCAAGACCTGTGTCGTCGTCAACCGCGATGTCGCCGGGTTCGTGACCACCCGGCTGATCTCGGCGCTGGTCGTCGAGGCCGCGAAGCTCTACGAATCCGGCGTGGCCAGCGCCGAGGACATCGACATCGCCTGCAAGCTGGGGTTCGGCCACGCGATGGGACCGCTGGCCACCGCCGATCTGACGGGCGTGGACATCCTGCTGCACGCCGCCGACAACATCTACACCGAGTCCCAGGACGAGAAGTTCGCGCCGCCGGAGCTCATGCGGCGGATGGTCGACGCGGGCGACCTCGGCCGCAAGAGCGGGCAGGGCTTCTACGCGCACTGATGCCACGTCAGGGCCCGGTGGTCCGACGGCGTCACCCGTCCGGGGTGACTTCGGTATCGGTTCGCTTACAGGCGGCAACTTCGCCGTATGAGAGGCAGTCAGTTCGGTAGACGTCACGCACGAAGACCCATGATCTCGGGGAGCGCATATGCACATCAGGGGCGACCACGCCGAGCTGGTCGTCGGGGGCCGCCTCGACGTCCGCACCGCGGCGGACGCCCGTACGGTCCTGCACACCGCCGTCGACTCCGGCCACGGCGATCTCGTGCTGGACCTGACCGAGCTGGACTCCTGGGATGCCACCGGGCTCGGCGTGATCATGGGAGTGCACCGCCGCGCGGGCCGGGCCAACCGCCGGCTCGTGCTGCGCGGGGTGCCGGCCCAGATGCAGCGCCTCCTGGTGGCCACCCGGCTGCACCGCATTCTCGCGATCGAGGGCGGTATCGCGGCGGAGTCGCTGCCGCGCGGGTGAGCCCCCCGGCCGGCAGGGCGGCCCCGGGCGGCCGGTGCCGGCGGCGGAGCCTGTACCGTGATGCGGCAAAAGCCGCGAAACCGAGCGATTCTCACCACATCGGGGCGTTCCGGTCAGGAAGGGACCCCGGCGGTGCACCGGGGCGTTCCCCCGGTCTATGGTTCGATTCCCGGCCGTGTGCCATCAGCCGCGGCGGGCACCGGACCAGACGCGCCGGCCGAGGACTCTTCCGGCCGGCCGGAGAGTGCGGACGGCCGGAAGCGCAGTCGGCACGCCACATCTGGGGGCATTCAGCATGGACCCGAACACGCACCGGGGACCTGACGAGAACGGCGAGCAGGGCCACCCTGCCGAGCCGCCGGCGTCCGCGCCGGGCGACCCGCAGACCGGCACCGGCGGCCTCGCCCGGGTCGTCCAGCTCGTCTCGGGCAGCTACCTCGTCACCGTCAACCCCGTCGACGGCAGCGAGATCGAACCCTGCCCGCCCGGTGAGCACCCGGCCGCCCCCGGCAGGCTCGGACCGGCCGGGCGCGCGGCGGCGCCGGTGCCCCCGGAAGCGCCCGGATTCGCCGGCCACGCACTCGGCCTCGAAGAGCGCGCCGAGGACATCGAACACCTGGTACAGCTGCTCTCCCGCGGCAGGTCCGTGCGCGTCACCGGACCCGCGGGCTCGGGCCGCACCCGGCTGCTGGACGCCGTGGCCGACGCCTGCGCCGACCTCGCCCCGGACGGCGTCGTCCGGCTCTCCGGCTACCACCGCACCGCGACCGACGTGCTGTACGCGCTGTTCGCGGCGGTGCACGAGGCCACCCAGTACCGTCCCGAGCGCCCGGAACTGCTGCGGCTGCTCGCCGGTATCGGCGCGATCGTCGTCCTGGACGACCTGGAATTCGGCGGTGACGCGCTCGACGAGCTGCTCGAGGCGACCCCCGAATGCGCCTTCCTCCTCGCGGCCACCCCGGACGTCGCGGCCCCCGGCCCCGACGCGCACCTCGAAGAGGTCACCCTCGCCGGCATCGGCCTCGGCGGCTGCGTACGGATGCTGGAGCACGCCGTCGACCGGCCGCTCACCGACGACGAGGCGGCCTGGGCGGCCGACCTCTGGTACGCGTCCGAGGGGCTGCCGCTGCGCTTCGTCCAGGCCGCGGCCCTGCTGCGGCAGCGCGAGGACCGGCTGGCGGGCCCCGGTGCCCTCGACGACGGCTACGGTCTCTTCCCCGACCGGCCGCGGGACGACGCGTCCGACGGGACCGCGGAGGACGCCGGCACCTCGCTCCCGGCCCCGGACGAGGCCGCCCCGCGCCTCGCCGCCGGGCTCGGCGCCGCCGCCCGGGAGACGCTCCGCTTCGCGGTCGCGCTCGGCGGCGAGCTGCCGAGTCCGGCGCAGCTGCCGGCGCTCACCCAGGACCCGCTCGCGGAGGCCGCCCTCGGCGAACTGCTGGGCTGCGGGCTGATCACCCCGGCCGGTACCCACTTCCGGCTCGCCGCGACCGTTCAGGAGCAGCTGACCGCGGCCGGATACGCGGCAGGCGCGGCCGGACGGGCGCACACCGCCGCCCAGCACTACGCCTGGTGGGCCGGACACCCCTCGGTCACCCCCGAGCAGGTCGCCGCCGAGTCCGACGCGGTGCTGGCCGCGATGGCGGTGCTGACCGGCAGCCGGGAGAGCGGCCACACCAGCGCGGCGGTGCTGCTCGCCCGGACGGCGGCGCCCGCGTTCGCCGCGGCGCTGCACTGGAGCGCCTGGGAGCGCAGCCTGCGGCACGGCCAGGAGGCCGCGCGGCTGGCCGGCGAGGTCGCCCAAGAGGCGTATTTCCACCACGAGCTGGGCGTACTGGCACTGTGCACCGGCAGCCTCGACCGGGCGCGCGCCGAGCTGGAGGCGTCCATCGGGCTGCGCGGCGTGCTCTCCGACCGGGACGGTGCGGTCGCCGGCCGGCGGGCGCTCGCGCTGGTCGCGGACCGTACGCGGTTCGCCCGGACGGTCGGCATGCCGCAGCTCGCGGCCGGCCCCACCGCGGCGAAGGCGCGGCCCGGGACGGCCGACCCGTCGCCCGACGACGTGCCCACGACACTGGTGCCGGTCGTCGGGCAGACCGTGCCGACGGCCGTCGCCCACGGCGCCGTGGTCAGCGCGAACGCGGCCGGCGGTGCGGCCGGCGGCAAGGGTGCCGCGGCCCGTCCGGCCGGTAAGCGGGGGATCTTCGGCGGGGCGCGGCGCAACCTGGTGGCCGCCGGCGCCGGAGTGCTGCTGGCGGCCGTGCTCGGCACCGTCGTCACGCTCGGCGCCACCTCCGGCGGCGGCGACACCGACGGCGGCCAGGTCACCTCGGAGCAGAGCACGGCGCCGGACGGCGACGGCCAGGACGGGCCGTCCGAGCAGCCCGGTACGGGACCGGACCGGTCGCCCTCCGACACCGGCGCGGACCGGTCCGGGACCCCGGGCGGCGAGCTCAGCCCGTCCCCGAGCACCGGCAGCCCCGACACCAGCGGCACGCCGACCGACCCCGGCAACCGGCCCACGGACCCGACGACCGGCCCGACCCCGCCGGCCGGTTCGCCGAGCACGGGTACGGACCAGCCCCCCTCGCACAAGCCGAGCGGCAAGCCGAGCAATCCGAGCCCGACGACGGACAAGCCGACGGAGGACCCCACCACCCCGACGCCCAGCGACGATCCGACGGACAAGCCGACGACCGAGAACCCGCCGCACACGGCCGTCGGCCCGATGGGCGGCGCGTCCGGCTCCGGATCACCGGCCACCTCCGGCAACCCGTCCTCGTCCGGCCACGGCGCCGACGGCACCCCCGTCGGCTGACGCCCGCCCGGGCCCGTACGGGGGTCCGGGGGCGCCGGAGACAGCACAACGGCCCGGTACGGGGCCGGCCGCCGAACGGGCGGGCCGGCCGCGTACCGGGCCGTCGTGCTGCCGGAGCGGGCCGGGCGGGGTCAGAACAGGCGGAGCTTGTCGTCCTCGATGCCGCGCAGCCCGTTGTAGTCCAGCACGACGCAGCTCATGCCGCGGTCGGTCGCCAGCACCCGAGCCTGCGGCTTGATCTCCTGGGCCGCGAAGATGCCCTTGACCGGGGCCAGGTGCGGGTCGCGGTTGAGGAGTTCGAGATAGCGGGTGAGCTGCTCGACGCCGTCGATCTCACCGCGCCGCTTGATCTCCACGGCGACGGTCTGGCCGTCCGCGTCGCGGCACAGGATGTCCACCGGACCGATGGCGGTGGGGTATTCACGCCGAATCAGCGAATAGCCTTCGCCGAGGGTTTCGATCCGGTCGGCGAGCAGCTCCTGGAGGTGGGCCTCCACGCCGTCCTTGATGAGGCCCGGATCGACGCCGAGCTCGTGGGAGGAGTCGTGGATGATCTCCTCCAGGGTGATGATGAGCTTCTCGCCGCCCTTGTTCTCCACCGTCCACACATCACCGTCCCCCTCCTTGAGCGAGCAGGGCGGGGACATCCAGTTGAGCGGTTTGTAGGCCCGGTCGTCCGCGTGAATGGAGACGGAGCCGTCCGCTTTCACCAGGATGAGGCGGGGGGCCGAGGGGAGATGGGCTGTGAGCCGGCCCGCGTAGTCCACGGAGCAGCGGGCGATGACGAGACGCATGGTGCGTCACGCTACTCGACCGGAGGCCGCCGACGCGATTCGCCCCTGGATCGACCTGTTCGACGATGGCCGGTTGTCTGTGCATTCTCCTGGTGCGGGCCACTGGCGCGGCATACCGTTGCAGCGGGGGGTCGTGAAGCGAACACGCTCCGTCGCGATATCCCCGTGTCCCATCCCTGAGGCCCCGTCCCGGCGGGGCCGCGAGAGGAGAACCCCATGTCGCTCGACGTCTCACCGGCCCTCCTCGAACAGGCCGAGCGAGGCGAGGTCGATGAAGCGGATTTCGTCGACTGCGTCCGGACCTCCCTGCCCTACGCATGGGAGATGATCAGCTCTCTGGCGGCCCGGCTGAAGGAGGACGGTGGAGAATTCGCCGACAACCAGACGCCCCCGCCGAGCGAGTTCGCCCGCGGCCAGTTGCTGCGCGCGTTGGCGAGTAACGCCATCCGCGGGTCGCTGGAGCGCCACTTCGGTGTGCGTCTCGCCTTCCAGAATTGCCACCGGGTCGCCGTCTTCCCGCTCGACCCGTCGGTGGACGACCGCCTGGCCCGATTCACCTCCGTACGGGGCCAGCTGCTGAACCAGTCGCCCGAACTGCGCGACTGCTGACCGGAGTTGCTGCCGCTGCGCACGTGGAAGCGGGCACCTTCGGTGCCGGTGCGCCAGCGGCAGCACCACCGGACAGCTACCTGACCTCACCAGAGCACGGCGCCCTCGCACCACCGCACGGCCACCGGCGGCCGCACCACAGGGCACGCCGGGGCGCTGCCGCGGGCCGCTCCGCCGGAGGCGGCGGGGTCACCCCAGCTGCGGCAGGACCTCCGCGCCCAGGCGGCGGACGTTCTCCTCGGTGGCGGCGAGATCGCCGGAGCCCTCGACGAGCAGCGCGTACCTCGTGATGCCCGTACGCTCCGCCGAGGCCGCCAGCCGGTCCGCGCACAGCCGTGGCGGACCGACGGGATGCAGCGCGCACAGCAGCTCCGTATAGGCCAGCGGATCGCGCATCGAGCGGTAGCGGCCGTCGACGGTCACATGCGCGCCGAGCCCCTGCCGCAGCCAGCCGGGCATCGCCTTCGTCAGCGACTCCGTCGCGTCCTGGCGGGCATCGGCGATCTGCACCACCCCCGCCGACACATGCGCGGCCGCGGCCACTTCGTCGCCGTCCCGGCCGGCTTCCAGGGCGGCCGACCGCCACAGCGCGACCATCTCCGCCTTCTCCTCGTCCCCGCAGTGCATCCCCACCAGCATCGGCAGCCCGCGCGCGGCGGCCAGCCGGACCGACGCGGGCGAGGTACACGCCACCACCACCGGAGGGCCCGGGGGACCGGCCGACGGGTCGTCCGGATCGGCGAGCGACTCGATCGGCCGGGGCACGACCGCCACCTCCCGGAACGCGTAGCGCTCGCCCGCCGCGCCCACCCGGGGCTCCCGCAGCCAGCGCAGCAGCAGATCCAGGGCCTCCGGGAAACCGTGGTCGTACGCGGCGAGTCCGGCGCCGAAGACCTCCAGATCCACCCACGGCCCGCCCCGGCCGACACCGAGCGTGAACCGGCCGTCGGAGGTGAGATGCAGCAGCGCCGCCTGCTCGCCGAGGGCCACCGGATGCTGGGTCGGCAGCACACTGACCGCCGTCCCGACCCCGATCCGGCGGGTCCGCCCCAGCAGCAGCGCGGCCAGCGTCACCGCGGACGGGCAGACGCCGTACGGTACGAAATGGTGTTCCGCCAGCCAGACGTCGTCGAGCCCGGCCTCCTCCGCGACCTCCGCGGAGCGCACCGCGCGGTGCAGCGTCTCGCCCTGTCCCTGGCCCGGAAATTGAGCGGCCAGGATGAAAGCCCCAACGCGCATCGTTCTCTGCCTCCCTCGCAGCCGACGCGGCCTCCCCCACACGGGCAACAACGTCTGACACGTGCCATGGGCACGGCCTGGCGGGAAATCTCCAGATGATCGCAGAAACGTATCGGGCGGCGCCTACCCATGACCGAGCCGCGTACGCTGGTGACAGCCCGTGATCCCGTAAATTTCCGAGGTGCCCAGTGTCTCCGCGTCGAAACCGTCAGCGCGTCGGTGCGCAGCCCACCGAGCACGTGGACGGGGACCGTTACGGTCTGGAACGCACGGAAGAGTGGCGCGGCGAGGAGTGGGTCGTCCGGCAGGTCGCCGGCGCCGGTGCGGCCAAGCACTACCGCTGCCCCGGCTGCGACCAGGAGATCCCGCCCGGCGTCCCGCATGTCGTCAGCTGGCCGCAGCACGGCGATGTGGACGACCGCAGACACTGGCACCGGGCGTGCTGGACAGCACGGGACCGCCGGAGCGCACGGCTCCAGCGGTCCCGGAACGCGCCCAGATACTGAGCGCTCGCGCGGTGCGCGGAATCAGACGTCGCGCTTGGCCAGCACGGCGTAGGCGCTGCCGAGGGCGACCGCGGTGAGGCCCGTCATGATCCACAACGGGTCCCAGCCCGAGGGGCCGTTGTCGGTCACGGCGCTGCTGTACATCGCGCCGAGCTGGCTGGGGATCGCGTACTCCAGCAGCCATGCGCGGACGTCCGACAGGCTCTCCGCCATCATGAAGATCGCCAGCACGAGCGGCAGCAGGTAGAGGCCGATCATGAGCGTGATCGCGCCCGCGGAGTGCCGCAGCAGCGAACCGAGGGCGAGCGCGAACAGTCCGGTCATCGCGACGAAGAGGCTGACGCCCACGGTCGCCTTGAACCAGTCGCCGCCGGTCGGCGCCTCCGTCGTCATATCGCCGAGCAGGGCGGTGTTGAGGAGCGCTACCAGCACGGTGGTGACCAGGGAGACGGCGAAGCTCAGCGCGAAGAAGACGATCGCCTTGGCGGTCAGTATCCGGGCGCGGCTCGGGCAGGCGGTCAGGGTGGTGCGGATCATGCCGGTGCCGTACTCGGAGGTGATGACCAGCACGCCCAGTGTGAGCAGGCACATCAGGCCCATCATCATGCCGAACGTGCCGAAGCTCAGGGGCGAGGTGTTCCCGAGCCGGCCGCCGCTGCTGGCGACCACCGTGGCGGTCAGCAGGCTGATGCCCAGGACCAGGACGACCATCACGCCCAGCGTCCAGAGCGTCGAGCGCACCGAGCGGATCTTCGTCCACTCGGAGGCCAGCGCATCGCCGAGGTGGGTACGGCGCACCGGGATCGGCGAGACGTAACCGCCGCCGCCCTGCCAGTTGGGTCCGGGCTGCGGCTGGGGGTGTCCCTGCGGGTGTCCCTGCGGGGGGATCGGGGGCTGTCCCTGGTGCTGCGGGCCGCCGGGCGCGGCTCCGGCGTACGCGGGCCGGGGCTGCGGCTGGGGCATGCCCGGAGCCTGGGCCTGGGCCTGGGCCGGAGCCTGGGCCTGGAGCAGCATCGTGCCCGGCTCCTCGGCGGGCACGGACCGCTCGGGTGCCGACTGGGCCTGGAGCAGCATCGTGCCGGCCTCCCCGGCCGGTGCGGAGTGCTCCGGAGCGGGCTGCTGAACGGCCGGACCCGGCTGCTCCGGCTGCGGCTGCTGGGCCGCCTGCGGCTGCGGCTGTGCCTGCGGCTGCTGCGGCGGGGCCGGCGGTGCGGCCGGTATCGGCTGCCGGGCCTGCGGGGTGTCGTTCGGCTCAGGCTGCGCCTGGGGCTGCGGCTGCTGAGGGCTGGTCATCGGGCGTCCTCGTGGTGCGGCGTGGTCGGGGCGGCGGCGGCGGGGGCGGCGGGCGGCATCGGCGCGGCGGGCTGCGGCTGCTGCCCGTACGGGTGGGGTGCGCCGTACGGACCGGGTGCCCCGTACGGGTGACCCTGGGCCTGGCCGGGACCGGGCGGCGGATAGCCCTGCCCCGGTGCGGCCCCGGGCGCCTGCTGCCCGTACGGGTTCTGCTGCGCGTACGGGTTCGGCTGCGCCTGGCCGGGGTGACCGGGCCCGCCCTGCGGGCCGGGGGCGTACCCGGGGCCCGCGTAGCCCTGCGGCGGGCCACCCTGCGGCGCGTACCCGGCGGGCGGCCCCTGGAGACCGGCCCGCGGGTCGGCCGTCGAGCGGTAGTCCACGGCGCCCTGCGTCATCCGCATGTACGCCTCCTCCAGGGACGCCTGGTGCGGCGACAGCTCCCACAGCCGGATGTCGGCCGCGTGCGCGAGCTCACTGATACGGGGCAGCGGCAGCCCGGTCACCCGCAGCGCACCGTCCTGCTCGGCCGTGGTCCGGCCGCCCGCCTCGCCGAGCACCGCGGCCAGCTTCTCGCGCTGCTCGGGCTCGGTGTCGGGGGTGCGCACCCGCGCGAAATCGGCGGAGTTGGCCGAGATGAAGTCCGTGACGGACATGTCCGCCAGCAACTGGCCCCGGCCGATCACGATCAGATGGTCGGCGGTGAGCGCCATCTCGCTCATCAGGTGTGAGGAGACGAAGACCGTACGGCCCTCGGCGGCGAGCTGCTTCATCAGATTGCGCACCCACAGGATGCCTTCGGGGTCGAGGCCGTTGACCGGCTCGTCGAAGAGCAGCACCTGCGGGTCGCCGAGCAGTGCCGCCGCGATGCCCAGCCGCTGGCCCATACCCAGCGAGAAGCCGCTGGAGCGGCGCTTGGCGACATCCTGGAGGCCCACCACGCCGAGCACCTCGTCGACCCGGCGGGCCGGGATGCCGGACAACTGGGCGAGCGAGAGCAGATGCTGACGCGCGCTGCGGCCGCCGTGCACGGCCTTGGCGTCGAGCAGCGCGCCCACCTGGCGGGGGGCGTTGGGGAGCTTGCGGAAGGGGTGGCCGCCCACGGTCGCATGCCCCGAGGTCGGTGTGTCCAGGCCCAGGATCATGCGCATCGTCGTCGACTTGCCGGAGCCGTTGGGCCCCAGGAAGCCGGTGACCATGCCCGGCCGTACCTGGAACGACAGGTTGTGCACGGCCGTCTTGGCGCCGTAGCGCTTCGTCAGGCCGACTGCCTCGATCATTCTCCGCCCCTCGCGAGATCGTCGGGGCAGAGGTCCCTCGTGCCCCCCGTGAGGGTTATGAGGCTATCCGGATGTTGACGGTTCCCGCCAAAACGGGTGCGGGGGCCCGTGACGGACCGTCCGGCCGGAGCCCCGCCGGTCAGGCGTCGCGCCGCTTCAGCAGGACGAACCCGCCGAGCAGCGCGGCCAGCACCCAGCCGACCATGATGGCCAGACCGCCCCACGGGCCGTACGTCACATGGTCGTTGACCCGCGGGACCACCTGCATGATCTTCTGGCCCGCCTGGTCGGGGAGATAGCGGCCGATCTTCCGGGTCGCCGGGACGTTGCCGAGGATGCTGGAGATCAGGAAGAAGAACGGCATCAGGATGCCCAGCGACAGCAGCGGGCTGCGCAGCATCGTGGCCACGCCCATGGAGAACAGCGCGATCAGCGTCATGTAGAGGCCGCCGCCGATCACCGCGCGCAGCACGTTCGGGTCGCCGAGGTGCGCCCGGTGGCCGCCCAGCACCGCCTGCCCGGCGAAGAACGCCGCAAAGCTGGTCGCCAGGCCCACGACGCACACCAGCGCCGTGGCCACCGCGAGTTTGCAGGCGAGGAAGGTGCCGCGCTGCGGGACGGCGGCGAGCGAGGTGCGGATCATGCCGGTGCTGTACTCGTTGGAGACGACCAGCACGCCGAAGACGATCATCGCCAGCTGGCCCAGGCCCATCCCGGCGAAGCTGGCGTTGGTGGGGTCGAAGGCGATCTGGTCCTTGGCCGCCAGCGAACCGAAGTCGCTCTTGGCCAGGAGGCAGAGCAGCACCCCCAGGGCGACGGTGATCACCACGGCGATGCCGAGCGTCCACACCGTGGACTGCACCGACCTGATCTTGGTCCACTCCGACCGCAGGACCTGTGTGACCGCCGACATCGTCAGCTCCCCTTCCGCTGCCAGTCCGCTCCCCAGCCGCCGCCCTGCGGGGCATCCGGCCCCGGGCCGCCCGCGGCCGCGGCGACCGCGGGCACCGCGGACCGCGCCGCCGGCGGTTCGCCGTCGTGTGCGTGGTACTCCACCGATTCGGCGGTGAGCCGCATGAACGCCTCTTCCAGGGAAGCCTGCTGAGGGCTCAGCTCGTGCAGGACGAGTTGCTGCCGGGCGGCCAGTTCGCCCAGCCGGGTCGCGGGCACCCCGTCGATCTCCAGCGAGCCGTCGTCGGCCGCCACCGCCCGGATGCCCGCGCTGTGCAGCATGTCGCGCAGCCGCTCCTGTTCCGGCGACCGCATCCGGACGTAGGACCGTGAGTTCTGGTGGATGAAATCGGCCATCGAGGTGTCCGCCAGCAGCCTGCCCTGTCCGATCACGACCAGATGGTCGGCGGTGAGCGCCATCTCGCTCATCAGGTGCGAGGAGACGAAGACCGTACGTCCGCGGTGCGCGAGGTTCCGCATCACCGTGCGGATCCAGTGGATGCCCTCCGGGTCGAGGCCGTTGACCGGCTCGTCGAACATCAGGATCTCCGGGTCGCCGAGCAGCGCCGCGGCGATGCCCAGCCGCTGCCCCATACCGAGCGAGAACCCCTTCGAGCGCTGGGTGGCGACGGTGCTCAGCCCGACCGTGTCCAGCACCTCGCCGACCCGCCGGCGCGGAATGCCGTTGCTCTGCGCCAGACAGAGCAGATGGTTGTAGGCGCTCCGGCCGCCGTGCACCGCCTGCGCGTCCAGCAGCGCCCCGATGTACCGCAGCGGGTCCTTGAGCTGCCGGTAGTGCTTCCCGTCGATACGGACCGTGCCGGCCGTCGGATTGTCCAGGTCGAGCATCATCCGCATGGTCGTCGACTTGCCCGCCCCGTTGGGGCCGAGGAAACCGGTGACGATGCCGGGCCGCACCGTGAAGGAGAGATGGTCCACGGCGAGCTTCTCGCCGTAGCGCTTGGTCAGCCCGTCCAGCTCGATCATGTACAGCACGCTAGGCGCGACCCGGGACCCGCGCCACCGGGAGCGGCGCCCGGCCCGGCCGCGGCACGACCGCGCCCCCGCACCGCCGGAGGGGCGGTACGGGGGCGCCGGGAATCAGTTCCGCGCGGCCTGCGGCCGACGCGTCAGCGGGACTGCTGGGCCGGGACGCCGCGGGTGAGGGTCTCGTCCTCGCCCGGGGAACCGGCCGCGGCGACGGCCGCACCGGTCAGCGTCGCCAGCATCTCGCGGACGTTCGTCAGCTGCGCGTTGATGGAGTCGCGGCGGTTCGTCAGCGCCGCCAGCTCGCGCTCCGACTCGCTGCGGATCCGGTCGGCCTTGGCATTGGCGTCGGCCACGATGTCCTCGGCCTGGCGCTGTGCGGTCTCCACCGTCTGGCGGGCCCGGCGCTCCGCGTCCGTCCGCAGCTTCTCGGCCTCCAGCCGCAGCTGCTCGGCGCGGTGCTCGATCTCCGCGAGACGCTTCTCCGCCTTGGCCTGACGGGAGGCCAGGTCGCGCTCGGACTGCTCCCGGCGCTTGGCGAGATTGGTCTCGAAGTCGGCGGCGGCCTGCGCGGCCTTGGCGCGGGTCTCCTCGAAGAGGCTCTCCGCCTCCTCACGCTTGGACTGCGCGTCCTTCTGGGCCTCGGAGCGCAGCGTGGACGCCTCGCCCTTGGCCTTCTCGACGATCCGGGCGCCCTCGTCCTCCGCCTTCGACTTGCGCTCGGAGGCGAACTGCTCGGCGTCGTTACGGACCTGCTGGGCGGACGACTCGGCCAGCTCGCGGTGCTGCTCGGCGGCCCGCCGGGCCTCCTCACGCAGATCCTTGGCCTCCTCCTCGGCCAGCCGGAGGATCTTCTCCACGCGCGCACCGAGGCCCGCGTAGGACGGCTCCGCGTCATTGACCTGGGCCTGGGCGTTCTGCGTTTCGAGGTGCAGCTCCTCGATCCGCTTCTCCAGTGAGGTGATGCGGGCCAGAGCACTGTCACGATCGGCGACGAGCTTCGTAATGCGGTCGTCCACCTGACCGCGGTCGTATCCACGCCGCACGAGCTCGAAGCCGAAAGGGGAGGAAGTGTCGCTCATGGGGTTCCTGTCGAAAGAGACCGGTGAGGTGTTTTAAGGGGAATCCTAGGGGCCTTAACGGCGTGTCATCGAGTCAATGCACGTTTGTTGTGGAGAATGACCCCTCATTTGAGTGGCTACCCCTCGGACTGCTTGCCACTCGAACGAGTTGCCCCCGCGCCCGCGGCGGCCTTCGTGCCGCCGCCCTTGCCTTCCGCGCCCCCCGTGGGCGTCTCGAACGACTCCAGCGCCTCCAGCACATCCTGGACGCGGGAGATCTCGGTGTTGATGTCCTTGCGCCGGCGCGCCAGGACCTCCAGCTCGTGTTTGCCCTCGTCGACGATCCTGGTCGCCTCCGCCTCGGCCTCGGCGCGCCTGCGGTCCGCGTCGCGCACGGCCTCGGCCTTCTTGTTCTCGGCCTCCTTGATGAGGGTCTCGGCCTTCTTCACCGCCGCGATCCGGACCTTGCTCGCCTCGCTGTTCGCCTTCGACAGCAGCTGCTCGGCCTTCTCCTCGGCCTCCGTCTGCTGCGCGGTGGCCTGCGCGATGAGCTTGTCGACGCGCTCGCCGGCATTCTTCATCGCCTCCGACGCCTCGCGGCGGGCCCGGTCGTGCAGCTCCTCGACCTCGCTCTCGATCCGCGTCCGCAGCTCCTCCGTGCGGTCCCTTATCGCCGTGGCGTCCCCACGGGCCTCGGCCAGCAGCGTGTTCGCGTCCGTACGGGCCTTCTCCACCCGCGTGTTGCCCGCCACCGTCGCCTCCATGACGATCCGGTCGGCCTCCTTGCGGGCCGCCCCGACCATCGCGTCCGCCTGCTCCTCGGCCGCCGCGGCGGCGCGCAGCGCCTCCTCCTGGGCCTTCGCGACGAGCTGGTCGGCCTGCTCCGCGGCGTCCGCGCGGCGCTTGGCGGCGTCCGCGCGGGCCTCGTCCAGCAGCCGGTCCGCCTCCTGCCGCGCCTCGGCCCGCAGCCGCTCCGCCTCCGCGGTGGCGTCCGCCTCGACCTTCGCGGACTCGGCGCGGGTGCGGTTGGCGTGCTCCTGCGCGGAGGTGACCGTCTCGGCCGCGTCCGCCCGCAGCCGGTCCGCCTCCCCGGTGGCCGTCGCGATCATCCGGTCCGCCTGCTCGCGGGCGTCGGCCCGGGTGCGGTCCGCGTCCCGGTCGGCCGCCGCGGAGGTCTCCGCCGCCTCCGCGCCCAGCCGCCCGGCCTCCGCGGTGGCCTCCGCGATCAGCTCGTCGGCCTGCGCCGCAGCGTCCGAACGGGTCTTGTTCGCCGCCTCGCGTGCCTGGTCGCCGCTGCGCTCCGCCTCGGCACGCGCCGTCTCCAGCACCTCGGCCGCCTCGGCCCGCAGCCGCTCCGCGGCCTCGGTCGCCTCCCGGACCATCGCGAGCGCCTGCTTCTCGCCGTCCGTCCGCAGCCGGTTGGCGGCCCGCTCGCCCTCCTCGACCGTACGGTCCGCGTCCTCCTGCGCCGAAGACGTCAGCTCGGCGGCCTCGGTGACGATCCGTTCGGCCTCCGCGCGCGCCTCGGTGAGCAGCCGGTCGACCTGCTCGGCGGCGTCCGACCGCATCCGGTTGGCGTCGTCCCGCGCCTCCGCACGGGCCCGTGCCGCGTCCTGCTCACCGGACGCCAGCGCGTCCGACGCGTCAGTACGCAGCTGCTGCGCCTTCGCCGACGCGTCCGTGACCAGCTTCTCCGCCTGCGCGGTCGCCTCCGACACCAGGCGGCCGGCCTGCTCCGCGGCGTCCGCGCGCACCGATTCGGCGTCCTTGCGCGCCGTCTCCAGTACCTCGGCCGCCTCCGCGCGCAGCCCCTCGGCCTCCTCGATGGCCTCCGAAACCGCCCGCTCCGCAAGGGACTTGGCAGCCTCCGAAGCCTCCTGCGCCTCACTGCGCACCCGCGCCGCGTCGGCCGTGGCGCGCTCGCGCTCGTCGTGCGCGTCGGCGCGGACCCGGTCCGCCTCCTCCTGCGCCTCGGACTTGGTGCGCTCCGCGGCGTGCTCGGCCGCCGAACGCAGCCCGGCGATCTCCTCGTCGGCCTGCTCGTGCAGCCCCGCGACCGCGTCCCGTACCTGCTGGGCGGTCGTCTCGGCCGTCGCCACCAGCTCGTTCGCGCGCCGGTCCGCCTCCTCGACCAGCCGCTCCGCCTCCGCCTGCGCCTCGCTCACCCGGGTACGGGCCGACGCCAGCAGCTCTTCGCTCTGCTCCTGCGCCGCGGTGCGCTCCTGGTGGGCCTCCTCGCGGGCCTCGCCCAGCAGCTGCTCGGCCTCCCGGCGCCGCCGGGCCGCCTCCTCCTGGGCCGCGGCCAGCTCCTGGGCCGCCTCCGTCCCCGTGCGCTCGGCCGCCGCCGCCGCCTCCGCGCGCACCCGGTCGGCGGTCTCCTGCGCCGCCTCCTTCAGGCGCGCCGCCTCGGCCGTCGCCTCGGTGCGCAGCCGCCCGGCCACCGACTCGCCCTCGGCACGCGCCGCCGCGGCGTCCGCGGCCGCCTCCGTGCGCAGCCGCTCGGTCTCCTCCTCGGCCTGCTGCTGCGAGGTACGGATCCGCTCGGCGGACTCCGACTTGAGCCGGGCCGCCTCCTCCTGCGACTCCCGGCGCAGCCGCTCCGCCTCCGCGCGGGCCTCGCGCAGCGCCTCCTCGGCGGCGGCGACCTTGTCCGACGCCTCAGTGTGCAGCCGGTCGAGTTCGGCCTGCGCCTCGGCCTGCCGCTCCGCGGCGGCCTGCTCGGCCTCGGCCCGCAGCCGCTCGGCGGACTCCTCCGCCTCCGTCGTCACCGTCTCGGCGGCCTGGGCGCCCTCGAAGAGCAGCTCCTCGGCCTCCGTACGGGCCTTCTCCAGCACCTCCTCGGCCTGCCGGCGCAGCGCCGTGGCGCGCTCGGTGGCCTCGGTCCGCACCCGCTCGCTCTCGGTGCCGGCGCTCGAACGGGTCTCCTCGGCATCGGCCTTGGCCTTGGTCAGCAGCTCCTCGGCGGTACCGGCCGCCTCCTCGATCTGCTGGACGGCCTCCCGGCGGGCCTCGCCGCGGATCCGCTCGCCCTCGGCGACCGCGTCCGCCCGCAGCTGCTCCGCCTCGCCGCGCAGCCGGCGGGCCTCCTCCTGGAGCTCGGCGGTCTTGGCGCGGTACTCCTTCGTGTCGTCCTTCGCCGCGCCCTTGAGCTGCGCCGCGGTGTCGTGCGCCTCCTCGCGGAGCCGGTCCGCCTCGGTCTCGGCCTCCCGGCGCAGCCGCTCGGCCTCCTCGGCGGCGGCCTTGGTGGTGGCCTTGGCCTCCTCGGACGCCTTGGTCAGCACCTCCTCCGCGGTCCGCGCCGCCTTCGCCAGCTGCGCCGCGGAATCCTCCGCCGCCTTGGACCGCGCGCTCTCCTGCGCCTCGGCGATCAGCCGCTCGGACTCCGCGCGGGCGTCCGCGCGCAGCTGCTCGGCCTCGGCCCTGAGGTCCTCGGCCTCCTTCGTCGCCTCGCCGACCAGCCGCGCGATCTCCGCCTTGGCCGTACGGGTGCGCTGCTCGTTCTCGGACTCGGCGGCCGAAAGCCGCTTGGTGGCGCTCTGCTGCGCCTCGTCGACCAGCTTCTCCGCCGCGGCCCGCGCCTCGCGCAGCGCGGCGTCCGCCTCCTGGATGCGCGCCTCGGCCGTGCGGGTCAGCTCGGCGGCCTGCCGGCGCGCCTCCTCGGACTCGCTGCCGGCGCTGGTGCGCAGCTGCTCGGCCTGGTCCGTGGCCTCCTGGGCCTGGCTGGACGCGGCGGCCAGCAGCCGCTCGGCGTCCGAACGCGCCCGGCGCAAAATGCTTTCCGCTTCGGCGCGGGCCTGTTCGGCCTCGGCGCCCAGCCGCTCACGGGCCCGCTCCGCCAGCCGCTGTGCCTCGGCGCGCGCGGCGCCCAGCGACTGTTCGGCCTCCGCCCGGGACTCCTCCATCAGGCGGCGGGCCTGGGACTCCGTACGGGCCCGCAGCTGCTCGGCCCAGGCGACGTTCTCGTTGACGTGCGATTCGACGGTCTGGCGGCGCTCGTTGAGCTCCTCGTCCAGCCGCTGCCGGCGGCCGACCGCCTCCGCGTGCAGCTCCGCCTCCAGCCGGGCCTGCCGCTCGGCCTGCTCCTGCAACAGCCGCTGGGTCTGCGCACGGGCCTCGCGCAGCTCGCGCTCGGAGTCCGCGCGCAACTGGTCGGCCTGGATCTGGGCGTTGCGCAGCAGCTGGTCGGCCTGATGGCTGACGTTGTCGTAGGCAGGACGGGTCGCGAGGTTGCGGCGCGCCTCGTGGAGCTTGGCGCGCAGCACCTCGACCTGATAGCCGAGATCGTCGGCGTGCTGGACGGCCTTGTCCCGCTGGGTCTTCAGCCGCTCCATCTCGGCTTCGAACTGCGAGAGGTGATCGTCAGCCTCGTAGCGGTCGTTGCCCCGCACTGCGCGGTCCCATCCGTCCCCTGGTCATGGTGGCGGCCGGCTCCGTCCTTCTCGCGACTCGTCCCATACACGTCATGTCGTACCGGATTCGCTCGCGGTGGAGCCGACCCTTTCCGAAGAAATGGTGTCAGATCATCGGCAGAGCATGGACCGAGCCCCATCCCGTACCCCGGCCGCGGCTGCACTCTACCGGCCGGGGAACGTGAAGGTCAGTGGTCTGTCGCGGTGGGGGACGCGGCGGTGACGAGTTCGGTCAGCACACCGTGGCAGTCCTTGGGGTGCAGGAAGGTGATCCGGGACCCCATACTGCCGGTCCGGGGCTCGTCGTACAGCACCCGGACGCCCTTGTCGCGGACGGCCTGCGCGTCGCCGTCCACGTCCGCGGTGCCGAAGGCGATGTGATGCACACCCTCGCCGTTCTTGGCCAGCCACTTGCCCACCGCCGAGTCCTCGCGGGTGGGCTCCAGAAGCTGGAGATAGGAGGCGCCGCCGTCCGATGTTTCGTTGATCTTGAGCATCGCCTCCCGGACGCCCTGCTCTTCGTTGATCTCGGAATGACACACCTCGAAGCCGTACGTGGCACGGTAGAAGTCGACGGTCTTGTCGAGGTCGAAACAGGCGATCCCGATGTGGTCGATTCGCGTCAGCATGGTTCCAGTGCACCGCTCGCACGGCTGGTTACGCAACGTGCGCGCGATCACACCCACTTCCCGGTGACCCGGCGGGTACCGCTCAGTACATTGACGGGAACCCTCGTTAACTTCCCTGCAAAGGAAGGCCGCACCGCATGTCTGCAACGAACGGCACGAACGGCACCACTTCAGTGATCGTGGCGGGAGCGCGCACCCCCATGGGCCGTCTCCTGGGGTCCCTGCGGACCTTCTCGGGCGCGGACCTGGGCGCGGTGGCCATCAGGGCGGCGCTGGACCGGGCGGGTATCGGCGGTGACCAGGTCCAGTACGTGATCATGGGACAGGTCCTTCAGGCCGGCGCCGGGCAGATCCCCGCCCGGCAGGCCGCGGTCAAGGCCGGCATCCCGATGAGCGTCCCGGCGCTGACCGTCAACAAGGTCTGCCTCTCCGGTCTCGACGCCATCGCGCTGGCCGACCAGCTGATCCGCGCCGGGGAGTTCGACGTGATCGTCGCGGGCGGCCAGGAGTCGATGACCAACGCGCCGCACCTGCTGCCCAAGTCCCGTGAGGGGTTCAAGTACGGGGCGGTGGAGATGCTCGACTCGATGGCGCACGACGGCCTCACCGACGCGTACGAGGGCATCGCGATGGGGGAGTCGACCGAGCGGCACAACGGCCGCCTCGGCATCGCCCGCGCCGAGCAGGACGAGGTGGCCGCACGCTCCCACCAGCGGGCCGCGGCGGCGCAGAAGAACGGGATCTTCGAGGCGGAGATCACCCCGGTCGAGATCCCGCAGCGCAAGGGCGAGCCGGTGATTTTCCGCCAGGACGAGGGGATCCGCGCGGAGACCACCACCGAGACGCTCGGCAAGCTGCGCCCGGCGTTCACCAAGGACGGCACGATCACCGCCGGCACCTCCTCGCAGATCTCCGACGGCGCGGCCGCCGTCGTCGTGATGAGCCGGGCCAGGGCCGAGGAGCTCGGCCTGGAGTGGATCGCCGAGATCGGTGCGCACGGCAATGTCGCGGGCCCGGACAACTCGCTCCAGTCGCAGCCCTCGCACGCGATCGAGCACGCGCTCGGCAAGGCGGGACTGAGCGTCGAGGATCTTGATCTGATCGAGATCAACGAGGCGTTCGCGGCGGTTGCCGTGCAGTCAATGAAGGACCTCGGGGTCTCGCCGGAAAAGGTGAACGTCAACGGCGGCGCCATCGCGCTGGGCCACCCGATCGGCATGTCCGGGGCCCGGCTCGTGCTGCACCTCGCGCTGGAGCTGCGGCGGCGCGGCGGCGGCGTGGGCGCGGCGGCCCTGTGCGGCGGCGGCGGACAGGGCGACGCGCTGATCATCCGCGTCCCGGGCAAGTGACGTCCCGGCCTTTCGCGTCGCGGATGAGCGGTCGCGGGCAGACAAGCGCGTACGAGTGGAGGAGCTGAGCCGATGGTGGACGTCCCGCAACTGGTGGAGCAGGCACGGCAGGGCCGGCCCCGGGCGGTGGCCCGGCTGATCTCCCTCGTGGAGGGGGCGGCGCCGGAGCTGCGCGAGGTGATGGCCGCGCTGGCGCCGCTCACCGGAAGCGCCTATGTGGTCGGGCTGACCGGCTCACCGGGTGTCGGGAAGTCCACCACCACCTCGGCGCTGGTGAGCGCGTACCGCAAGGCCGGCAAGCGGGTCGGGGTGCTCGCCGTCGACCCGTCCTCGCCGTTCTCCGGCGGCGCGCTGCTCGGTGACCGGGTGCGGATGACCGAGCACGCGTCGGACCCGGGCGTCTACATCCGCTCGATGGCCACCCGCGGACATCTGGGCGGTCTGGCCTGGGCCGCGCCGCAGGCGATCCGGGTGCTGGACGCGGCGGGCTGCGATGTGGTGCTGGTCGAGACGGTCGGGGTCGGCCAGTCCGAGGTGGAGATCGCCTCGCAGGCCGATACGAGCGTGGTGCTGCTGGCCCCGGGGATGGGGGACGGCATCCAGGCGGCCAAGGCCGGGATCCTGGAGATCGGCGATGTCTACGTCGTCAACAAGGCGGACCGGGACGGCGCGGACGCCACCGCGCGGGAGCTCAACCACATGCTGGGGCTGGGCGAGGCGCGGGCGCCGGGCGACTGGCGGCCGCCGATCGTCAAGACGGTCGCGGCGCGGGGCGAGGGCATCGACGAGGTGGTCGAGGCCCTGGAGAAGCACCGGGCCTGGATGGAGGAGCGGGGCGTCCTGCGGCAGCGGCGGCGGGCGCGCGCGGCGCGGGAGGTCGAGACGATCGCGGTGACGGCGCTGCGGGAGCGGATCGGCGACCTGAGCGGGGACCGGCGGCTGGACGCGCTGGCGGAGCGGATCGTGGACGGCGGGTCGGATCCGTACCGCGCCGCGGACGAGCTGGTGGAGGGGCTGACGAACGGCGGCTGAGGAGCGGGGCCCGACCGGGCCACCGGCCCCGGACGCGCCCGGCGGGGCCCTTGGCGGAGATCCTCGGCCAAGGGCCCGGCCGCGGCCCGGCGGGGCCCCGGCCGGACCGGCTGTCGCGTCAGAGGCTGCCGCGGCGCTCGCGCAGGTGCTCGGCCACCGGGGTGAGCGAGGCCCGCAGGGCGTTGAGGTCCTCGGGGGTGAACAGGTCGATGAAGTGCTTGCGCACCGACGCGACATGGTGCGGGGCGACCCGGCGCATGGTCTCCCAGCCCTCGTCGGTCAGCACGGCGTACAGCCCGCGGCGGTCCGACTCGCAGCTCTCGCGGCGGACCAGACCGGCGTTCTCCATGCGGGTGATCTGGTGCGAGAGCCGGCTCTTGGACTGGAGGGTGCCGGCCGCCAGATCGCTCATCCGCAGCCGGCGGTCCTCGGCCTCGGAGAGGTTGACCAGGATCTCGTAGTCGTTGTTCGTGAGGCCGAACGGCTGTAGGTCGCGCTCCAGTTGGTGCATCAGCAGCCTGCTGACGTCCAGATGAGTGCGCCAGGCACGCTGCTCCTGGTCGGTCAGCCAGGGGGTGTCGCTGTCGGTCGTCATGGATGAATTCTACCCGTGAAAGTTGAAAAATGAATTAATATGCCGTGATTGGCAGAAACCAACCGGCCGGGCGCCGGGGTGACGGTCAGGCGTTCGAAGTCACCGTCCGCAGACTACCGCTCACAGCCCGAAGCGGCGCTGGAGCCCCCCGAGGTTGCCGGGCAACTGCGGCGGTTGTGAGCCACTTTGCGGAGCTGGTACGCCCCCGCCCGGTACGCCCTCCGCGGTCACCGTCGCGCCGGTCGCCAGCTCCGGCATCAGCTGCTCGGTGGACTGGAGCAGAACCGTGCCGGCCCCGACGAACTCGAACTGGTGCTCCTCGCCGGAGGCCCCGCCGAGACCGGTGTGCGCCCGTACCTCGCCCAGGAATCCCCGCAGGTACCGGTGGTCGTAGTGGTGACAGGGGGACGGGCAGTCCGCCCAGCCGACGAGCGCCTGCGGATCGACCCGGATCGGCGGTTCGGCGAAGACCACCGGACCGTTCGAGGCGGCCACGAACTTGCCCGTGCCGATGAGGGTGAGGAAGCCCGGGATGATCGACTGCTTCAGCGACAGAGATGGCTGAAAGGCGAGCAGATTGCCGGAGCGAATCGTGAGGTTGCCCTCATCGAGGTCGTAGGAGTTCACGTCGAAGGCCCGGTCGGCGAGGAGCATCTTGCCCCGGCCCTCGGCGACGACCCAGTCCGCGGCGTGCAGTGGCGAATGGAAGCTGTGGGCGATCAGCCGGTCCAGGGGGCCGTGCCCGATGCCGTGGAAGTCGATCCGCCCGTAGTAGGCGATCATCTTTCCCTTTTGCAGGAACCACTGGCCGTCGAGCGCCACGCTGAAGGCGTACTCGTTGACGTTGTCATCGCTCGGCAGCGTGTGGATGTCGTGGACGACGGGACCGGTCACAGCTTCTCCTCCGACGCCTGTACGTAGACGGTGCCCTCGCCCGACAGCTCCAGCTGGAAGCCCTCGCCCGAGCCGCGGCCGACCATCTCGCGCCAGCCGAGCGCCGTGGACAGTTTGTTCTGGACATCCCCGCGGTGCGCGACATACGCCTGCGGGTCGACGTGCACCGTGCGCTGCGGCGTGATCGGCAGTTCGATGACGCCGCCGTGCGCCATCACCGCGGTCGAGCCGTGCCCCTGGAGCGTGGTGGTGAACAGGCCCTGCCCGGTGAACTGGCCGCGCACCATGCCCATCACCCCGCCCTGCGACCCCAGGAACATCGTGCCCTGCCGGAGCGAGCCGTCGAAGGCGAGCAGCCGGTCGGCCTCGACATAGAGGGTCTCGCCCGTCAGGTCGACGATGTGGATGTGATGGCCGCCGTGACCGAACATCACCGTGCCACTGCCTTCTACTGTCATCAGCGGGGTGGCCTCGCCGGCGATCCGGCGGCCGAGCATCGAGCCGATGCCGCCCTGGCCGCCCTGGATGTTCGGGGTGAAGGAGACCTCGCCACGGTAGGCGAGCATCGCGCCGCGCTGGCTGTACAGCCGCTCGCCCGGCCCGATCCGGGCCTCCACCATGCGGGAGTTGATCACCGTGAACGGCATCAGAGCTCACCGCCCAGGGTGTTGCGCTCGCTGGGCTGCACGTACACCAGGCCCTCGCCCTCGAAACGGATCTGGAACGCCTCGCCGGAGCCCTCACCCAGGAACGTGCCGAGATTCACCCCGGACTGGAAGTGCTGTTTGAGGTCGCCGGTGTGCGCGACGTACGCGCCCGGGTCGACCTGGAGCGGATACTCCCGGGTGACCCGCAGCACCACCGCGGGACCGTCGGAGGTGATCGCGGCCTGGCCGCGGCCCTCGACGGTGGTGGTGAACAGACCGTTGCCCTGCGCCGCGCCGCGCAGCCCGGTGAAGGTCGTGCCGGTGCGCAGCGCCGCGTCCGTGCACAGCAGATTGCTCGCCTCGACGTACAGCTTCTCGCCCCGCAACTCCACCAGATTGATCTCGCTCGCGCGGTCGGCGAAATAGCAGGTCCCCTTGCCCATCACCTCCATCACGGCCATCTGCTCACCCGTGAGGCGCCGGGTGACCAGACCGCGCAGCCCTTCGCCGCCGCCGGTCTTCTTCTTGAATGTCATCCGGCCGTCGTACGCGACCATCGCACCGTTCTTCGCCTTGACTGCGTCGCCCGCCATGTCGACGGCGAGCACCTTGCTTCCCTGGAGCCGAAACTGAGCCACGCCCCGACCGTAGTCGGCCGGGGCCCCGCGGGGCAGGCCCAGGGCCCCGGACCCCGCACGCGTTGATCGCCGGGACGGCTGTAACAATGGGGCGGAGTTTGTGAACTCTTGCACAAGCAATCCCCGGCACCAGCGGTCCGGCACCAGGAACGCTGCCTGCCCCTGCCACCCGAACGAGGTTCCCGTGGACATCAAGACCGCCGCCGCCCTGCACCGACTGCGCCTGGCATCCATTCCGGAGGCGCTCTCCTTCCCGGCGCTGCTGATATTCGGCACCGGTTTCCGTATCGCGCTCGACTACGACTCCCTGGTGATGCCGCTCGGCATGCTGCACGGCGTGCTGTTCGTGATCTACGTGCTGCTGCTGCTGGACGTGTGGAACCGCACCAAGTGGCCCGTCAAGCGGGTCGCCTTCTTCTTCCTGCTCGCGATCCTGCCCTTCGGCGGGCTGTACGGGGACAAGGTCCTCAAGCGCGAGGAAGAGGCCGGTGTGGCCGCCGCCCACGCGCGCGAGGAAGGCACGGTGGACGCATGATCGTCGCCTTTTCGGTGAGCCCGCTGGGCGTCGGCGAGGACGTCGGGGAGTACGTCGCCGACGCGGTCCGGGTGGTCCGCGAGTCGGGGCTGCCCCACCGCACGGACGCCATGTTCACCTCCATCGAGGGCGAGTGGGACGAGGTCATGGACGTCGTCAAGCGCGCGGTCGCCGCCGTCGAGGCGCGCTCCGGACGCGTCTCCCTGGTCCTCAAGGCCGACATCCGGCCCGGCGTCACGGACGGTCTGACCACCAAGGTCGAGACCGTGGAGTGCTATCTCGCCGCGGGCGGCCCGGCGGCCCCGGACCTGCCCTGACCCACCCCGCCGCCGGGGCGGCGCCCGGCGGCACGCGCTCGTCCGGCACCTGAGGTCCGTACCGGTGCCGGACCGGGGCGAATGACGATCACGGGCCTGGACGTGGCGCCGGCCGGAGCCGCCGAGCCGGCACCCCTTCGAGTGGTCATGCCGGCCGTGGGTGTGCCGGGGCGGTCCGCGTGGCGGCGGTGAGCGCCGCGGTGCGGCGGACGGCGGGCGGGCCGGTTCCGGGAGGGCGCGTACGAGCCCGGTGCCGAGGCCGGTGGCGGGCGCGGAGGCGGGGGCGGGCACCGGCGCGGAGGCGGGTGCCGTGGGGCGGAGCCGGTTTGTGTGCCCGGAGTCCGAGACGGGGCTGACCACCATATGACCGGCGGGTAGGGTCGGGTCCGTGCCGAAGCCGCTCAGTCTTGCTTTCGATCCCATCGCCCGCGCCGACGAGCTGTGGCAGCAGCGATGGGGCGCCGTGCCGTCGATGGCCGCGATCACCTCGATCATGCGCGCCCAGCAGATCCTGCTGGCCGAGGTGGACGCCGTGGTCAAGCCGTACGGGCTGACGTTCGCGCGCTACGAGGCGCTGGTGCTGCTGACCTTCTCCAAGGCCGGTGAGCTGCCGATGTCCAAGATCGGTGAGCGGTTGATGGTGCATCCGACGTCGGTGACGAACACCGTCGACCGGCTGGTGAAGTCCGGTCTGGTGGCCAAGCGGCCGAACCCGAACGACGGGCGCGGCACGCTCGCGTCCATCACGGACAAGGGGCGCGAGGTGTGTGACGCGGCCACCCGGGACCTGATGGCGATGGACTTCGGGCTCGGGGCGTACGACGCCGAGGAGTGCGGGGAGGTCTTCGCGCTGCTGCGGCCGTTGCGGGTGGCGGCGGGGGACTTCACGGAGGACGTCACGGAGTCCGCCGCCAGAGGCTGATCGGGTCAACCGCGGTCCCCGGGCGATGGGGGCGGCGAAGATCGGGCCGGAACGGGCGGTTACGCTCGATGGCATGAAGAAGAGCGTCCTGACCCGTTACCGGGTGATGGCCTACATCACCGCCGTGATGCTGCTGGTGCTGTGCTTGTGCATGGTTTTCAAGTACGGCTTTGGGATGGGCAAGGACCTCACCCTGGTCGTGTCCCAGATCCACGGTGTGCTGTTCATCATCTATCTCGTCTTCGCCTTCGACCTGGGCTCCAAGGCGAAGTGGAAGTTCGGCAAGCTGCTGTGGGTGCTGGTCGCGGGGACGATCCCCACGGCGGCGTTCTTCGTCGAGCGGAACGTCCGGCGGGAGATCGAGCCGCGGGTCACGGAGGGGACGCCGCAGCCGGTCAAGGTCTGAGCGGCCCCGGTTCTCTTACGCGCCCTGCCGGTGGTGGGGCGCGTTTTTCGTTGCCGGGGGCTGGGGCTGGGGCTGGGGCTGGGGCTCTGGGGGCCCGGGGTTTCCGTACCGCGGCGGGGGCCGGAGCGGCTGGGGGCCGCTCGGGGGGCCTCCGGGCGAAGACTCCTGTCGGTGGCCATCGACATTTACTAGGACGTCCTAGTAAATTCGAGGGTATGGACGCTGACGCGATCGAAGAGGGCCGCCGCCGCTGGCAGGCCCGGTACGACTCCGCCCGGAAGCGCGATGCGGACTTCAGCACGCTCTCGGGCGACACCGTGGAGCCGGTGTACGGGCCCCGGCCCGGTGACACGGTGGACGGGTTCGAGCGGATCGGGTGGCCGGGGGAGTACCCCTTCACGCGTGGTCTGTATCCGACCGGCTACCGGGGGCGGACCTGGACCATCCGGCAGTTCGCCGGGTTCGGCAACGCCGAGCAGACCAATGAGCGGTACAAGACGATCCTGGCCAACGGTGGCGGCGGACTGTCCGTCGCCTTCGACATGCCGACGCTGATGGGGCGGGACTCCGACGACCCGCGCGCGCTCGGCGAGGTCGGCCACTGCGGTGTCGCCATCGACTCCGCGGCGGACATGGAGGTGCTGTTCCAGGACATCCCGCTCGGGGACGTCACGACCTCGATGACGATCAGCGGGCCGGCCGTGCCGGTGTTCTGCATGTATCTCGTCGCGGCCGAGCGGCAGGGCATCGATCCGGGCGTGCTCAACGGCACCCTCCAGACGGACATCTTCAAGGAGTACATCGCCCAGAAGGAGTGGCTCTTCCAGCCCGAGCCCCATCTGCGGCTGATCGGCGACCTCATGGAGCACTGCGCGGCGGGCATCCCCGCGTACAAGCCGCTCTCGGTCTCCGGCTATCACATCCGCGAGGCGGGGGCGACGGCCGCGCAGGAGCTGGCGTACACGCTCGCCGACGGTTTCGGGTACGTCGAGCTGGGGCTTTCCCGGGGGCTGGACGTCGACACCTTCGCACCGGGGCTGTCGTTCTTCTTCGACGCGCATCTCGATTTCTTCGAGGAGATCGCCAAGTTCCGGGCGGCGCGCAGGATCTGGGCCCGCTGGATGCGCGACGTGTACGGCGCGACGAGCGAGAAGGCGCAGTGGCTGCGGTTCCACACACAGACCGCCGGGGTGTCGCTGACCGCCCAGCAGCCGTACAACAACGTCGTCCGGACGGCCGTGGAGGCGCTGGCCGCGGTGCTCGGCGGTACCAACTCGCTGCACACCAACGCACTGGACGAGACGCTGGCGCTGCCCAGTGAGCAGGCGGCCGAGATCGCGCTGCGCACCCAGCAGGTGCTGATGGAGGAGACCGGGGTCGCCAATGTCGCGGACCCGCTGGGCGGTTCGTGGTTCATCGAGTCGCTGACCGACCGCATCGAGGCGGACGCGGAGAAGATCTTCGACCAGATCAAGGAGCGCGGCGCGCGGGCCGTGCCCAGCGGGCAGCACCCGATCGGGCCGGTCACCTCCGGGATCCTGCGGGGTATCGAGGACGGCTGGTTCACCGGCGAGATCGCCGAATCCGCCTTCCGCTACCAGCAGTCCCTGGAGAAGGGGGACAAGCGGGTGGTCGGCGTCAACTGCCACCACGGCTCGGTCACCGGCGATCTGGAGATCCTGCGGGTCAGTCACGAGGTGGAGCGCGAGCAGGTACGAGTGCTGGCGGCGCGCAAGGCGGCCCGGGACGATGCCCGGGTGCAGGCTTCGCTCAAGGCGATGCTGGCGGCCGCGCGGGACGGCGGGAACATGATCGAGCCGATGCTGGCGGCGGTCCGGGCCGAGGCGACGCTCGGCGAGATCTGCGGAGTGCTGCGGGACGAGTGGGGCGTCTACACCGAGCCGGCCGGATTCTGAGGGAGCGGCCGCGCCGCAGGGCGCGGCCGCTCACCCCTTGAGCGCGGCTCCGAGGACGGGGCTGACGACGAAG
Organism: Streptomyces sp. x-80; assembly: GCF_046549095.1. Taxonomy (NCBI): domain Bacteria; kingdom Bacillati; phylum Actinomycetota; class Actinomycetes; order Kitasatosporales; family Streptomycetaceae; genus Streptomyces; species Streptomyces sp. x-80. Next base: position 102,154 of record NZ_JAJPWM010000024.1, read on the forward strand.
AGCCCGAAGACGGCCGCCGCCGCGAGGACGAGCACGATGACGCGGGTCGCGGTGCCCTTGGTCGCGCGCCACGCCGCTCCCACGGCCTGCCAGGACCCGTCGGTTTTCCAGAGCACACCCGTGAGCAGGAAGAAGAGCGCGATGTCGGCGATGAGGAGGCCGGTGAAGGCGCCCAGGAATTTGGGAATGGCCGACCAGGAACCGCGCATGAGATAACCCCCGCCGGGAGTGCTCTCGTCCTTCTGGGCCGGGAGCACGACCTCCTCGGGGAAGCGCTTCTCCACGTCGTTTATCGCTGCCTTGCCGTCGACGAATTTCCCGTCGTCCGCGCGGAATGTCCCCGTGCAGTCGAAGGTGTGCGTGGAATGTGGGCCCCCGCCCTTTCTGCCGGTATTGGAAACCTTGTGCACGGAGCACTCGCCGACCGTGAACGATCCGTGTGTGCCGATGACGCCTGTCGCGGTCAGCCCCTTCGTGAAGAACACGACGCCGAAGAGCAGGGCAGCCGCGATGGTGAGCGAGGCGACGCACTGCCCCAGAAATGGCTTGATGGCGGCGGGAAGTGAAAACCGGGGCATTGAGGGAGATTCCCTTTCGTGTCGTCAAGGGGGGGCGACGAAGACCCCCGCAGAGTGTCGGATACCGTACGTCACAAGGTTTATCCGATCACCGGCAGTGGATATCAGGGGGGCTCCATGGCAGGCTCGGGGTACGACGTCGACCCGGCCGTTCTCAAGACGCAGGGTGGCGTTTTCGAGCAGATCGGCTCAGGATTCACCGCGGCCGCCCACCAGTTGGCCGACGCGATCGGTGGGGATCCCGGGGAGAACTGGGGCGACGACGACTTCGTCGGTACCTTCAACACCTTCTACGGGCCAGTGGCCGAGGGGATCTCCCACTCGATGCCGCACCTCGGCGAGGCGCTCTCCAAGATCGGCAGCAATCTCCAGGAGATGGGCACCCGGTACGAGTTCACCGAGCAGACCCAGGACGACACCATCACCGCGTACGCGGCGAACCGTCCCGATCTGACGATGTGACGCCGTCACAGATCCGTACGCCCGGCCAACGCACCGCCATCACACGCTTCTCGGGGGAGTGACCCAGCTTGTCCATCATGCTGCCGACGGAAGTCGACTGGATTCTCGATCTGCTGGGATTCAACTGGCCCAATGCCGACGAGGACAAGATGTGGGAGGCGGCGGAAGGCTGGAGCGCTTTCGCCACCTCCGTCCGGCAGTACCAGGCGGACGGTATCGCCGCCGCGAACGCCGTACGCGGCGCCAACTCCGGTGAGGCGATCGAGGCTTTCGACGAGGCGTGGAAGAAGTTCGCGGGCGGCGGTGACGGCTATCTCGACGAGGTCATCGAGGCCGCCGAGATCCTCTCCTTCGCGCTCGACGCGGTGGCCACGATCGTCCTGACGATGAAGATCGCGGTGATCGCCCAGCTCATCGCCCTGGCCATCGAGTTCGCCATCGCCCAGGCCGCCGCGCCGGTCACCCTGGGCGCCTCCGAGATCGGTGCGGCCGCGGCCACGCAGACGACCAGGATGATCGTCCGCCGGATCCTGAACGAGGCGAAGCAGAAGATCATCCATGCCATCACGGAGGCCATCGAGCAGAAGGCCGTGAAGAAGGTCCGCGAGATGCTGACGGACCTGATCAAGGACGTGGGCAAGGACATGGCCAAGGGGCTCGCGGGGAACCTCGTCGCGCAGGGGATCCAGACCCACTTCGGGGAGCGGAAGGGGGTCTCCGGCAGAGACGCGTTCGACGCGATGGCCAAGCCCGCCGTCGACAAGGCCGAAGGCATCGCCAAGGTCGGCACCGGCACCGCTCAGATGGCCCACGGGGTCGACGCGATCGCGCACGGCGATCTCTCGGAGGGCGCCGACCAGATCTGGGCGGGGCGCAAGGAACAGTCCGAAGGCTTCATCAACGTCGCCGGCGTCGTCACGAAGGACAGGCCGTCCGCGGGTGAGGGCGGCGGGCCGGCGCCCGCGCCCCGGGCCCCCGCTCCCACGCCGCCGCCCGAGCCCACCACCCGCAGCGGCCGGGACGAGGCCGATCGCGTCCGCGACGCCTTCGGCTGAGACCGGCCGACGACGGCTGGTTCCGGTATCCGTGAAGAGGAGTTCCGTCCCGATGAACAACAGGCACGACAGGCACAGCGGGCACGACACCACCGCTCCGGGAGAGCGCGAGTACCCCATCGAGGAGCAGGACCTGTCGGAGGAGCAGAACGAGCACCTCACCACGTCCCTCCGTGCCGTGCGGAACAACGCGGCCGCCCCGCCCGCCCTCCAGGACCTCGCCCGCAAGATGCTCGGTGGCCGGCTGGCGATCAAGGACGTCCTCGACGACCCGGCCGGTCACCGCGCGCTCACCGAAGGTCTCGCCGGTCTCGGCGACCAGTGGCGGTCGATGTCGCCGCAGGACCGCCAGGCGGTCCGGACGGCCGTCGCCGAGGGCGCGGACGAGCGGGTGGCCGGCCGCGGTTGATACCGCGACCGCAGGCGGCGTGCCGGGCCATGGTGCCGGTCGCCGGGCCGGCGGAGACACGGGGGAGCGGACGCCCCCGATCCCCTGGATGAAGATCCCCTGGATGAAGATCCACTGGATGAACAAGTCCGATGTCCTTGGCGGGCAACGGTGAGTGAGCACTTGATCGGGGCGTCGACGGTCACGGTGTGGCAGATGGCGGTGGACATGGCCCCGGTTCCGGGACCGATGCGGTCCTCCATAGGGGTGGAAGGCCGTTCGAGCGGGCATGGCGGGGCCGACGGTATGCGCATAAATGGGGCATGACACCTCGCGCACCCGCGTTCGCGCTCGTCGGGGCCGCGGCCCTGGCCGTCCTCGTCCTCGCAGGCCCGGCGGTCCCCGCCGTCGCCGCGCCCGCCGCCACCTGTGGGCAGGCCGTGGCCCAGACCCGCAGCGATCTGGAGAGCGCCGGTGCCCCGAGCAGCCACACTGACTGGCAGGGCGTGCGCGACGACGCCCAGAGCTTCGTCGACAGCCACCCCTACGACGGCAGCGGCACCAGAAAACTCCGCGCCGACATCGACAGCCTGAACGCCAACTGCGCCGCGTAGCCCGCATACAGGCGCCCGGCGGCGCGACCGGTGCCGACCCCGGGCCGACAGCCCGCGGCCGAGCCGACTCCACCTCCTGCCGGGCCCACCGGCACGCTGCCGGGGCACGCAGGAAACCGCCGGCGGGTGCCGGGTGGAGACGCACGCCCCGGCAGCACCGCGCCCGACTCGGCCGCCGAGCGACGGGTGGCCGGAGCACGTTGGCGCGACCCGGCTGCCCGGTCACAGGGGCGGTCGAGGTCCGGGGCGCCTGCGACGGGGCGAGCGGGATCAGGCTCGCCGGCGACGCCGTGCAAAGGCGGCGGCGAGCGCCATGGCCAAGGTGGTGTTGGCGGCGGTCCAGAACACGAGCCTGGCGTTCTGGCCATTGACCGTCCGCAACTCCCCGTCTGTGTGGCGGCAGAACGAGTCGGGCGGGAAATACCGCGAGACAGGAGTGCTGCGCGTGCCGTAGCAGGGCGACGTATCGGGAAACAGGCCCGGCTGCGCGCGCTGCGAGAGGGCGCCGCCGACGAACACTGTCAGCCAACCGGCCAGCAGGAACACGATCAGCATCCAGCTGGGGACCCTCGCTCGCTGCCCCAGCCGCCAGACCAGGCAGGTTGGCATGACGAAAACGACAGACGCGGCGAACAGCAGGATCAGAGCCTTCATGATCCTCCGACCATAGTGATCGATGATCCGCCGGACGGGCCCTAACCCCGTTCCGGGTGCGCATCACGCGCACGAGGCGCGTGTTCCGGGAGGAGCTGGGCAGGGGCCGCGGGGCGGGCGGTCGGCGGCAGGCCCGCGGTTCTGCCGCCGGGCGGCCGGCCCCGGTGGGACCGGGGGGCGGGGTCGGACGCCGGGTGGCGGTAGGGGGTCGCGCGGGCGCGGGAGCGGTAGACGATGTAGGGGCGGGTCAGGTAGCCGAGTGGTGCGGTGAAGGCGTGTACCAGGCGGCTGAAGGGCCAGAGGGCGAACAGTGCCATCGCCAGGAGCGCGTGCAGCTGGTAGGTGACGGGGGCCTGGGCCATGAGCGTCACCTGGGGGTCGAGGGTGAACAGGCTGCGGAACCAGACGGAGACGCCCGTGCGGTAGTCGTAGGCGCCGGGCACCGCGCCGCCGGCGGTGACGGTGAGGCCGGCGAGCAGGACGGCGGCCAGCAGCGGGTAGACGGCGCGGTCGCTGCGGCTGGTCGCCCGGCGTACGGCCGGTACCCGTAGCCGGCGCCAGAGCAGGACGGCCAGCCCGGTGACGGCGGCGAGGCCCGCGGCGCCGCCGGCCAGCAGCGCGTTGGTGTGGTAGAAGCTCTCGCCGATGTGCAGGTGGTCGGTCCATGACTCGGGGACGAGCAGGCCGATGACATGGCCGGCGAAGACGAGGACCAGCCCGTAGTGGAAGAGCGGGCCGCCGATGCCGAGCAGCCGGCTCTCGTGCAGCTGGCTGGAGCGGGTGGTGAAGCCGAAGCGGTCGTAGTGGTAGCGCCAGAGGCTGCCGGCGACCAGGACGGTGAGGACGACGTAGGGCAGGACGCCCCACAGGGCGATGCGCAGATGTGTCAACGACGGGTTCCTTCCTGGTGCGGGCCGTCCCGGTCGGGGAAGGGGTCGAGCCCGACGCTCTCGGCGGGCGGCCCGTGGCGGGCGAGCTGGAGCGCGGCCGCCCGGTCGGCGGGCGCCGGTCCGGGCAGCGTCCGGCGGACGGCGCCCAGCACGTCGGCGTACGGGCTGTGGTAAGCGGTGAGCGCGTGGCCGAGGAGTTCGAGTGCGGGGCGGTGGGCGGTCAGCAGCTCCTCGCCGGGCCGGGGGCAGCGGGCGGCGAACTCCAGGACGGCGGGGAGGAAGTCGGGGAGTTCGGCCGCGGCCAGCTCCCAGCCGTGGGCGCGGTAGAGGGCCTTGAGCCGGGCCAGGGAGGCGCCGCGGCGGCGGGTGTCGCCGTCGGTGTAGTAGGTCAGGTGCAGGGTGCGGCGGCGGCTGCGGTCGAAGGTGCGGACGTAGCGGGCCGCGAGGTCGAGCGGCGGCACCCCGTCCACGGCCGCGCAGAACCGCGTCAGCAACTCCGTCTCCGGGCCCGGGAGTTCGCCCAGGTCCGTGCGGACGGTGCGCAGCAGACCGGGCCAGCTGTCGTCGGGGTAGCTCAGCAGCAGGGCCGCCGCCTGGTGAACGGCCGGGCGGTTCACCGGTGTTCCCCCCGTCGGGGGAAGAGCCCGGCGGGCCGCGAGCGGCCGTCCCAGTTCAGCAGGTTGACGCGGCCGCGCAGCCCGCCACTCGCGGCCGGCTCGGGGGCGGTGGGCGGGGCGTGGAAGTCCGCCATGCCGGGCAGGCCACTCTCCATCATGCCGGGGCCGCCGTCGCCGTCCAGGCTGCACCCGCCGTCCGCCCCGTCCTCGGGCACGCTGCCGGTGTAGCTCGTCGGGATCACATACCGCTCCTCGTACTTGGCGATCGCGAGCAGCCGGTACATCTCCTCGATGCCGTCGGCGTCCATTCCGACGCTCCGGGCGATGGCCGGATCGCGCGGCTCGTCGAGGTTGATGCGGCGCATATGGGCGCGCATCGCGGCGAGCCGGCACAGGGCGGCCTCCACGGGGCCGGTGTCACCGGCGGTGAAGAGCCCGGCGAGGTACTCCAGCGGAATGCGCAGGGTGTCGATGGCCCCGAAGAGACCGGCGGGGTCCTCGCCGTCGTGCCCGGTACCGGTCAGCGCGTCCACGATCGGGGAGAGCGGCGGGACGTACCAGACCATCGGCATGGTGCGGTACTCCGGGTGCAGCGGCAGCGCCACCCGGTAGCGGGTGATCAGGGCGCGCACCGGGGAGCGGCGGGCGGCGGTGAGCCAGTCGTGCGGGATGCCCGACCGCTCGGCCGCCTCGGCCACCTCGGGGTCGTCCGGGTCGAGGAAGCAGCCGAGCTGTGCCTCGTAGAGGTCCTGTTCATCGGGGACGGCGGCGGCTTCGCCGACCTTGTCCGGGTCGTAGAGCATCACGCCGAGGTAGCGCAGCCGCCCCACGCAGGTCTCCGAGCAGACGGTGGGCTCGCCCGCCTCGATGCGGGGGTAGCACAGGGTGCACTTCTCGGCCTTGCCGCTCTCATGGTTGAAGTAGACCTTCTTGTACGGGCAGCCCGAGACGCACATCCGCCAGCCCCGGCACCGGTCCTGGTCGACCAGGACGATGCCGTCCTCGATGCGCTTGTACAGCGCGCCGGAGGGGCAGACGGCCACGCACGACGGGTTGAGGCAGTGCTCGCAGATCCGCGGCAGATAGAACATGAACGCCTGCTCGTACTCCAGCCGTACGCGTTCGTTCATCCGGCGCAGGACGGGGTCCTCGGCGATGTGGCCGGGGCCGCCGCCGAGGTCGTCGTCCCAGTTGGGGCCCCAGGTGACCGCCGTGGGGCGGCCGTCGATCAGCGAGCGGGGCCGGGCGGTGGGCACATCGTCGCCGAGCGGGGCCGAGGTGAGGTTCTCGTAGTCGTAGGTCCAGGGCTGGTAGTAGTCGTCCAGCGAGGGGAGTTCGGGGTTGGCGAAGATCCGGGCGAGGCGGCGGGCGCGGCCGCCGGTGCGCGGTACGAGGCGGCCGCCCTTGAGCCGCCAGCCGCCCCGCCACCGGTCCTGGTCCTCGTGGCCGCGGGGGTAGCCCTGGCCGGGGCGGGTCTCGACGTTGTTGAACCAGACGTACTCGGTGCCGGTCCGGTTGGTCCAGGTCTGCTTGCAGGTGACCGAGCAGGTGTGGCAGCCGATGCACTTGTCGAGGTTCATGACCATGGCCACTTGAGCCATCACCCTCATGTCAGTACTCCATGGTGCTAGTAGGACACGGTCTGGGAGCGGCGGCGGATGACGGTGACGGCGTCACGCTGGTTGCCGGTCGGGCCGTAGTAGTTGGGGGCGAACGACAACTGGCCGTAGCCGCCGATGAGATGGGTGGGTTTGATCAGGAGTTTGGTCAGCGCGTTGTGGACGCCGCCGCGCCGGCCGGTCGCCTGTGACCTGGGCACGTTCACCAGCCGTTCCTGTACGTGGTACATGAACACGGTGCCGGCCGGCATGCGGTGCGAGACGACGGCGCGGGCGACGACCACGCCGTTGGCGTTGACCGCCTCGATCCAGTCGTTGTCCGCGGCTCCGATGGCCCCGGCGTCCGCCACGCTCATCCAGATGACCGGCCCGCCGCGGGCCAGGGTCTGCATGAGCAGGTTCTCCTGGTACTCGGAGTGGATGGACCACTTCGAGTGCGGGGTGACGTACCGGACGGTCACCGTGCGCTCGCCGTCCGGGCCGCCGGTGGTCCCGGGGCCGCTCTCGCCGAGCGCGGCGAGGTCCAGCGGCGGCCGGTAGACGGGCAGTTGCTCGCCCAGTTCGGCCATCCAGTCGTGGTCGAGGTAGAAGTGCTGGCGGCCGGTGAGGGTGTGCCAGGGCTTGCCGTGCTCGGTGTTGACGGTGAACGGCGAGTAGCGGCGGTCGGTGGCCTCCTTGCCGGACCACTCGAAGCTGGTGGAGACCTGGACGGGCCGCTCCTGGGTGTCGGAGAAGAGCACCCGCCGCTCGGCCACCGACTCGCCCAGCGCCGCCAGGCCGCTGCCGGGACCGCACCGTTCGGCGAGGCGGGCGAACCCCTCGGCGGCGATCCGCCCGTTGGTGGTGCCGGACAGCGCGAGGATCGCCTCGCAGAACTTCACGTCCGTGTCCAGCAGCGGCCGCCCGGCGGCCGCGCCGCGGGCGGCGGTGCCGCAGCGGGCCGCCAGCCAGCGGCTCTCCGCCACGGGGTGGACGGTGAGCCCCTTGACGGTCATACCGTCGCGCTCCGCCAGCGGTCCCAGGGCAGCGAGCTTGCCGGCGATGGCCGTGTAGTCGCGCTCCACCACCGTGCGCGGGGGCAGGTTGCCGCCCGGTACGGCGGGGGCGCCGGTGCGCCAGTCGGGGACGGTGCCGCCGGGCTGCGCCGTCTCGCCGGGGGTGTCGTGCTGGAGGGCGGTGGCCACCAGGTCGTACGCCACGTCGAGGCGTCCCTCGGCCAGTTCGCCGAGCCGGGCGGCCAGGCCGTGGAAGATCTCGAAGTCGGTGCGGGCCTGCCAGGGCGGGTCGATCGCCGGGGTGAAGGCGTGGACGTAGGGGTGCATGTCCGTACTGGAGAGATCGTGCTTCTCGTACCAGGTGGCGGCCGGCAGGACGAGGTCGGCGAAGAGCGTCGTGGACGTCATCCGGAAGTCGAGGGCGAGCAGCAGGTCGAGCTTGCCACGCGGCGCCTCCTCGTGCCAGGTCAGCTCGCCCGGCCGGTCGGCGGGCGGCGCCTCCGCCGCGCTCGCGTTGTCCTGGGCGCCGAGCAGATGCCGCAGGAAGTACTCGTTGCCCTTCGCGGAGGAGCCGATGAGGTTGGCGCGCCAGACGGTCAGCACCCGCGGCCAGTTGCCTGGCGCGTCCGGGTCCTCGCAGGCGAAGTCCAGCCGCCCGGCCGCCAGTTCGTCGGCGACCCAGGCGCCGGGTTCGCGGCCGGCCGCGCGGACCCGGGCGCCCAGGTCGAGCGGGTTGGCGGCGAACGTCGGGTAGGAGGGCAGCCAGCCCAGCCGGGCGGACTGGGCGACCAGGTCGGCGGTGTGCCGGCCGGTGAAGAGGCCGCGCCCGGTGGGTGCGGCCAGCACGTCCGCCCGGTAACTCTCGTAGCGCCACTGGTCGGTGTGCAGATACCAGTACGGGGTGCCGGCCATCTGCCGGGAGGGGCGCACCCAGTCGGCGGCCGTCGCCAGCTGCTGCCAGCCGGCGTACGGGCGGACCTTCTCCTGGCCGACGTAGTGCGCCCAGCCGCCGCCGTTGACGCCCTGGCAGCCGGTCAGCAGGAGCAGCGTCAGAAAGGCCCGGTAGATGGTGTCGGAGTGGAACCAGTGGTTGGTGCCCGCCCCCATCACGATCATGGACCGGCCGCGGGTCTGCTCCGCGTTCCGGGCGAACTCCCGCGCGATCCGGATCACCTGGGCGGCCGGTACGGAGGTGATCTCCTCCTGCCAGGCCGGGGTGCACGGCCAGGTGGCGTCGTCGTACCCGGTCGGCCAGTCGCCGGTGAGCCCCTCGCGGTGCACGCCGTAGGTGGTGAGCAGCAGATCGAAGACGGTGGTCACCAGGCGGCCGCCGATCTCGCGGACCGGCACCGTACGGCGGACCGTGCCCCCGGGCCGGTCGAAGCGGGGCAGGACCACCTCCGCGGTGGCGCCGCCCCCGGCCCCGTGGAAGGTGAGTTCGGGCACGAGGTCGCCGAGGTCCAGGTTCCAGCGGCCCTTGCCGCGCTCGGACCAGCGCTCGCCCAGCGTCCCGGGGGGAACGGCCGGCCGGCCCGTGGCGGCGTCGAACACCATCGGACGCCAGCGGTCCGCCTCCTCGCCCGCGCCGGCGCTCCCGGCCGGGCCCGGATCCGCGGCGGTGACGAACTTCCCCGGCGTGTGAGCGCCGTCCGCCCGCTCGTCGAGCGCGACCAGGAACGGCAGATCGGTGAAGCGCCGGACGTAGTCGGTGAAGTAGGGCACCTGCCGGCGGACGAAGAACTCGGTGAGGACGACGTGCCCCATCGCCATCGCCAGGGCGCCGTCGGTCCCCGGGTGCGGGTGCAGCCACTGGTCGGCGAACTTCGTGGCGTCCGCGTAGTCGGGGGAGACCACCACCACCTTCTGCCCCCGGTAGCGGGCCTCGGCCATCCAGTGCGCGTCCGGCGTCCGGGTCACCGGCACGTTGGAGCCCCACAGCATCAGATACGCCGCGTCCCACCAGTCGCCGGACTCGGGCACATCGGTCTGATCGCCGAAGACCTGCGGAGAGGCGATCGGCAGGTCCGCGTACCAGTCGTAGAAGGAGAGCATCGGCGCGCCGATGAGGGACATGAAGCGGGCGCCGACCGCCTGCGAGGCCATCGACATGGCGGGGATCGGCGAGAAGCCCGCGATCCGGTCCGGTCCGTACTCCTGGAGGGTGTGCACATGCGCGGCGGCGGCGATCTCCAGCGCCTCCGGCCAGCCGATCCGCACCAGTCCGCCCTTGCCGCGCGCGGACTGGTAGCGCCTACGCTTGACGGGATCGGTGGTGATCTCGGCCCAGGCCGCCACCGGGTCGCCCAGCCGCTGCCTGGCCTCGCGGTACATCTCGACGAGCACCCCGCGGGCATGGGGGTAGCGCACCCGGGTCGGCGAGTAGGTGTACCAGGAGAACGACGCCCCGCGCGGGCAGCCCCGCGGCTCGTACTCGGGGCGGTCGGGCCCCACGGACGGGTAGTCGGTCTGCTGCGTCTCCCAGGTGATCAGCCCGTCCTTGACGAACACCTTCCAGGAACACGACCCGGTGCAGTTCACCCCGTGGGTGGACCGGACGACCTTGTCGTGCGCCCAGCGTTCCCGGTACGGCGCGTCATTGACGCTCTGGTCGCCGCGGTAGACGGCGCGCAGGTCCGGTGTGGTCGTCGTGCGCCGCAGTATCCGGCCGGCTCTCAGGAGTCGCTCGGTGGCTGCGGCGGCGGCCCGTTCGGCTTCCCTGCGCGCTCTGCGATGCACCACGGCGGTCGGCTCTCTGTGAGGCGGAGTCCTGCGTCGCCCTCACTGTGGCCCCGCCGCGGGCCCCGCACGCCCGCCGTTACGGACAGTTGCACATGTCGTGCACGGAGCTTTCATTGCTCTTTGCAATATTTGTGCCTGACCCTAACGCGCCCGATATGCGTACGAAGTGAGGGCACATCACCCGACAAACCGGGGCGCCGGTTCCGGGGAGTGTTCCTATGCCGGAGGTGTGGTCCGGGGGCGTGATCCGGAGTCGTATGCGTCAGCTGGCGCCCCCGATGCCCCGGCGCCTCCGATGCCCCGGCGCCCCCGGCGCCCCCGGCGGCCGCCGCGTCACGGCACCGGCAGGCGGAGGCGGAAGAGGGCGCCGCCGCCGGGCGGCGCCTCCGCGGTGAGGTCGGCGCCGTGGGCGCGGGCGATCTGGCGGGCCATGGCCAGACCCAGGCCCGAACCGGGCAGGGCGCGGGCCGCGTCGGCGCGGTAGAAGCGGTCGAAGACGTGCGGGAGATCGGCGCTCGCGATGCCGGGTCCGTGGTCGCGGACGGTCAGCTCCAGGGCGCCGCCCACGGCGGTGAGGGCGGTCTCCACGGGACCGCCGGGCGGGGAGAACTTCGCCGCGTTGTCCAGGAGGTTGGAGAGCAGCCGGGTCAGCCGGGACGGCACGCCGGGGAGCAGGGCGTCGGCCGCGGCGGGGTCGATATGGGAGGTGAAGGCGATTTCCGGCCAGTGCTCGCGGGCCGCGCGCACCGCGTGCTCCAGCAGGCCGGCCGGGCGGACCTGTTCCACCAGCGGCTGCGGCTCCTCGTCCCGGGCGAGTTCGATCAGGTCGTTGACGAGGGTGGTCACCTCGCGCAGCTGGCGGCCCAGCGCGGCGGCGGCGCGGTCGCGCTGCGCCGCGGTCAACCGGTCGGCGCGGGCGAGCAGTTCGGCGTTGGTCCGCAGCGCGGTCAGCGGGGTGCGCAGCTCGTGGGAGGCGTCCGCGACCAGGCGGCGCTGGGCGGTGACCGACTGCTCCAGCTCGCCGAGCATGGTGTTGAAGCTGGCGGCGAGCCGGGTGACCTCGTCCTCGCGGCCCCGCGGACCGGCGGGCAGTTCGATGCGGTGCCGGGCGTCGCGGGTGGCCGCGATCCGCTCGGCGGTGGCGGTCAGCCGGGCGACCGGCGCCAGGCCGCTGCGCGAGACCCAGTAGCCGAGCGCGCCGGCCAGCAGCACGCCCGCGCCGCCGACCGCCGCCAGCGCCCCGGCGGCCTGCCGCACCCCCCGCTGCACGGTGTCGGAGCGCAGTGCGACCTGGAGCGCCTCGTCCTTGTGCGGCAGGCGGGTGGTGAACATCCGCACCGGCTGCCCGGCGACCGTCAGCGCGCTGTAGTACGCCGCCCGCCGCCCGTCCGCGACCTGCCGGGTGGCGTCGGTGACCGGCATCGCGTACGCCGTGCGCGGATCCCTGGCCGGATCGGACGGCACGATCTGGACACAGGGCACGGCCTGGTAGCGGCAGTTCGTATCGCCCGCGCTCGGTCCCCAGTCGCGACTGCGCTGGGTGACCTCGGCGGCCGTCTGGGCGAGGTTGAGGTCCAGCTGGCGGGTCATCTGGTAGCGGATGACGACGAACGCGGCGGCGCAGACACCGACGGCGACCAGCGCCACCGCCGCGGAGGTGGCGAGCGCCAGCCGGGTGCGCAGCGGCCGGCGGCGGCGCCAGCGGGCGCCCAGACCGCGGCGGCCGCTCATGCCCGGTCCAGGCGGTAGCCCACCCCGTGCACGGTGTGCACCAGCCGGGACTCGCCGCCGGCCTCCAGCTTGCGGCGCAGATAACCGATGTAGACGGCGAGGGAGTTGGAGTCCGGACCGAAGTCGCGGCCCCAGACCCGCTCCAGGATCACCTCGCGCGGCAGCACCTGCCCCGGGTGCAGCAGCAGCAGTTCGAGCAGCGCCCACTCGGTACGGCTGAACTCCAGTGGCCGGCCCGCCCGGTGGCCGGTGCGGGTCAGCGGATCGACGACCAGATCGGCGAAGGTGAGCCGGGTGTCGTCGGCGCCGGCGGCCGAGGCGCGGCGCAGCAGTGCCCGGACCCGGGCGACCAGCTCGTCCAGCGCGAACGGTTTGACGAGGTAGTCGTCGGCGCCGGCGTCCAGCCCGTCCACCCGCTCGCTGACCGAGTCCAGCGCGGTCAGCACGAGGATCGGCGTACGGTCGTCCAGCGCGCGCAGCCGGCGGCAGACCGCGAGCCCGTCCAGGACCGGCATCAGCACGTCCAGGACGATCGCGTCCGGCTGCCAGGCGGCGACCTCGGAGAGGGCCGTGAGCCCGTCGGCGGCGCCCCGTACCGCGTAGCCCTCGACGCCGAGTCCGTCCTCGACGGCGGCGCGTACCTCGGGTTCGTCGTCGACGACGAGGATCCGCGCCGGGGGCGGGGAGGATGACGGCGGACGGGCGGGGCCCGGATCCCCGGACGGCATGGACGGCATGGACGGCATGGAGGATTCGGACGGCTCGGACGGCAAGGATGGCTCGGGCGACATGGACACAGGCTGTCAAACGCTGCTCTTAGAAGCCTCTTAGGACATTTCGCGAGCGTGGCGGCCATGCGCACACCACTCTCTGTCGTGATCGGTGCGGGCGGCACCGGCGGCCACATCTATCCCGGACTCGCCCTCGCCGACGCGCTCCGCCGGGCCGAGCCGGACGCGGTGATCTCCTTCGTGGGGACCGAGCGCGGGCTGGAGACGCGGCTCATCCCCGAGGCCGGCTACCGGCTGCACACCGTAGACATGATCCCGTTCGACCCCGCGCTGGGCGCCAAGCGCTATCTGCTGCCGGCCGCACTGCTGCGCGCGGGCGCCCAGTGCCGCGCCCTCCTCAAGGCGCAGGGCGCCCAGGTCGCGGTCGGTATGGGCGGCTATCCGAGCGCGCCGGTCATCGTCGGGGCGCGGCTGGCCGGACTGCCGAGCCTGGTCCACGAGTCCAACGCGGTGCCCGGCCGGGCCAACAAGTTCGCGGCCCGGCTCACCCCACACCTGGCCCTCGCCTTCGACCGCAGCCGGGCGCATCTGGTGGGCGGCGAGCACGCCGAGACCGTCGGGATGCCGCTGGTCGGGCCGCTGGCCCGGCTGGACCGTACGGCGCTGCGGGCCACCGCGCGGCGGACGCTGGGCATCCCGGAGGGGGCCCGGCTGCTGCTGGTCAACGGCGGGAGCCTGGGCGCGGCCCGGCTCACCGCGGCCGCGGTCGGCCTGGCGGCCCGCTACCGCTCCCGGGCCGATCTGCGGCTGCTGATCAAGACCGGTCCGGCGGCGCTGGCGGAGACCCGGGCGCAGCTGACGGCGAACGGCGGGGCGGCCGTGGCCGAGGCGGTGCCGTACCTGGACCGGATGGATCTGGCGTACGCGGCCGCCGACCTGGTCGTGTGCCGGGCCGGTTCGGCGACCGTCGCGGAGCTGGCCACCATCGGGATGCCGGCCGTCCTGGTGCCCTATCCGCACGCGCCCGGCGACCACCAGACACATAACGCGCGGGTGCTCTCCGACGCCGGGGCGGCGCTGCTGCTGCCGGACGCGGAGACCACCGCGGAGCGGCTGGCCGCGCTGGTCGATCCGCTGCTCGCCGATCCGGACCGGCTCGCGGCGATGGGCGCCGCCGCCGACCCGGGCACCCACGCCCAGGCCGCCGACCTGCTGGCCGCCAGGGCCCGTGCACTGGCCGGCCGCCCCCGTCCGCACCACCTCACCACGCACCCGAAGGAGTCAGCATGAGCAACGGAGTCAGCATGAGCAGCGGTACGCAGCAGTGGCAGGGCCGCAAGGTCCTGGTGACCGGCGCCGAGGGGTTCATCGGCTCGGCCCTCGTCGATCTGCTGGTGGAGCAGGGCGCCGAGGTGCGCGCCTTCGTGCACTACAAGCCGTACGCCGAGAAGGGCAACCTCGCCCGCTACCTGGTGCCGGACAGCCCCGTCGAGATGATCTCCGGGGATGTACGGGACGCCGGCCGGGTGATGGACGCCGTCGCCGGCTGCGACACCGTCTTCCACCTGGCGGCGCTGATCGGCATCCCGTACAGCTACGACTCGCCCGGCGCGTATGTGCAGACGAACGTGGTCGGCACCGAGAACATCGCGGAGGCGTGCCGGCGGCACGCCGTGCGGCGGCTGGTGCACACCTCCACCAGTGAGGTCTACGGGACCGCGCTCACCGCGCCGATAGGCGAGGACCATCCGCTCCAGCCGCAGTCGCCGTACTCCGCGTCGAAGATCGGCGCCGACATGATGGCGCTCTCGCACTGGCACGCGTTCGAGCTGCCGGTGACGGTCGTCCGGCCCTTCAACACCTACGGCCCGCGGCAGTCGGCGCGCGCCGTGATCCCCACGATCCTGGCCCAGCTGCACTCCGGTGCCCGGCAGCTCAAGCTCGGCTCGCTCACCCCGACCCGCGACTTCACCTTCGTCACGGACACCGCGGCCGGTTTCCTCGCGCTGGCCGGCTGCGACCGGGCGCTGGGGGAGGTCGTCAACCTCGGCAGCGGCCGGGAGATCAGCATCGGCGCGCTCGCCCAGGCGCTGATCGAAGCCTCCGGCAGCACGGCGGAGGTGGTGGTGGACCCCGCGCGGCTGCGGCCCGCGGGCAGCGAGGTCGAGCGGCTGCTGTCGGACAACTCCCGGGCGCGCGAGTGGGCTTCGTGGGAGCCGCGGGTGTCGCTGACGGAGGGGCTGGCGCGGACGTCGGAGTGGGTGGCCGGGAATCTGCACCTGTTCCGCGCGGACCGCTACCAGGTGTGAGCCGCGGCCCGGCCGGGCCCGCTCACTCCAGGCCGCCCAGGCCCTGGAGGAGCACCGTCGAGAGCCGGTGGGCCCATTCCGCGTCCACCGGCTCCGCGGTGACCAGGGTGCGGTGCACGATCGCCCCCGCGATCAGGTCGAAGATCAGGCCCGCGGTGCGCGCGGCGGCCAGCGCGCCCTCGGGGCCCGGGACGTCCGGCGGGAGTTCGCCGCGCTGCTGGGCGCGCTCGCGGCCGAGGACCACCAGCCGCTTCTGGCGGTCGACGATCGCCGACCGGATCCGCTCGCGCAGCGCGTCGTCGGTGGTGGACTCGGCGACCACGGCCATCAGCGCCGTCTTGGTCTCGGGCCGCGCGAGCAGCGCGCCGAACTGCCGCACCACGCCCTCGATATCGGCCTGGAGGCAGCCGCGGTCGGGGAGTTCGAGTTCGTCGAAGAGGACGGCCACGGCGTCCACGACCAGCTCGTTCTTGTTGGCCCAGCGGCGGTAGAGCGTCGTCTTGGCGACGCCGGCACGGGCCGCGACATCGCCCATGGTGAGCTTTCCCCAGCCCAGGTCGACGAGCGCGGCGCGGGTCGCGTCGAGGATCGCGCGGTCGGCCGCGGCGCTGCGCGGGCGGCCGGGGCGGCCCTTCGGGGAACTGGCGGAGTGCGGCATGCGGGCGACCTTACCGGCCGGTAGGCAACCGGGTGCCGCAACGGGTGAGGGAGATCACGGAACGGGCCGCCGGAGGGGGTTGCCCCGTGGGGGTGACGGCGAGTTACGCTACGACCCGTAGCGTAAGAGTGATGACCACTTGGCCGTGGGTGGGGACCCGCGGCCGTGCAGGACACCGGCCAACTCGGGCGCTGCGCCTCGGTGTACGCCGGCATTCCGGCGCGGCGTACACGGTCGGGCGCGGAGCTCACCGGCAGGTCAGCGGCGCTGTCCGGCCGGATTGTGAGCACCGCTTTCCGGAACGGCCCGCCCAGGGGGGAGGATGGACCTATGCAGCCACGCAATATGTCCATGAGCGGAGTCGTCGATCTTGCCGCGGTGAAGGCGGCCGGCGATGCGAAGCAGAAGGCGGAGCAGGCCCGCGCCGAGGCCGTCCGCACCGGCGCGGCGCCGGTGAGCGGCACCGCCCTGGTGTTCGAGGTCGATGAGGCAGGGTTCGAGCAGGACGTCCTCCAGCGCTCCAACGAGGTCCCGGTCGTCGTCGTCTTCTGGGCCGACTGGTGCCAGCCGTGCAAGCAGCTGGCCCCGGTGATGGAGCGCCTCGCGGAGGAGTACGCCGGCAAGTTCGTGGTGGCCAGGATCGATGTCGACGCCAGCCCGATGCTCGCCCAGCAGTTCGGGGTGCAGGGCGTCCCGGCGGTCTTCGCGGTCGTCGCGGGCCAGCCCATCCCGCTCTTCCAGGGCGCGGCCCCACAGGCCCAGATCAAGCAGGTGCTCGACCAGTTGGTGCAGGCCGCCGAGCAGCAGTTCGGCATCGTCGGCGCGCCGGTCGAGGCGGCGGGCGATGCGGCGGAGCAGCCGGCCGCCGAGGAACCGGTCGGTCCGTACGACGCGTTGCTGGAGGCCGCGAACCAGGCGCTGGACTCCGGCGATCTGGGCGGTGCCATCCAGGCGTACCAGAACGTGCTCTCCGACGACCCGGCCAACCCGGAGGCCAAGCTCGGCCTCGCGCAGGCCGAACTCCTGCGCCGGGTACAGGGTCTGGACCCGCAGGCGGTCCGCAAGGAGGCCGCGGAGCAGCCGGCCGATGTGGCGGCGCAGATCCGTGCGGCCGACCTCGATCTGGTCGGCGGACATGTCGAGGACGCCTTCGGCCGCCTGGTCGACGCGGTGAAGCGGACGGCCGGTGACGACCGGGAGACCGCGCGGCTGCGGCTGCTGGAGCTCTTCGAGGTGATCGGCGCGGACGACCCGCGGGTGATCGCGGCGCGTACGGCGCTGGCCCGCGTGCTGTTCTGAGCCGCCGGCCTTCTCCTCTTCATCCCGTCCCGGGACCCCTTTCGGCAAACGGAACAGCGGCCACGCTTTACCAAATCTTGGTGAAGCGTGGCCGCTGTTACTTGGAGTAAGTCCAGCGCATTGCTTTGTGGCGTTCTGTCGGCAATTACCCGATCTGCCGTCGCGATGTGCGACGACCCTGTGTACCCGGGCGATATCGGTCGGCCACGGTTCGGTCATCCACCCGTTACTCGCAAGTAATGAACCCCTTGTGCGGCGGCCCCGAATGCACCACGATCGGCCACGCTCGGTCCATTCCCGCAGCCCGTCATCCGGTCGGCGCCGCGGGGTACTTGGGTCCCCACCGAGTGGCCGGCGGCAGTGGCGCCGGCCGTGGACAGGGGGGTCTCTGCCATGTCCGGCAGGGCCTGTCCAGGAGGTTGCGCGAGAGCGTGGCCAGTGGTTGTCGCTCGGGGGTGATCGCCGGTGTTCGGAACGCGCTCTGCCTCCGAGGACGGGCGCTCTCCTTCCCGAGGACGTAGCACTTCTCCCATCCCAGGTGCGGCCGCCGAACCTAGGCGGCCGGTACCGGAGATGTACGTCCGAGAAGGAGGAAAGTCATGGAGTCCCAGGCTCGTGGCGGGACCAGATGGAAGCGGTTCGCCGTCGTCATGGTGCCGAGTGTCGCGGCGACCGCCGCGATCGGCGTGGCAATCTCACAGGGTGCGCTCGCGGCGTCGTTCAGCGTGTCCGGCCAGCAGTTCAAGGTCACTACGGACCGGCTGAAGGGCACCGGTTTCGTGCAGTACGGGGCCATCGACGTGCAGAAGGACGGCACGAAGGTCCCGGTGGCGGTCTCGGGTTTCTCAAGCGCCGAGATCACGAACCTGTGCCAGTCGGTGGTCGTACCGGTGCCGCTGTTCGGCGATGTCTCGCTGAAGCTGTCGGCGGGCGGGGGCGGCAAGCCGGTCGTGGCGAAGAACCTGTACATCGACCTCGACCAGCTGAAGGCCGACGCGACCTTCAAGAACATCAACATCGGTGTTGCTGCGGGTTCGACGTCCAATCCCGGTATGCACGCAGGCGATTTGGCGGACCGGGGCTCCTTCGCCCAGGAAGCCGAAACGGCCGTGCTGACCGGCGTCGAGCAGCGTGCCTGGGCCACCACGGCCGGCACGTTCAAGCTCAGCGGCCTGAAGATGGATGTCGCCAAGGGCAAGAACGAGTGCTACTGACGCGCTGAGCGTGCGGGCACGGGGTGAGAGCTGTCCGGGGAGGCCCGGAGCACCTCGTGCCCCGTGCCCGTATGCCGGTGGCGCCACGCATCACGCACTCCAGCTCAGAACCATGGATGTGCCAGTCCCGAGGAGCTGTACGACATGAGTGAGCGTCGTGTGGGGATCCCCCCGGCCGGAGGCTGGGGGAGAGTCATTGACAGGTGCGCGCGGCGTGCAGGCGGGCCCGCCGACCGTAGGGAGGCTGGCGCATGAGCGCCGATACGCGACCCCGGCTGATCGAGACCGGTGGCCGGATGCGGATGTCGTTCCGGCAGTGGCGTGGACACCGCCCGTTCTGGGGCGGGTTGCTGACACTGCTGTCCGGCATACCGATCATGTACGTCCCTTACGCGAACCTCACGATCGGTTCCCTGACCTTCAGCCTGGCGACCACCGCCGGGGCCGGTTCGCTGATCATCGGCGTACTGCTGGTCGTGCTCGGGCTGACCCTGTGGTTCCAGCCCGCCTCGCGGGTCTTCGCGGGGGTGGCGGCGATTCTGCTCTCCCTGGTCTCCCTGGTCATCTCGAACTTCGGCGGCCTGGTGATCGGCTATCTGATGGGGCTGATCGGCGGTGCGCTGGGGGTCGCCTGGGCGCCGGGCAAGGCGTCCGCCGAGGCCAGGGGCGAGGCCGGGGAACCGGCCCGTCCGGCGGGTGGACCGGGGAGCGGTGCGGAGCCCGCGGCGGCCGCCGCGGGGCCGGGTCCGGGCCACGTACCGGACGGTCCGCCGGGAGCGAGCCCGGCCGACGGAGGGAACGGGGGGCACCGTGCCGGGTGACGAGCGGCGAGCGGAGAACGCAGCCGGCGGGGCGCGGACCGGGCCCCGGCACGCGGCCCCCAGGAAACCGCTGCTGACCCGGCTGCACATGCCCGCGGGCAAGGCGATAGCGATCGCCGCGATGCCGACCGCCGTGCTGATGGGCATCGGCATCACGCCCCAGCTGGCCGTCGCCAAGCCGGTGCCCGAGAGCCCGTTCAAGGACGGCCCGTGTGTGACCGCTCCGGACCAGCAGGAGCAGGAAGCACAGCAGGCGGCCAAGGACGCGAAGGCCGCCAAGGACGCGAAGGCGGCGAAGGCGGCGAAGGAGGCCAAGGCCGCGGAGGAGAAGGCCGCCAAGGACGCCGCGGACGCCCGGGACGGCCAGGGCACGGCGGACCCGGACCCGGACCCGGCCGGCCGGGGCGGCGGGGCCGACGGCCGGGGCGGTACGCCGTCCGGTGGCGCGGGCCCGTCGGCCGGACCGTCCGCGGCCAAGGAGAGCGGCGCGCCGTCGTCCCCCTCCGGTACGCCGGCCCCCGGGCCGTCCGCCGGTTCCTCGCCCACCGCGTCCGCGGACGGGGAGAACCCCTGGTACGACCCGCTGGGCCTGGGCAAGAAGATCCACGACGTCTTCCACCCCGGTGAGGGGAAGGCGGCCGGGGACCCGGCCTCGCCCGGCGCCACACCGTCCGGCGCTCCCACGCCGCCCGCCTCCCCGGGCACGGGCAAGGACAGCGGCATGGGCGAGGACAGCGGTGCGGGCCGGGCGAAGGACGCCGGATCGCCGACGGCCGGGAAGGCGGCCACCGGGCCCGGTGCGGACCCGGCGGGCGGGGCCGGCGGCTCGGCGGACACCGGCGGTGCGGCGGACAAGACCGCCGACGGCAAGACCGCCGCGACCGGGACGCCGTCCGCACCGTCGCCGAGCGGCAGCGCGGACGCGCCGGACGCGGACGGCAAGAAGCCGTTCCCGTGCGTCACGGAGAAGAAGTCCGCCGGTACGGACGAGCAGGCCCCGGCCACCGTCCCGAACGAGCCCTGGCAACTGGAGTCCAGCGCCCTCACCCTGAGCGGTCTGGACTACAAGGGCGTCGTCAACCTCACGATGCCGAACGGCCGGACCAAGCAGGCCCTGAAGTTCACCGCCACCAGCGTGGACATCGGCGATCTGCACCAGATCGTGGTTGGCCCGGCCGGGCGGAAGTACCACGTCCAGGCCGCCGAGGGCTCGACGTCGACGATCCGCGGCGGCACCGTCACGATGTACACCGAGCGCCTGGAGGGCAACCTCTTCGGCCTGATCCCCATCGTCTTCGACCCCGAGCACCCGCCGCCCATCAACATCCCCTTCGCCTACTTCACCAAGGTGAAGATCACGCAGGCGGGCCAGTTCGGCGGCGATCTGACGGTGCCGGGGATGCGTCAGTCCATCACCGGCTGACGGCGCCGTAACGTACTGAACGGCCGTGGCCGCCACCCTTGTCGGAGGGTGGCGGCCACGGCCGTTCGCTGCGGGACCGGGTGGGTCAGCTCTGGCCGCCCAGGTGGTGCACGCGGACCATGTTGGTGGTGCCGGGGATGCCGGGGGGCGAACCGGCGGTGATGATCATGGTGTCGCCCTGGTTGTAGCGGTGCAGCTTGAGCAGTTCGGCGTCGACCAGGTCGACCATCTCGTCGGTGTTGTCGACGTGCGGCACGACGAAGGTCTCCACACCCCAGCTGAGGGAGAGCTGGGCGCGGGTGGCCGGGTCGGTGGTGAAGGCCAGGATCGGCTGGCAGGCGCGGTAGCGGGACAGCCGGCGGGCGGTGTCACCGGACTTGGTGAAGGCGACCAGCGCCTTGCCGTCCAGGAAGTCGGCCATCTCGCAGGCCGCGCGGGCCACCGCACCGCCCTGGGTACGCGGCTTCTTGCCGGGCACCAGCGGCTGGAGGCCCTTGGCGAGCAGCTCCTCCTCGGCGGCCTCGACGATCTTCGACATCGTCTTGACGGTCTCGATCGGGTACGCGCCGACCGAGGACTCCGCGGAGAGCATGACCGCGTCGGCGCCGTCGAGGATGGCGTTGGCGACGTCGGACGCCTCGGCGCGGGTCGGCCGGGAGTTGGTGATCATCGACTCCATCATCTGGGTCGCGACGATCACCGGCTTGGCGTTCCTGCGGCACATCTCCACCAGGCGCTTCTGCACCATCGGGACCTTCTCCAGCGGGTACTCCACCGCCAGGTCACCACGGGCCACCATGATCGCGTCGAAGGCCATCACGACCTCCGCCATGTTGGCGACCGCCTGCGGCTTCTCGACCTTGGCGATGACCGGCACGCGGCGGCCGACCTCGTCCATCACCCGGTGCACGTCCTGGACGTCCTTGGCGTCCCGGACGAAGGAGAGCGCGACCATGTCGCAGCCCATGTGCAGGGCGAACTTGAGGTCCTCGATGTCCTTCTGGGACAGCGCCGGGACGTTCACCGCCGCGCCGGGCAGGTTGATGCCCTTGTGGTCGGAGATGACACCGCCCTCGATGACGATGGTCCGCACCCGCGGGCCGTCGACCTCGACGACCTGGAGCGCGACATTGCCGTCGTTGATCAGGACCGGGTCGCCCTTGGAGACGTCACCGGGCAGGCCCTTGTAGGTCGTGCCGCAGATGGTCCGGTCACCGGGGACGTCCTCGGTGGTGATGACGAACTCGTCGCCGCGCACGAGCTCGACCGGGCCCTCGGCGAAGGTCTCCAGGCGGATCTTGGGGCCCTGGAGGTCGGCCAGCACGCCGACGGCGCGGCCGGTCTCCTCGGCCGCCTTGCGGACGCGGTGGTACCGCTCCTCGTGCTCCGAGTGGCTCCCGTGGCTCATGTTGAATCGGGCCACGTTCATACCGGCCTCGATCAGCGTCTTCAGCTGGTCGTAGGAGTCGACGGCGGGGCCCAGGGTGCAGACGATTTTGGAACGGCGCATGGGCTGAATCCTATCGGTTTGTTTCGGGGCGGAATATTCCAGCTGGGGGAAACACCAAGTTCTAGGCGTTGACCAGGGCGTATGTCTGCTGGGCGATCTCCAGCTCCTCGTCGGTCGGAACGACGGCGACCGCGACCCTGGCGTATTCGGGCGAGATCAGCCGGGGCGCGTCGGACCGTACGGCGTTGAGTCCGGCGTCGACGGCCAGGCCCAGCTCCTCCAGACCGGCGACGGCGGCCTCGCGCACCGGGGCGGCGTTCTCGCCGACCCCCGCGGTGAAGACCACCGCGTCGACGTGGCCGAGCACCGCCGTGTAGGCGCCGATGTACTTCTTCAGCCGGTGTATGTAGATGTCGAACGCCAGCTGGGCGCGCTCGTCACCCTCCTCGATCCGGCGCCGGATCTCGCGCATGTCGTTGTCGCCGCAGAGCCCGAGCAGACCGCTCTTCTTGTTGAGCAGCACGTCTATCTCGTCGGCGGACATCCCGGCCACCCGCTTGAGGTGGAAGGTCACCGCGGGGTCGATGTCACCGGAGCGGGTGCCCATGACCAGGCCCTCCAGCGGGGTGAGCCCCATCGAGGTGTCCATGCAGCGGCCGCCGGCCACCGCGGACGCCGAGGCGCCGTTGCCCAGGTGCAGCACGATGACGTTGGTCTCGGCGGGGTCCTTGCCCAGCAGTGCCGCGGTCTGCCGGGAGACATAGGCGTGCGAGGTGCCGTGGAAGCCGTAGCGGCGGATGCGGTGCGCGTCGGCGGTCGCCACGTCGATGGCGTAGCGGGCCGCGCACTCCGGCATCGTGGTGTGGAACGCGGTGTCGAAGACCGCGACCTGCGGCAGATCGGGGCGGAGCGCCTGCGCGGTCCTGATGCCGGTGATGTTCGCCGGGTTGTGCAGCGGCGCGACCGGCACCAGCCGCTCGATCTCGGCCAGCACCGCGTCGTCGATGACGGTCGGCACGGTGAACTTCAGGCCGCCGTGCACCACCCGGTGGCCGATCGCGGCCAGCTCGGGGGAGTCGAGGCCGAGACCGTCCGCGGCCAGCTCGGTGGCGACGGCCTTCAGTGCGGCCTCGTGGTCGGCTATCGGCCCCTCGTGCTCGCGCTTGGCGCCGCCGGACGCCAGCGGGGTGTGGGACAGGCGGGAGGTCTCCTCACCGATCCGTTCGACCAGGCCGAGGGCGAGCCGGGTGCCGTCGGTCATGTCGAGGAGCTGGTACTTCACCGACGAGGAGCCGGAGTTGAGGACGAGGACGCGGGAGGCGTGGGAGGTCATGGAGGGCTTTCCGGTGGGTTCGGGGGCGGACACGGGGCGGCCGGAGTCAGCCGGCGGCGGGCTCGGCGCCGGGCTGGGCACCCTGCGCCTGAATGGCGGTGATGGCCACGGTGTTGACGATGTCCTGGACCAGGGCACCGCGCGAGAGGTCGTTGACCGGCTTGCGCAGCCCCTGGAGCACCGGGCCGACGGCGATCGCGCCGGCCGAGCGCTGCACGGCCTTGTAGGTGTTGTTGCCGGTGTTGAGGTCCGGGAAGATCAGCACGGTGGCCTTGCCCGCGACGTCGGATCCGGGGAGCTTGGTCTGCGCGACCGCCGCGTCCACCGCCGCGTCGTACTGGATCGGGCCCTCGACCAGCAGGTCGGGGCGGAGCGCGCGGACCAGCTCGGTGGCCTTGCGGACCTTGTCGACGTCCGCGCCGGAGCCGGAGGTGCCGGTGGAGTACGACAGCATCGCGATCCGCGGCTCGACGCCGAACTGGGCGGCGGTGGCGGCCGACTGGATGGCGATGTCGGCGAGCTGCTCGGCGTTCGGGTCCGGGTTGACCGCGCAGTCGCCGTAGACCAGGACCCGGTCGGCCAGGCACATGAAGAAGACCGAGGAGACGATCTGGGCGCCCGCGCCGGGTGCCGCCCCCCGGGTCTTGATGATCTCGAAGGCGGGCCGGATGGTGGCGGCGGTGGAGTGCACCGCGCCGGAGACCATGCCGTCGGCCAGGCCCTCCTGGACCATCAGGGTGCCGAAGTACGAGACGTCCGCGACGATGTCGAAGGCCAGCTCGTAGCTGACGCCCTTGTGGGCGCGGAGTTCCGCGTACAGCTCGGCGAACCGCTCGCGCAGCTCGGAGGTCTGCGGGTCGATGATCTGCGCGTCCGCCAGGTCGATGGCGAGGTCGGCGGCGCGCTTGCGGATCGACTCCTCCTCGCCCAGCAGCGTCAGATCGCAGACGTCGCGGCGCAGCAGCACATCGGCGGCCCGCAGCACGCGCTCCTCGCTGCCCTCGGGCAGCACGACCCGGCGGCGGCCGGCCCGGGAGCGTTCGATCAGCTCGTGTTCGAACATCATCGGTGTGACGCGGCCGGAGCGGGCGACGGAGATCCGGTTCGTCAGCTCCGCGGTGTCCACATGCCGCTCGAAGAGGCCGAGTGCGGTCTCCGCCTTGCGCGGGGAGGCGGCGTTCAGTTTGCCCTCGATGGCGAAGAGTTCGGCGGCGGTCGGGAAGGAGCCGCCGGGCACCGAGATGACCGGGGTGCCGGGGGCGAGCCGGCCGGCCAGCGCCATGATGTCGGGGCCCGGCCGTTCGTCGAGGGTGAGGACCACTCCGGCGATCGGCGGGGCACCGGCGCTGTGCGCGGCGAGCGAACCGACGACCAGGTCGGCCCGGTCCCCGGGGGTCACCACGAGGCAGCCGGGGGTCAGCGCCCGGAGGAAGGTCGGCAGCATGGCGCCGCCGAAGACGAAGTCCCGGGCGTCGCGGGCGAGCCCGGACTCGTCGCCGAGCAGCACCTCGGCGCCGAGGCTGTGCACGATCTGCCCGACGGTCGGGGCGGAGAGCGAACCGTCCTCGGGGAGCACGTAGCAGGGCACCGGGAGGCGGGCCGAGAGCCGCTCGGCGACGGCCGTGCGCAGGGTGGGATCGACCCGGTTGACGACCAGGGCGACCACGTCGCAGCCCAGCGAGTCGTAGGCGCGGTAGGCGTTGCGGGCCTCGGCGCGTACGGACTCGGCCTCCTGGCCCTGGCCGCCGACGACGGCCAGCACCGCGGCGCCGAACTCGTTGGCCAGCCGGGCGTTGAGGTTCAGCTCGTCCGGCAGGCTGGTGGCCGCGTAGTCCGAGCCGAGTACCAGCACGTACTCGTAGTCCCTGGCCACCTGGTGGAAGCGGTCGACGAGCCGGGAGACCAGCTCGTCGGTGCCGCGCTCCGCCTGGAGCGTGCCGGCCTCCTCGTAACTCATGCCGTACACGGACTCGGCGGTCTGCGTCAGCCGATAGCGGGCCCGTAGGAGATCGAACAACCGGTCGGGTCCGTCGTGGACCAGCGGGCGGAACACCCCGACCCGGTCGACATGGCGAGTCAGGAGTTCCATCACTCCCAGCTCGATGACCTGACGGCCGTCGCCGCGGTCGATACCGGTCACATACACGCTGCGTGTCACGCGTGCTCTCCGATCCATTCGGTTGCTCGCAAGGTCAAATTACCCGTTATGGTGGGCTTGCCCCTCTTGACAATACCTGCGCGGGTGGATAAGTCACTCTCCCAGTTCGCGTGGAGGGACAAGGGGGACGGCCCCGGTGTGAGGGCGGGGCCCGCCGGCCCATGAAACAATCGGACTGGCTCACAAGAACCAACAGCGAGCACAGGAGACACAGCACGATGCGTATCGGAGTCCTCACCGCAGGCGGCGACTGCCCTGGCCTGAATGCTGTGATCCGGTCTGTTGTCCATCGAGCCCTCACCGGCCACAACGACGAGGTCATAGGTTTCGAGGACGGCTTCAAGGGCCTCCTCGACGGGCGCTTCCGCAAGCTCGACCTGGACGCGGTCAGCGGCATCCTCGCCCGCGGCGGCACCATCCTCGGCTCGGCCCGCCTGGAGCGCGACCGGCTGCGCGAGGCGTGCGACAACGCCAAGGACCTCTCCCAGGAGTACGGGATCGACGTCCTGATCCCGATCGGCGGCGAGGGCACGCTCACCGCGGCCCGGATGCTGTCGGACGCCGGGATGCCGGTCGTCGGCGTCCCGAAGACCATCGACAACGACATCTCCTCCACCGACCGCACCTTCGGCTTCGATACCGCCGTCGGTGTGGCGACGGAGGCGATCGACCGCCTCAAGACCACCGCCGAATCGCATCAGCGGGTCATGGTCGTCGAGGTCATGGGCCGGCACGCGGGCTGGATCGCGCTGGAGTCCGGGATGGCCGGCGGCGCCCACGGCATCTGCCTGCCCGAGCGCCCCTTCGATGTGAACGACCTGGTCAGGATGGTCGAGGAGCGGTTCGCCCGCGGTAAGAAGTTCGCCGTCGTCTGCGTCGCCGAGGGCGCGCACCCGGCCGCGGAGACCATGGACTACGAGAAGGGTGCGATCGACCAGTTCGGTCACGAGCGCTTCTCGGGCATCGGCAACCACCTCGCCGTCGAGCTGGAGAAGCGCCTGGGCAAGGAGGCCCGCCCGGTCATCCTCGGCCACGTCCAGCGCGGCGGGACGCCGACCGCCTACGACCGGGTGCTCGCCACCCGCTTCGGCTGGCACGCCGTCGAGGCCGCGCACCGCGGC
>NZ_JAJPWM010000025.1:0-93833 GCF_046549095.1 Streptomyces sp. x-80
CGGCGAGGGCACTCGTTCGCGGGACAGGCCCGGCGAACCCGCCCCGCTTCCAGCACCACCCCACTACACTCCCCAAACCCAAGCCGTTGACCAGGCAAAACATCAAAGTCCGGCTGGAGTACTAGGCGGCCTACGCGGTTGTGGCGATGCCGCCGTCGACGGGGATCACGGCGCCCGTTAGGTATGCGCCTGCCCGGCTGGCGAGGAACACGGCGACACCCGCCATGTCGTCGTCGCGACCGATCCGGCGTAGTGGGGCCGACGCCGCGATCGCCTCGCCGAACTCATCGAGGGTTGCAGCCATCATCGCCGACGGGAACGGTCCCGGCGCCACGGCGTTCACGGTGACGTGCTGCGGTCCTAGTTCCTTGGCGAGCACTCTGGTGAGTTGATGCAGTGCGGCCTTACTGCTGGAGTACGAGTAGTTGGGCCGCTGGGGGATGTGGATGGCGGCGATACTGCCGATGTTGATGATCCGCGCGGGATCGTCGGCGGTACCCGCCCTGCGAAGTGCGGGCAGCAGCGCCTGGACCAGCCAGAACGGCGACTTCAGGTTGAGGTCGACGACCGTGTCCCAGGCCGCGTCCGGGAACGTCGCCAGCGGCTCGTCCCACATGGCGCCCGCGTTGTTGACGAGGATGTCGAGACGCTCCGAGTCGGCGGTGACGAGGTCGGACAGTCGCCGACACTCGTCGTGGCGGGACAGGTCGGCGGGGATGGCCCGCACCTCACCGAATGTGGACAGCTGTTCCTGCGCCTGAGCGCACGCTTCTGCGTTGCGTGAGCTGATGACCACGCGGACGCCCGCCTGGAGAAGGCCACGCGCGATCATCATCCCGATGCCTCTGGTGCCACCGGTGACGAGCGCGCGCTTTCCGCTCAGATCGAAAAGTTCTGCATGCGTTGTGAATTGGTTGTCCACCACTTGACGCCTTTCTAGTTGGTCGTGCGGGATGACGCGTCGGGGTGTTCAGCAGGTCGATGTGAGGGGGCTCTGCCTTGCTGTGTCCCTGCCATGGAACCCGTATTCGTGCGCGGGTGGGAGTTACTGCTCTTCCGGGTAACGGCAGTACCTCCCAGCGCACCGCCGCACGACCTACGGTGGTGATGTGACCGACAGCCAGAGGCATGAGCAGGCCGACGAGGTGCGGGAGTTCCTCAGCACCCGTCGCGCCCGTATTACGCCCCAGCGGGCAGGGCTGCCCGTCTTCGGTGGCAATCGACGTGTGACCGGGTTGCGCCGGGAGGAGGTGGCACTGCTGGCCGGGATGAGCATTGACTACTACATCCGCCTTGAGCGCGGGAACTTGAGGGGCGCCTCGGACTCGGTGCTGGACTCCTTGTCCCACGCACTTCAGCTCGACGATGCCGAGCGGGCCTACCTCTACGACCTGGCCCGCGCGGCCACTGCGTCCGAGCGTCGGCCACCTACTGCGACGGGGCGGATCCGACCGGTGGTTCTGCGGGTGCTCGACGCGATGACCGACCTGCCGGCCTACATCCGCAATGGGCGGTTCGACATCCTCGCCGCCAACTCTCTCGGCCAGGCTCTGTATGCCCCGGTCTACGATTCCCCGTTGTTCGCGCAGCGTGGTCCGGTCAACACCGCGCGGTTCCTGTTCCTCGATCCTGGTTCTGCCGATTTCTGGCCCGAGCGGGAGAAGGCCGCCAACGACTCGGTCGCCTTCCTGCGCACCGAGACCGGCCGCTCGCCGCAAGACAAGGGCCTGATGGACCTGATCGGCGAGCTCTCCACAAAGAGCGACGAGTTCGCCCAGCGTTGGGCTAGGCACGACGTGAAGTTCCACTGCTCCGGCGTGAAGCAACTGCACCACCCGCTCGTCGGGGACCTGGCCCTGCCCTACGAAGCCCTCGATCTGCCCGCTGACCCCGGGCTCCGTATCACCATCTACTCGCCCGAGCCCGACTCACCCGAACGCCAGGCACTCGATCTTCTGGCCAGCTGGACCGGCTCGACCGCACTTGAGCGCTGACAATCGTCACCCCGCTAGTGCTCTGACTGCGGAGGTTCGCCGGGTTGAATGACGCGCTGCTTCGGTTATGCGGGTGGACGTGGGTCGGCGCTGGTGACGGTGCCGGTCCACCCGTCCGGTTGATCGGATTCGCACCGGAGGACCTCCAGCCGTCTGTGCGTGAGTTCTTCGGCCTTCTTGTGGCAGGCAGCCTGTGCGATACCGGGCTCGGACGAGGACGCGGGATCGTTGAGAGCGCCATCGGCGACGCCCGACGGTTGGGTGAAGCAGATCGCGTACCGCCACCAGTCGACGGATCGGTAGAGCACGAGTCGTCGGGGTCCCCATGGTGCGCCAGTACGGCTGCCGCTTGCCTGCCATGTCCGCACGGTACTGGCCCTGGGGCGAGCGAGCAGGCAACGTAACGCCTCGCGGCCGATGCAGAGGGCACGGCCGTGGACTTTCCGCAGGCAGGCGGCGAGTTTGCGGATGGGCCAGCGGGTGAAGGGCAGGCCGAGCTCGGCCGGTCGGGTGGCAGCCGTCTGGACGACGAAGTCCTCGTCGTCAGGACTGAGCAGGCGGGGACGGCCTCCCGCCCACTGAGGGCCGAGCAGGCCAGGCCGATCTCATTGAACCGGTGGATCACATCCCGGACGGTGTCTTCGTCGGCTGCACCAGCTGGGCGATCACTGGCACCCGGTTCCCACCGGCCGACGCCCGCAGAAGCATCGCGCGCCGATAGCGCACCGAACCGGTACTGCCACGGCGCACGATCTGCTGAAGCTTCAGCCCTTCCTGATCGGTCAGTCTGCGCACACGGACAGCCTCAGCCATCACACCCCCAGCGATCGGACGGACGTCGACACCGCACACCCAACCGCCCCAACCTCCAACCCGGCGAGCCCTTGCGATCAGAGCACTAGCCGCAATGGTCGTCTTCCCGGTGGCCGTAGCCGCCGTTGATGACGCCGCCCCAGTTCATGCAGGCGCCTTTTGCCCAGACCCATACCGGGCCGGCGCAGGTGGTGAAATCGCCCTCGTCCGAGATCCATGTCGATGAATCGGCGGAACGCCGTGAAAGTGCAGCCATGGGGATGGGGCCACTCGTGCCGTTGCGGATGCTGACCACGCAATTATTTCCCGAGGACTTCTGGTACGTGAGGAATACCGTCCCCTCGTTTCCGAGGGTGAGGGAATCCATGACCGTGAATCCACTGCCGCACAGGGGGGCGGGTCTGCCCGGTGTTCACGCGGGTCGCGGTCGCCCGCGCGGACCCGCTGAACTCTCGTGGCTACTTGCCCACGCCGTTCCGGACTTTCGGAATGATGAACTCTTCGACCAGTCCCACGGCGTCACGGACCAGCGGCCGGACGACCCTGAACCGGGAAAGCCGCACGGCACGCGCGACCATCGGCGCGGACTTGCGCACGAAGGCCCGGGTGCGCTCGGTGTGTGCGCTGCGGTCGAAAACCCAGTAGAGGACCACCCCCATGAGGTGGAGCCACAGCAGATCGGGGAGAAGGCCGGCCAATTCCGCATCCAGTTTCGGGCCGACCTGTGAACCTTCGAGCACGTCCTGGAAGATCTGGACCGCCGCCGCCCTGGCCGAATGGGATTCGCTGGAGAAGGGGCTCAGGGGGCTCTCCGGATCGGCCGCCGTGCTGAAGAACTGGGCCGCGAATTCGTGGTACGGCTCCGCGCAATCCACCCAGGCCAGGACAGCGACTTCAACGCGTTCCCCGAAGTCCGTAATCCCTTGCAGGCGCTCGTGGGTCACCGCGGCGTGCTCGCGCACCAACCGGTCGTAGAAGCCGGTGATCAAGGAGGCTTTCGAGTCGAAGTAGTAGTAGGCATTGCCCACCGAGACGCCGGCCTCTTTGGCGATGGCCCGCATGGTCGTCTTCTCGTAGCCGCGCTCCTGGAAGAGCCGCATGGCCGTTTCGAGAATCAGGGCACGGGTCTGCTCGCTCTTGGAACGCGTCCCGCCCGTACCGCCCGCACTGTCTGTGCCGCCCGCACTGCCCGTGCCATCCGCCGTACCGGCCGGACCCGCCGCTCCCGCCGTCTTTCCGCTGCTCCTCGTCGCGTCGTCCACAGCCGTGAGCCTAACCGGGGCCCGGCCGGGCGCACGGTCCGGGAAACCGGGGAAAGGGGCGGGCCGGCCCCCGGACCCGCCCGCCCCTGTCTCCCCTCTCCGCGCCCTACAGCTGCTACAGCCCGTGCCCGGCCAGGAACTTCTCGATCAGGGCGTGCCACTCCGCCGGCCGTTCGACCATCGGGACGTGACCGGTGGCGATCTCGGAGTACTCGGCGTTCGGGATGTGTTCGGCCAGGTAGCGGGAGTGGGACGGGTGGAGGAGGGCGTCCAGAGTGGTGGCGATGACGAGGGTCGGTACCGAGATGCCCGGCAGGTCGGCGGTGGTGTCCACGGTCCGTACGAGTGCGGTCTGCTCGGCCGAACCGGGCGGCGGGCTGTCCGGGTCCGGGTCCAGTACGGCCGCCAGCGCGGTGGGCGACAGGCCGTTCAGATGCCCGGCGGACAGCCCGCTGAGCGCCCGTGCCTGGGCGAAGCCCGCGTAGTCCGCGCGTGCCAGAAGGCGCAGCCACAGGTCGAGCCAGATCTCCGCACGCTGGTCGGGGCGGGCGAGCCCCGCGGTGAGTATGAGTCCGTGTACCCGCTCGGGATGGCGCGCGGCGATCCGTACGGACACCGCCGTGCCCAGCGAGAAGCCGATCAGGGTGAAGGTCTCCAGCCCGCCCCGGACCGCCTCGGCGACCAGTGCGTCGGCCAGGCCGTCCAGCGTCAGCGGGTCCGCGGCGCGCGGGGTCCGGCCCGAGCCCGGATAGTCGGGTGCCACCACGCGGTGACCGGAGGCCGCGAGGGCGGGGATGAGCTCGGCGTAGTTGCCCTCGATGCTGCCGGTCGCGCCGTGCGCCAGCAGGATGCCGGGACCGGTGGCCGGGCCGGTGACGGTGGTGGAAAGGGGCGGCAGGGAAGCCGCGGGAATCTGTGCCATGGGGGAGAGGTTGCACCTTCACATCGGCGTGAAGGTCAAGTCGGGCGGGATGGCGGCGAAGGGGAGTGCCGGTTAGGGGATCTGCCGCTGGAGGGGAGTGCCGGTGAGTGGTGGCATGGGTGAGCGGATGCGGATCGGTGAGCTGTCCCGGCGCACCGGCGTCAGCGCCCGCGCGTTGCGTTACTACGAGGAACGGGGGCTGCTCCGCGTCCGGCGCGACGCCAACGGCTACCGGCGCTACGACGCCGAGTCGGCCGAGACCGTCGCCCGTATCCGCGACCTGCTCGCCACCGGGCTCGGCACCGACGACATCCGTGCCCTGCTGCCCTGCGCCCAGGGCGGCCCCGGGCTGGTCCCGTGCGCGCTCTCCCGCGGGATCATGGAGCGGAAGCTGGCCCAACTGGACGGGGAGATGGCGGAGTTGGCGCGGCGGCGGGCCGCGCTGGAGGCGTACGCGCAGACCATGCGGGACCGCCGTACCCAGGACGAGGCCCTCGCGGCGAGCTCCCTGCGGTCCGCCTGATCTCCGTCCGCCTGATCCCCGTCCGCCCGGCCACCGTCCACCCACCCCGCCGGGCCAAGCCGAAGGGCCCCGCCTCCGTGACGCACAGCGTGCGCGAAACGGAAGCGGGGCCCTCGGGAGCAGGCCGGACCGGCGGGTCAGAAGCGGCGCGTGATCAGCGCCCGCTTGACCTCCTGGATCGCCTTCGTGACCTCGATACCGCGCGGGCAGGCGTCCGTGCAGTTGAAGGTCGTACGGCAGCGCCAGACGCCGTCCTTGTCGTTGAGGATTTCGAGCCGCTGCTCGCCGCCCTCGTCACGGCTGTCGAAGATGAAGCGGTGCGCGTTGACGATCGCGGCCGGGCCGAAGTACTGGCCGTCGTTCCAGAACACCGGGCAGGACGACGTGCACGCGGCGCACAGGATGCACTTGGTGGTGTCGTCGAACCGCTCGCGGTCCTCGGCGCTCTGCCGGCGCTCGCGCGTCGGCTCGTTGCCGTTGGTGATCAGGAACGGCATCACATCGCGGTACGCCTGGAAGAACGGCTCCATGTCCACGACCAGGTCCTTGAGGACCGTCAGGCCCTTGATGGCCTCGACCGTGATCGGCTTCTGCGGGTTGATGTCCTTGATCAGCGTCTTGCACGCCAGACGGTTCTTACCGTTGATGCGCATGGCGTCGGAGCCGCAGATGCCGTGGGCGCAGGACCGCCGGAACGTCAGCGTGCCGTCCTGGTCCCACTTGATCTTGTGGAGGGCGTCCAGGACGCGCTCCTTCGGGTCGATCTCCAGCTCGAAGTCCTGCCAGCTGGCGTCCTCCGAGACCTCCGGGTTGAACCGGCGGATCCGGAAGGTGACCTTGATCAGGTGCGCAGCGCCGTTCTCGGCGGCATCCAGCGCCGCGGAGTGCTTGTCAAGCGTCGGGGTGCTCATCAGTACTTACGCTCCATCGGCTGGTAGCGGGTCTGCACGACCGGCTTGTAGTCGAGGCGGATCGACTCCGAGCCGTCTGCGCCCACCTCGCGGTACGCCATGGTGTGCCGCATGAAGTTGACGTCGTCGCGGTTGGGGTAGTCCTCGCGGTAGTGACCGCCGCGGGACTCCTTGCGGGCGAGCGCGGACACGGCCATGACCTCGGCCAGGTCGAGCAGGTTGCCCAGCTCGATGGCCTCCAGCAGGTCGGTGTTGAACCGCTTGCCCTTGTCCTGGATGGACACGTTCCGGTAGCGCTCGCGCAGCTCGGCGATCTTCTCGACGGCCGTCTTGATGGTCTGCTCGGTGCGGAACACCATGACGTTGGCGTCCATGCACTCCTGGAGCTCGGTGCGCAGCGTCGCGACCCGCTCGGTGCCGGCGGACGTACGCAGCCGCTCGACCTGGTCGACGACCTGGCGCGCCGGGTCCTCGGGCAGCTCGACGTACTCGGCGTCCGCGGAGTACTCGGCGGCGGCGATACCGGCCCGGCGCCCGAAGACGTTGATGTCCAGCAGCGAGTTGGTGCCCAGCCGGTTGGCGCCGTGCACGGAGACACACGCGACCTCGCCGGCGGCGTACAGGCCCGGCACGACGGTGGTGTTGTCGGCCAGCACCTCACCCTCGACATTGGTCGGGATGCCGCCCATGGCGTAGTGCGCGGTCGGCTGGATCGGGATCGGGTCCGTGTAGGGCTCGATACCGAGGTAGGTGCGCGCGAACTCGGTGATGTCCGGGAGCTTGGCGTCCAGTTGCTCCGGCGGCAGGTGGGTCAGGTCCAGGTAGACGTGGTCGCCGTCCGGGCCGCAGCCGCGGCCTTCGCGGATCTCCGTGTAGATGGAGCGGGAGACGACGTCACGCGAGGCCAGGTCCTTCATGACGGGCGCGTACTTCTCCATGAAGCGCTCGCCGTCCTTGTTGCGAAGGATGCCGCCCTCGCCGCGCGCGCCCTCGGTCAGGAGGATGCCCATCCGCCAGATACCGGTCGGGTGGAACTGGAAGAACTCCATGTCCTCCAGCGGCAGACCGCGGCGGTACGCGGCCGCCTGGCCGTCACCGGTCAGGGTGTGCGCGTTGGAGGTCACCTTGAAGAACTTGCCGGTGCCGCCGGAGGCGAAGATGATCGCCTTCGCCTGGAAGACGTGGATCTCGCCGGTCGCCAGCTCGTACGCGACGACGCCGGCCGACTTCTTGACCCCGTCGACGTCCTGCATCAGCAGGTCCAGGACGTAGAACTCGTTGAAGAACTCCACGCCCTCCTTGACGCAGTTCTGGTACAGCGTCTGAAGGATCATGTGGCCGGTGCGGTCCGAGGCGTAGCAGGACCGGCGGACCGGGGCCTCACCGTGGTTGCGCGAGTGGCCGCCGAAGCGGCGCTGGTCGATGGTGCCGTCCGGGGTGCGGTTGAACGGCAGGCCCATCTTCTCCAGGTCCAGGACCGAGTCGATGGCCTCCTTCGCGAGGATCTCGGCGGCGTCCTGGTCGACCAGGTAGTCGCCACCCTTGATCGTGTCGAAGGTGTGCCACTCCCAGTTGTCCTCCTCGACGTTCGCGAGGGCGGCGGCCATGCCGCCCTGCGCTGCGCCGGTGTGGGAGCGGGTCGGGTAGAGCTTCGTCAGGACCGCGGTGCGGCTGCGCTTCGTCGACTCGATGGCCGCGCGCATGCCCGCGCCGCCGGCGCCGACGATGACGGTGTCGTACTTATGGATCTTCATGGGTGGATACCTCAGCCCCGGGGCCTTATTGGATGTTCGGGTCGAAGGTGAAGATCACCAGCGTGCCCAGAAGGACGGTGAACACCGTGGCGGTGTACAGCAGCATCTTCAGCCAGAAGCGGGTGTTGTCCCGCTGCGCGTAGTCGTTGATGACGGTGCGCAGACCGTTGGCGCCGTGCAGCATGGCGAGCCACAGCATGCACAGGTCCCAGACCTGCCAGAACGGCGAGGCCCAGCGGCCGGCCACGAACGCGAAGCCGATCTTGGAGACGCCGCCGTCCAGCACCAGCTGGATCAGCAGGTGGCCCAGGACCAGGACGACCAGCACGATGCCGGACAGCCGCATGAACAGCCAGCCGTACATCTCGAAGTTGGTACGCGTCGACTTCGGCGTCTTCGTGGTGCGCTTGCGCGGCGGCTCGATCACCGGGGCGGGGTGGTCGACATCGTAGAGGGGGACGTTGTCCATCTCGGTGGCACCTGCGGGGGAGTGGGTTTCAGCAGACATCTCGCGTCATCAGCTCCCGAACAGCGTGCGCAGGGTGTGCTGCAACACGGGGTAGAAAGCACCGGCCATCAGCACGACCCAGATACCGACCACGGTCCAGAGCAGCTGCTTTTGGTACTTGGGGCCCTTCGACCAGAAGTCCACGGCGATGACGCGGAGGCCATTGAGCGCGTGGAAGAGGATGGCGGCCACCAGGCCGTACTCCATCACGTTGACGAGGGGCGTCTTGTATGTCGCCACGACGTTGTCGTAAGCCTCGGGCGAGACTCGGACAAGAGCGGTGTCGAGGACGTGTACGAACAGGAAGAAGAAAATGAGGACGCCAGTGACTCGATGAGCCACCCAGGACCACATGCCTTCCCGGCCGCGGTACAGCGTTCCAGCCGGCACGGAAAAACCCTCCGGGAGCGGGGATTGGAGCCAGCCGGCTTCACTGTCGGTTTGGCCCGGCCGGGTACGGTCCACCGGCCCTGGACATCGTAGCGACGTGTTGTCGGTTCCTATCGCCGGGGTCCGCAGGTGTGATCAAACAGGCACCAACGGGCTATCACCCGCGTACGAAGTGGGCCTTTACCGGCGGGAGGCCGCGAGCCGGGCCAGCCGTCCGCGGGCGAGTCTGCGCAGCTCATCCGCGGTGCGGGCCCGCTCCTCGTCCGGTTCGTTGCCGAGCCGGGTGCGGATGGCGGTCAGCACCGCGTCCAGCAGCTCGTCCTCGGGGTAGCCGTCCAGGCAGATCACGAAGACATGACGGAAGCGTCGCTCGTACTCGGCGTGCGCGGCGCGTAGCGCGGTGTGCGCGGCGAGTGTGCCCCGGCCGCGCGCGCCGACCAGCGGGTGCGGTGAGACGGACTCCTCGGCGAACGCCTCGTCCAGATCGGCCGGTGTCATGTCGTAACAGGCTTCGTCGGAGGCGGCGAGCAGGGACTCCAGATCGGGGTACGGGCGGTACGCGGCCATCCGGGCGGCCCAGCGGCGGCTGCCGCAGCAGGTCAGCAGCGCGGCCTCGGCGTCATCCGGCGCGGCGGTGTTGAAACGGCCCAGCCCCGCGCCGGCCGACGGGCTCGGCGGCAGCGTGACGCGGGGCCGCGGCGGTATGCCGTAACGGGGCGCGAGCGAAGGATGCAGCGTCGTCGGCCGGGCGGCCGGGGTGTCACCGGACAGCGTGGGCTCCTCGGACGGGACGGATGCGGGGCGGGCGAGGGGAGGAGGGGGGAGAGGGCGGGGCGGACCTGGAGCGGACCTGGAGCGGACCTTGAGCGGATCTGGAGCGGACCTGGAGTGGATCTGGAATGACTTCGGGGTGGCTTGTAGTGGTCTGGTCTGTTCTGGAGTCGTTTGGCGTGGTGTAGGGGATGCGAGTGATCTGAACGGGTCTGTTCGGCGGGTGCGGGTCGGATGTCTGACGGAAGCTGGACGGGAGTGGACGGTGCCGGGCGCCCGCGGAAGCGGCGGGGCGTGGTGCGGCCGCCGCCGGAGCGGGAGCTGTGCGCGGCATCCGGCCGGAATTCCGGCCGAAATCCCGCGATGCGGGAGCCCTGGGAAGGGAGTGACGGATCGAGACGCCAAAGTAACGATGGTTGTCGGCCATTGTCTGAGGGATACGCGAATTTCACCCGGATGAGAGAGCTGCCGCGTACCCGGTGGACGGCCGGCCCGGGTATCCGGCAGTGTCCACGCCCCGAAAAGTGAGGATTGCACGATGTCGAATCCGATGCGGCGGACGGGTTCCGTACGGTCACCACGGCCGTCCGGGCCCGCGCGCCCGCCGCGGCGCGCCCCCGCGGCCTGGGCCGCGCTGGCGGTCCCCGCGCTCGCCTCGGCGCTGGCGCTGACCGGCTGCTCCGGCGCCGCGGACACCGAGCCGCCCGGCAGCACCGGCGCCGCGGCGAGCCCGTCCGCCGCCCCGACGCCCACCTGGGCGGCGGTGACCGGCGCGCCGCGCACCATCCCGGCCGTCCGTGACTTCCGGGCGGCCGACGGGCGCGGCTGGCGGCCCACCAAGGGGGCCCGGGTGGTGGTGCCGGCCGGTGAGCGGAGCAGCGTCGCCGACGACGCCCGGCTGCTCGCCGGCGATCTGGGCGGGCTCCCGGTGGTCTGGGGCGACCAGACCGTACGGCCCGGGGACGTCGAGGTGAAGCTCACCGGCAAGGAGGGCGCGGACAACGCGCCCGTCCGCGACACCGCCGACGAGGCGTACACCCTCACCGCCCGCGACAGCCGCCTCACCCTCGCGGCCCCCACCGACGCCGGCATCTTCAACGCCACCCGCACCGTCAAGCAGGCCGTCCGTACCGGGGGCGGGCTGCCCGAGGGCACCATCGAGGACCGGCCGGACCGTCCGCAGCGCGGTCTGCTGCTGGACAACGCCCGCAAGCCGTTCAGCGCGGCGTGGATCGAGGCCCGCATCCGGGAGATCGCCGATCTCAAGCTCAACCAGTTCCAGCTGCACTTCTCCGACGACCAGGGCTTCCGCATCGAGAGCTCCTCGCACCCCGAGATCGTCTCCGCGGACCACCTCACCAAGGACCAGGTCCGCCATCTGGTGCAGCTCGCCCGCAGCCTGCACGTCACCGTCATCCCGGAACTCGACTCGCCCGGCCACCTGGGCGCCGTACTCGCCAAGCACCCCGACCTTCAGCTGCGCAACGCCCAGGGGAAGGTGGTGCGCGGCGCGATCGACATCGCGAACCCGAAGTCCGCGGCGCTCGTCGACGACCTGCTGCGCGAGTACGCCGAGCTGTTCACCGTCCCCAAGGGTGCCGACGGGTACTGGCATCTGGGCGGTGACGAGTACCAGGCGCTGACCGTCAGCGACCCGGCGGCGTCGTTCCCGGGTCTCGCGAAGGCCGCACAGCAGAAGTACGGGACGGGCGCCACCATCAAGGACCTGGCGACCGGCTGGCTCAACGACCGGCAGCAGACCGTGCGGGCGGCGGGCCGGAACCGCGTCGAGGCGTGGAACGACGGGTTCTTCCGCGACGGGAAGGTGGCCGCCGACAAGGACCGTACGGTCGCCTACTGGACGGGTAAGGAGATCGGGGCGCGCGACCCGGCGGAGTTCCTGCGCGAGGGCCGCACCGTCATGAACCTCAACGACGAGTACCTCTACTACGTGCTCGGCGAGCCGAACAACTTCATCTATCCGACCGGCGAGCGCATCTACCGCGAGTGGACCCCGCAGGTACTGCGCGGCACCAAGCCGGTGGCCGTCGGCGCGGACCAGACCGGGCCCGACCGGATCCCCGGCGCCCGGTTCGCGGTCTGGAACGACCTGGCCGGAGCACAGACGCCGGACCAGATCGCCCACGGAATCCAGCTGCCGCTGCGGGCGCTCGTACAGAAGCTGTGGGACCCCCGGAAACCGGCACTGTCCTGGCCGGACTTCAAGACACTGGCCGGACAGATCTGAGCCGGGGGGCGGGGGGCGGCCGGGGGTGCCATCCCTGGCCCGACCGATTCATCAAGCAAGTGCCCTCTGAGCGATAGAAGCGAACTAAATGGGCGCACAGGCTGACGCCGCCGGAGGCGCAAATTCATGTCTATGGCGTATAGCACCCATAAGGGGTCGTCTGCATAGACGACTTACCGGTACTAGACATACCTGAACGCCCACTTACAGCGCGATTCCGGCGTCTGATGCCTATTACCGCTGCTGTGCCGTTCCTCGTGGGGTGCGGGGCCCTGGAGCCGACGCCGAAACCGGATCCCCTGGAGGTGACAGCGGAAGTACTCGGGGCCTTCACGGACGGGCCGACGGCCGAGAAGGACACGAGGTACATCAAGAAGGTTGAGAAGGTGGACAGGCACGAGGTTGATGTGACGCTGAGCGGCAGTCTGCCGGACGGACGGGTTCGCCACCCGGGGGATGACTGGGCGCACTGCATAGCGGGCCTGGTCATGAACGCGGCGGACGAGAAGTGGGGTCCCTGTCATCACTCGGCGGCGGTGGGCACGGAGCGGGGTACGGCTACGGGAACTGCGCACACCCCCCCCATGGGCTACAAAGACCCGCACCTGGGCTGAGGGGCGACGACACCCCGCAGGCCAGCGTCAGCCCCGGTCGGGAGTCGCCTGACCGGGGCCGAGTGCTATCGCCTCAGAGCTCTACTTGTTCGCCCTCGACAGACGTGAACAGGGCATCGGTGCGGTTCGGCAAGCCGGCGGCGCGGGAGACGGCAGACGGCAGACGGCCTCGTAGTGCGGCCGCCGTCACTCTCAGCCGGCCAAGGCAACCAGCCCGGACTCCAGCGTCACCTTTCCAGCCGCTACCCAGGCGTTCGGCCGTCGACGTGGGCCGGGCGGCCTCGCCGCACCGGCAGCAGGGCCCGCACCACGGTGCCTTCCCCCGCACCCGCCGAGGACACGGAGAACGTGCCGCCGTACGCCTCGCAGCGCCACCGCATGCCCTGGATCCCGTACCCCTGCTCGTCCGTACGCGAGTTCTGCGGCAAGCCGCACCCGTCGTCGATGACGGAGAGACTGACACGGTCATAGCGGTAGACCAGGAAGACGCGCACATGCAGGGCGTCGGCGTGCTTGACCACATTGGTGAGCGCCTCCTGGGCGACGCGGTATGCGGCGAAGCTCGTCCCGTCGTCCGCTTCCGGCTCGTGCAGCGGGTCGCCCTGCACGTCCACGTCCACCATCAGACCGTTCTCGGCGGCCACCCGCCCGGCGAGGGAACGTACCGTCTCGGTCAGGCCCAGCCTGCGCAGAGCCACCGGGTGCAGGGTGGCGATGATGCTGCGCAGCACCAACGCCTGTTCGTCCAACCGCCCGACGGCCTCCTCCGCCACCACGCGCAGCGCCTCGGGA
This sequence comes from Streptomyces sp. x-80, assembly GCF_046549095.1. NCBI lineage: Bacteria > Bacillati > Actinomycetota > Actinomycetes > Kitasatosporales > Streptomycetaceae > Streptomyces > Streptomyces sp. x-80. The sequence continues at coordinate 13,503 of NZ_JAJPWM010000025.1, forward strand.
TCCCCTTCGGTACGTGCGGCGTCGAGCTGTCTCCGTGTCAGCGCCAGGAGTTGGAGGACCTCGTCGTGCAACTCCCCCGCGATCAGCGCCGCGTAGTGTTCCTGTCGGCCGATCAGCGCCCGCGCCCGGCCCTGGCCAAGCAGCACCTTGGCGTCGGGCCAGGCCGGCACCGCGTACACAGCAGCCGCCAGCAGAAAGCCCAGCGCCGCGTACTGCGCCCCCTCGGCCAGCAGCCAACTCGCGGCCAGGGCCGTGAACCCACAGGCCACCAGCGCCAGCAGACAGCGGACCTTCGGCGCCTGCCGGACCATGAGCGCCAGTGCCCCTGTGGCAGCGACCACGGTCAGCGCCGCCACAGGGCGTACGGGCAAGGGTTCCTGGGAGAAGAAGTCGGCCGCGTACGCCACGGCGCCGAGCAGGATCAAGGCCAGGCAGAGGTCTCGTGCGAAGCCGAACACCTGCGGCCCGCGGGCCGGCCACCGGCTGTTCTCGCCCCCGTGCCCCCTAGACACGGGCCGATCCGTGGTGCTGCGCGTACGCGACGAGGTCCGCCCTGGTGACCAGCCCCAGCCGGTTGCGAAGCGCCGCCCGGGTACTCTCCACCGTGCGTACGCTCACCGTCAGCCTTGCCGCCACCTCGCGGTTGGTGTGCCCGTTCGCCAGCAGGTCCAGCACCTGCCGCTCCCGGGGAGTCAGCTCCGTCCCCGGCTCGGGCCCGCCAGCCAGCCCGGCCCCGAGCCGGGGCTGTACGTACTTCCCGCCCGCCACCACATTGCGTGCCGCCAGGACGAGTTCGGGCACCGACGTGTTCTTCAGCAGATAGCCGGACGCGCCCGCCGCCAGGGCTCCCCTGACCAGCGCGGGGTCCTCATGCATGCTGTGCACCAGAATTCCCATGCCGGGCGCGGCTGACAGCAGTTCCGGGATGACCGACAGCACCGGCCCGGAATCCAGCACCATATCCAGCACCAGCAGATCGGGCCGCCGCTCAGTGACGACACCGACCGCCTCACGTGCGGTGGCCGCCTCGCCCACCACGGCGAAACCCGCTGGCTCCAGGAGCGCCCTGGTCCCGGCCCGCACCGTGAGATGGTCGTCGACCAGAACGACACGCACGGGTTCGGACATCGGTAGTTCCTAACTCACCCCGGCGGCAACGGACGTGCGATCACCCTCCGTCACGCGAATCCGCTTGTCAACTGCACGGCCCGTATTCGGGCCGCTGTCTTCCGAATTCCTCCCTTGCGGGAAACCCGCAGCCATCCTGCGGGTTTGTACGGGTGCTTTGCCCTGGATTTGCCAGAGACGATCAACTCACCGACTCCCAAGCGAATTGGCACGAGAACGAGGCAGCCATGCTCAAGCTCCCCATTTTCTGGCTCCCGGGCATTCTGACGGTCTTCATCGCGCTCTAGACCCTGGGCTCCCGATCTTACGAATGACCCGGATCACCCCACGAAGAAAGGTGTGGACCGACCATGACCTTCAGCCTCTTCAACACCACCCTGACCCTGTTCAGCACGGCGTTCAAATGGAGCATCTGGGGCTGACCCCGGAGCACCCGAGCGAAAACTGCCGATCGGAGAAAGGAGTCACGACGTGTCATTTTCGATCTTCAGCCTCACGATCCAACTCACCTCTTTCAGCCTCGGATTCGGGTGACAACCCGCCGGAGGAAGCCGGGCCCGCCGTCCGGCACTGTCGTCAGCCGGCGGGCCTGGCCCGTCCCTGGGTCCCGCGGACCCGCCCACCCCGCCCTGAGAAACAGGAGAAGCCAAAACAATGCAGCCCACCTCCGTACCCCTTGCCGTCCGACGCTGCATCGCGACAGTGGCGGGAGCAGCCGCTTTCTCGCTGCTCGGCACCGGCATCAGCGAAGCCGCCCCCACCCCGCCCAAGCAGGGCGGCTCACAGACCGGAAAACCCTGGCGTGCCTCCTTCGATCAGAAGACGACAGGTGACATCGAAGAGCAGACCATCAACCGCAGCGGCAAGCGAGTGAAGTACGACGGCAGGGATGTCGCCCACAGAATGCGGACAGTCGATGCCGCGCTCGACAGGACCGAGCAGCCGCCGGGCCACTACAACGGGCACCCCTACGAGAAGCGGTCGGGCGACCTCCTCCCCGCCGTCACCCCCAAGGGCGCGAAGGAATGGAAGTACACCATCTACGACGCCTTCCCTAAACCGGACGGCGGGACAAGAGGAACCCACCGCCTCATCCGGGGATCCGCCGTCGACACGCAGGGCACGGAAGTCGCGCACGAGTGGTTCTACTCCCCCGACCACTACAAGGACTTCGCGATCCTCGACTACGAGACCCCCCAGGTGTGCGGGCTGAAGAAGCCCAGGACCAAGCGCTCCGCAACCGAAGGGGGAGCAGGCTGCGGAGTCCTGAACTCCGTTGACTGGAACAAGGTCCGTGACGAGGCCAAGCAGAAGGTCCGCGCGGTTCTCGGCGACAAGGACCACGTGAAGTCCCTGCCGAACCGCTCCGAAAAGGCCATGACCGGAGCGGAGGTGAAACGCGTCACCGAGGCCCACAGCGCCAAGCTCACCGAAATCGGCGGACTCAACGAGAGCCATCTCGCGACGAAGGCCAACATCGCGCTCTGGGCAACCAGCGTTGCCCAGACGTTCGAGGACGAGAACGCCACCTCCCTCGACAAGGCCGCGGCGCTCACCGCCGTCGTCCCCGGACTGGGGCAGGCTGTCGGCATCGCCGACGGCATCGAGCACAAGGACGCAGAGACCATCGCCATCAACACCCTTGCGCTGGCGGGCCTGGTCGCCGCGCAGGCCGTGCCGGTCGTGGGTGAACTCGTGGACGCCGTGCTCCTCGCCGACCAGGTCGTCGAAGGCATCATCACCGTCTACAAGTGGTGGACGGCACCGCCACCGCCCGCCCCCACCGACCCCGGCGCCGTGAAAACGCTGCCCGTCACCAAACCGAGCCTGGAATGCAGCGTCTGGTGGACCTACATGGACCTCAAGTGGGACACCTCCGTGAATGTTCCCCCGAACACAAAGGTCATCGTCAAGGAGCGAGGCGGCAAGGAGTACGAGTACCCCGCCTCGGCCGGGAATTCGCCGGGCTGGGCGATCGCCCACGGGATCGGTGGCAGCCGGACGTTCGATGTTTTCTACCGGCAGACGACGGCCAACGGCAAAACCCTTGAGTCGCAGAAACGCACCGTGGCGAAACAGCAGATGGAACAGTCCGGCTTCTACTGCAACACCTACGTCTGGGAAGAGGCTTGGTAACCCCATAACGCGCCCGTTGTCGCGACGCGCCCGCGCCACGCGTCGCGTCGCGACAACGGTCACCGGGGCAGCCGTGGTTTTCCCTGTCACCGGAACGGCGGCCGCCGAGGGCCACACCACCGCCGCAGCCGACGGCCGGGGTCTCCAGCCCACGGATTCGACCAGTGGCTCGCGTGCAAGGGCCGGCCCGATGGCAACGGCATCTGCTCCCTCCCGGTTCATCGGGCCACACCAAGCGCTCGGCTCCCGTATGCGAGACCGGCAGGACGAGCGGTGAGCAGTCGCTGGAGGAACTGAACGTGCGGGTCATGAGCGGGTTGTCGTCGGTCCCGGTAGTCGTCATCGCCCCTACGAGGGGTACCGACTCGAATGGGCCGCCGGAACCCTCGTCGTACCCACCGCCCCGGTCGGGGAGCGCTTGCACGCCGAGGACCGGGGACTCTTCGACGGCCCGGCCGATCTGTCCGCGCGCACCGACGAATACCTCGGCGAAGGCTTCGCCCGGTGACCGCCACCCTTCCGCCGGCCGTCGGAGCCTCGAACGGCCGGCGCTACGGTGCGATGCCGGTCAATGAGGGCACTTTGCTCATGTGATGGAGCTGCCTATTCATCCTGTCTGCTTGTTCAAGGGACCTGCCGGGCCCTGGGTTTTCTTCAGTAACGCATCTTGACCCCGTGCTGACGTGTCAGCACGGGAGCCCGATCGAGGCGGATCGAGCAGGGTCCGGAAGGATGGAAACGGGGTCTAATGTGGCCTAATATCCGATTCTCCGGCGTTTCCGCAGGCCAGGAAGGTAGCGATTTCGGGTCCAGGACCTCCGGGACAGCATCCTCGCGTAGTGCCTGGGCAGGGCGTGGAATGTGCGGGGACGGCCGGGGCCGCCACCCCCCACAGGAGAGGCCCCGGCCGCCGCTCGCGGAGGGCCGGTGACGGCCCTCTATCCGATACAGCGCCGGACGGCCCGAAAGCGTCACACGGGGGTGGCCGCGGGGGCCGCGATGGGGGGAGCCGGCGGACCGGGTGTGGCCGGGCCCGTCGCGTCGTGCGGTGGCCCGGGTGCGGGCCGGACGGGTGGTCGGGTTACGGTCGGCGGGAACAGCTGGGTCACCGGGGGTGCACAGGAGCGCCGTGGTTTCCGGCGGGCGGTGACCGGGGCCGGCTACCGGACGGGACGCCGGGCGGGGTGGTGGAGCGCGGCGGCCGGGCGCGGTAACCAAAGGGACAAGGACCGGGCGGCGGAGTTTCCGCGTGCGACAGGATGGACCCGTGCGAGGGGACGACATTCAGCCGGACGACAGCCGGCTGACGGTTGCCGTGCAGGCGGCCCAGAGTGGCGACGAGGCGGCGTTCCGTACCGTCTACCGCGCCGTACATTCCCGACTTCTCGGATATGTGCGGACGTTGGTGGGTGATGCGGACGCCGAGGATGTCACGTCCGAAACATGGCTCCAGATCACCCGTGACCTCGCACGGTTCAGCGGTGACGCGGACCGCTTCCGCGGCTGGGCCGCGCGTATCGCCCGCAACCGCGCCCTGGACCACATCCGGATGCGCGGCCGCCGGCCCGCGATCGGCGGCGACGAGAGCGAACTGGCCGACACCCCCGGCACGGCCGACACCGCGGGCGAGGCGCTGGAGGCGCTGGGCACCGGCCGCACCCTGCGGCTGATAGCCCGGCTGCCGCAGGACCAGGCCGAGGCCGTGGTGCTGCGCGTGGTGGTCGGGCTGGACGCCAAGGCCACGGCGCAGGTGCTGGGCAAGCGGCCCGGCGCGGTGCGCACCGCCGCGCACCGGGGGCTGCGGCGGCTCGCCGAGCTGATCGCCGACGAGCCCGCGGCGGGCGGGGCCGACGGGGAGCCGGACGCGGCGGCGGACGGCGGCGCGGGGTGCGCCGCGGACGGGCCCGCGGGCGGTGGCGCGGGCGGTGCCGCCCAGGGCGGGGGCGCCCGCGCCGGCCGGCCCGCACGGCCCCCGCGCGGGGGTGGCGGAACGGTGGGCGGGGTGCCCGCACAGGGCCGCGGACGCCAGGACGGCGTCGCCGAATCGTACGTACCCGGTGTGACGGAAACGGCCGCACGGACGCAGAAGGACATGTGATGGCCGACGAGCGGTACAGCTGGCTCGACAAGGACGCCGCGGAGCGGTTGCTGCGCGGTGAGCCGGTCGGCGCCCAGGACGGCGCCGGGGCCCGCGAACTGACGGAACTGCTGGCCGCCGCGGCGGCCGGGGCCGGACCGGCCGCGACCACCGCGCTGCCCGGTGAGGAAGCCGCACTGGCCGCGTTCCGCCGCGCCCAGGACGGCGCCGGCGACCGGCGGCAGGCCCGCGGCCCGGCCGGTCAGGACCCGGCCGGGCACACCGTCCACACCCTCGACACCGTGCGCAGCCTCGGCATCGTCGAGCGCATCCGGCTCGGACGGCCCTTCCGGCGCGGCTTCGTGGCCGCGCTGCTGGTCTGCGCGGTCGGCGGCGTCGCCGTCGCGGCCGGTACCGGCGTACTGCCGACGCCCTTCCGCAGCGACGACGCCGGCCCCGGGCCCGCCGCCAGCATCTCGGCCGCGGTGACCCCCGGACCGCTCGAAACCCAGCTGCCGGGCGGGGGACCGGACGGCGCGACGCCGCACCCCCCGCAGCTCGTACCCGGTCAGGGCGCCACCCGGCCCCCCGGCACCCCCACCCCGGGCAGCAGCCCCGGCGGCTCCCCGGCCCCGGGCCGCACCACCCCCGGCGGCGGCCCCGGCGGCACCGGTGACGCGGAACTCGGCGGCGACCGGGACACCACCGGCGCAACCGGCGGCGACAAGAAATCCGGGTCCGGCCACGGCGCCCGCAAGAAGTTCGTCCCCGCGCTCTGCCGCACCTACGAATCGGACCGGCGCAGCAGCATGGACCCCGGCACGCGGCGGCTGCTGGAGCGCACGGCGGGCGGCCAGGAGAAGGTGCACGCCTTCTGCCGCCAGTACCTCGTGCACCACGGCGACCGGCCGGGCGGCGGCAAGGGCGGTCAGGACCAGGACGGCGACGGCAAGGGCGGCAACGGCCAAGGCGGCGACGAGGGCGACGACGAGGACCACCCCGCGCCACCGAGCCCCGCCCCCGGCGCGTCCACCCCGGAGCCCGCCCCCGTCACCCCGTCGGCCCCCGCCCCGTGACCCCGAGCGCGGCCGCCGAGGGACGGGTGTGACGGGACGGGTGTGACACTTTTCGGCCCGTCGGCGCTGTAAGGAATGAAGCCGACTGGTCATCGGCTGTGCAGGAGCCGGGGTTCCCCCCGTACCCACGGCTCCTGCGCTCATGGCGCGGGCGGGGCACGTTCCCCCGGCCCTGCCCGCGCCTCTTCTCGTGCCCGAGCCGGCGCCGCTCCCGTGCAGGTGGCGGGGGTGCTCCAGCGGCGGTGGCGGTCACTGACGACGTGTGGACCCCAGGGGCGGGAGCCGGTGGGACAGCGGTGCGGTCAGTGGTAGACGACCACCTTGTCGCCCGGTCGTACGGTGGCGAAGAGGGCGGCGATCTTCTGTCTGTCCCGGACGTTGACGCAGCCGTGTGAGGCGCCGGTGTAGCCGCGGGCGGCGAAGTCCGACGAATAGTGCACCGCCTGGCCGCCGCTGAAGAACATCGCGTACGGCATCGCCGAGTGGTAGAGCGTCGAGACGTGGTGGCGGCTCTTGAACGTGACGCCGAAGGCGCCCTCGCGGGTCGGGGTGTACTCGGCGCCGAAGCGGACGTCCATCGTCGAGACGGCCTTCCCGTCGACCATCCAGGTGAGGGTGTCGCTGCGCTTGCTGATGCAGAGCACCCGGCCCGTCAGACAGCGCCGGTCCACGGTGCCGGCCGGTTTCGCCGCGGGCGGGCGGGGCCGGTGGTGCGACGGCTTCGCCGCGGGGACCGGCTTCGGGGCGGGCGGCCGGGGCCGCACGGTGCGATGCGGGGCCGGGGGCCGGGCCGGGGGCGTCGGCAGGTGGTACGCCGGGGGCGGAGGCGGCGGGGAGCCGAGGAACGGCTGCTGCTGGCCGCTCCGCCCGCCGGTCGCCCCCTGTCCGGTGACCGTCACCGGCCGGCAGCCCGCGGCCGCCGTGAGCAGCGCGGCCGCCGCCAGCGCCGTGGCCGCCGCCCGTCCGGTATGTCTGCGCCGCATGCGCCACCTCCAGGAATCGCCGGCCCGCCCGGCCACCGTTGATGCTTCCCAGCGCTGCGGGGCGGCGAACCTGCGGGCATGCTGAGAACGAGGCCGGCACACCGGTCACCCCGTGGGAGGCGGACAGTCATGGCGCGCGAGTCGGGCGGCGTTCGGTACAACGAGAGCGGGCTGCCCGTCGAGCCGGTGTACGGGCCGCGGGCGCTCGCCGGCTGGGACCCCCGGGAGCGGCTGGGGGAGCCGGGGGCGTATCCGTTCACCCGCGGGGTGTACCCGTCGATGTACACCGGCCGCCCCTGGACGATGCGCCAGTACGCGGGCTTCGGCACCGCCCGCGAGTCCAACGCGCGCTACCGGCGGCTGATCGACCACGGCACGACGGGCCTGTCGGTCGCCTTCGACCTGCCGACCCAGATGGGCCACGATTCGGACGCGCCGATCGCGAGCGGCGAGATCGGCAAGGTCGGGGTCGCCATCGACTCCGTCGAGGACATGCGGGAGCTGTTCGACGGCATCCCGCTGGACCGGGTCTCCACGTCCATGACCATCAACGCGCCCGCCGCCGTCCTGCTGCTGCTCTACCAACTCGTGGCGGAGGAAGGCGGAGTGAGGGGAGATCAGCTGTCGGGGACCGTCCAGAACGATGTGCTGAAGGAGTACATCGCGCGCGGGACGTACATCTTCCCGCCGGCGCCCTCGCTGCGGCTGGTCGCGGACACCTTCCGGTACTGCCGGGCCGAGATCCCCAAGTGGAACACCATCTCCATCTCCGGCTACCACATGGCCGAGGCCGGTGCCTCGCCCGCGCAGGAGATCGCCTTCACGCTCAGCAACGGCATCGAGTACGTCCGCACGGCCCTCGCCGCCGGGATGGCGGTGGACGACTTCGCGCCCCGGCTGTCCTTCTTCTTCGTCTCGCGGACCACCCTCCTCGAAGAGGTCGCCAAGTTCCGGGCCGCGCGCCGGATGTGGGCCCGGCTGATGCGGGAGGACTTCGGCGCGCGTGACCCCAGATCGCTGATGCTGCGCTTCCACACCCAGACCGCCGGTGTCCAGCTCACCGCCCAGCAGCCCGAGGTGAACCTCGTACGGGTCGCCGTGCAGGGGCTGGCCGCGGTGCTCGGCGGCACCCAGTCGCTGCACACCAACTCCTTCGACGAGGCGCTCGCACTGCCCACCGACGCCTCGGCCCGGCTGGCGCTGCGGACCCAGCAGGTACTCGCGTACGAGACCGATGTCACCGCCACCGTCGATCCGTTCGCCGGGTCCTACGCCGTCGAGTCGATGACGGACGACCTGGAGGCGGCGGCCACCGAACTCATGGTCTACATCGATGAGTTGGGGGGCGCGGTGGCCGCCATCGAGCAGGGCTTCCAGAAGGGGGAGATCGAGCGCAACGCGTACCGGATCGCCCAGGAGACGGACGCCGGTGACCGGATCGTGGTCGGCGTCAACCGCTTCCGGCTGGACGAGGAGGCCCCGTACGAGCCGCTGCGGGTCGATCCGGCGATCGAGGCGCGCCAGGCCGCGCGGCTGGCCACCCTGCGGGCCGGCCGCGACCAGGCCGCGGTGACCGCCGCGCTGACCGCCCTCCGGCGGACCGCCGAGGGCACCGGCAACGTCCTCTACCCGATGCGGGAGGCGCTGCGGGCGCGGGCGACGGTCGGTGAGGTGTGCCATACGCTGCGGGAGGTATGGGGGTCCTATCTGCCGACGGAGGCGTTCTGAGCGGCGGGGCGGCGGCGTACCGGGTGTTCCTTGCCGGTCCGGACGGGGTCGATGGCGGGGTGCTGGGGCGGGCACTTGCCGCCGCCTTCGGTGTGCCCGTCCGGGATGTCGAGATCGCGGGCGGGGACGGGGAACCCGGGCGTCCAGGCCGACCGGTCCGGTGCGGCTGCCGGCGGGTGCGCGGCGATGTCTCCTGGGTGCTGGACGTGTGCGCCGGGCCGGAGGCCGTGGATCTTCCGGGGCGCCGGGCGCTGGGCCGGGCCCTCGCCGCCGCGCTGGGGCGGCCGGTCCTCTACGAGGGCGCGGCCCGGCCCGGTGCGTACTGGGCCGTCACCCCGGCGGGCCGCACCGGTCGCGTCCGGCTGCACGGTCCCGGGGAGGCCGTGGGCCGGGAGGGTTTCGTGGTGGCGGCGGCCGAGCTGCCGATTCCCCAACTGCCGCACGTGCCGGTCGAGTTCGACTACGCGGCGATCGGTGGGATGGCCGGCGGCCGGCCCTTCGCGCGGATGGTGCGCACCGTGGTCACCGCGCTGCGCGACTGCTGCCCCGAGGCCGAGATCGCACTGCGCGGGTCGCTCGCCGGGGAGGGGGCCGACCGCTACAGCGATATCGACCTGCGGTGGACGGTACCGGCCGAGCGGTTCGCGTACTGCGTGGCGCGGGCCGGGGACTGCCTGGACGCGGCCCTGCCGGTGCTCTCGGCGCGCAGCGACCCCGACGCGTGGCGGGCGCCCGGCCGGCGGCTGCTGTTCTTCTTCTTCCGCGGCGGTTCGCTCTTCTGGCGCCTCGATCTGGAGGTACGGGCCGCACCGGGGCCGGTGGGAGCCGCGCCCGCCGGTGGCGGCTGGCCGGTTCCGGTCAGTGCGCTGGCCAACGCCCTGGGCGCCGTCAAGGCCGTCAAGCGGGAGCGGTCCGCCGAGGAGATCCGGGGGCTGCTGGACCGGGCGTTCGCCCGGCTCGGGTCGGCGGACCGGGCCACCGGCCGCTGGGCCGAGGACGTGGTGTGCCTGGTGGACACCGCCGAGCGGGCGGACCCCCGGGCGCTCGCCGTACGGGCACTGGCCGCCCGGATCAGGTACCTCGTGGCCGTCGAGCTCCGCTGAGTCACAATGTTCTCCATGTCCTCACCCCGCCGCGCGTGCCCCGTCTGCACCCGAGAGATCGCCGTCGTCGGCGGCCGCTTCGCCCGTCACGACCCGCCCGGCCGCCGGACGATCCTGGAGCTGATCTCCTGCCCGGGGTCGCGCCGGATCGCCCCGCTGATGGCCCCCGCGGAGAAGCTCTTCGACCCGGAGGAGCCGCCGATCCCGGGGCAGCAGCCGCTGTTCTGAGCGGGCGCGCGGCCGTCCCGACGGCACCCGGGCGGGCTTTGCGCACCGCCCGGGGGAGCGGGGGAGGGGCAGGGTCCCGTCCGCCGACTACGGTGCCAGGACGTCCAGTTCGGCCATCGCGCCGATGGTGATCTCGCGGGTGAGTTCCTCGGCGCGGCGGGCGTCCCGGGTGCGTACCGCCTCGGCGACCTGGACGTGCAGGGTGACCGCGGCCGGGTCGGGGTCGGTGAACATCACATGGTGCTGGGTGCGCCCGGTCAGCACCGCGGCGACCACATCGCCGAGCCGGGCGAACATCTCGTTGCCGGAGGCGCGCAGCACCACCCGGTGGAAGGCCGTGTCGTGCACGAGATAGCCGTCGAGCTGTTGGCCGCGTGAGGTGGCCACCATGCCCATGGCGTGCTCGGTGAGTTCGGCGCACTGCGCGGGGGTGGCGTGGCGGGCGGCCAGACCCGCCGCGACCGGTTCGACGGCCGAGCGCAGCACGGTCAGCGAACGCAGCTGCCGGGGGCGGTCCCGGCCGGCCAGCCGCCAGCCGATCACCCGCGGGTCGTAGACGTTCCACTCCTCCGTCGGGCGGACGGTCACCCCGACCCGGCGCCGGGAGGCGACCAGCTGCATCGACTCCAGAACCCGGATCGCCTCGCGGATGACCGTCCGCGAGACGTCGAAGCGCTGTGCCAGCTCGTCGGTGCGCAGGACCGTGCCCGGAGGGTAGTCGCCCGCGGTGATCGCGGGTCCCAGGGACTCCAGCACTCGGCCGTGCAGCCCCTTCCCCGCCCCCTCGATTTCCATGGCCTCAGCCTACGTTCCGCCTCCGGACGACGGACGGCCCACACCGGGGCGATGGGATGCCGTGCCGACCGCTACCCATTAAGTATGACGTTTACATCACAGACTCTTGAATACGTCGTACTCCATAGGTTTCAGTGGGGGACGCACGAGGTCAAAGAGGACAGCGAGGTAAGCGGCATGAGCACCCCCCATGTCATCGTCGTGATGGGCGTGGCCGGCACCGGCAAGACGACGATCGGCCCGCTCGTGGCCGCCGAACTGGGCGTGCCCTACGCCGAGGGCGACGACTTCCACCCGCCGGCCAATATCGCCAAGATGTCGGCGGGCACCCCGCTGGACGACGGTGACCGCGGCCCGTGGCTGGACGCCATCGGCGCCTGGGCGCACGGCCGGGCCGGGCAGGGCGGCGTGGTCAGCAGCTCCGCGCTCAAGCGCGCGTACCGCGACCGGCTGCGCGCCGCCGCCCCCGGCGTGGTCTTCCTGCACCTCACCGGCGACCGCGCGCTGATCGAGCGGCGGATGGCCGAGCGCAAGGGCCACTTCATGCCCACCGCGCTGCTGGACTCCCAGTTCGCCACGCTCGAAGTGCTCGGATCCGACGAGGCGGGCGTCGCCGTGGACGTGTCCGGCACCCCGCAGGAGATCGCCCGGCGGGCCGTCACCGCCCTGCGGCAGCTGGACCGGGTCGCCTGACCCGCCCGGCCCGTACCGCTTTCTCCTTCCGCTCCCCTTCTCCTCCCTTTTTCTCCCTTTCCCTCCCTCCTCCGTCGAACCAAGGGAATCGCCGTGACACATCTCAGCGTCGAGATGCTCGCAGCGGACGCGACCGCGCCCATCACCTCGGCCGGTCACGCGCAGCTGGGCATCGCCGTCCTGGTCGGTATCGCCGCCATCGTCCTGCTCATCACCAAGTTCAAGCTGCATGCCTTTCTGTCGCTGATCATCGGCTCGCTGGTGCTCGGGGCGGTCGCGGGCGCACCGCTCGACAAGGCCATCGCCAGCTTCTCGTCCGGTCTGGGCGCCACGGTCGCGGGCACCGGCGTCCTGATCGCGCTCGGCGCGATCCTCGGCAAGCTGCTCGCCGACTCCGGCGGCGCGGACCAGATCGTCGACACCATCCTCGCCAAGGCGAGCAAGAAGGCGATGCCGTGGGCGATGGTGCTGATCGCCGGCATCGTCGGCCTGCCGATCTTCTTCGAGGTCGGCATCGTGCTGCTGATCCCGGTCGTGCTGCTGGTCGCCAAGCGCGGCAACTTCTCGCTGATGCGGATCGGCATCCCGGCGCTGGCCGGACTGTCCGTCATGCACGGTCTGATCCCGCCGCACCCCGGCCCGCTGGTCGCCATCGACGCGGTCGGTGCGAACCTCGGCGTCACCCTCGCGCTCGGGGTGGTCGTCGCGATCCCGACCGCGATCATCGCGGGCCCGGTCTTCTCCCGCTACGCGGCCCGCTGGGTGGACATCCGCCCCCCGGAGAAGATGCTGCCGACAGCCGGTGACACCCCGGACGCCACGACGGGCGCCGCGGCGGACCCGGACCGGCGCCCCGGCTTCGGCGTCACCGTCGCCACCGTGCTGCTGCCGGTCGTGATGATGCTGGCCAAGGCGCTGGTGGACATCGTCATCGATGACCCCAAGGACGCCACCCAGCGGGTCTTCGACGTCATCGGCTCGCCGCTGATCGCGCTGCTGACCGCGGTCGTCGTCGCGATGTTCACGCTGGGCCGGCCGGCCGGTTTCACCAAGGGCCGGATCGCCACCACCGTCGAGAAGTCGCTCGGCCCGATCGCCGGTGTGCTGCTGATCGTCGGTGCGGGCGGCGGCTTCAAGCAGACGCTGGTGGACGCGGGCGTCGGCCAGATGATCCTGGAGATCTCCAAGGACTGGAACATCTCCACCCTGCTGCTGGCCTGGCTGATCGCGGTCACCATCCGCCTCGCGACCGGCTCCGCCACGGTGGCCACCATCTCCGCCGCCGGGCTCGTCGCCCCGCTCGCCGCGGACCTGAGCACCACCCACGGCGCCCTGCTGGTCCTCGCCATCGGTGCCGGCTCGCTCTTCTTCAGCCATGTCAACGACGCCGGCTTCTGGATGGTCAAGGAGTACTTCGGCATGAATGTCGGCCAGACGCTGAAAACCTGGTCGGTCATGGAGACGCTGATCTCGGTCGTCGGGATCGTGTGCGTACTGCTGCTGTCGTTGGTCGTCTGACGGGGGCGCGGGCGCCCGAACCTGATACGAGGCCGTACCGGCGGGGATCCGCCGGTACGGCCTCGTTGTGTGCGGGGGCGGTGGCGCCGGCGCGGTCAGGACACCGGCTGCGGTACCGCGGTGCCCAGGTACGGGGCCAGTGCCGCGGTCACCTGCCGGGCGGCGTCCTCGGCCGGGGCGGCCAGGGCCACATAGCCGTCGGGCCGGATGAGATAGACGGCGGGGGCGGTGCCGTAGGCGTCGGCGAGATGGCCGCCGGTGTCGAGCAGATCGGGGGCGGGGCCACCGGCGCGGACGGTGCGCAGCAGGGGCGGACCGGCGGGCAGGGAGGTGAGGGCCGACAGGCCCGCGAGGTCGACGGCGCCGAGGGCGAGGAGGGTGAAGTGCGGGCCGCGGAAGGCGTCGAAGAGGCGGGTGGGGGTGCCGTCGGGGGTGGTCAGGGGCGCGTCGGGGGCGCGGTCGCCCGCGTGCGGCGCGCCCTTGGGGATGTCCGGGCGCAGCTCCCGGGTGAGCGGGCTGTCGGGGTAGCCGATACCGAGCTGGTGCAGATCCCGGCCGCGGCGCAGCTCGCCGGAGCGGTGCAGCCGGGTGCTGGTGGCCAGGATGCTCTCGGCGATCGGGCGGCGCTCGCTCTCGTAGCTGTCGAGGAGGCTGTCCGGGGCGCCGTGCCGTAGTACCTGGCCGAGCTTCCAGCCGAGGTTGTAGGCGTCCTGGACGCTGGTGTTCAGACCCTGGCCGCCGGCCGGGGAGTGGATGTGCGCCGCGTCGCCGGCCAGGAAGATCCGGCCGGTCCGGAACCGGTCGGCCATACCGGCCTTGGGACGGAAGACGGAGGCCCAGCGGACCTCGCGGATCTGCTCCACGGTGAGGTCGGTGTGGGCCGCGATCCGGGCGCGGACGGCGTCGGGTGCGGTGTCCGGCTCCTGTGACGTCATGACCATGGTCTGGAAGAGATCGGTGTGGACGAGCGGGAGGGCGGCGGCGAGCGAGCCGTCCGGCCCCGTCCAGCGGTGCCAGTGGTTCCGGTCGAGGCCCTCGATCGCCACATCCGCGAGCAGTGAGGCCCCCTCGGCCAGGGCCGGGCCGCTCATGCCGATGCCGAGTGCCTTGCGTACGGTGCTGCGCCCGCCGTCGGTGGCGACCAGATAGCGGGCGCGGACGGTGCGTATCCCGCCGCCGGGGAGGCCGCACCGGGCCGTGACACCGTCCGCGTCCTGCTCGAACCCGGTCAGCTCGGTGCCGAAGAGCACGCTGCCGCCGAGCTCCGTCAGCCGCGCGTACAGCAGCTCCAGATTGCGCCACTGCGGGACCATCAGGGTGTTCGAGTAGGGGGTGGCGGGCGTCGGTTCGACGTGCTCGACCATCTCGATTTCCCTGGCGATCCGGCCGTTCTCCCACAGGCCCACGTGCGGGTACCGGCCGCCGGCCGCCTGGACGGCGGTGAGTACCCCGAGGTCGTCGAAGACCTCCTGGGTGCGCGGCTGGAGGCCGGTGCCGCGGGCGCCCTGCGAGAGGCGGTCCTGCCGCTCGACGACCAGGGCGTGGACGCCGCGCCGGGCGAGGTCGATGGCGAGCGCGAGGCCGGTCGGGCCCGCGCCGGCGATCAGTACCTCGATGGGGGCGCCGGGGGTGGTGCCGGCGGGGGCCGCGTCCGGGGTCTGGCCGCCCTTAACGTTGTTAAGTTCCATGTTTCGAGGATGACCTTAACGGTGTTAAGTTGTCAACATGGCTTCACGACTCGACCGGAAACTGGTGGTGGACACCGCCCTGCGGCTGCTGAACGAGGTGGGCCTGGACGGGCTCACGCTGCGCCGCATCGCCAAGGAACTGAACGTCCAGGCGCCCGCGCTCTACTGGCACTTCAAGAACAAGCAGGCGCTGCTGGACGAGATGGCGACGGAGATGCTCCGGCGGATGATCGGGGACGGGCCGGACGGGCCGGACGACGCCGCCATGGCGGAGGTGCTGGGCATGAGCTGGCAGGACATGGTCACCGGTACCTGCTCGGCGCTCCGCCGCGAACTGCTCGGCTACCGCGACGGCGCCAAGGTCTTCAGCGGCACCCGGATGACCGACGACAGCGCCGCCCCGCCGCTCGAACTCTTCCTGGGCCGCTTCGTCGAGGCGGGGTTCACGCCGGACGATGCCGCGCGGTGCTGGTGGACCGCGTACAACTTCACCATCGGGCAGGTGATCGAGGAGCAGTCCGTCTACCCCGTCCCCGGCGCGCCGGAGCAGCGCTCCGCCGCCGTCCGCGACCCGGCCTACGACCTCACCGGCCGCGAACGGCGGCTCGGCGCCGACTATCCGCTCGCGGCTCGGGCCGGGCGGGAGCTGTTCGGCGAGATGGACCGCGGCTTCGAGGTCGGGCTGCGCCTCATCGTCGCGGGGATCGAGGCGACGATGGCCCCGCGGGGGGCTACGGCCCCGCGGCCGGAGGGGGGAGCGGAGCCGCCCCGGCGGGTGGCCGCTTCGGATCGACCGACCGCTTCGGATCGACCGACCGCTTCAGGAACGGGGTGAGCGGGCGCTCCACCCAGCGGTGCAGGAGCCACGCCAGCAGCAGCATCAGCCCGACGGTCAGCGCGAACGTCGCGTACGAGGGCACGCCCAGCCCGCGGTGCAGCGCGTGGACGACGACCCAGCCCAGGTGCTCGTGCACCAGATAGAACGGGTAGGTCAGCGCCCCGGCGACGGTCAGCCAGCGCCAGTTCGCCCACCGCAGCGCGCCCAGCGCGACGGCCGCGACCAGCGCGAAGCCGAGCGTGACGACCGCGACGATGCCGGCCGCGGAGCGGTAGGAGAAGGCGGTGGCGGACGGCGGGTGCCAGAGCCCGGCGACCGCGTAGTGCTGGCCGATCAGCCAGCTGACCAGCACGATCGCCCAGGCGATCGGATCGCGGGCGCCGTAGCGGTGCAGCAGGTAGAGACCGACGCCGCCGATGAAGAACGGCGCGTACTGCGGCATCAGGACGACATCGAGGAACGGCTGGTGCGCGGCCTGCGCCAGCGCGGCGGCCAGCGTCCAGCCCGCGCAGAACAGCACGACCCGGCCGCGGGTGGCGCCCGGCAGCACGACGCAGAGCGCGAAGAGCGCGTAGAACCGCAGCTCGGCCCAGAGCGTCCAGCACACACCCAGCACCCGGGGGACGCCCAGCGGCAGTTGCAGCATGGTCAGATTCGTCAGCACCTCGCTGGGCCCCAGCGCCCGGTACGCGACCCAGGGCAGCGCGAAGACCGCGGTGACGAGGAGGACCGCGACCCAGTACGCGGGGTAGAGGCGGGAGACGCGGGAGGCGATGAAGGAGCGCAGCGTGCGCCCCCAGCCGCTCAGGCAGATGACGAAGCCGCTGATCACGAAGAAGATCTGGACACCGAGGCAGCCGTAGGCGAACAGGCCGGAGGCGCTGGGGAACTGGTGCGCGGGCGAGCTGCCCCACGCCCGGGATATCTCGCCGCCGCGGCCCCCGTAGTGGTACGCGGCGACCATCAGGGCGGCGAGCAGCCGCAGCCCGTCCAGCGCGCGCAGCCGCGGGCCCCGGGCGCGGGACGGGGCGGCCGGTTCCGCCCGCTCGGGGCGCGTGGCCGCCCGGCCGGGCGCCGTCAGCTCGCTCGTCATCCGGTCACGGCCCGCTTCCGCAGGCGCCGCCGCACCGCCCGCGCGCGGCGCGCCACCCGGCGGACGGCGGCGTTGCGCGGGATGAACGACAGCTGGGCGGGGAACGCGCCGGGCAGCGCGAGCGAGGTCAGCCGGCGGCGCTTGAAGTAGCGCCAGGTGTGCTCGTCGAGGTGGGCGGCGAGATAGCGCTCGGCGGCCGGCCGCAGCCGCGGATGGATGCGGTGCTGCATAGCGTAGCCGACGGCGGTCACCAGACCGCCGATGTCCGGGGCGCCGGCGGTGGGCGGACGGTGGGTGTCGTCGTCGGTCAGTCCGGGGACGAGCGCGTCGACGATGGTGACCGGGACGCGGTTGCTGTTCTGGTACGGCGTCAGCCGCTCCAGCAGCAGCCCGGTGCCGGTCCGCGCGGTCGGCAGCCCGTAGAACGCGGCCGCCGTCAGCAGCGCGGTGGAGAAGCAGCCGACGACCAGCGCCGGCCGCATCCGCCGGTAGAGGGCCTCGGCCGGCACCGGGCGTTCCAGCACGGTCAGTTCGACGCCCAGCGCCGCGGCCTCCCGCTCCAGCAGGTGGGACCAGCGGGCGGGCGCGGACGGGTGCGGTTTGAAGACCACCGTGCGGTGGCCGCGCCCGACGGCGCCGCGCACCATCCGCACGTGCAGCTCCTCTTCCTCCTGCGGGGTGAGGATGCCCAGCGCGGAGAGGTACTGGCCCAGCAGCAGCGCGCCGCCCTCCGGTACGTCCAACTCGCCGCTCGCCTCGGCGAGTTCGTCCAGCACCTCGGTGAACGCCCCGGTCGGTACGGTCTGCGGGGCGACGCCGAACTCGGTCAGCAGCAGCGGGGTCAGGCCCGGCACCAGGTCCAGGTGCAGCAGACGGCCGATGCGGGTGCCGATGAGCGGGTCGAGTTTGTTGCGGGTGGGGCCGTAGCTCATCAGACCGTCGGCGTAGACGTCGATGGGCGCCTCGGGGAAGAGCTGCGCCAGCGCCAGCGCCGGGGTGACCTGGATCGACTCCACGACCAGCGCGATCCGGTCCTCGCCCAGGTCCCACAGCAGCCGCAGGTAGCGCTCCCACAGCGGGACGTCGTCCGCCCGCGGGGACCAGCCGCCGGGATGGAACGGGCGGATCGCCTCGTTCCACGACACCACCCCGTCGAAGCGGCCGCGCACCCGGTCGAAGCCCGGCATCGCGTCCAGCGCCGGGGAGGTCTCGGGGACGGCGGCATTGTTGCTGATCACCAGCAGCCGGCGGCCGGCCGGCGGGAAGCAGCCGGCGTCCAGCGCGGCGGCGAGCGTCGCCGCGCCGTACAGCGTGGACGCCAGGAAGATCTGGGTGTGCGGTCGGCCGGACATCAGACGGCGACCTCCGTCGTGGCGGAGGGGCGCCGGCGCAGCCGCCGCAGCCGGGACGCGCGCGAGGCGTCCATCGAATCCAGCGCCTCTGTCAGCACATCCTGCGGCATACGTTTCATGGCCGCCGAACTCATCGCCCGCAATTTCCGCGCGACCGGTGGTTCGAACCGTTCCATCGAGCCGAGATGGTGGGAAATGATCGCGCAATACGTCCGCACCGCCTTCGGCAGCAGCCGGTCCGCATCGCGGTCCCGCGCCGTTTCCTCGATCACCTGGTCGAAAGCGTGAATGAAGTCCAATTGCCGCACATCTCCGATCTGGGTGAGCGAGGACGCCACACCGCGCCGGTAGAAGACACCGAGCAGTCCGACCACCGCCATCGACGCCGCCTCGCGGTGCAGCCGCCAGATCCACGGACGGTCCTCCGCGGTGCGCAGCCCGTCGGTGAAACGCAGTACACCGTCGTCCAGCAGCCGGCGGTGGTAGATACCGGCCCAGGCGTACGCGTAGTCGACCGAGGTGGAGCGGTCGGCGGGCAGGATCGCCGCGCGCGGGTCCAGCACCACACCGCGCCGCCCGTGCGGAACGCGGTGCACGGTACGGGTCCGCGCGGTGCACTGGACATGATCGGTGCGCACGAAATCGCAGCCCAACTCCTCGATCACGGAGAGGAGTTCCGCGAAATAGCCGGGCGCGAGCCAGTCGTCGCCGTCCAGGAAGGCCAGGTACTCGCCGCGCGCCGCGTCCAGGCCCGTGTTGCGCGCGGTGGCCAGGCCGCCGTTCTGCTCGTGCCGCAGCACCCGGGCGCCCGGCAGCTCGCGTTCGGCCCGCGCGAGGAGCCGCGGGGTCTCGTCGCGCGAACAGTCGTCGACGAGCAGGAATTCAAAATCCGCACGGGCATTCGCCGCCAGACTTCTCAGTGTGTCGGGCGCGAATGTCTGCACGTTGTAGAACGGCACGATGACGGAGAGCTTGACCACCCGCGAGACGTTATGCGGGCCGCCGGTATACGTCTTTACCGGGCGCGGACTTCGGTATGAACGACGAATGGCGGGACGGTTAACCCGGCCGGGGCCATCGTGGTTCTCCGTTCGGCGATGCGCTGTTAACCAATTGTTGCGGCTCAGTTGGCCCGCCCCGCGGAACGCCTTTCTAGCGTCATCGTCGTGCCATCACGTACCGCTTCTTCGCCGCGGATCGCCGTACTCGCCGATTCGGATACCCGGTGGAAATGGGGCGCTTTGACAGCGGACCGCATCCAACCGGACAGCCGGCTCGACGGATATCTGCTCCGCGGCCGCGCCACCCCCACGGTCCGCCAGCTCGACGAGGTCGGCGCCCGTGCGGACGCGCTGCGCGAAATCCGCGGCGTCGACTTCCTGGACCTGATGACACCGGATCCGGGGCACGACGGCGTCCGGTCCGCCGACGCCGCCCCCTACGACGTCGTCGTACTGGCCTGCGTCGGCGGCGCGGTGCAGGCCATGCTGCACGGCCTCGCCCGCACCTGGCAGGGCGCCGGCCGCCGCCCCGTCGTCGTCACCGGCTACGTCGGAGTGGTCTACGAGAAGCTCGCCGACGGCCTGCTGCTGCGGCACGGCGCCGATGTCGTCCTCGCCAACTCCCGGCACGACGCGGACCGGTTCCGCGACGTCTACCGGGGCGTCGGCGCCGACGACGGCAGCGTCGTCGAATGCGCCCTGCCCTTCCTCGGCGGCGCGCCCTACCGCGGCCGCCCCGGCCCCCGCACCGTGGTGTTCGCCGCCCAGCCCTCCGTACCGGAGAGCCGCGCGGACCGCGCCTATCTGCTGGGCCGGGCGGTCGCGCACGCCCGGCAGCACCCCGGCCGGGAGGTGCTGATCAAACTCCGCAGCAGACCGGGCGAGCACACCACCCACATCGAGGAACTGCCCTACCAGAAACTCGCCGCCAAGATGCCCGGCGGTCTGCCCGCCAACTGCCGCCTGGTGTACGGGAACATGGGCGAGGTCCTGGACCGCACCGACCTGATGGTGACCGTCAGCTCCACCGCCGCCCTGGAAGCCCTGCACCGCGGCATCCCCACCGCCGTCCTCACCGACCTCGGCATCCGCGAAGCCCTCGGCAACCACCACTTCCTCGGCTCCGGCTGCCTCGCCTCCTGGGACGAACTGGACGCCGGCGCACGCCCGGTGGCCGACCCGGAGTGGCGCGCCCGCCAGGGCCTGCCGAACGCCGCCGCCGACGGTACGTACGAGCACGCCTTCGACGCCGCCCGCGCCCGGGTCACCGCACTGCGCGGCGCCGACCGGCTGCCCCCGATCACCCCGTACTACACACCGCGCACCGCCCCCGGCTATCTCCCCGGCATCCTCGCCCGGTACGGCCTGGACCCGCACGGCGCGCCGCTCGCCGGACCCGCCGCCACCCCCGAGGAGACCGGCGCACTGCGCCGGGTCGCCCGCGACACCGTCCGCGAGGCCGCCCGCGGCGCCTACCGCCACGGCGTCCAGCGCATCGCCCCCGCCATCCGCCGCTGGGGGCAGCTGTGAGCACTCCGCACGGCCCCCGGAAGGAGCCCGCAATGCCGCACCACCCCCCGCACCGGCCCGGCCCGGACACCCCGCCGCACCGGCCGGCCGTCGTGGCCGTCATCCCCGCCCGCGGCGGCTCCAAGGGCGTGCCCGCCAAGAACCTCGCCGCCGTCGGCGGGGTGCCCCTGGTCGTCCGCGCGGTCCGCGCCTGCCGCGCCGCCCGCCTGGTCACCGATGTGGTCGTCTCCACCGACGACACCGCGATCGCGGCCGCCGCGCGCGGCGCCGGCGCGGTCGTCGTGCGGCGGCCCGCCGCGCTCGCGGGCGACACGGCCACCAGCGAGGCCGCGGTCCGGCACGCCATGGACACCTACGAGGCCGAGCACGGCACCCCGGTCGACACCGTCCTCCTCGTCCAGTGCACCAGCCCCTTCCTGGACCGCGCGGACATCGACGCGGTGGCCGCCGCGGTCGTCGAGGGCGGCGCCGACAGCGCGCTGACCGTCGCGCCGTTCCACGGCTTCGTCTGGCGGGACGGGGCGGACGCGGCGGACGACGCCGAGCACGGCGCCGGCGGGACGAGTCACGGTGCCGACGGGACGGGCCACGGAGCCGCCGGGTACGCCGACGGCGACGGCGGGGCGTACGCCGTACCGGCCGGGCAGGCGGCCGCCCGCCCCCGGACCGCCGGGGTCACCGGAGCCACCGCCACCGGCGGCCACGGCGTCAACCACGACAAGTCCTGCCGGCCGCGCCGCCAGGACCGCCCCCAGGACCTGCTGGAGACCGGCGCCGCCTACGCCATGGACGCGGCCGGGTTCCGCAGCAGCGGCCACCGCTTCTTCGGCCGTACCGAACTCGTCCGCACCGACCCCGCCCGGGTCCTGGAGATCGACGATCCGCACGACCTCGACCGCGCCCGCGCACTGGCCCCGCTGCTGGACGGACCGCGCCCCGGCGAACCGGCCCCCGCCCACCTCCCCACCCGCGACGACATCGACGCAGTGGTACTCGACTTCGACGGCACCCAGACCGACGACCGGGTACTGATCGACGCCGACGGACGGGAGCTGGTCGCCGTGCACCGCGGCGACGGTCTGGGCATCGCCGCGCTGCGCCGGGCGGAGCTGAAGCTGCTGATCCTCTCCTCGGAGCGGAACCCGGTCGTCGCCGCCCGCGCCCGCAAACTCCAGGTCCCGGTCCTGCACGGCATCGACCGCAAGGACCTGGCCCTCAAGCGGTGGTGCGAGGAGAGCGGCATCGACCCGGAGCGGGTGCTCTACGTCGGCAACGACGTCAACGACCTCCCGTGCTTCGACCTCGTCGGCTGGCCGGTGGCGGTCGCCGGGGCACACGACGTGGTGCGCGGCGCGGCCCGCGCGCTCACCGCGACACCGGGCGGCAGCGGCGCCGTCCGCGAGATCGCCGGCTGGCTCCTGGGCCCGTCCCTGTAGCCCCGGACCCGCTCCGTAACCCCTGTCCGTAACCCCCGTCCGAAGCCCCCACCCGCAGCCCCCGAACCCCACCCCCCACCCCTTCCCCTGACGCATCGCCACCCCTCCCCCTGATGACGAAGGAACCCTCCCCATGAGCAGCAACTCCCGCCTCCGCAGCCTCGGCGACCGGATCGCCGGCCCCGGCCGCCCCGTCTACGTCACCGGCGAGATCGGCATCAACCACAACGGCGACCTGGAGAACGCGTTCGCGCTGATCGACGCCGCCGCCGACGCCGGCTGCGACGCCGTGAAGTTCCAGAAGCGGACCCCGGAGATCTGCACCCCGCGCGACCAGTGGGACGTCGAACGCGACACCCCCTGGGGCCGGATGACCTACATCGACTACCGCCACCGCGTGGAGTTCGACGAGGACGGCTACCGCGCCATCGACGAGTACTGCAAGAAGCGCGGCATCGCGTGGTTCGCCTCCCCCTGGGACGTCGCGTCCGTCGCCTTCCTGGAGACGTTCGACGTGCCCTGCTACAAGGTCGCCTCCGCCTCGCTCACCGACGACGAGCTGCTGCGCGCCCTGCGCGCGACCGGCCGCACCGTCATCCTCTCCACCGGTATGTCCACCCCCCGGCAGATCCGGCACGCCGTCGAGGCCCTGGGCAGCGACAACATCCTGCTCTGCCACGCCACCAGCACCTATCCGGCGAAGGCCCAGGAGCTCAACCTGCGCATGATCAACACCCTTCAGGACGAGTACCCCAACGTCCCGATCGGCTACAGCGGCCACGAGACCGGCCTCCAGACCACCCTCGCCGCGGTCGCCCTCGGCGCCGCCTTCATCGAGCGCCACATCACCCTCGACCGCGCCATGTGGGGCTCCGACCAGGCCGCCTCCGTCGAGCCCGGCGGCCTGACCCGCCTGGTCCGCGACATCCGCATCATCGAGGAGTCCCTCGGCGACGGCGTCAAGAAGGTCTACGCGAGCGAGCTCGGCCCGATGAAGAAGCTCCGCCGGGTCGCGGGCGTGGTCGCCGAGGCGGACCTCTCGGGTGCAGACGCCGATGCCGACGCCGACCGCGCACCGGCCGGGGTCTGACGGACCCGGCCGGACCACCGGGCACCCACCCACCGAAAGCCCCCTCGACCGACGGATTGACGGGACGGCCGATATGAGCTCATCCGAGGGGACCGGCGCCGCGCCGTCCACGCCCGGCGCACCGGTCCCGCCCCAGGAGGCGGCGCCCCCCGCCCGCCGCCTCCTGGGCATACCCCGGCAGCGCCGGCGCACCGGACCGGCCGCTGCGGAGCCTGCCGCGGACACCGCGGACAGCGGCACGCTCGCCTTCGTGGAGAGCCCGGTCCAGCTGCTGAACGTCCTGGAATGGGCGCACGCGGAACAGGCCGCCGCGCTCACCGTCGTCGTGCTCTCCCCGCACGACCCGATGACCCGCGGCCAGCTGCGCCGGATGGCCGAACTCGCCCGCGACGAGGGCCACACGGTGCGCTGGGAGGAGGCCCGCGCCGGGGTGAGCGCACCGCTGCGCACCGTCGGCGGGCTCACCCCGCTGCTGCGGCGGGCCCGCCGCGTCGTCATCGGCGACCCGTTCTCGCGCTACGTCCAGCTGCTGCTGACCCTCACCCGGGCCCGCGAGCTGGTCGTGGTGGACGACGGCACCGCCACCATGGAGTTCGTCGGCCAACTGGCCCGCGGGGAGCGGCTGGTGCGCTGGCACCGGCACGGCCGCGGGCGCGGTGTGCGCGAGGTGGCCTTCGCGCCGTTCTCGGCGACCGCGCGCCGCCGGCTCACCCCGGAACCGGACGGCGGGCGGCGCACCGTGAGCGTCTTCAGCGTCTTCGGCTCACTGCCCGAGGCGCCGCCCGGCGTCCGGTTCACCGCCAACGAGTTCGCCTGGACCCGCGGCCGCTTCGGCCCGCCCCGGCTCACCCGCGGCACCGACATCGTCGGCACCTCCCTCGTGGAGACCGGAGTCGTGGACGCCGACCGCTATCTGGACGCGGTCCGCGCCCTCGCCCACGCGCACGGCGCGACCCGCTACTTCGCGCACCGCCGGGAGCGCACCGACAAGCTGCACCGGCTCGCCACCGAGACCGGCCTGGAGGTCGTACGCCCCGATCTGCCGCTCGAACTCATCGCCCGGCGCGGTCCCATCGGCCGCCTGGTCCTCAGCTTCCCCTCCACCGTCGTGCACACCCTGCCGCTCGCGCTGACCGGCACCGGCGTCACCGTGGCGGTCTGCGAGGTGGACCCGGCGTGGCTGACGAGCAAGGCGTCACCGCGGGCGCAGGGGTTCCTGGACGGGGTCACCGGCACCGCCCGTGAGGTGCGCCGACTGCCGTTCACCCAGCGGATCGTCGCCGGATGAAGCCCGGAATCCTACCCGTTGGCCCAGCGGTCCATGCGCCGTGCGGCCCAGTTTCTCTCCCCTGACGGGCTGAACTTTTGTTGATCGCGGGACAGTTGCCCCACCGGGCCACGTAATCTTCCCCAGGTGAACCAACTGAAGACCCGTGCCGCCGAAGCCGCCGCCGACACCGATGACGCCCGTGCCGGGGAACCGCTCCCCGGCACGCTGCCCGAGGCGCTGCGCGCCGAACTCATCGCCTTCCGCCGCGACTTGCACATGCATCCCGAGCTCGGCAACCAGGAGTTCCGGACCACCGCGGCGATCAGCGCCCGCCTGGAACGGGCCGGTCTGGCGCCCCGCGTCCTGGCGACCGGTACCGGCCTGGTGTGCGACATCGGCACGGACCCGGCCGCGAGCGCCGCGGTGGACCCCGGCGCGGCCCCCGCCGCCGCCCGCCCCGCGCTGGCGCTGCGCGCGGACATCGACGCGCTGCCCATCCCGGACACCAAGACCGTCGCCTACCGCTCCACGGTCCCCGGCCGCGCGCACGCCTGCGGCCACGACGTCCACACCACCGTCGTCCTCGGCGCGGGACTGGTGCTCGCCGGGCTCGCCCGCGAGGGCCTGCTGCCGCGCCCGGTGCGGCTGCTCTTCCAGCCCGCGGAGGAGGTGCTGCCGGGCGGCGCCGTCGACGCCATCGAGTCCGGTGCGCTGGACGGCGTCGGCCGGATCCTCGCCGTGCACTGCGACCCGCACGTCGACGCCGGCCGGATCGGGCTGCGCACCGGACCGATCACCTCGGCCTGCGACCGGCTGGAGGTCACCCTGGACGGCCCCGGCGGCCACACCGCCCGCCCGCATCTGACCACCGACCTGGTCACCGCCGCGGCCCGGGTCGCCGTCGACGTCCCCGCGCTGCTGGCCCGCCGGGCGGACACCCGCGCCGGCCTCGCCGTCACCTGGGGACGGCTCGAATCCGGCCACACCTGCAATGTGATCCCGCAGCACGCCGAGCTGTCCGGCACGGTGCGCTGTCTGGAGCTCGCCGCCTGGCGTCAGGCGCCCGATCTGGTGCATGCCGCGATCGACGAGATCGCCGCGCTACACGGTGCGAAATCGCAGATCAACTATGTCCGCGGGGTGCCGCCGGTGGTCAATGAGGCGACCTCCGCGCAACTGCTGCACGACGCGATGGCCGCCCGGCGCGGGGCGCACACCGTCGAGGGCACCGAGCAGTCCCTCGGCGGTGAGGACTTCTCCTGGTACCTGGAGCGCGTCCCGGGCGCGATGGCCCGGCTCGGGGTGCGCCCGCCCGGCCAGGCGGGGCGGTACGACCTGCACCGCGGGGATTTCGACGTGGACGAGCGGGCCATCGAGGTGGGGGTGGAGCTTTTCACCGCCGCCGCGTTGCTTGACGGCAACTGTCCGTAAGGCTACTTGCCACCTCGGGTTCGCGACGATCCGATAACGGCTTTCAAACACCCCTTTATCTCGCATCTACGCGCGTTACGATGCGGCGGAATCAGCGCCGACGGAGGCGCTGCGAGCCGAAGGGGCCCTCGTGCACCGGGTATCCAAGATCGTTGCCGCGGGCGTAGCCACCGCGGCCCTCGCTGCCTCGCTGACCGCCTGTGGCGAATCGTCCACCGAGGCCGGCGGCTCGGACAAGGGTGTGGGCCTCGCCTTCGACGTCGGCGGCCGCGACGACCACTCGTTCAACGAGGCCGCGTCCCGTGGCGTGGACAAGGCCGGCAAGGAACTCGGCGTCAAGTCCAAGCTGATGACCGCCAAGAACGGTGAGACCGAGGCGGACCGCGAGCAGCGCCTGTCCTCCCTGGCCGAGGCGGGCTACAACCCGGTCATAGGCGTCGGCTTCAACTACGGCAAGTCCGTCAACAAGGTCGCCAAGGACTACCCGAAGACCACCTTCGGCGTCGTCGACTCCGGCGCCACCGCCAAGAACGTCTACGGCATGGTCTTCGCCGAGCACGAGGGCTCCTACCTCGCCGGTGTCGCCGCCGCGCTGAAGTCCAAGACCCACAAGGTCGGCTTCATCGGCGGGGTGAACAACGCGCTGATCCAGAAGTTCCAGGCCGGTTTCGAGCAGGGCGTCCGGGAGACCGACCCCCACGCGAAGATCACCTCCGAGTACCTCTACGCCAACGACGACAAGGGCTTCAACGACCCGGCCGCCGCCAAGGGCAAGGCCAAGGGCATGCTCGACGCGGGTATCGACGTCATCTACACCGCGGCCGGCCAGTCCGGCAACGGCTCGATCGAGACGGTCGCCGGCAAGAAGGGCACCTGGGCGATCGGCGTCGACTCCGACCAGTACCTCCAGCCGGGTCTGGCCCAGTACAAGGGCTCCATCCTCACCTCGGTGATGAAGAACGTCGACGTGGCGGTCTTCGACCTGGTCAAGAGCGTCAAGGACAAGAAGCCGCTGACCGGCGACAAGCTCTACACCCTCAAGGACAACGGCGTGCGGCTGTCCACCTCGGGCGGTTTCATCGACGACATCCAGGCCAAGCTGGACGCGGCGAAGGAGAAGATCGCCTCGGGTCAGGTCAAGGTCGGCGAGAGCCCCAAGAAGTAGGGCCTCCACCGGGCCCGGTGCGGTGGCGGTCAGCCGTCACCCCGGGCCCGACGGCCGGTCGCCATCGGCGGCCGGCCGGCTTTTCCGGCGTCAACACTACGCGCGTAGCGCGGGGTTGACGCGTTATCGTCGCCTCCCCCGCTCCTCCGTACCACTCCCTGTCCCCCGAGGAGAGTGCGCCATCAAAGCGTCCAGCAGCACCCAGGCAGACAGCGCCCCCGCCGCGGCACCGGCGGTCGAACTCCGCGGGATCACCAAACGGTTCCCGGGCGTCGTCGCCAACCACGACATCGACATCACCGTCCGCCGCGGCACCGTCCACGCCCTGGTCGGCGAGAACGGCGCGGGCAAGTCCACGCTGATGAAGATCCTCTACGGCATGCAGAAGCCGGACGAGGGCACCATCGGCATCGACGGTGAACAGGTCGGCTTCCACAGCCCGGCCGACGCCATCGCCCGCAACATCGGCATGGTGCACCAGCACTTCATGCTCGCCGACAACCTCACCGTCCTGGAGAACATCGTTCTCGGCGGCGAGAAACTGCACGGCATCGGCGGCCGGGCCCGCGCCGAGATCCTCAAGATCTCCGACCGCTACGGCCTCGGGGTGCGCCCCGACGTCCTCGTCGAGGACCTCGGTGTCGCCGACCGCCAGCGCGTGGAGATCCTCAAGGTCCTCTACCGCGGCGCCCGGACGCTCATCCTCGACGAGCCGACCGCGGTGCTGGTCCCGCAGGAGGTCGACGCGCTCTTCGACAACCTGCGCGAGCTCAAGGCCGAGGGCCTGACCGTCATCTTCATCTCGCACAAGCTGGGCGAGGTGCTCTCGGTCGCCGACGACATCACCGTCATCCGGCGCGGCACCACCGTCGCCTCCGTCGTCCCCGGCGAGACGACGCCCAAGCAGCTCGCCGAGCTGATGGTGGGCAGCGAACTGCCCTCACCGCAGACCCGCGAGTCCACCGTCACGGACGTGCGGATGCTGAAGGTCGAGGGGCTGCGGCTGGTCACCGCCGACGCGGAGGGGGTGCGGCGCACCGTCCTGGACGAGGTGTCGCTCACCATCCACAAGGGCGAGGTGCTCGGCATCGCGGGGGTGGAGGGCAACGGCCAGGCCGAACTCGTCGAGGCCATCATGGGCATGCGCCACCCCGACAGCGGCACCGTCACGCTGGACGGCACCGACATCAGCCACGCGGCCACCCGCACCCGGCGCGAGGACGGTATCGGCTACATCCCCGAGGACCGCCACCGGCACGGCCTGCTGCTGGAGGCCCCGCTCTGGGAGAACCGCATCCTCGGCCATGTCACCGAACGGCCCAACGCCAAGGGCCGGCTGCTGGACCTGAAGGCGGCCCGCGCGGACACCGAACGGATCGTCACCGAGTACGACGTCCGTACGCCCGGTATCGAGGTCACCGCGGCCTCGCTCTCCGGCGGCAACCAGCAGAAGCTGATCGTCGGCCGCGAGATGAGCCACCACCCCAAACTGCTGATCGCCGCGCACCCCACCCGGGGCGTGGACGTCGGCGCCCAGGCCCAGATCTGGGACCAGATACGCACCGCCCGCCGCGAAGGTCTCGCCGTCCTCCTGATCTCGGCCGACCTGGACGAGCTGATCGGCCTGTCCGACTGCCTGCGGGTGATGTACCGCGGCCGGCTGGTCGCCGACGCGGACCCCGCCACCATCACACCGGAGGAGCTGGGCTCGGCCATGACCGGCGCCGCCAGCGGACACCTCACCGCGTCCGGCGAGGCCGCGCACCAGGAGCCGCGCCCGTCCCAGGAGGGGGAGTCCGAGTGAAGAAGCTCGACAAGAACAAGCTGATCCTGGGCGTCGCCGCGCCCGTCCTGGCGATCGTCGCGGCACTGGCCATCACCTCGGTGATCATCCTGGCCACCGGCAAGGACCCGATCCACGCCTACACCGTGATGGCCGACTTCGGCTCCAAGAGCGACAGCCAGGTCTGGATCGTCAACAAGGCGATCCCGTACTACCTGTCCGCGCTGGCCGTCGCCATCGGCTTCCGGATGAACCTCTTCAACATCGGCGTCGACGGCCAGTACCGCATCGCGGCCTTCTTCGCCGCGGTGGTCGGCGGCGCGCTGACCCTCCCCGGCTTCCTCCAGATCCCGCTGATCATCATCGTCGCGATGCTGGTCGGCTCCGTCTGGGCGGGCATCGCGGGCCTGCTGAAGACCACCCGCGGAGTCAGCGAGGTGATCACCACGATCATGCTGAACTCCATCGCGGCGGCGGTCATCGGCTACTTCCTCCAGGAAGGCCGGCTCGCGCAGAAGGACGGCAACCTCTTCCACACCCCCAACATCCCGGCCTCCAGCCACTTCTTCACCATCCCCACCACCCCCAAGCCCCTCGACGGCTTCCTCGTCGTCGCCGTCCTCGTCGGCGCCCTGTACTGGTTCGTCCTCAACCGCACCCGCTTCGGCTTCGACCTGCGGACGGTCGGCCAGTCCGAGTCCGCGGCCGAGGCGAGCGGCGTCAGCGTCAAGCGCATGGTCGTCACCTCCATGCTGCTCTCCGGCGCCGCGGCCGGCCTGATCGGTATGCCGACGCTGCTCGGCGTCTCGTACAACTACGGCACCGACTTCCCCATCGGCATCGGCTTCACCGGTATCGCCATCGCCCTGCTCGGCCGTAACCACCCGGTCGGGATGGCGGCCGGCGCGCTGCTGTGGGGCTTCCTCGAACGCACCGGCACCCAGCTCGAATTCGAGGACTACCAGCAGGAGATCGTCGGCGTGATGCAGGGCGTCATCGTGCTGTGCGTCGTCATCGCCTACGAACTCGTGCGCCGCTACGGCCTCAGACTCCAGCAGCGGCAGGTCGGCGAGGAGCTCGCCGCCCAGGCCCGCAAGACCGACAAGGCGGAGGTGTCCGCGTGAGTGAGAACCTCACGGCCCCGGTCGCGAAGGGCGCCGACGGCAAGTCCGCGCCCAGGAACCCGCAGACCACCAAGGCTCCCCAGGCCCGCCGGACCAAGCTCACCTACCCCAAGGTGCTGCTGCTCATCGCAGGCGGCCTGATCCTGCTGTCCCTGCTGCGGATCATCACCGGCGCCAACAACCTGACCGAATCCGGCCAGTACACCGCCGCGCTCAACGCCGCCGTACCGATCGGCCTGGCCGGTCTGGGCGGTCTGTGGGCCGAGCGCTCCGGCGTCGTCAACATCGGCCTCGAAGGCATGATGATGCTCGGCGCCTTCTCGGCCGGCGCGGTCGGCTGGCAGCACGGCCCGTGGGCCGCGGCGCTGGCCGGCATCCTCGGCGGCGCGCTCGGCGGCCTGCTGCACGCGCTCGCCACCGTCACCTTCGGCGTCGACCACATCATCTCCGGCGTCGCCATCAACATCATGGCGCTCGGCCTGACCCAGTTCCTGGCCAAGCTGTGGTTCGGCGCGGCCGGCGGCACCGCCTCGGCGGCCGGCGGCAACGACAAACAGTCGCCGCCGATGGCCGATATGCCGACCTTCACCGTCCCCGGCCTCTCCGACTGGCTGCTCTCCGTCGAGAAGCACCACTGGTTCCTCGTCTCCGACCTGGCCGGCATCCTCGGTTCGCTGGTCTCCAACGTCTCCTGGCTGACCCTGCTGACCGTCGCCGTCTTCGTGGTCAGCTTCTTCGTCCTGTGGCGCTCCTCGTTCGGCCTGCGGCTGCGCTCCAGCGGCGAGGGCCCGGTCGCGGCCGAATCGCTGGGCGTCAACGTCTACCGCTACAAGTACGCCGCGGTGATCGTCTCCGGCGCGCTGGCCGGCCTCGGCGGTGCCTTCCTCGCCATCTACGTGCACATCTACCAGGACGGCCAGACCGGCGGCCGCGGCTACATCGGCCTCGCCACCATGATCTTCGGCAACTGGCGGCCGGGCGGCGTCGCCATGGGCGCCGGCCTGTTCGGCTTCATGGACGCGCTCCAGCTGCGCGGCGGCGGGCCCACCGTGCACGCGCTGCTGCTCCTGCTCGCCGTGCTGCTGCTCGGCCTCGCGGTCTGGAAGCTGCGTGGCGGCCACCGCACCCAGGGCATCATCAGCCTGGTCGCGGCCGTGCTGCTCGCCGTGTGGTACGCCACGTCCGACACGGTCCCGCTGGAGATCGTCGGCGTCGCCCCGTACCTCGCTACGCTGCTGGTGCTCTCGCTGGCCGCCCAGCGGCTACGGCCACCGAAAGCCGTCGGCAAGACCTACCGAAGAGGCCAGGGCAAGTGACCACAGCTCCCGACTGGGAAGCGCTGCGCGGGCAGGCCCGGGACGCGATGTCCCGGGCCTACGCCCCGTACTCCGGCTTCCCCGTGGGCGCCGCCGCCCTCGTCGACGACGGCCGTACGGTCACCGGCTGCAACGTCGAGAACGCCTCCTACGGCCTCGCCCTGTGCGCCGAATGCGGCCTGGTCTCCGCCCTGTTCGCCAGCGGCGGCGGGCGGCTGACCGCCTTCACCTGCGTCGACGGTGCGGGGCAGCTCCTCGTGCCGTGCGGCCGCTGCCGCCAGCTGCTGTACGAGCACGGCGGACCGCAGCTCCAGGTCGACACCGCCGCCGGCATCCGCCCGCTCTCCGATCTGCTGCCCGACGCGTTCGGCCCCCAGCACCTCGCCCCCTGAACCCCGGAGCCGCCCGGCCCCCCGGCCGCTCCCCGCACGTCCCGGCGCCGCTCCGCGTTCCGCACCGTCGCCACCCGTCACCGCACGTCCCGGTATGCGCGCGCGTATGCGTCCGTACTCGGGCGTACGCACATGGACACGGGTGGCGGAACGGAGGCCGGGAAACCCGTTCGTTCGAAAGGAAGCCCCCATGGACGTCATCTCCGTCATCCGCACCAAGCGCGACCGCGGTGAGCTGACCGCCGATCAGATCGACTGGGTGATCGACGCCTACACCCGTGGCGAGGTCGCCCACGAGCAGATGTCCTCGCTGGCGATGGCCATCTACCTCAACGGTATGAACCGCGCCGAGATCGCCCGCTGGACCGCCGCCATGATCGCCTCCGGCGAGCGGATGGACTTCTCCTCGCTGTCCCGCCCCACCGCGGACAAGCACTCCACCGGCGGCGTCGGCGACAAGATCACCCTCCCGCTCGCCCCCCTGGTCGCCGCCTGCGGCGCCGCCGTCCCGCAGCTCTCCGGCCGGGGCCTGGGCCACACCGGCGGCACCCTGGACAAGCTGGAGGCGATCCCCGGCTGGCGCGCCCAGCTCTCCAACGCCGAGATGCTCGACGTGCTGCGCGACGTCGGCTCCGTCATCTGCGCCGCGGGCGACGGCCTGGCCCCCGCCGACAAGAAGCTCTACGCGCTGCGCGATGTCACCGGCACCGTCGAGGCGATCCCGCTGATCGCCTCCTCCATCATGTCCAAGAAGATCGCCGAGGGCACCGGCTCCCTGGTCCTGGACGTCAAGGTCGGCTCCGGCGCCTTCATGAAGAACATCGAGGACGCCCGCGAACTGGCCGCCACCATGGTCGAGCTGGGCGCCGACCACGGCGTGCGCACGGCCGCCCTGCTCACCGACATGGCCACCCCGCTCGGCCGGACCGCGGGCAACGCCCTCGAAGTCCGCGAATCCGTCGAGGTGCTGGCCGGCGGCGGCCCCCGGGACGTCGTCGAGCTGACCCTCGCGCTCGCCCGCGAAATGCTGGACGCGGCCGGCCTCCCGGACGCCGACCCGGCCAAGGCCCTCGCCGACGGCTCCGCCATGGACCACTGGCGCCGCATGATCCGCGCCCAGGGCGGCGACCCCGACGCGGCCCTCCCGGTGGCCCGCGAACAGCATGTCGTCACCGCCGCCGGCTCCGGCACCCTCACCACCCTCGACGCCTACGCCGTCGGTCTCGCCGCCTGGCGCCTGGGCGCCGGCCGCGCCCGCAAGGAGGACCCGGTCCAGGCCGGCGCCGGCGTGGAACTGCACGCCAAGCCCGGCGACACCGTGACGGCGGGCCAGCCCCTGCTGACACTGCACACCGACACCCCCGAGAAGTTCGGTTACGCCCTGGCGGCCCTGGACGGCGCCGTCCGCATCGGCCCCTCGGACGCGGCGTTCACGGCCACGCCGGTGGTGCTGGAACGTATCGGCTGACCTGGGGTTTTCCCATTCGGGTGAACGGGACCTGTGGACTGCCACGGGTCCCGTTCGGCATGCTGGGATCGGTGTCACACCGAATAAGGAGACCGCCATGAGCGCACTCCCCATCGATCCGTCTCCGGGTCGGCACTGGGATGAGCTGGTCCGTTTCTGGGAGGAGTCGGACTGGCCCGAGGGCAGCAAGGTGGAGATCATTGATGGGATCATCGTTGTGACACCACCCCCCGCTGCGCCGCACAACCGTATCGCCGAGAAGTGCCATCGCAGGTTGTACACCGTGCTTCCCGAGGATTGGGGGGTCTACCAGACCCTCGGGGTCGCCCACCCCTCGTACGGTCGCCTCTACATCCCGGACCTCGTGGTGATCCCGGATGCGGTGGTGGCCGGGCTGGACGGGGGCAATGCCGCACCGCTCACCGCCGCAGAACTGGTCGTCGAGATCACCTCGCCGTCGAACGCGAGCTATGACCGGCTCAACAAGGCAGCTGCCTACGCACAGGCGGGGGTTCCGCTGTATCTCCTCATCGACCGCTTCGCCCCCGGCGGGCCGACGGTCACCCTCTACGGGGAGCCCAAGGACGACGTCTACCAGGAGCTCCAGAAGGTGAAGTTCGGGGAGGAGGTCCACCTCCCCGAGCCCTTCGGCCTCACCATCGACACCGGCGTCTTCCCGTTCGGCGCCTGACGACGGAGGGGCCCGCGGCCACCAGGACAGGTGGTGACCGCGGGCCCCTCCGGGTTCGTGCGGAGCGCTACGCGGCCTTCCCCAGGTGGAGCAGACGCCGCTCCGCCACCGCCTTGCGGGTCGCGTAGAGGGTGATCGCGGCGGCGCCGACCATGGCGAACAGGCCGAGCAGGACGGTGCCCTCCCAGCCGGCGGCGCGGAAGGCGAGGGCGCCGAGGGCGCCGCCCAGGCTGCTGCCGATGTAGTACGCGCACTGGTAGAGGGCCGACGCCTGGGCACGGGCCGTCTTGGCGGTGCGGCTGACCGCGGCCGAGGCGACCGCGTGGCCCGCGAAGAAGCCCGCGGTGATCAGGATCAGGCCCGCCAGCACCGCGGCGACGGAGTCGGCCAGGGACAGCAGCAGACCGGCCGCCGTCGTACCGACCGCCAGATAGAGGGCACCGCGCCGGCCCAGGCGGGCGACCAGCTTGCCGGCCACCGCCGAGGAGACCGTACCGACGAGGTAGATCAGGAAGATCGAGCCGACGAGACCCTGGGGGAGGTTGAAGGGGGCGGCGACGAGACGGTAGCCGATGACGGTGTAGACCGCGCCGAAGACCGTCATGAAGAGCGCGCCGATGCCGTACAGCCGGCGCAGCAGCGGATCGGCCAGATGCCCGGCGAGCGTGCGGGCGAGCACCCGCGGGCCCACCGGACGAGCCGCGAAATGCCGGGCCTTGGGAACCAGCAGCCGGAAGACCACCGCGCACACCACCGCCAGCACACCCACCGCACCGAGCGCGGCCCGCCAGCCCCACGCCTGGGCGACCCAGCCGGTCACGATCCGGCCCGACATACCGCCGATACTGTTGCCCGCCACGAACAGGCCGATGGCCGCCACCAGCGCCTTGGCGCGTACCTCCTCGGCCAGGAACGCCATCGCCGAGGCCGGCAGCCCGGCCAGTGCCACACCCTGGACGGCGCGCAGTGCGATCAGCCAGCCCAGCGACGGTGCGAACGGCACCACCATGGCGATCAGCGCGGCCACCGAGAGGGAGGCGGTCATCATCGTGCGCCGGCCGAACCGCTCGGAGAGCGCGCTCAGCGGGATCACCGCGAGCGCCAGCCCGAAGGTGGCCGCCGATACGGTCCAGCTCGCCTGGTCGGGGGAGACCCCCAGGTCACCGGAGATGGCCGGCAGCAGCGCCTGCGTCGAGTAGAGGAGGGCGAAGGTGGCGACGCCGGCCGCGAAGAGGGCGAAGCTCATCCGGCGGTAACCGGGGCCGCCCGGGTGCAGTTTGCGCGACTCGGGGTCGGCGGCGGTGGTGGCCGGCGCGGAGTCGGGGGCCGGATCGGAAGGGGACTGGGGGGAGGCGGCCGTGCGGGTGAGGACGGACGCCCCCGTATCAGCGGGAGGCATGGTTCGAAGGTAGGCCCACCCGTTTTATGCGTCCAATGCATAAAAACGCCATAATCGATGCTGTGACACATGATCCCAGTTCACGGGCTGCTCTGTCGCAAGCTCGCAACAGAAATGACATGGCAGGGGCACGACGTAACGGCAAGGGGCCGACGGAGGCGGCCGAGCCGGCCGAACTGGGGGAGGACTCCTGGGCGCTGACGCTCGCCCCGCGGCTGGCCCAGTTCACCGCCGTCGCCCGGCACGAACACGTCACCCGCGCCGCCCACGAACTCGGCATGCCGCAACCCACCCTCAGCCGCGCCATCGTCCGGCTGGAGGACGATCTCGGCGTCGCCCTCTTCGCCCGGCACGGCCGCACCCTCTCGCTCACCCCGGCGGGCCGCGCCTTCCTCGCCGCCGCCGAGCGCACCCTCACCGACCTGGAGCGCGCCACCGAATCCGTCCGCGCCGACACCGACCCCGCCGCCGGCAAGGTCGCCTTCGGCTTTCTGCACACCCTCGGGTCGGAGACCGTGCCCGGCCTCATCCGCACCTTCCGGGCCGACCACCCGCGCGTCCGCTTCCAACTCGTCCAGAACTACGGCGAGGCGATGATCGAGCGGCTGCGCGCCGGTGACCTCGACCTCTGTCTGACCTCGCCGGTCCCCGACTACCCGGACCTGGTCGCCCGCCGCCTCGACGAACAGAAGCTCCGCCTGGTCGTACCGGACGACCACCGGCTGGCCGGCCGTAAACGCATCCGGCTCGCGGAGGCCGCCACCGAACTCTTCGTCACCCTCGAACCGGGCTACGGGCTGCGCCGGATCACCGACGCGCTCTGCGCGGAGGCCGGGTTCACCCCCCGGGTGGCGTTCGAGGGGGAGGAGGCCGAGACGCTGCGCGGGCTGGTCGCGGCCGGACTGGGCGTGGCGCTGCTGCCGCCGCCCGCGGTGCCGCGGCCCGGTGTCGCGGAACTGACCGTGACGGCACCGCGCGCGGTCCGCGAGATCGGCGTGGCCTGGCTGGACGGCCATCCGGACACGCCCCCGGTGGCCGCGTTCAAGAAATTCCTGCTGAGCCGGCGGGGGCTGCTGCTGCCGAGGTGACCGCCGATCCGCCGGTACGCCCCGGTCAGTGCCGCAGCGACGCGCCGAAACCGGCGGCCAGCGGCATCCGCAGGCCCAGCGGCGGCGGCGCGGCCAGCGCGTCCCGCACCGGCCGGGCGTAGTCCCGGGCGAAGAGCGAACCGAGCATGAAGTCGGCCGCCAGGGACAGGACTTCGGAGCGGTGCTGGTGCAGTGAGTGGCCGTCGGAGTGCACCTCGAAGCGGCAGGTGTCGCGGTTGACCTTCTTGGCGCGCTCGGCGTAGCGGTAGGAGAGATCGGGGTCGGTGCGCTCGTCGTTCGTGCCGTGGACCAGCAGCACCTGCCGGCCGATGAGCTGCTTCACCGGATCGGGGGCCGCGCCGTCCGCACCGGGGTCGGGCAGCCAAGGGGCGATCGCCAGCACGGAGTTGACGGCCGGATGACCCGCGGCGTGCAGCGCGGCGCGGCCGCCCATGCCCGTACCGACGAGGCAGACCGGTACCTCGCCGTAGCGGCGCACCACCTCTTCCAGGGCCCACTCCGCGTCCCGCGCGGGGTGCGCCGCCGCGCCGTTCCAGCCGCGGCAGCGGTAGTGCAGGACGTGGGCGGTCAGCCCCTCGGGGCGGCCCGCCTTCGCCAGCCGGGCCGCGAGCGGACGGACCGCCAGTTTCGTGATCGGCGACGGGCGCCGTACGCCGCTCGGTCCGCCCTCCGGCAGGAGGAGCGCGACGCCGCTCACCTCCCCGTCCACCCCGGCCGTTCCCAGCGGTTTTCCCAGCCGGGCATCGCGTACCGGCAGCGCTTGCTGAGCCATGACGAGAACGATGGCAGAAGGTGGCGTGCGGGCCACCCTGTGGACGGGTCACTGTTACATATCGTTCGGAGAGATCTACGCGCGTAGGCGTTAGAGTGCCGAGATGACGAGCGAGACCACCAACCTCCCGAGCAGTGAACACATCCGGCGCGCACCCAAGGTGCTGCTGCACGATCACCTCGACGGCGGCCTGCGCCCCGGCACCATCGTCGACCTGGCCCGCGAGACGGGTTACGACGGACTCCCCGAAACCGACCCGGCCAAGCTCGGGGTCTGGTTCCGGGAGGCCGCCGACTCCGGTTCGCTGGAGCGCTATCTGGAGACCTTCGCGCACACCTGTGCCGTCATGCAGACCCGTGCGGCTCTGGTCCGGGTGGCCGCCGAGTGCGCCGAGGACCTGGCCGCCGACGGCGTCGTCTACGCCGAGGTCCGCTACGCGCCCGAGCAGCACCTGGAGGGCGGGCTGAGCCTCGAAGAGGTCGTCGAAGCCGTCAACGAGGGCTTCCGGGAGGGCGAGCGGCGGGCCCGCGCCGACGGCAACCGCATCCGCGTCGGCGCCCTGCTGACCGCCATGCGGCACGCCGCCCGCGCCCTGGAGATCGCCGAACTCGCCAACCGCTACCGCGACTCGGGCGTCATCGGCTTCGACATCGCGGGCGCCGAGGCCGGCTTCCCGCCCACCCGCCACCTCGACGCCTTCGAGTACCTCAAGCGCGAGAACAACCACTTCACCATCCACGCCGGTGAAGCCTTCGGTCTGCCGTCCATCTGGCAGGCGCTCCAGTGGTGCGGCGCCGACCGGCTCGGCCACGGCGTCCGGATCATCGACGACATCGAGGTCGCCGACGACGGATCGGTCACCCTCGGCCGGCTCGCCTCCTACGTACGGGACAAGCGCATCCCGCTGGAGATGTGCCCGACCTCCAACCTCCAGACCGGCGCCGCCGCCTCCTACGCGGAACACCCGATCGGGCTGCTGCGCCGCTTGCAGTTCCGGCTCACCGTGAACACCGACAACCGCCTGATGAGCGGCACGGACATGTCCCGCGAATTCGAGCACCTGGTCAAGACATTTCGATACACGCTCGACGACCTGCAATGGTTCACAGTCAATGCGATGAAATCAGCTTTCATTCCTTTCGATGAACGTCTGGCGATGATCAATGATGTGATCAAGCCGGGGTACGCGGAGCTGCGCGCCGAATGGCTGTTCCGGTAGAGCGCCACAGCACCTGCCGTGAACAGTGGTTCTGACCCTGCGTAAGGGGAAACGGCGAACGGCGAGAGGGAATGCCGAACGGCCGGCGGGATCTTCTGCCGGCCGTTTTTCCCCGGCCGTGGCTGATTGCGGTGGCGGTGACCGCCTCACTAGGTTGCTGTGCCGGTCAAGCCCCCATCACGAGGACGTAATGCGATGAAGCAGGGAACGATCAGGATTCTCGGTGCCGCCGTGCTCGGCGCCGCCTTCGCCGCCACCGCGGCGGGCACCGCCGCCGCCGCTCCGTCGGTCGACGGAGCCGGCGTCACCAAGGTGCTGGGCGGTCTGCCGGTCGCGCAGGCCGCCAAGACCGTCACCGGGGTCACCCGGACCCAGCCGGGCGACGACGGCGTCCAGGGCAACCTCAACCAGAAGGGCAACAGCCTGCTGGGCGGGTTCCCGACCAACGTGGTCACCAAGGGCCTGCACCTCGGAGGCTGAACCTGCCGCCCCGTCCCGTAGGGGACACCCCGTTCTCCCCGCTCCCGGTTCCGTACGGGACGCCCCGGCCGTGCCCCGGCCGTGCGCCGCCTCTCGCGCACGGACCGGGGCACGGTCATGAGTACGCCGGCGGTCGTCCGTGAGCAGGCCGGCCGGGCGCGGGACGCCGCCGGGCCGCGGGCCCGTCGGGGTGGGCTACCAGGCGGTGGAGCCGGACGTCTGCTCGGCGGGGAGGAGTATCCACAGCGCCAGGTAGACGAGGAACTGCGGGCCGGGGAGCAGACACGAGAGCAGGAAGAGCACACGCATCGTGGCCGGGGTCGTACCGAAGCGGCGGGCCAGGCCCGCGCAGACCCCGGCGATCATTCGGTTGTGGTGCGGGCGGACCAGTGCGGCGGCCATGGCGGCGACTCCTTTTCGACTCCGTGGGGCGGGTGCCCCGATGTCTCAAAGGTAGGTTCGCGAGCCGGAGAGAACATCGGCCTGCGGGGCCGGACCGACCCTGGTGATCCTCGGGGTCGTCACCCCGCGGTGCTCCTCCCGGCGGCGTAGCCAGGACCGCAACCCAGGGACTACGGCCAGGTGGGCCAGTGCTACCCCCACGGTGTTCAGCAGCACCGTGTCGACGTCCGGAACCTGGCCCGGCACCGCGGTCTGGAGCAGCTCGACGGTCAGCGAGATCATCGCGCCGGCGAAGACGGTACGGGCCAGGGACGCCAGCGGGGAAACGTTCAGGCGCCCGGCCGCGAGCGGGAGCAGCACCCCCAGCGGCGCCAGCAGCAGCAACCCGCCGCCCAGCTCCTGTACGGCCTGCCACGGACCGTGCGCCAGCTCGGCGCTGATCGACGCCAGCGGTTCGAGGTTCGGCGCGGGCACCCAGGGCACCGTCCGGGGCCGCAGCATCAGCCAGCCGACGGTCAGCAGATGCGCCACCAGGAGGAGAAGGCAGGTGACGCGCAAACGGGGGGCGACGGTGCCGCCGGGGCCAGGACGCTGCACACAGGCCAGGACGCCGGTAGCGGGGGCCACGGTTCCGGTCCGCCGTGCCCGTCTTGTCCGGAGGGTCCGCGCGCTACCGGGGCAGCGGGTCGCCCCAGCCCGCGTTCTGGGCGATGTCGGGGTGCGTGCGCACCTCGGCGGAACAGGCGTAGCGCTCCGGCGCGTCGTCGCCCGGCCCGCCCAGCACCGCCGCGTGCGTCCGCCCCAGTGCCGCCCCCGCGCCGTACGTGCACGCCAGCTGCGCCAGCGCGAAGGACGGCAGATCGTCCGGCCGGATGCTCAGCCGCAGCGCGTCCGCGGGGTCGCCCGCGCGCGGCCCCGCGACCCGCAGGTTCTGGGGCACCGCGGTGCTGAACCCGGCCGCCTGCTCGGCGGCCGAGGGCTCCTTCTGGAGCTCGGTCAGCAGCGCACGGGCCTCCTGGAGGCGCGCCCCCTCGGCCGGGGTGCCCTGGGGGCGGACCACGGTCCGCTCCACCTGGGCCAGCGCCGAACTGCACACCAGATAGACGGTGACCTGGGCGCCGTCGGGGACGCCCGTGTCACCCGTGTCACCCGCCGGGACCTTGCAGCTCACCCGCGCGGGCGCGCCGCCCGCGTCGACCGGTACGGACGTGCCCCGGACGCCGCAGCCCGCGGCGGCGAGCGCGAGGGCCGCCAGGGCGGCGGCGCGCCGCCACGCCCGTATGGGCGGCCCGCCCGGACCGGTCCGCGGCGCGCGGATGGCGCGCCGGCTGTGTGGGGGCCGTGTCATCGGTCGTCCTCCGTGCCCTCGTCGGCCGCGCGGGACGCGCCCCGGTCGCCCTCGTGGCCCCGGGTGACGCCGCCGTCCCGCCGGCCGTCCTGGACCAGCAGGGAGGCGTCCATCGGCAGCCGCAGGGTGAAGACCGCGCCGCCCTCCGGCAGGTTGGCGGCGGTGATCTCGCCGCCGTGGATATGCGCGTTCTCCAGCGCGATCGACAGGCCCAGACCGCTGCCCTCCGACCGGGGCCGGGACGCGCTCGCCTTGTAGAAGCGGTCGAAGACGTGCGGCAGGACCTCCTGCGGGATGCCGGGGCCGTGGTCCCGTACCCGGATCACCAGATCGCCGCCGCCGGCCCGGCTCGGGCCCTCCGCCGGGCTCCCGCCGACCGGGAGGTCCGGCCCGCCGGGCCCGCCGTCCGCACCGGGACCGTCCGGAGCCGCCGGGCCGTCGAGGCCGTCCGGACCCGCCGGCCCGCCCGTGCGGACGCGCGCGCCGCCGTCCGGCACGTCCTCGGTGTGGACGGAGACCCGTACCGGCGAGCCGCCGTGCTTGAGGGCGTTGCCGATCAGGTTCGCCAGGATGACGTCGAGACGGCGCGGGTCGAGGCGGGCCACGATGCCGCGGTCCGCGTCCAGATGGACCGCGTCCAGCCAGGCCCGCGCGTCGATACAGGCGGTCACCTGGTCCGCGACATCGACATCGTCCAGCACCAGCCGGGCCGTCCCCGCGTCGAAGCGGGTGACCTCCATCAGGTTCTCCACCAGGTCGTTCAGCCGCCGGGTCTCGCTGACCACCAGCTGCACGGCGGGCGCGATCATCGGATCGAGGGAGTCGGCCTCCTCCTCCAGCACCTCCGAGACCGCGGTGATCGCCGTCAGCGGCGTCCGCAGCTCGTGCGACATGTCGGCGACGAACCGCCGCGAGGACGCCTCGCGCGCGCTCAGTTCCTCGACCCGCTGTTCGAGCCGCTCCGCCGTGCGGTTGAACGT
This sequence comes from Streptomyces sp. x-80, assembly GCF_046549095.1. Taxonomy (NCBI): domain Bacteria; kingdom Bacillati; phylum Actinomycetota; class Actinomycetes; order Kitasatosporales; family Streptomycetaceae; genus Streptomyces; species Streptomyces sp. x-80. The sequence goes on from NZ_JAJPWM010000025.1 coordinate 55,345, forward strand.
CCGGGACAGATCGGCCAGCTCGTCCGTGCCGGTCACCCGCAGCCGGGTGTCGAGGCGGCCCTCGCCGAGCTGCCGCGCCGCGTGGCCGAGCCGCTGTACGGGCCGCAGCACGGTCGTCGCGGCGGCCTGTGCCAGCAGCGCCGAGCCGACCAGCGCCAGCGCGGTCGCGATCCCCAGCGACCAGGCCAGCGAGTTGAGGTCCTGCCGCTCGGTGGCCAGCGACTTCATCAGGTAACCGGTCGGGCCGCCGCCGATCACCTTCGCCCCGGCGAGGAGGTAGGGGGTGTCCCCGATCACCGTGCGCTGCCAGTAGAGATGGTGCGGATAGCTGTTCGATTCATCGATCGGGCGCACCGCGTTGACGGCGGTCCGCAGCGAGGCGGGCACGCTCGTGGGCGTCAGCAGGTCCTCGTTGGTGGTGACCACGCAGTCCTTGCCCGCGCTGTCCACCCCGATCAGCAGCACCGCGTAGTTCTGCGGCCCGCCCGCCATCTGCCGTGCCGCGTCCCGGAGTTCGGCGCACCGCGGCCGCAGCGGCAGCGACCGGGTGCTGTCCTCCAGCGACTTGCGGAAGTCCTTGAGCACGGCGTTCTGGGTACGGTCCAGGACGGTGTTGCGGTTGAGCCAGTACGCGATGCCGGACGCGGAGACCGCGGCGGTCAGCGCGACCAGCGCGAAGACGACGACCAGCCGCAGCCGCAGGCTCGTCCAGCGCAGCAGCCCGGACGCCCGCCGCAGCCACCGCACCAGCCGCCGGCCGGCCGCCGCCCCCGTACGGCCACCGCCGGAGCCGTCCCCGCGCCGCTCCGTCCCCGCCGGCCCCTCCGTACCCCGCGTCTCCGCTGTCCTGTCGTCGCTGCCACCGGGCGTGACGCGTCCCGTCACTGCGGGGTGTCCAGCCGGTAGCCGACGCCGCGGACCGTACGGATCAGGGTCGGCGAGGACGGTACGTCCTCCACCTTCGCGCGCAGCCGCTGCACACAGGCGTCCACCAGACGTGAATCGCCGAGATAGTCGTGCTCCCACACCAGCCGCAGCAGCTGCTGCCGGGACAGCGCCTGTCCGGGCCGGCGGCTGAGCTCCAGCAGCAACCGCAGCTCGGTGGGGGTCAGCTGGAGGTCCTCGCCGTTCTTGGTGACGGTCATCGCCGACCGGTCGATCACCAGCGAACCGAACGTCGCCGAATCGCTGGACTCGCGCTCCCCGCGGCGCAGCACCGCCCTGATCCGGGCGTCCAGCACCCGTCCCTGGACCGGCTTGACGACATAGTCGTCCGCCCCGGACTCCAGCCCCACCACGACGTCGATGTCGTCGTTGCGCGCGGTGAGCAGAATGATGGGCAGCTGGTCCGTACGCCGGATCCGCCGGCACACCTCGAAGCCGTCGATGCCCGGCAGCATCACGTCCAGCACGATCAGATCCGGACGCTGCTCGCGCAGCAGCTTCAGGCCGTCCTCGCCCGTCGCCGCGGTCACCACACGGTGACCCTGGCGTGACAGCGAGAGTTCGAGGGCCGTGCGGATGGCGTCGTCGTCCTCGATCAGCAACAGGAAAGGCACCCGGCCATTCTGGCCCATGGACACCGGGAGATCGACCGACGGCGCTCTCCCACACAAGGCCCCCACCCGTGGCGCCCCCGCGCCGGGCCCCCGGCACCCCTGTGACACGGCTGTGACAGTCGGCGGACAACGCGATGAAACTGCGTTGGCAGTCTTTTGGGCACCGGGAGAGATCACCGCCCGGTGACACACGGAACGAGACGGCTCAACCGACGGGGGGCGCGAGATGAACACACTGCACACCACCGCCACCAGCGCAGTTATCACGCGGCTCCACGACGGCGCACGGGCCGGCGAGAAGAAGTCCGGTGCCGGCGCGGGCACCTCCCTGCTGGAGCGGAGCCGGGAGCTCGGGGGCGCGCGGGGGTGCGCTCGCAACACCGGGCGTCAGCGGCTGCCCTTCCTGCGGGCGATCGACGCGCCGGCGGGGGGAGCGGACGGGGCCGACGGGGGAATCGCGGCCCAGCGGGAGACCCACGGGGGACACAACGGGGGGATCGACGGGGAAGCGCAGTACGGGGCGGGCGCGGGGGACGGCGGCTCCGCGGCGCGGGAGGCGGAGGCCGAAGCGGCTTTCACCGCCTACGTCCAGGAGCGCCGCGCCTCCCTGTACGCCACCGCCTACCACCTGACCGGCGACCGCCACGAGGCCGAGGACCTGCTCCAGAGCGCGCTGTTCTCGACCTTCCGGGCGTGGCACCGGATCAGCGACAAGGCGGCGCTCGGGGGATATCTGCGGCGCACGATGACCAATCTGCACATCAGCGCCTGGCGCCGGCGCAAGCTCAACGAGTACCCGACCGAGGAGCTGCCGGAGACGGCGGCCGATGTGGACGCGATGCGCGGCACCGAGCTGCGCGCCGTGCTGTGGCAGGCGCTGGCGCGGCTGCCCGAGACCCAGCGCACGATGCTGGTGCTGCGTTACTACGAGGGCCGCACCGACCCGGAGATCGCGGACATCCTCGACATCAGCGTCGGCACGGTGAAGTCCAGCATCTGGCGCTCCCTGCGCCGGCTGCGTGAGGACCAGGCGCTGAGCTTCGGCCGGGACGAAGAGGAGTCCTTCGGCGAGCTGGTGGCCTGAAGGCAGGGGAAAGCCCCGGGGGGACACGGGGGAACGTACGGGGGAAGCGGAGCGGGTTCGGACGGCCGGAAGGCGTCCGGACCCGCTCCTTCGTGTGTGCCGGGCCCGGCCGCCGGGCTCAGGAGCGGACGGTCGCACTGGTTACATCAGCCGTCCGCGCGGCCGCTATCCGGGCCAGCGCCTCCGGCTTGGCGCAGGGGTGCGCGCCGAGGGCGGTGTGCCGGGCCACGATCGTCCGCTCGCCGCGCAGCAGCCGCAGTCCGCGGCGCACCAGATAGGGGGCCGATTTGCGGCCCTCGCGCAGATCCCGGGCCAGCCGCCGGCGGAAGGTGGTGGTGGGGCGGCCGCGCAGGCACAGCGCGTCGGCCAGCAGCCCCGCGGTGCGGCAGCGGGCGATGACATCGGCCGCGAAGATGCCCTCCGCGATGAACAGCGCGGCCCCGCCGAGGTCCAGTCCGGCCTCGCCGACGCGGGCGCTCACGGAGATGTCGTACACGGGGACGGCGGTACGGCCCGTACGGCACAGCGCGTCGATCGCGGCGACGGCCGCACCGGCGTCCCAGGAGAGCGGGGAGTCCCAGTCGGCGCCGCCGCCGTCCGGCAGCTGTGGCAGCGTCGGATCCGTGCCCTCCTTGTAGAAGTCGTCGAGATTGAGGACGGGCAGACCGGTACGGGCGGCCAGGGACGTCTTGCCGGACCCCGAGGGGCCGGTCAGCAGGACGACGCGGGCGGCGGGCGGCGGGGCGGGGGACTGGGAGCTCACGGGCACCCATTGTCGGGCATTGAGCCGTGGGGGGTACCAGGGGCGTGCGAGGTGGATCGGCGGACCGACCTCAACTACGCTACGCAGTCAATCGATTACCAGCGGCCGGAACGGCCGGTCGACCGCCCGGCTCCCGGGCTCTCTCCGCAGAAGGTCTCCTTCCCGTGGATGCCTTCCGACCCACAGGCAGGTGGCACATGGCCTCACACGCACGTCCCAAGTCCCGCCGCGTCCCGCGCGGTCTGCTCCGCGCCGGGCTGGCGGTCTCCGCGGCCGGCGCCGCGCTCGCGGCCGGCGGCGCCGCGGCGCACGCGGCGCCCGTGCCCGCCCCGGCGAGCGCCCCGGGGCCGGTCTCGACGCTGACCGGCCCGCTGATGCAGGCCGTGGCGAGCGGCGTCGGGCCGGTCAAGAGCCTCCAGCTGGACCCGCTGGCCAACAGCGCCGCCGACCCGCTCAACAACGCGGTCGGCACCCGGGTCGCCGACTTCAAGCCGGTGAGCACGACGCTGCTGACCGGCGCCCTGTCGAACGGCGGCGGGCTCAAGGACCTGCCGCTGGTGGGGCAGGTGGTGGGCCTGCTGCCGGGGTGAGGCCGGGCCCCGGGCACAGGGCACAGGGCACAGGGCACAGGCAGTGAAGCGGGGCCCCACCTCAAGAGGTGGGGCCCCGCAGTGCTGCTGGTCCGGTCCGCCGGGAGGCGTCAGACGCCCATCGGGTGCCAGACCGTCTTGGTCTCCAGGAAGGCCAGCAGGCGGTCGGTGCCCGGGTCGGCGGCCCAGTCGGCCGGGCCGGGGCGCCGGACGCGCTTGAGGTTGTCCGCCGCGGCCCGCTCCAGGTCGGTGGCCAGCTCGGCGCCGGCGCCGGTCAGGTCGATCGCGTTGACGTCCTGGTGGGCGGCGAGCGGGGCGGCGAGCTCCGCGGTGCGGCCCGAGAGGATGTTGACGACGCCGCCCGGGAGATCGGAGGTGGCGAGCACCTCGGCCAGCGAGAGCGCGGGCAGCGGGGCGTCCGCCGCGGCCACCACGACCGCCGTGTTACCGGTGACGATGACGGGCGCGAGCACCGAGACCAGGCCGAGGAAGGACGAGTCCTGGGGGGCCAGGACCGCCACGACACCGGTCGGTTCGGGGGACGAGAGGTTGAAGTACGGACCCGCGACCGGGTTGGCGGACCCGGCGATCTGGGCGACCTTGTCGGACCAGCCCGCGTACCAGACCCAGCGGTCGACGGCGGCCTCGACGACCGCCGCGGCCTTGGCCTTCGAGAGCCCCTCCGCGGCGGCGACCTCCGCGGTGAACTGGTCGCGGCGGCCCTCCAGCATCTCGGCGACGCGGTAGAGGATCTGGCCGCGGTTGTAGGCCGTGGCGCCGGACCAGCCGCCGAACGCCTTGCGGGCCGCGACGACCGCGTCCCTGGCGTCCTTGCGGGAGGCGAGCGGGGCGTTGGCGAGCCAGCGGTTCTTGGAGTCGGTCACCTCGTACACCCGTCCGCTCTCGGAGCGGGGGAACGCGCCCCCGATGTGGAGCTTGTAGGTCTTGAGCACACTCAAGCGGTCGGACTGGTTCATCGGTCGCGCTCCCCATCTCGTTCGCCGCGCTCGCTCGTCGGCCCCTCGGCTCCGGCGAGGTACGCCGCCAGACCGTGCCGGCCGCCCTCGCGGCCGTAGCCCGACTCCTTGTAGCCGCCGAAGGGCGAGGCCGGGTCGAACTTGTTGAACGTGTTGGACCAGACGATCCCGGCGCGCAGCTTGCTCGCCGTCCACAGCATCCGCGAGCCCTTCTCGGTCCAGATGCCCGCCGAGAGGCCGTACGGCGTGTTGTTGGCCTTCTCGACGGCCTCCGCGGGGGTGCGGAAGGTGAGGACGGACAGCACCGGGCCGAAGATCTCCTCGCGCGCGATGCGGTGCGCCTGGGTGACGCCGGTGAAGAGGGTCGGCGCGAACCAGTAGCCGGTGGTGGGCAGTTCGCAGGCCGGGGCCCAGCGCTCGGCGCCCTCCGCCTCGCCCGCCTCGGCCAGTGCGGTGATCCGGGCCAGCTGCTCGGCGGAGTTGACGGCGCCGATGTCGGTGTTCTTGTCCAGCGGGTCGCCGACCCGCAGGGTCCGCATCCGGCGCTTGAGGGAGGTCAGCAGCTCCTCGGCGACCGACTCCTGGACCAGGAGGCGCGAGCCCGCGCAGCAGACGTGCCCCTGGTTGAAGAAGATGCCGTTGACGATGCCCTCGACGGCCTGGTCGACCGGGGCGTCGTCGTAGACGATGTTCGCCGCCTTGCCGCCCAGTTCGAGCGTCACCCTCTTGTCCGTGCCGGCGACCGTACGGGCGATGGCCTTGCCGACCTCGGTGGAGCCGGTGAAGGCGATCTTGTTGACGTCCGGGTGCGCGACCAGCGCGGCGCCCGTGGTGCCGTCGCCGGTGAGGATGTTGACGACGCCCTTGGGCAGGCCCGCCTGGCGGCAGATGTCCGCGAAGAAGAGCGCGGAGAGCGGGGTGGTCTCGGCGGGCTTGAGCACGACGGTGTTGCCCGTCGCCAGCGCCGGGGCGATCTTCCACGCGAGCATCAGCAGCGGGAAGTTCCAGGGGATGACCTGGCCCGCCACGCCCAGCGGGCGGGGGTTGGCGCCGTATCCCGCGTGGTCGAGCTTGTCGGCCCAGCCCGCGTAGTAGAAGAAGTGCGCGGCGACCAGCGGGAGGTCGGCGTCGCGCGACTCGCGGATCGGCTTGCCGTTGTCGAGCGTCTCCAGGACGGCCAGCTCGCGCGAGCGCTCCTGGATGATCCGGGCGATCCGGAAGAGGTACTTGGCGCGCTCGGCGCCCGGCAGCGCGGACCAGGTCCCGAACGCCTTGCGGGCCGCCCGGACGGCGCGGTCGACGTCGTCGGCGGTGGCCTGGGTGTACTCGGCCAGCACCTCTTCGGTGGCGGGGGAGACGGTCTTGCGGAGTTCCCCGCCCGCGCCCTCGGCGAACTCGCCGTCGATGAACAGCCCGTAGCTCGGCGCGAGGTCGACGACCGCGCGGGATTCGAGAGCCGGTGCGTACGCGAATGCCATGGGTCAGTCCACCGTGACGTAGTCGGGGCCGGAGTACCGGCCGGTGCTGAGCTTCTGGCGCTGCATCAGCAGGTCGTTCAGGAGGCTGGAGGCGCCGAAGCGGAACCAGTCGGCGGTCAGCCAGGGCTCGCCCAGCGTCTCGTTGACCATCACCAGGTACTTGACGGCGTCCTTGGTCGTCCGGATGCCGCCGGCCGGCTTCACCCCGACCTGGATCCCGGTGGTCTCGTGGAAGTCGCGGACGGCCTCCAGCATGAGGAGGGTGACCGGCGGGGTGGCGTTGACGGCCACCTTGCCGGTCGAGGTCTTGATGAAGTCGGCGCCCGCGAGCATCGCCAGCCAGGAGGCGCGGCGGACGTTGTCGTACGTCTGGAGCTCGCCGGTCTCGAAGATGACCTTGAGGTGCGCGGCGCTTCCGTCGGCCCGGACGCACGCCTCCTTGACGGCCTTGATCTCCTCGAAGACCGCCATATAGCGACCGGCGAGGAAGGCGCCCCGGTCGATCACCATGTCGATCTCGTCGGCGCCCGCCGCGACCGCGTCCCGCGTGTCGGCCAGCTTGACCGGCAGCGCGACGCGGCCGGCGGGGAAGGCGGTGGCGACGGAGGCGACGTGGACACCGGAGTCGCCGAGCGCCTCCTTGGCCGTCGCGACCATGTCGGGGTAGACGCAGACCGCGGCGACCCGGGGGGCGGTGCGGTCGGTGGGGTCCGGGAGGAGGGCCTTGGCGCACAGCGCCCGGACCTTGCCCGGGGTGTCCGCGCCTTCGAGGGTCGTCAGGTCGATCATCGAGATGGCGAGATCGATGGCGTACGCCTTCGCCGTCGTCTTGATCGAGCGGGTGCCGAGGGTGGCGGCGCGGGCCTGGAGGCCGACCGCGTCGACGCCCGGCAGGCCGTGCAGGAAGCGGCGCAGCGCACCGTCGTCGGCGGTCATGTCCGCCATCGACGCCAGACGCCCCGCGGCTTCCTTGCCGTATGCGGGAACAGTGATGGGCATGGTCACGAGGGGAGCATATCTACGCGCGTAGCGGCATGCCACCCCCCGGGTGCCGCCCCAAGGGCCGATATGCGGGTGAAGGGAGTGATGGAATTCTGTGAGGTGTCTGTTACACAGCGGCGGAGCTGTCATCACAGGAGCCCCGTAGTTTCTGCCTCACCGCACCGCGCCACACTGCACCGGTTCCCGGTTCCGCACGCAGCGGGAGGTGCCCTGCGGTTCCGTCTCAGCACGACCGGAAACGTCCCGGGGGTCACTCATGTCCGCTCAGCTCCACCGCCGTCCGCCACTGCGCCGTAAGGGCACCACCACCCTCGCGCTGCGCGCCGGCGCCGCTGCCGCCGCGGTGGCGGTGGCCGTTCTCGCCCCCGTCTCCAGCGCCTTCGCCACCGCCCCCGCCGCCTCGTCCGCGCCGCGGACCGTCACCGCCGTGGCGGCGGCCGCCGACGGCGCCCAGCGCTACCAGGGCACGCCGGTCCACATCGGCGACGGCATGGTGGCCGTGCTGCGCCACGACCCCGTCACCGGCGGTCCCGAGGCGTGGATCCGCTACGTCGGCCCGCAGTGGAAGCCGGGGGACGTGTACCTGGTCAAGGTGCTCGGGCTGCTGAACCGCACGCACCCCGCCGAGCGGTTCCACGGCGTGTCCGTCCGGCTGGTGGACGCGGTGGGCAAGGGCAAGGCTCCGCAGCTGCGGGTCAGCGGCGGCACCGGCGGCGACCGGAGCTACCCGATGCCGCCGGCCACCGCACCGGCCACCGGCGGCGAGCGGACCGGCACCGGGCACGACGGCGACAAGGCCGCGCACACGACGGGCGGCAGGACCGTGGCCGCGCACACGAGTTGCACCGCCACCCTGCGCCACGACATCGGCGCCGGCACCATGGCCATCCTGACCATGGGACCGCAGGGCCCCAAGGTGGCCTTCGCGGACACGGACGGCAAGCCGCTCCGCGGCGTCCTCCTCGACCGCGCGCACCCCACCCTGTCCCGGTTCGGCGCGAAGATCATCGACCCGTACGGTGCGCACCCCACGTTCCGGTACCAGATGCAGGGCGGCGGCCACCCGGCCGGGACCCTCGCCTTCCCCTCGGTCTCCAAGGACTGTGGCACCACCGGACAGCACGGCGCCGGCAGCGGCGGCACGGCCGGGAGCGGGACCACGGACGCCGCCGCGCCGGCCAGGCCCGTCGGCGGCCGGACCACGGTGGTGCCCAAGGGCGGCGTCGCGGCCGGGGCCGAGGGGGTCCGGACGCCCGACAGCACCCCGCTGATCGCGGCGGGCGGGGCCGTCGCCGCGGTCGGTGCCGCCGGTATCGCGTACGCGGTGCGGCGCAACCGCCGCCCGGAGGGATCGCGGAGTTGAGCCGCCGCCTCACGGGGTGTACGGCGGGCCGCGGCCCGGCCGCGGCCGGTCTGCTCCTCCTGGTCCTGGGCGGTGCGCTGATGGCCTGGGGGCTGATGGGCCGCGGCGCCTCGGACGGGGCGCCGCCGGTCCAGGTGCGGGCGGCCGCCGTCCCGCCGCCCGCCCTCGCCCCGCAGCACGCCACGGCGACCCCGCTGCCGGCCTCGCCGCCCGTGCGGGTCCGCATCCCCGCCGCGGAGGTGCGCACCGGGCCGGTGCCGCGCCTGGGGCTGGCCGCGGACGGGACGGTCGAGGTGCCCACCGTCGCGCAGGCCGACCGGATCGGCTGGTACGACAAGGGCGTCACACCCGGCGAACAGGGCCCCGCCGTCCTCATCGGTCACTACGACACCGTCAACGGCCCCGCCGTGCTCCGCAACGTCGGCCGGATCAAGCCCGGCGACCGGATCTCGGTGGACCGCGCGGACGGTACGACGGCGGTCTTCACGGTCCGCGAGCTCCAGCAGGTGGACAAGAAGAGCTTCCCCACCCAGCGGGTCTACGGCGACACCGACCGCCCCGAGCTGCGGCTGATCACCTGCGGCGGCGCCCTCGTCGACGGCCACCGGCCGGACAACATCATCGTGTACGCCGATCTGACGCCGTAGCGGTGCGCCGCGTACGGCGCGTGGCCCACGGCGGGGCGTATCCCCCGCACCGCATCTCCCACAACGGCGTCCGGCGCACGGCGTCCGGCGCCGCGGTGACCCGACCGCGGCGCCGGACGCCCACCGGCCCGAATGATGCCGTAACGCAATGTCCGGCATCCGGACGGTCAGGCAGAATCGGCAGCATGACGAGCGAACAGTCCACCCCGCCCCAGCAGCAGTACGCGGAGCGCAGCTACCGCTCGCCCGCGGCCCTGGTCGGTGGCGGGCTGCTGATCCTGCTCGGACTCTGGCTCGGCGGTGACGCGCTGCTGCGGGGCGTGGCCCAGACCAAGATCATGGCGGGGTTCGCCCTGCTCCTCGGCGTGCCGCTGGTGGCCGCGTACACCCTGCGGCCCCTGGTGCGGGCGGGCGAGGACCGGCTGCTGGTGCGCAATCCGTTCCGTACCATCACGCTGCCCTGGGGCGCCGTGGACGATCTGCGGGCGGGGTTCTCCGCCGAGGTCTTCACCAGCGGCGGGAAGTACCAGCTGTGGGCCGTGCCGGTGTCGCTGCGGCAGCGCAAGAAGGCCAACCGGCAGGCGGCGCGCGGCACGAACGCGCGCGGCCGCTTCGGCCCGCAGGCCGACGCGGGCCCGGCGCCGCGCGCGATGGCCGACCAGACCATGGACGAGCTGCGCGAGATCAAGGAACGGGCCGCGCACCGCGAGAGCGCCAAGGGTGAGCCGGTGGTGCGCTGGGCCTACGGGATCATCGCCCCCTGCGTGGCCGGCGCGGTCGGGCTGATCGTGATGATGGCGCTGTAGGCGGCGGGCGGCTGCCGTCCTTGTACGTGAAGCGGGCCCCGGAGGACCGGGGCCCGCTTCATGTGCGACGGGGCGGGGCGCCCCGGACGGCCGGGTCAGATGCCGGCCGCCGCCGACAGGTCCGCCTTGACCGCGGCCAGCGCCGCGGCGGCCTGCGCGCGGGCCGCGGGCAGCGACTGCGCCGAGGCCACCGGGACGACGACCTCCAGATAGCACTTCAGCTTGGGCTCGGTGCCGCTGGGCCGGACCACCACCCGGCCGGCCGTCACCCCCGACTCCGGCGAACCGGACAGGTGGTAGCGCAGCCCGTCGGTCGGCGGCAGCGCCGCGGTGCCCCGGGAGAGGTCCTCGGCACCGGTCACCGCCAGGCAGGCCAGCACCGTCGGCGGCTGCTCGCGCAGCCTGCGCATGGCGTCGGCGATCAGCGACAGGTCCTCGACCCGCACCGAGAGCTGGTCGGTGGCGTGCAGCCCGAATTTCAGCGCCAGGTCGTCGAGCAGGTCGGTGAGGGTGCGGCCGGACCGCTTGAGCCCGGCGGCCAGCTCCGCGATCAGCAGGGCGGCGGTGATGCCGTCCTTGTCGCGGACGCCCGCCGGATCGACGCAGTAGCCGAGCGCCTCCTCGTACGCGTACCGCAGACCGTCCACCCGGGCCAGCCACTTGAAGCCGGTCAGCGTCTCCTCGTACGGGAGGCCGTCGGCGGCCGCGATCCGCGACAGCAGGGAGGACGACACGATCGTGGTGGCGAAGGTGCCCCGCCGCCCGCCGTCCCCCGTCTCCTCGCCGGTCCGCAGCTTGCCCGCGAGATGGGCGGCGAGCAGCGCGCCGACCTCGTCGCCGCGCAGCATCCGCCAGCCGTCCGCGGTGGCGGGGTCCGGCACGGCGACGGCGCAGCGGTCCGCGTCCGGGTCGTTGGCGATCACGATGTCCACACTGCCCGGGTCCAGGGCCCTGGCGGTGGCGAACGCGAGGTCCATCGCACCGGGCTCTTCCGGGTTGGGGAAGGCGACGGTGGGGAAGTCCGGGTCCGGCTCGGCCTGTTCCGCGACGACCACCGGGGCCGGGAACCCGGCCCGCGCGAAGGCGGCGACGAGGGTGTCCCGGCCGACGCCGTGCATCGGCGTGTAGACGACCCGCGCGTCCCGGGGGGAGCCCTGGGTCAGCACGGCGTCCGTACGCGCCAGATAGGCGGCCAGGACCTCGTCACCGAGGGTCTGCCAGCCGGACTCCGGCCGCGGTACGTCGGCCAGCGAGCGGACCGCGGCGATCTCGGCGGCGATCTCGCCGTCCGCGGGCGGCACGATCTGCGAGCCGTCGCCCAGATAGACCTTGTAGCCGTTGTCCCGCGGCGGGTTGTGGCTGGCGGTGACCTCGACACCGGCGACCGCGCCCAGGTGCCGTATGGCGAAGGCCAGGACGGGGGTGGGCAGCGGGCGGGGCAGCACCGCGGCCCGGAGTCCGGCGCCGACCATCACGGCCGCGGTGTCACGGGCGAAGTCGGCGCTCTTGTGGCGCGCGTCGTAGCCGATGACGACCAGTCCCGTGCTGTCGCCCCGGGCCTTCAGATACGCGGCGAGACCGGCCGCCGCGCGGATGACCACCGAGCGGTTCATCCGCATCGGGCCCGCGCCCAGCTCCCCGCGCAGCCCGGCGGTGCCGAACTGGAGGGTGCCGGCGAACCGGGCGGCCAGTTCGGGGAGGTCCTCTGAGCCGATGAGCGCGGACAGTTCCTCCCGGGTCTCCGGGTCGGGGTCCTCGGCCAGCCATGCCTTGGCCCGGCTGATCAGCTCCGCGGGATCGGTAGCCACGTGATGCTCCTGACGGTGGATGCGGGTGCCTGACGGTCTGACGGTGGTCTGCGGGTGGGGGAGCGGACGCCGGACGACCGGGGCCGCGCGGACGGCACACGGGGCGGACGCGGGGCCGGTCCGGCGGGCGCGACGGCGGGGCGGGAGCATACCGCCGCCGCGCCCGGCCACGGGATGAAGTCCGGCCACCGGAAGCCGACCCGGTCACCGGGCACTGCCTTGGCTGCCGGAAGCCGACCCGGCCTCCGGACTCGGCCGATCCGGTCATCGGGCACTGCCTCGGCTGCCGGAAGCCGACCCGGCCTCCGGACTCGGCCGATCCGGTCACCGGACACGGCCCCGGCCTTCGGAAGCCGACCCGGTCACCGGACACGGCCCCGGCCTTCGGAAGCCGACCCGGTCACCGGACACGGCCCCGGCCTTCGGAAGCCGACCCGGCCTCCGGACACTGCCTCGGCCTCCGGAAGCCGATCCGGTCACCGGCCTCACTGTTCCGCCCCCGAACGGGCTCAGAGCTTGCCGAGCACCTGGGCGAGCAGGCTGCCCATCCGGGTCGCGGAGTCGCGGCCGGCCTGGAGCACCTCCTCGTGGTTGAGCGGCTCGCCCGTCATACCGGCGGCGAGGTTCGTCACCAGCGACAGGCCCAGCACCTCGGCGCCGGCCTCGCGCGCGGCGATGGCCTCCAGGACGGTGGACATACCGACCAGGTCCGCGCCCAGGGTCCGGACCATCTTGATCTCGGCCGGGGTCTCGTAGTGCGGGCCGGGGAACTGCGCGTAGACGCCCTCCTCCAGGCTCGCGTCCACCTCCTTGCACAGCGCGCGCAGCCGCGGCGAGTACAGGTCCGTCAGGTCGACGAAGTTCGCGCCGACGATCGGGGAGGTGGCGGTGAGGTTGAGGTGGTCGCTGATGAGGACCGGCTGGCCGGGACGCATGCCCTCGCGCAGCCCGCCGCACCCGTTGGTGAGCACGACGGTCTTGCAGCCGGCGGCGACGGCGGTACGGACGCCGTGCGCGACGGCGGCGACCCCGCGGCCCTCGTAGTAGTGCGTACGGCCCAGGAAGACCAGCGCACGCTTCGCGCCGACCCGGTACGAGCGGATCGTGCCGCCGTGTCCGGCGACGGCCGGGGCCGGGAAGCCGGGCAGCTCGGTGACCGGGAACTCGTGCTCGGGCGCGCCCAGCGCCTCGGCGGCCGGGGCCCAGCCGGAGCCCATCACCAGGGCGACGTCGTGGGTCTCGGCGCCGGTGAGCTCGCGCAGGCGTGCGGCGGCGGCGTCGGCGGCGCCCTGCGGGTCGCGCGCGATGTCCGAAGTAACTGATGCGTTCACGCGGACGAGGGTAGCCGGTAATTGCCTACGCGCGTAGATGTCGCCGCGCGCGGCGCCGGGACCGGTCTCCGGTGTTTTTCGGCGGACCGCCGCCCCGGGCGTGTCGCGGCACCCGCCCCGACACGCCCGGGACGGCGCCGTACGGACCGGGCCCCGCCGGGCCGCCCGCCGTCAGCAGGGCCGCTTGCGCAGCTCCATCACATAGTCGTGCGGCGCGCCCGCCGACTCGGCGGCGTCCGCGATCTCGCCCAGATAGCGGGCCGACGGCAGACCGCCCTCGTAGCCGTTGAGGACATAGGTCCAGGCCGCCTCGTCGCCGTCCAGCGTGTGCACCCGCACCCGCATCCGGCGGTAGACGTCCAGGCCCACGCCCTCCCACCGGTCCATGGAGTCCTCGTCCATGGGCGCGATGTCGTAGAGGGCGACGAAGAGCTGGGAGCGGGGGGCCTCGACGATCGTCGCCAGCGCGCCTTCCCAGCCCATCTGCTCACCGCCGAAGGTGAGCCGCCAGCCGTTGAGCCAGCCGGTGCCGCGCAGCGGCGAGTGCGGTGCGCGGCGGGACATCAGCCGCGCGTCGAGGTTGCCGGCGTACGCGGCGTAGAGCGACATGGCTCCGAGGGTACGGGAGGTTATCCGGTGGGCCCGTGGTACGGGAGATTCGTACAACGGAGCAGCGGAGCGGCCGGGGGCGTCCGGAAAGGCGGCACACCGGCCCCCGGGGAGAGCGGCGTACAGACGTGCGGGACAATGGAGTACGTGACTCGGATCGTGATCATCGGTGGCGGACCCGGCGGATACGAGGCGGCCCTGGTGGGCGCCTCTCTCGGCGCGGAGGTGACCGTCGTCGACTGCGACGGTCTGGGCGGGGCGTCGGTACTCACCGACTGCGTACCGTCGAAGACTCTTATCGCGACGGCCGAGGTGATGACGACCTTCGACTCCTCGTACGACGAGCTGGGCATCATCGTCGAGGACGGCGCGTCCGGCGCGGACCGGTCCGCGCGGGTCGTCGGCGTGGACCTCGGCAAGGTCAACCGGCGGGTCAAGCGCCTCGCGCTCGCCCAGTCGCACGACATCACCGCCTCGGTGACCCGGGCCGGCGGCCGTGTGCTGCGCGGCCGCGGCCGGCTGGAGCCCGGCCAGTCGCCGGACGGCTCGCGCCGGGTGACGGTGACCGCCGCCGACGGCGCCGAGGAGACGCTGATCGCGGACGCGGTGCTGATCGCCACCGGCGCGCACCCCCGCGAGATCCCGGACGCGCTGCCGGACGGCGAGCGCATCCTGAACTGGACGCAGGTCTACGACCTGGACGAGCTCCCCGAGGAGCTCATCGTGGTCGGCTCCGGTGTCACCGGCGCCGAGTTCGCCGGTGCCTACCAGGCGCTGGGCTCCCGCGTCACCCTCGTCTCCTCCCGCGACCGGGTGCTGCCCGGTGAGGACCCGGACGCCGCCGCCGTCCTGGAGGACGTCTTCCGGCGCCGCGGGATGAACGTCATGGCCCGCTCCCGCGCCGCCGCGGTCAAGCGGGTCGGCGACCGCGTCGAGGTGACGCTGGCCGACGGCCGGACGATCTCCGGCACCCACTGTCTGATGGCGGTCGGCTCCATCCCGAACACCACGGGCATCGGCCTGGCCGAGGCCGGCGTCAGCCTCAAGGAGTCCGGCCACATCTGGACCGACAAGGTCTCCCGCACCACCGCCCCCGGCGTGTACGCGGCCGGCGACTGCACCGGTGTCCTCGCGCTGGCGTCCGTCGCCGCGATGCAGGGCCGGATCGCGATGTACCACTTCCTGGGCGACGCGGTCACGCCGCTGAACCTCAAGGCCGTCTCCGCGAACGTCTTCACCGACCCGGAGATCGCCACCGTCGGCTACTCCCAGGCCGACGTCGACAACGGCCGGATCGACGCCCGGGTCGTCAAGCTCCCCCTGCTGCGCAACCCGCGCGCGAAGATGCAGGGCATCCGCGACGGCTTCGTGAAGCTCTTCTGCCGCCCCGGTACCGGCATCGTCGTCGGCGGTGTGGTCGTCTCGCCGCGCGCCAGCGAGCTGATCCACCCCATCTCCATCGCGGTCGACAACAACCTGACGGTCGAACAGATCGCCAGCGCCTTCACCGTCTACCCGTCCCTGTCCGGCTCGATCGCCGAGGTCGCGCGGCAGTTGCACACCCGGAAGGGCGCCGACGCGTAGCGGTGGACGGGGCGCGGGCTGGTGGGATCGGACGGACCGGGAGGGCCGGGAGGGCCGGGAGGGCCGGGAGAGCCGGGGAGGCGGCGTCGAACGGGCCTGATCGGCCGGGCGTTCGACATATGCGGCATGCATACCACTTTGCCGGGCGCGCTGTGAACAACTTCCGTTAATTGGTGCAACCTGCTGAAACCAGACGGACGTTGGCGTTACTGTCAGTTTCGTGTTCGCTGCAGAACGTCGCCAATTGATCCTTGAAATGGTGCGCGCGAACGGAGCCGTCTCGCTCCGGGAGCTCGCCCGTGTCGTCCAGACCTCCGAAGTCACCGTACGGCGAGACGTGCGTGCGTTGGAGGCAGAAGGGCTGCTCGACCGCCGGCACGGCGGTGCGGTCTTGCCGGGAGGGTTCACCCGGGAATCCGGGTTCCCGCAGAAATCCCATCTAGCGACCGCGGAGAAGACGGCCATCGCCGACCTCGCCGCCAGCTTCGTCGACGAGGGCGAGGCCATCGTCGTCGGCGCCGGGACCACCACCCAGGAGCTGGCCCGCCGGCTCGCGCGGGTGCCCGGTCTGACCGTGGTCACCAACTCCCTGCTGGTCGCCCAGGCGTTGGCCCATGCCAACCGCGTCGAAGTCGTGATGACCGGCGGCACCCTGCGCGGTTCCAACTACGCGCTGGTCGGCAGCGGTGCCGAGCAGTCCCTCCAGGGCCTGCGGGTGTCCCGCGCCTTCCTGTCGGGCAGTGGGCTGACCGCCGAGCGCGGCCTGTCCACCTCCAACATGCTCTCCGCCAGCGTCGACCGGGCGCTGGTGCAGGCGGCGGGGGAGGTGGTGGTGCTCGCCGACCACACCAAGCTCGGCTCCGACACGATGTTCCAGACGGTGCCGACGGACGTGATCACGCGGCTGGTCACCGACGAGCCGCCGTGTCACGACGACCGGGCCGCGACCGAGTTGCAGGCCCTGGCCGACCAGGGTGTGCAGATCGCCGTCACCGCCGGTGGCGGCGGTTCGGGAGCCGGGCAGGCGCCGGGCCGGCCGGGCCCGGAGAGCGCCGCGGGGGACCGCCGGGGCCCCCGGCGGGATGTGCCGCTGCCGGGCCAGCGGCGCAACCACCCGCCGGGCGGCGGCGGCCCGGCGCCCCAGCTGCGCTCGGCCACCCCGCTGTCGGAGGCGTCGGGCGGCCGGGTGGCCGATCTGGCCCCGCGGCGGCGCTGAGGGACCGGGCGGGTACGGGCAGCCCGCGCTGCGGGGCCGTGGTACGCGGCCCCGTCAGCGGCCCTTGAGGCCGCTGAGGGTGAGGGTCAGCAGCCGGTCGGCCAGTTCCGGGTCGTCCGGCGACTCCTCGGCGGCCAGCGCGATGCCGTTCGTCAGCTGCATCAGATCGCCGATGTTCACATCGGGGCGTACGGCACCGGCCCGCTGGGCGCGGGTCAGCAGTGCGCCGCCCGCCTCGCGCATCGGCACGCTGCACCGCGCCATCCCCGAACTGTCGTCCACCGACGCGGCCATCAGCGCGCGCGACAGGCCGCGGTAGGTGGTGGCGTGCGTGATGATCGCGCGCAGCCATTCGACCAGCGCGGCACACGGCTGCGGCGCGTCCGCCAGCTCCCGGGCCTGCGCCAGCAGCGCGTCCACCTCCCCCTGGAAGACCGCGCCCATCAGGGCCGTGCGGTGGGGGAAGTGCCGGTAGAGCGTGCCGATACCGACGCCCGCACGGCGCGCGATGTCCTCCAGCGACGTGTCCGTGCCGTGCTCGGTGAAGGCGGTACGGGCCACGGTCAGCAGCCGCTCGTAGTTGCGGCGGGCGTCGGCCCGCATGGGGCGTACGGCGGGTGCCGGGGTCCCGGTGGCGGCGGGCGTCCCCGCTTCCGCCCCCGGCGGCGGGTGCGCCACCGACGCCTCTGTCGCGGGGCGCTGCCCGGTCCGCCGCTGCCCTGCCGTGTCGGTCGCCATCGCCGTCCTCCCTCGACCCGGCCGGTCCCGGCCCGGTGGGTCCAGGATGCCACTGCGCGATCGGCGGCCGCCGCCGCTCGGGTGCGCCGCCCCGTGTCCGTGGCCGGACCGCGGCGCCCCGCGGGCACCCCCGTCCCCCGCGGGGCCGGTTGCGGGGCGGCGGCCGGTGGATGAAGCCCCGGCGTACCGTGGTGGGCGGGTGCCCGAACACCTCGGCGAGGTCGCAACGCCGCCGTCCCAAGAGCCATCAAACCTGGCGCAATGAGGTCTTCCGGACGCGTCCGGGACCGCTGGAGAACGCCGTACCCGGCGCCGGGACACTGGGGAAACATCATGGGACTGACCAGCCGAACGCTGTTGTACACCATGGTGGTGGTCGCCGTGGTCTGTGTGGGGCTCACGGTCTGGCAGTGGCCGCGGTTCGCCGGGCGCGGGCCGCGGGCGGTGTGCGGGCGGCTCGGCACGCTGGTCGCCACCCAGCTGGCCATCGTCGCCGCGCTCGGCCTCGCGGTGAACAGCAACTTCCAGTTCTACGCCTCCTGGCGGGAACTGCTCGGCCTGTACGACGACGCCCCGGCCGCCGTCGGCAAATGGGGTGACGCGGGGCTGGCCGGGCCCGCCGGGGACCCGTCGAAGGGCCTCGTCCAGGCGTCGGGGCCGGACGGTCTGGACAAGGTGCACGGGCTGCCGACGGGCCCGCCGCAGACGGCCGGCAAGGTGGAGACCGTACGGATCGTCGGCAAGCGGACCCGGGTCGTGAACCCCGCGTACGTCTATCTGCCGCCGCAGTACTTCCAGCCGCAGTACGCCCGGCAGCGGTTCCCCGTCGTCGTCGCGCTGAGCGGCTATCCGGGCGGCACGTTCCTGCTGGGGCAGCATCTGCGGCTGCCGCAGACCGCCGCCGGGCTGATCCGGGACGGGAAGATGCAGCCGACCGTCATCGTGATGCTGCGGCCCACCATCGCGCCGCCGCGCGACACCCAGTGCGTCGACGTGCCGGGCGGGCCGCAGGCCGAGACGTTCTTCGCGCACGATGTGCCGGACGCCCTGAAGTCGCACTACCGCGTCGGCCGCGACCCGGGCGGCTGGGGCGTGCTGGGCTACTCCTCGGGCGGCAGCTGCGCCCTCCAGCTGGCCATGCGCCACCCGCGGACGTACCCCTCGGCGGTGGCCCTCTCGCCCGACTACAAGGTCGCCAACGACGCCACCACCGGCAATCTCTTCGGCGACGGCAAGGACCGGATACGCCGCAGGCAGGAGCACGACCTGATGTGGCGGCTGAAGGAGCTGCCCGCCCCGCGGGTGAACGTCCTGGTGGGCACCAGCCGCTCGGGGGAGAAGAACTATCCGGCGGCCCAGGCGTTCCTGGGCGCGGTCAAGGCCCCGATGCGGGCGGACTCGATCGTCCTCGACCACGGCAGCCACAACTTCGCCACCTGGCGGCGCGAACTGCCCGCGGCGCTCCAGTGGATGAGCAAATCGCTGACCTTCCCGGAGGACGTCGTCGGAACCTCGTAGCGGCCCGCCGGACGGGGGCGAACGCGTGGGGCGCCCGGCGGAAATCCGCCGGGCGCCCCACGCGCGAAGACTCCCGCTACGTCAGTCCTTGATCTCGCAGATCACGGCGCCGGAGCTGAGGGACGCGCCGACCTCGGCGGTCAGGCCCTTGATGGTGCCGGCCCGGTGGGCGTTGAGCGGCTGCTCCATCTTCATCGCCTCCAGGACGACGACCAGTTCGCCCTCGGCGACCTGCTGGCCCTCCTCGACGGCGACCTTGACGATGGTGCCCTGCATCGGGGAGGCGAGCGCGTCCCCGGAGGCGGCGCTGCCGGACTTCCTGGCGGCCTTGCGCTTGGGCTTGGCGCCACCGGCCACCGCGGCGCGGGCCAGCGGCATACCGAGCGAGGAGGGCAGCGAGACCTCCAGGCGCTTGCCGCCGACCTCGACGACGACCGTCTCGCGGCTGTCCGCCTCGGCCTCGTCCGTACCCGCCGCGGTGAACGCCGGGATCTCGTTCTTGAACTCGGTCTCGATCCACCGGGTGTGGACCGTGAACGGGTCGGCGGAACCGGTCAGTTCGGGCGCGAACGCCGGGTCCCTGACGACGGTGCGGTGGAAGGGGATGGCGGTGGCCATGCCCTCGACGGTGAACTCGTCCAGCGCACGGGCCGCGCGCTGGAGCGCCTCCTCGCGGGTGGCGCCGGTGACGATCAGCTTGGCGAGCAGCGAGTCCCAGGCGGGGCCGATGACGCTGCCGGACTCCACGCCCGCGTCCAGGCGCACACCGGGACCGCTGGGGCCGTCGAAGCGGGTGACGGTGCCGGGGGCGGGCAGGAAGCCGCGGCCCGGGTCCTCGCCGTTGATGCGGAACTCGAAGGAGTGGCCGCGCCCCGCGGGGTCGTCGTAGCCGAGCTCCTCGCCGTCCGCGATACGGAACATCTCGCGGACCAGGTCGATGCCGGCGACCTCTTCGGTGACCGGGTGCTCCACCTGGAGGCGGGTGTTGACCTCCAGGAAGGAGATGGTGCCGTCCTGGCCGACGAGGAACTCGCAGGTCCCGGCGCCGACGTAGCCGGCCTCCTTGAGGATGGCCTTGGAGGCGCGGTACAGCTCGGCGTTCTGCTCGTCGCTCAGGAACGGCGCGGGGGCCTCCTCCACCAGCTTCTGGTGGCGGCGCTGGAGCGAGCAGTCCCGGGTCGAGACGATGACGACATTGCCGTGCTGGTCGGCCAGGCACTGGGTCTCGACGTGCCGGGGGCGGTCGAGGTAGCGCTCGACGAAGCACTCGCCGCGGCCGAAGGCGGCGACCGCCTCGCGGACCGCGGAGTCGTACAGCTCCGGGACCTCTTCGAGGGTGCGGGCGACCTTCAGGCCGCGGCCGCCGCCGCCGAAGGCCGCCTTGATGGCGATCGGCAGGCCGTGCTCGCGGGCGAAGGCGACGACCTCGTCCGCGCCGGAGACCGGGTCCGGGGTGCCGGCGACCAGCGGCGCACCGGCGCGCTGGGCGATGTGCCGGGCGGCGACCTTGTCGCCGAGGTCCCGGATGGCCTGCGGGGGCGGGCCGATCCAGGTCAGGCCCGCGTCCAGGACGGCCTGCGCGAACTCGGCGTTCTCGGAGAGGAAGCCGTAACCCGGGTGAATGGCGTCCGCGCCGGAATCGGCGGCGGCCGCAAGGACTTTGGCGATGTCCAGGTAGCTGGTGGCAGGTGTGTCACCGCCCAGGGCGTACGCCTCGTCTGCCGCGCGGACGTGCAGGGCGTCCCGGTCAGGCTCGGCATAGACGGCTACGCTCCCGATTCCGGCGTCCCGGCATGCACGGGCAACGCGGACAGCGATTTCGCCACGGTTGGCGATGAGCACCTTGCGCACGATGGCTCCTCCCTTGAAACAAGCCGAGTTTAGGGACTGGCGACACCGCGTGCCGACCCGCTCCCCGGGGTGACCTTGCCCACACGGAGCGTTCGGAGAGCGTTACTGGAGGGCCGTAGTTCCCTGATATCCCAGGGTAGGCCCGGATTTCGCGGTTCCGGACGGGGCCCTGGTGTGGCCTAGGTCTCGGGGTGTGGCCGTTCAGCGGTTCGTCAATTCTTTGTGGAGTCCCTACGAATGGGCGAAGGAATCTTTGCGGGCGGCCGTGGCGGGGACGGCGCGCCCGGCGGCGGCCGGACGCACCCCGCGCGGACCCTTGCTCCGGCCATTACCCGTTAGTAGCGTGCGGGATGTCTTCCGTACTCGCGGTAACAGGGGGCGGGTAGGGGGACGGACGGGGGCGGCGCGCGGCCACGGGGCGCGCGGGCCCGACAACGGCGGAAGTGGGTGGGCGGGGTGGCGGCGCGCAGGCCGGTGGCCTTGGTGACGGCGGCGGTGCTGGTCCTGGAGGCACTCGGGACCGTGCTCCTCAACTGGGTCCTGAGCATCTTCGTGGACCGGCAGCAGATGTCGCTGGCGGGGCTGGCACCGCACGCGATGTCCGCCGGAGCCTGGCTGGCCGGTCTGCTCTTCGGCCTCTATCTCCTCTGCTGCGCCGTCGTCCCGCTCCGCGCCGCGCTGCGCGACCGCGCCCCCGGCCGCTTCGCCCGCGCCCTGCTGATCAGCTGCGCGGTGGTCAACGGGCTGCTCGGCGCGGTCGCCGTGGCCCTGGTCGGCTGGTTCGCGTTCGTGGTGCTGATGGCCGTGCTGGGGCTGCTGGTGCTGACGCTGGTGGCGTACGGCGCGCCACGGGGCGCGGCGGACGGGGCGGGGACGGGCGGCGAGAGCACGGGCGGCCGGGGGACGGGCGGCCGGGACGTAGATGGCTGGGACGTGGACGGCAGCGGCGGGCCGGGGGCGGCCGGGGGGCCGCCTGCCGCGCCGACGTCGGCCTGACTCCCGGCCCGGCTCGGGCGCGGCGGGCCCGGGGCCGTACCGCCCTCAGCGCGGCGCCGCCGCCCGCCCGCCGGAGCGTCTCGGCGAGCGGGCCGCGCAGCCGGACGGAGCCGGTCACCGGAAGGGCGGCGGACACCGCTGTCAGCGCCGTCGCCGCTGTCTTCGGGTACGCGAAGCTCCCGGCAGCCCGGTTGATCCGACCCGGTTGATCCGAGTCGTTCGTGGGACCGTCCGCCGGGAGCCTCGTCGTGCCGCGGAGCCGTTCCCCCGGTGACCTGCCACGGCAGGTCACCGGGGGCTTGGTGGCTACTCTCCGAGTGCGTAGTAGACGGACAGATAGCCGATGATCTGCTCAGTGTGCGGGACCAGACCCGGGAACTGCCGGGCGAGCGTGTCGCGTACGGCCCTGGCCAGCTCGCGGTAGCTGGTGGCGCGGTCCTTGATGTACGGCTCCAGCTTCCTGATCAGTTCGTAGTTGCTGTCGATGTTCTCCGCCCGCATCGCCTTCTCCACCGCGGGCGCGCTGTCGGGGACGGTCTCCGACAGGGTGCGGCTGATGAAGGTCACCCGGTGCATGACGCGCCAGCACGGCGGCTTCTTCTCGGACTGGCGGGCCTGGCGCAGGGCCGCCGCGTTGGGGTCGTTACTGCCCTGGAGCCATTTCGGGTCGACGACCTTGGCGTAGAAGTCCTCGAAGTTGTCCTTGTCGGCGTCCAGGTAGAACGTCATGAACCGGTACGCGTCCACGCGTCCTGGGACCGTCACCGGGGTGCCGTCGTCCTCGAAGACCGGGTTGGCGTCCTTGTCGTAGCCCTGCATGTCGCCGGGCGGGTCGCAGACCACGTTGAGGCTGAAGCTGCGGGTGGCCTCCCGCGTACGGGCGCGGGTCCGGTGCAGCGCGCCGCCGGCGGAGACGTCCACCTGGAGCGTCGCGCCGACCCCGAAGATCTTGACGCCGCCGGAGGCAGAGAAGGACAGCGAACCGGAGATGTCGAAGGAACCCGAGGTCACCTCGGTGACGACGTCGGTGGCCTCGGTGGTCTCCGCGAAGAAGCCGCCGTCGGCCGACCAGGCGTAGGTGTTGGCGATATTGCGGCGGGAGAAACCGCGCGCGGTCTCGGTGGTACGCGGCGTCCCGCGCTCCGGCTTGCGCACCGGGCCGATGAAATCGCCGAGCAGCTTGCGCGCCCGGTCGGCCGTCGGGTCCGCGGCGTGGGTCTCGGTGGAGACCGTGTCGTAGTGGGCCTGGAGGCGCTGCTGCTCCTCCGTGATACGGCGTTTGAGCGCATACGCCTCGCGGGGCTTGAAGTAGCTGTGCTCGCCGTAGGCGGGCGCGCCCTGGTAGTCCGTGTCGAAGACGCGCTCGCCGTTCCCGTCGACGCCGACCGTGCCGTCCAGGGTGCCCTGCTTGGTGTAGAGGGGGTTGATCGGGAAGGGGAGGATGTTCCAGTCCCGGGGGATGTCCGGGTTGGGCAGCACGCGGTACGAGACGAGCGCGTGGTTGTGTGCCAGGCGCAGCGCGAAGACATCCGCGGTCTCGGACTGGACGAGCGCGTATCCGGTGTTGGAGGGCACGAACCGCCGTCCGTCATGGGAGTTGAGCTGGTTGTCGGGGTTGGAGTCCTCCCAGCCGCCGGACAGGCCCACCGAGGTCGAGCGGGCGGTGTTCTGCCCTTGGGACACCTCGGTCTCGTCGCCCCAGCCGTTGTGGATCTCCAGGTTCCCGCCGCCGTACAGGCTCACACCGCCCTGGGCCGCGGGCTTGGCCACTCCCATGCCGAGCGGCGCCATGATCATCAGCGTGTTGACGTCGACTTCCTTGGACAGCGAGATGCCGAACGCGGTGTCCACACCGCGGTCTTGCGTCGAGGACAGCGTATTGACCACCTCGTCGGCCTGGACGAACTCCACCGACGAGGCGTTGAGATAGCTGAAGTGCTTGGGGTTCTTGGTGGCCACCATGTTCTCGGACGGGACCGGGGGCGCCCCCTCGATGAAGCCGATGATCTGTGGGGCGAACTGGATCTGGCTGACCCACTCCGTGAGCAGATTGCCGATCTTGTAGCCGGTGACCAGCTGCCAGGCGCCGTCGCTCACGAATCCGTAGCAGCGCTTGAGTACGCCACGGGTGCCGCCGCGTGCGTCGTACTGGAGGTCGGCGTACTCGGACGCCGCCGGCACCCCGGTGATGGTCTGCGAGTAGCGGGTGCTGACCTTGGAGAAGGCCGGCCGCACCTCTGCCGTGTCCCCGGAGATCGGGGCGGTGGACAGGAGGGGGGTGGGCCGGGCCGCCTCATCGGTGGGCAGCAGCAGATCGCAGCCGCGCAGCCCGCTGTCGAGTACGGCCTGTGCCGACTCCTCGGTGGAGTCGTCGTCGAACGGGTAGTACGCCAGCAGCTCTTCCTTCTCGCCCCGCAGCCGGGTGAACAGGTTGTCCAGGATCTGCTCCTCGGTGCGCGCGGTGCGCCAGACCCGGACCTCCTCCAGCGTTCCGGTGTAGAGCTCCTGGGCCGTGCCGCCGTCGGTCCGGCCGGCCAGCGCGAACTGCTGGTCCCCGTACTCCCCGTCATCGGGCAGGGCATCGGCGGCGAGCGCGTCGCAGGGGACGGGGCTGCCGTCGAGGTAGAGGCGGAAGACGCTGCCGCGCGGGTCGGGGTTCTTCGCCCAGGTGGCGCCGTGCAGCCGGGCCGGGTGCGCGTCGGTCTCGTCCCGGGCCGTGTTGCCCTCGTTCTCCTCGAAGCGCCAGTGCGCCGCCAGGCCCTGTTCGCGGGCGGTCACCGGGCCCGCGATCTGCGTCTCGTCCCGGGCGGTGTTCCAGATCCGCACCTCGCTGATCAGGCCGGTGAAGTGCTGCGGGGCCGCGCCCTGCCAGCCGCAGCCGATGTCCAGGGGGCCGGTGCTGCCCAGCGGCGCGGCCCCGTTGTGCCGGAAGGACCCGGCGTCCTCGCCGTCGATGTAGAAGCGGTAGTCGAACCATTCGTGCATGAGGATCGACTCGATGACGGGAACCGTGTGGGTGGTCGGGTTCCCGGCGGCATCGGTGACCGTGAATTCCTTCTTGCCCGGCTTCTCCTCCATGGTCTGGCCCGGCTTGCGGACCACCGCCACCCGGTGGAAGCTGCCCGCCGTGATCGTTTTTTCCGAGGTGAAGCGGAAGACGTCCCCATTGGCGGCCTCGGTCGCCAGGACGAGATGTCCTTCGGCGTCGAGGGCCAGCTGGTAGGGCACATGCTGCCCGCGGCCGTCGGCGATGCGGCCCTTGGATACCAGGCCCTGCACCGACCCGAGGGCGTCGGCCTGGAGGAACACCTCGACGGTCAGATCGCGGGTGAGGTTGAGGGCGTCGGTGTGGGCGACCTCCAGGGACGCCTTGCCGCCCAGGCGCAGGGCCCAGGACTGTTCGAACGCGGCGGCCACATGCGTCCACCGGCCGTCGGGCACGGCCGTGCGGCTGGTCACCCAGCGGTTGCCCACCGCGGCGACCAGCGGACGGGCCCCGCCGTCGCCCGGTTTCCCGAGGGCGAGGCTGTACTGCGACTCGGGCACGTTGGCATGGACCAGCCGTACGCAGTCCTCCGCGTCCCCCGTGTCTCCGGCCTTCGGCTGAACCCACGCCTCCAGAGTGAGGTCGTCGGCGGCCCGTACCGCGTCGTGCCGCTCGGTCGGGAGGGCGGGCGGGCGGGAGTTCGCCGTGAAGGACAGGGCGCGGCCGGGGATGTCGCCCCACCAGCGGGTGGGCCGCGCGTCGGTCAGGTCCGTCGCGCTGCCGTCCGGCACGTCGGCCGGCGCGCCCACGAGGTTGGCGGTGACCAGGCGTGAGCCGTAGGTGGCGGTGGCGCCGGGCCGGCTGTGCCGCACCAGGTGGGGGGAGTACGAGATCAGGCGCACCGGGGAGCCGGGGGTCACCCACGCCACGTCGTCACCGGGAGCGAGCGTGATCCCGGTGGCGGTCGCCTCGGCCGCCTCCTGCACGACGAGCACCTCACCGTCCACGTCGAGCAGGCTGCCCGCCGGCACGGGCAGGCCGGCGGGGGCGGTGAGCGTGAGCACCCCGTCCTGGGCGTATGTGGCCTCGCCGATCACCACCGGCTCGTGGATCACCCCGTTGAGGATCTCGACGAGCTGGTCGGCGCGGCGGGGCAGCATGGGCCACACCTCTTCGTCCGCGGTGGTCCCGCCGTCGCTCTCGCGGAGCGTCACCACACACCGGTCCGGGTGGTCCCCGGCGCTCACCTCGGCGGTGACCTGCTTGAGGTCGGTACCGGGATCGCGGGCCGTCAGCAGGATGCTGCACTCCTCGCCGACGGCCAGCGCCTTGGCGGAGCGTGCGACGGACGTGTCGTAGTACGCGGCGGTGAAGTGGCCCTCGTCGTCCTGGAAGTACAGCCCGAGGTGCCCGGTTCCGCTGTCCAGAAGGAACGGCGCCGTCCTGGTACGGGCAAACGTCAGCAGCCCCCCGGACCAGCCCAGCCCCAGCCGGTCCCGGCCGAGCTGGGGCATGGCCAGGCTCAGGGCGCTGCGGCCCTTCAGGCCACCCGTGACGTGCCCCAACTCCTCCTGTTTGGCGGCGAGGTCGGTCTCGATACCGGTGATGCGCTGCCTGGTCTGGGCGCTGATGCTCTGCTGGTGCTTGAGATCCTTGATCCGGCGGTCGAGGGCGGTCAGTTCGGCCTTTGCCTCGGCCCGGAGCTTCACCACCTGGGCGCCTCCCTGCCAGGCCGGCCGGAACTGTGACAGGGGCGCCTCGGAACTGACCACCTTGAGGGTCGGCTTGCCGGACTCCACGAGCAGAAAGCTGCTGCCCTTGGAAAGGGTGCCGTAGCGGCGATAGGACTGGTGGGGATCGGAGACTACGGTCCAGGTGTAGTCGAAGATCTCGGCCTCGTCCCCCTTGCGCGGACGTACGACCAGCTGCTGGCCCTCCGTGACAGCCAGGAGCATCTTGGATTGCACGTGTACCAGCCGGCATCGCGCGTTCACGTGCCCCCCGTACATGGTTCGTGACGTGCTCCGGTCGAAGAACTCGAAGATCCAATCGGCTGTCTCGTCAACCGCCCCGGCCACGAAAGTGACCTCCGCCGAGTCCGCGCCGTGCGGAACCTTCGCCACCAGGCTGAGGCTCTGCTTTGCGTCGGACTCTTCCTGGTCCGACGCGGGGTAACGAACGAAATACCTCTTGCCCTGGATCGGTGCGCCTGGCGTCATCTGGTCGCCCAGGCTCTTGACCCTGGCGGCCTTCGTGCGGCGCTCCTTCTCCAGGGCGGGAAGCTGCTTGACGTCCACCAGCGACTTCTGGGCCTGGGCCAGTTCCGCCTTGAGGTCTTCGATCGACTGCCCCAGCGCGGCGATCGCCTCCGGGTCCACCGCCTGTACGGTCTCGCCGATCGTCGGAAGGCTCACCGCGTCGGGGAGCTGGGCGAGGCGTCCGTCACGCGCGACCGCCAGATCCAGGACGGCCAGGGAGCCGTCGGCCGTCGTCGCGCCCGCGTCCTCGCTCGTGGCCGCTTGGCCTGAGCTGTCGTCGGCACCCTCCTGCGGGCCCGCCACCCACGTCAGCAGCACACGGGCGTGCCGCTTGAGCGGCTTGGGCTCGGCCGAGTGGCCGCTGACCGCCTCCTCCTGCTGGTAGTAGAGCACCGAGGCGAGACCGGAGCCCACCGTGCGCGTCGGCACGGAGAAGCTCTCCCGGCGTACGCCCGGGTGGTCGCCGATCGGCGCCTCGGAGGTGATCCACCGCGGGTCGCCGAGCAGCGCGCCGTGCGCGGCGGAGTCCGTCTGGTCGTACAGCGTGGTGCCCGCGCCCGCGTCGAAACGGTAGTAGCCGCTCAGGCCCGACTCGTCCCCGATCAGCCGGTAGGAGCGGTCGCGCAGCAGTTCCTCGGCGCCGCGCGGGCGAGTCCAGAGGCGAATCTCGTCGATGGCACCGGTGAAGAAGGAGCCGGGCTGGGCGTCGGCGTCCGGCCCGGCCCCGATCAGCACCGGGCCCGCGCCCTCGACCACCGGCAGTTCGGTCTCCTCGCCCGGCACACCGTCGACGTACAGCACGGCCTTCGTACCGGAGTAGACGGCCGCGATGTGGGTGTAGCCGTCCAGCGGTACGGCGTCGGCGGAGACGGCCTCCGGCGGGGCGTCGGCGGTCTCCTCCCGGGCCTCGGCAGCGCCCTCGGCCTCCCCTTCCGCCCCGTCCGCCGCCTGGGTCCCGCCGCCGTGCCCGAGGCGCAGCAGCCCGTCCCCGTCGATGCGCAAGGTGATCCCGCTCGCCGCGGAACCGGTGGACAGTACGGTCCCGTTGACGGCCCGCGGCGCGACCCACGCCTCGATGGTGTACGGGCCGCTGCCCAGCGGGCTGTCCGCGCCGCCCTCGACCTTCACATACGCGCCGGTCCCGTCGAAGTCCAGCGCCGTCTCGGCGAAGCCCTCGTCCGTGGCCACCGGCACCAGGTCGGCCTTGGTGAACGGGCACTGCCCCGGGCTGCGCTCGAAGACGGAGCTCCGGTACTGCGGATCGGGGCTGGTGTAGAACCGGGTGCCCTGGGTGTTGAACAGCCCGTCCTTGCCCTGCTCGACGTTGAAGCCGTCGATGCGCCCGGTGCGGTCGTTGTGCACGAAGAACTGCCAGCGCCGCACCTCCTGCACGGCCGTCGGCAGCAGCAGCGTGGTGAAACGCCCTTGCGTGATCCGCCCGGCGAAACCCAGCTCCAGGGTGGGCTCGTAGAACTCGTTGCCGTCCATGTCCCGGGTGCCGAGACTGTCCTTGGCCGAGTCGGGCAGCGTGCGGTGCCGACTGCGCCGGTAGCGCACCTCCATGACCGGCTTCAGCTGCCCGCCGGCGAGCAGAAAACGGTCGCACAGCAGCGCGTCGGAGGCCACCTGTACCCGCTCGTCGCCGTCGGCCCCGTGCAGGTAGTCCGTACGGTCCGCCACGGCGGAGCAGCCGCCGCCCTTGAGCCGGTACAGCGCGTCCTCGTGTGCCGCCCCGACCGCCTGGCGGAAGATGTAGAGATGCCTGCCGTCGGAGACGGCCTGGAACGGCACCTGGGCGCTCAGCCTCGCCGTCGAGGACAGGAAACCGTCGATCTCGTCCGCGCCCAGCACCTCATCCGCGGTGGCCTCGGCACGGGCCCCCTGCTTCACCCGCGGTAACGGCGTGGCGCCCACCACGGCGAACCCCGCCCGCGCGATCTCGCCGGGGAAACGCAGTTCCACCGGGTCCTGCGCCCAGTGCTCGACATCCAGGTCGACCGCGTACGCCGTCTCCGGCCCGGAATCCGTGCGGTTCGTCCGGTCCAGGTCCAGCACGCTGTAGAAAATCCGCCGGGAGTCGTCCATGGCCAGGGCCACGGTCGTCCCCAGATGCCGCACCATCGTGGTGTGCAGATATCGCTTGTCGCTGTACGTCTTGACTCGGGAACTGTTCGAGGTCATCTACACCCCTTGGTTGTGCGGTGCACGCCCGACGGGTGGGAACGGACAAGACGGCCGGGCTGCCACGCGGCCAGCAAAGCTCCGCATCGTAGTCATCGCCGAACATCAACGATCAAGACAGGAGGGGAATTTACGGCCATCTCGGAACTTCCCTATCGGGGGCAAACCGCACCAGCGCCATGTCCTCGCCGCCCTGTCGCCGAGGTCCTCCGCGAACTCGTCGTCCGGGGCACCCACGAGGGTCTCGACGCCGCCCGTGCCGGTGGTGCACGCCTCGGTCGCCGGCCGTCCATGACCGAAAAGCAGATCCGCCACGTCCGTGAGCCGCTCACCCGCCCGGAGAACACCGGCGCCTCGATCGCCGAGCCCCTCGGCCGGAACGCGATCCACCCCTTGACGGCTCCCTCGGGGGTGTGCGAACGGGTGTACGCGGACGGGCGCCGGGGGACGAGCGGCCGGGGACGGTACGGCCCACCCGCCTCACACACCCCCGAGGCGCCCCGGGACCGCTCAGCCCTCGGCGGACTCCACCGGTGCCTCCTTGCGCAGGACGCGCAGGAAGGCGCGCATCCAGTCGGGGTGGTCGTTCCAGGCGCGGGCCGAGACGATATTGCCGTCCACCACCGCGGACGCGTCCACGAAGGTGCCGCCGCCCATCTCCACGTCCGGCGCGCAGGCGTTCCAGGCGGCGGTGCGGCGCCCCTTGAGCAGGCCGAGCGGGGCGAGCGCGATCGCCGCGTGGCAGATGTGCGCGACGGGCTTGCCGGCGTCGAAGAAGTGCGTGATCACGCGCCGGAAGTCGGGGTCGTTGCGCAGGTATTCGGGCCCCCGGCCGCCGGGGAGCACCACGGCGGCGTACGCGGCCGGATCGACCTCGGACAGCGCCAGATCGGACGGCCAGGAGTGCCCCTCGCGCTCCACGAACGTGTCGTAGCCCGCGACGAAGTCATGGACGACGAACCGTAGCTTCTTCCGGGACGGGGCCGCCACCCGCACCTCGTACCCCTCCTCCAGCAGCCGCTGGTAGGGGTAGAAGAACTCCAGGTCCTCGGTGGCGTCCCCGGCGATGATCAGAATCTTGGGCATGGTGCGCACTCCTCGCGGTCGCGTCGGGATCGAGCGGTGCCGCCATGATGCGCGCCACCCGGCGCCGGTCCGGAAAACGCGCGGACGTTTTCCGGACCGGTCGGAAAACGCCCGGTCACGGCCGGTGGCGTGGCATCGCGCGGCGTGTCAGCGCGTGGCGTGGGCGACGAAGGCCGCCCAGGCGCCGGGCGCGACGGTGAGTATCGCCCCGCCGGGGTTCTTGGAGTCCCGGATGTGGACGGCGGCGCCGGGGGAGGGGAGGGCGATCTCTACGCACTGACCGCCGCTGTCGTTGCTGTAACTGGACTTGCTCCAGTCGTAGGCGATCTCTACGCACTCGCCGCCGCTGTCGTTGCTGTAGCTGGACTTGTGCCAGTCGTATGCGACTTCGATGCAGTTACCGCCGCCGGAGTCGCTGTAGGTGGACTTGAACCATCGAAGGGCGTCGCTCATTTCTCTCCTGCCGACTGCTCGATAAGGGCCAGCGATGCATCTGGGCCCAGGGCCTGTGCGCGGATCTTTGCATACCTCTGGGCGCGTGTGGACACCTCGGCCGGATCGGTGATGAGTGTGCCGCTGTCCTGGATTTCCAGGTATACGACGCGATCGTGATCCAGAGTTTCCACGAGTTTCATCGGCCCTCGGTCGCCCGCGTGCTCACCGCGCAACCCGCAGTCCAGCGGCAGCACTTGAAGAGTGACGTTGCGCCGTTGAGCGCAATCGATGAGGTGCAACATCTGACCGCGCATGATCTCGTGGCTACCGATGGTGCGGCGGAGTACGGACTCGTCGAGAATCAATTCAAGCAGAGCGGTCGGCCAGCGGTCGAACAGCGCTTTGCGAGCCATTCGACCCTCGACCAGGTCCTGTACCCGTTGGTCGGACAGTGGAGGGTAGCCGCCGCTGATCAGCGCACGTGCGTACTCCTCCGTCTGGAAGAGCCCGTCGACCACGACGGTCTCGTATGAGGACAAGGTCAGCGCCTTCTGCTCCAACAACGCGAAGTCCGAGAACTGCCTCGGGTACTTGTCCAACGCGAGGTACTTCACCGCCTCCTTGAAGATCCCCAACCCCTGTCCCAGCACCTTCTCCAGGCCCAACAGCATCTCCTCGCTCGGCGGTTGCGCACCCGTCTCCATCGCGCTGATCGCGGACCCCGTGTAGCCGATCTTCTTGCCGAGGACCTCCTGTGTCAGCTTCGCGTGCTGCCGCAGGATGCGGGCGATATCCGCTGCCAGTCGAGTGGCCGTGGGGGCCGCCTTCTTGTTCTCTGCCCGCGCCATTGCGGTCACCGCCTTGATTCCAGTGGGCTCAACTCGGATCAACGGCAGCCCGCACCCAGCGCACCGTGTTCGCGGACACACGCTCCGTTATGGAAAACGCTAGCCCCGACCACTGACACTTGCGCCATGAATACGGAAAGTGACCGGCCGAATCTCGGCTGGGTGCCCGCCAGCGGGCACCAACTGCGCATGGCGGGCGTCCACTTCGACGCCGTACGGGTCGACGGGGAGACCGGGCGGGATCTGGCCGACCTGATGGAGCGGCTGACGGGCGGGCGGACCGGTCCGGTGATCACGGAGGCGAACGGCCGACGGTCGACGTACTTCCTCGTACCGCCCGGGAGTACGGGCCACCGACCCTGGCCGCGGGAGGCCGAGCGGCTCACCGGCGGGCCGGGGCGGGTGAGTTACGTCCTCGTGCCCGCCCTGTACGGCTGGACCTGGCCGCTGTCCTGGCGCTGTGTGCCGCCGCCGGACGGGCAGCTCGTCCACGCGCTGCTGCTGCGCAACGCGCTCGCCGCCCTGCTGGCGACGGCGGAGCGGGCGGCGCCGGAGGCCGTGCGGCCCGCGCGGCCGTTCGGCAGCTGAGCGATTTTTCGTATGTGTGTGCAGTTGCAGCGAATGGCTGGATAGTGTCGTTAGGTGGTCTTGCGTCCCACTTCGTCGGTCAATGACCATAGTGTCTCGCCCATTTGCATCCGGCTGGCGGACGGCCCTTTCGGCCGTACCTCACGGAGGGGTTCGAGTCATTCATGGAGACGGATTCCACCGAATTCGCCGGGACGGCCGTCCTCGCCGGTGCCGGCTTCGGCCGGGGCGGCACCGGAAAGCCGAGCGCCGTCATCGCTGCGCTGCGTGACCGTTCGCCGCGGCCGCTGGGGTTCGCCGGGCCGACGCCCCGGCCGGTCCGCACCCGGCCGGCGGAGCGCGGTATCGACTGGTGGTACGACAACGCCGCCGGTGACCGGGCGGCCGTCGCGGAGGCGGTGCGCGGGGAAGCGGTCACCGCGGGGCGGACCGGGCCGCTGACCACGTACCGGCCCGCGCACTAAGGACACCGACCGTTACGACAGACCGGAAACCCGCATGAAGGAACGTCAGAGGTATCTGTTCATCCGTATTCTGGAAGCCTGTAACGCGGATTGCTTCATGGGTGAATTCGCGCTCTCCCGCGACACGTTCCGCTATTTACCGGCGGATTTCGCCGAGCCGCTGCCCCGGGCTGTCGCGGGGCTCGCACAGGTCACCGTCGGTCCGGACGGCGGTCGGGCCGGTACGCACGGCGTCTGCCGGCGCCCGCCCGGCACGTCCGACAACGGTCCGCGCGGGCTCCGCACGGCCGCCGGATACCGCGACGACGTGGCCGGACTGGGGGCCGTACAGCCATGGCAGTACTGAGCGCACCCTCCCCCAACGGACCGGTCCGGCAACGCGTCCTGCTGGTGGACGACGCCCGGCAGCTCGACTCGCTGACCGCCCGGCGCCGGGTCGCCGCCCACCTGGCGGAGCTGGAACTCGTCCATGGGGAGGAGGGGGCGGCGCCGGAGGGCCCGTGCCCGGATGCCGCGCTGGTCTGCGATGTGCCCCGCGCCGCCCGGGAGCTGGCCGAACGGGACGTGCCGGTGGTGTACCTGCACTCCGGCCACACCACGGCGGAGCTGCCGGTCACCACGGCGGCGATCCGGCAGGTGCACGTACCGGCCTGGCTGCCGGGGCCGAAGCCGGTGAGCCGGGAGGGCGCCCAGCCCACCGGGGTACTGGCACCCGGCCGCCTCGGACGGGACCGGAAGCGTTCCGGCAGCCTGCTGCTCTTCTCGGCGTACGGCGTGAGCGGCGGCGCGGCCGAGGTGTACGCCGAGCTGACGCTCCGGCCGCTGGCCGAGGAGGCGGTACGGCGTACCGGACGGTGCGATGTGGTGTACGACACCGGGGCCGAGGGGGTGCGGGAGGCGCTCGCCCCGGTCGAGGGGGTGCGGGTGCACCTGGCCCGGGAGGTGGACGCCGACGCGCTGCACGCCTCGGCCGAGGTGTTCCTCGCGTCGCCGACGCTCACCGCCGTGTCGCTGGCGCAGGCGCGCCGCGCCCCGCTGACCTTCCTGCCGGCGCTGGGACCCGGCCAGGAGGATCTGGCCCGCCGTACGGGTCAGGTGGTGCCGGTCGGCACGGTCGGGGACCCCACGGAACCGGGCCTGTGGCCGCCGTACGGGCAGGGAACGCGGTCGCCGTGGAGCGCGGTGGATCCGGCCGTGGACGATCTGCGGGGCGCGCAACGGGTCGCCAGGCGCGTACGCCAGCTCGCCCTGGCGCCGACGGGGTTCTGAGCGGCCGCCGGGTCCGCCGGTCCGCCGGTCCCGCCGGATGTCCCGGACCAGCCGGAGCTGCCGGCTTTCCCGGACCTCTCGGTTCACCTGGAGCCCTCGGTTCACCTGGAGCCCTCGCGAAGGAATCCCGTTCTCCACGACTGTCCGTTGCCGAGTCTGCTGCCGAGTCTGCTGCCGAGCCCGCTACCGAGCCCGCTACCGAGTTCGTTGCCGTTGAGCCTGCCGTGCCGCTGAGTTCGGCGCCGATTCGCCGTCACGTCTGCCGTCGATTCCGTCATCGATTCCGCCGTCGATTCCGCTGTCGAGTTCGCTTGGACCGGAGAACTGATGCCCCATACGAATGCCGAGACCGGCCGGATCCCGGCCGCCCGCACCGCCCGGCCGGATGTCACCGACGAGCCCCCGACCGTATTTCCGGCAGCCACCGCAGACGCCGGAGACGCTGGAGGTGCCAGAGACCCTGTGAACGCGGCACTGGGCCCGGTCCTGCTGCTGGCGGACGACCGTCCCTGTTCCTTCGGCCGCTACGCGGCCCGGCGCGGCCCCGAAGAGCTGGTACTGCTGCGGTTCGAGGACGCGTCCGGCGAGCTGCCGCCCGACTACCTGCGCGACACCGCCCACCTGCCCGCGTTCTGGATCCGGCGGGACGCACCGCTCGAAACGGAGGCGGTGCGCTATCTGTCCTGGATCGAGGGGCGGCCCGCCCGGCCGACGCGGTTCTGCAACCCCTCCGAACCCCGCCAGGACATCGCCCAGCGCTTCGCGCGGCTCGTCGGACTCCCGCATTTGACGGAGCGTCAGGTTCTCTGGGTGCGCGACAAGGCCGCGATGAAGGACCGGTTCCGGGCCCTGGGCCTGCGCACGGCCGCGTACCAACGGGTCCGCACGGCCACCCAGGTGCGGCGCTTCGCGGCCGCCCACGGATGGCCCCTGGTGCTCAAGCCCGTCGACTCCTTCGCCTGTATCGACACCTTCCTGCTGCACGGCCCGGAGGACCTGCGGGAGGTGGACCTCGCCGCCCGCCGCTGGATGGTGGAGCAGTACCTGCCCGGTACGGAGTGGGAGGTGTGCGCGCTGGTCCACAACGGTGCGGTGCCGGACGTCTGGCCGAGCGCGCTGCCGTGCCGGCCGCTGGACACCGTCGACGGCGGGATGAACGCCCACATCAGCGTCGGCAGCGGGCCGGGGCCGGTGACGGATGTGGCGACGCTGGTCCGGCGCGTCGTCGGCGGGATGCGGATCGACCACGGCTATCTGCACATGGAGTTCTTCGAGATCGACGGCCAGGCGTACGCGGGCGAGGTCGGTCTCCGGCCGGCCGGGTGCGAGATCGCCGCCAACCACGGTCACGCCTACGGATTCGACATCTTCGGCGCCACCCTCGACGTCTACACCGGCCGGCGGCCCAGGCTGGACTACGGCGAGCGGCGGTGCGTGGGCGATCTGCTGCTGCCGCTGCCGGCCACCGGAACCGTCAAGGGGATCACCTCGCGGGAGGAGTTGCTGCGGCTGCCCGGGGTCCTCGACGCCGTACTGCGGATCGCCCCGGGCGACCGGGTCACCGCCCGCCGCGCCTCGCACAGCTCGTCCGGACACGTCCACATCGAGGGCGACACGGCGGCCGAGGTGGAGACGCGGATGCGCGGGGTGCTGGCGCGGTTCCGTATCGAGGTCGTGGCGGATGCGGAGGGTGCGGTGGCGCTGTCCCCCTGAACGCGGGAGGTGCATGCGGGAGGTGCATGCGGGAGGTGCATGCGTGACGTGCATGCGTGACGTGCATGCGCGACGGCCGGGCCCCGTCCGCAGCGGGCGACGCGTGACGGACAACGCGTGACGGACAACGAGTACCGAACCAGGAACGGAGCGCTGAACAGCGATGATCGGGATGTTCCGGCGGTTCCGGCGATTGCTGACCCGCCGGCATGTGGCGGGGCCCGCCTGGTGGAGCGTGGTCGCCCGGCTGCCCGTCTACCTCATGTCGCTGGCCATGGTGCTGGTGGTACGGGAGCAGGGCGGCAGCTATGCCCAGGCCGGGCTGGTGTCCGCGCTCTACACCGTGGGCATGGCCCTGGGCGGTCCGTTCCTCGCCCGCCGCGCCGACCGGGACGGGCGGCGCGGTGTCCTGCTCGCCACCGGTCTGGTCTACCCGCCGGCGCTCGCCGTCCTCGTCTGGGGGACCGGTCCCGGCACCCCCGGCCAGCTCGCGCTGGCGGTCGTCGCGGGTGCCGCGCTGCCGCCCGCCAACCCGTGCATGCGCTCCCTGTGGGCGCGCCTCCCGCTCCACGACGAGGAGCGGGAGACCGCCTACCTGTGGGAGGCGCTGATCACCGAACTGCTGGCCATCGGCGCCCCGTTGCTGCTCGCCGCGCTCATGGCCACCGGCTCGGCGGGCATGGCCCTCACCACCGTCGCCGCGCTGGGCGGCACCGGGGCGCTCGGTCTCGCGTTCACCCCGCTCCCCGGGGAGACGGGGGAGAAGGTTCACACAGTGCGCGCGGAGCCCGGTGCCCCGCTCAGCGTGCTGGGGCCGCTGCGCGAACCCCCCATACGCGCGCTGACCGGGGTGATGGTGGTCGCGGCCGTGCCGATCGGCCTGATGACGCTGGCCATCCCGGCCTTCGTCGACCGGCACGGCACTTCCGGCCATACCGGTGTCGTGTACGCCTGCTGGGGCATCGGCAGCGCACTGGGCGGCGTGTGGCTGGGGCGCTCCCAGGCGGAGTGGCCGGCGCACCGGCGGTTCCCCTGGCTGCTGCTGGCGTACGCGGCCGGTACCGCGCTGCCGCTGCTGGCCACCTCGGAATTCACCCTGGGCCTCGCGCTCGCGGTCGGCGGCGCGCCCGTCGCGCTGATCTCGGCGAGCGAAATGGCCCTGGTCAGCACCCTGAACGACAGCCGGCTGCTGACCGAGGCGTTCACCTGGACGTCGCTGGCGACCGTCGCGGGCCAGGCGGTGGGCCAGCAGCTGGGCGGCCTGCTGGTCGAGCCGCTGGGCCCGCACGGTGTGTTCGCGGCCGCCGTCGGCGCGTCACTGGTCACCGCCCTCGGGGCGTTCGCCTGCCGCGGCCTGTTCGCCAAGGGGATGCTCGCACCGATCCCGGCCACGGCCGGCTGACGCGCCCCGGTCCACCCGGCCGCCTTCCGTCCGGCCGTCCGCCACCTGGCCGTCCGTCACCTGGCCGTCTGCCGTCCGGTTCCGCCGGAGGAACGTCCGTCGGCCGTGCGGGAGTTCCTCGGCGGGCTCACGGCGCTGCCGGTCCCCGTATCGGTCGACGGGCGCCCCGACCTGGCGGCGCGCATCGAGCCGCCATCCTCCACCCGCCGCTACGACCGCACCGGGCGCCCCGCCCCGCTCGGCCACGGCGTGCCGCTCGGTCCGGGGGAGCCGCCGGCGGGCTCGCCGAGCCGGCCCGGCCGCTCGCCCGGAACCGGCCGCTCGCCCGGAACCGGCCGCTCGCCCGGACCCGGCTGCCGCCGAGCGGCAGCCACCTGTTCGGCCGCGAGGGGCGCGGCACGCCGCCGGCCGTCGGCGCGTACCCGCCGGATACCGCGCAGGCCGTCGGCCCCGCCGCTCAGCTCCACAGGTCGGTGATCGCGATGTCCAGATCGGCGAGCAGCCGGCGCAGCAGCGGCAGGGACAGGCCGATGACATTGCCCGGGTCGCCGTCGATACCGTCGATGAAGGGGGCGGAGCGGCCGTCGAGGGTGAAGGCGCCCGCCACGGAGAGGGGTTCACCGCTGGCGACATAGGCGGTGATCTCGGCGTCGGTGGGCTCACCGAAGCGGACGGTGGTCGAGGCGGTGGCGGAGACCCGGCGGCCGGTCGCGGTGTCGATGACGCAGTGGCCGGTCCGCAGCACACCGGAGCGGCCGCGCATCGACTTCCAGCGGGCGGTGGCGTCCTCGGCGTCCACGGGCTTGCCGAGCGCCTGGCCGTCCAGCTCCAGCACCGAGTCGCAGCCGACGACGAGGGCGCCGCCGGCCTCCGGGCGGGCGGCGACCGCGACCGCCTTCGCCTCGGCCAGGACGCGGGCCAGCTCGCCCGGCGTCGGAGCGGTGAGCGCGTCCTCGTCCACGCCGCTGACGACGACCTCCGGCGCCAGCCCGGCCTGCCGCAGCAGACCCAGCCGGGCGGGGGACTGGGAGGCGAGAACGAGACGGCGGGGGCGGGGCTCTTCGGTCATGCCGCCATCGTACGGAGCCGCCCGCCCCGCCCACCCGGCCGCACCCCCCACGCCTTTTCCCTGCCTACTTCTTCAGCACGGCTTCCATGACCGACTTGGCGATCGGGCCGCCGAGGGCGCCGCCCATGATCTCCGAGCGCGGGATGTCCATGTCCTTGGGGTCCACGAAGACGGCGACCGCGATCGGGGAGCTGCCGTCCTTGTCCTTGGCGTAGGAGACGAACCAGGCGTAGGGGCGCTCGTCCTTGACGTCGGCGCCGTGCTGGGCGG
>NZ_JAJPWM010000026.1:0-89554 GCF_046549095.1 Streptomyces sp. x-80
CTCGACCGGCCGTTCGTCATCGAGCGCCCCGATGAACTGCGCGACCTCGTCACCGCGCTCGCCGATCGCCTCACGTCCTATGCTCGCCAAGCCTGACCGCGAGGAACCAATGTCATGAGATGGCACAACTAGGCCGTCGGCGCGGTGGCGCCTGCCGCGCGGCGCCCGGCTGCACCGCCGGACCCGACCGGCCGCCGCGGGTCCGGGTGGCACACCACTGCGCCCTACGGTGCCGCACCCCCGGGCCGGCCCCGGTCGCCGGGACAGCGGAACGCGGGCGGACTCGGAGTCGGAGTCGGCGGACCCGCACGGAAGGCCCGGCCGCCCGGGGCGCGTCGGGAGCGGACCGGGTGCGTCGGCCCGCTGACCGGGGGAGGCGGGCCTGGACCGCGACGCGGCGCGGGGCCGCCCGGTGTCGTCCACCTGGCGGCCCCGCGGGTGCGCGGTGCGTCAGCAGTCCCGAACGGGGTCCGTCTCGCTGGAGATGGCCGTGTCCTTCATGAAGCCGAGCCGGCCGTTGTCCGCCACGGTCATGAGCCAGCGGGTCGGGTGCGGGCCGCCCACCCAGGCTTGGCCGTCCATCTTGCAGTAGAACCAGCTCGGGTTGGAGTTCATGTACCCCACCACCGTGTTGGGGTCGGGATAGGAGTGGTTGTTGCCGATGATGCCGTAGACCGGCGCCCCCGACACGTTGTTGCAGTACCACCTGTTGCTCTCGCCGGGCCAGCAGTTGCTCGCGGCCGCCGCCGACGGGGCGGTCGCGAAGCCCAGCCCCACCGTGAGCGTGGCGGCGGCCAGTACCCCGCCGAATGCCTTCCTCGTCCGCATATGTTCCCCCTTGTGTCCGGTCGGTTGAGGTGAGCCGTACCGGCCCACCTGCCGAGACGTGTCCGGGACGCTCGGCAGTTGCGCTGATGGCCGTCAGTTCCCTTGGCGCGCCGATGAGTTGGTCCGCCGCGCGAGACCGGCCGCATCTGTTGCGAACCCTGCCATCTGCCGCACACCTGGATCAAGGGTGGCGACATCGACGGCGAAACCGATGGACGCCGTCCGACGGGATCGCGTCGCCCGCGGACGCGGACGGGGGTGCGGACCCGGCTGCGGA
Organism: Streptomyces sp. x-80; assembly: GCF_046549095.1. Classification (NCBI taxonomy): domain Bacteria; kingdom Bacillati; phylum Actinomycetota; class Actinomycetes; order Kitasatosporales; family Streptomycetaceae; genus Streptomyces; species Streptomyces sp. x-80. The sequence goes on from NZ_JAJPWM010000026.1 coordinate 1,106, forward strand.
CGGCGGAGGCCGGTGGTTGCCCGTGGAGGCTGCCGCGCCCGGCCCGGTCACGGACCTTCCCGGCCTGCTGTCGGGCCCGGATGCGCACCTGGTGGGCGGCCCGCTGTGAACGCGGTGGTGAGATCTGGGTGAACTCCCGCCCAGTGCCGCACAGTTGATGATGAGAACACCCCGCCGCGATCCATCGCGCGACCCCCGCCCCCGGCGTCAGGCGCAGCTCTGTGGATGGGTGGCCGTGGCGGAGCGCGGTGGCCAGGTCTGGGGGGCGAGGATGCCCAGGACGTAGGCGCGGGCGACGAGGGCGGGTCGGGTGGTGGCGCCCAGCAGGGCCCGCAGGCGGCTGAGGTGGTAGTCGACCGTCTGACGGGAGAGCCGCAGCGAAGTGGCGATCTCGCCGTTGCTGCGACCGCCGGCGAGCAGCGACAGGATGCGGAGCTGGCTGGCGGTGAGCGGCGGCTGTGGCTCGTGGGCCAGCCCCTGGTGGGTGACGACCGCCCAGACGCTCGCCGCGCGGGCCGAACTCCGGCCGACCGTCGTCAGATGCAGCCGGGCGCGGCGCTGCGCTCCCCGGGCGTCGACGAAGACCGCGGACATCTGGACCCTCCTGCTGCGACGGGATATCAGGTCCTGCCATCGGTGGTGCAGCCCGTCGAGCTCCGGCAGCGGGGCCAGCAGGGTGTCGGCCCGGCGGCCGACGAGGTCGGAGAGCCGGGTCTGGAGCAGTTCGGCGGCGGCCGTGCTCGCCTGCTGGATCCGGCCGCCCGCCGAGAGCAGCGCGCAGGGCAGTCCGCTGTGGTCGCGCAGCGCGCGCAGGCTCTCCTCGGCCTCCCGGCGCTGGTCCACCGCCCGGGTGCAGTCGGTGATGTCCACGTAGATGCCCGCGACGTGGGTCTGTGCGCCCTCCCGGAAGGGGAACCGGTGGCCCGCGACCTGCCCGCTGCCACCGTCGTCGCGTTCGTACGTGAAGGTGTGCCGCAGGGGTTTGCCGCGGGTGAGGACGTCCTGGTCCAGGGCGAGGAACTGGGCCGCGGCGGCGGGGGAGTGGAGTTCGTGCACCGTCTTGCCGATGACGTTCTCCGGCGTGGTGCCGTAGCGGTGGGCGTAGGCGTGGTTCGCCCAGAGATAGCGGCCGTCGTGGTCCCGGATGAAGGCCGGGTCGGGGACGAAGTCCGCGAACGCCCCGTCCCGGCGGGCGGCGGTGGTGCCCGCGCCCGCCACCGCCGCCACACCGCGGGTCCGGCCGCCGGCCGGGGCGTCGCCGAGGGGCCAGCTCACGTCGAAGACCCGTCCCTCGAACGGCACCTGCCAGTGGCGGGTTCCGGGGGAGCGCCAGGGGCTGGCGATGTCCTGCCGCAGGGTGTCGAGGAACCGTCGCGCCGTGCGGATGTCGTCGCCGAAGGCGCCACCGCCGCTCTCGACGGTGCGCAGCTGCCCGTCGGCCTCCCACCAGAACACGGGGAGCTGCGCGAGCAGCGAGCGGAGACTGGTCTCGTCCACGACGGCCTCTCTGTCATGAAAGATTCAACCGGTTTGCCCGGGGTGACATCGGTATGCGTATCCCCGGCGGTCGTCGGGCACGCCCGGTTTTCGGCCGACCTGGCCTACGCAGGCCCGCAGCGTCCCGGCCGCATCCGCCCTACGTCGTCACCAAACCTTCACCACACTTCAACTGCTCCCACAACTCTGGCATTTGCCTGACCGCGCACCGCCGGAAGCGGAGAGTGCGGCGGCGCCCGACTGGTTGGCTGGAGCGGAGGGATCGCGGGCGGTATGTCCGCATGATCCCGCCGTTTCCACCGCCCATTTCCGCACGTTCGAGGAGTCGGATCTCTGTGAGCACGGTGCTGTTCGTCCATGCCAAGGGTGGCCCTCCACCGGGGTACGCGCTGTCCCGGGTCGCCGCGAAGGCGGTCGTGCACGTGCTGGCCCTCAGCGCGCTGCCGCCCACCGCCGCCGCCACCGCCGAGCGCCTGTGCGCCTCGGTCGTGGCCCCCGCCGAGCCCGAGCGGCACGACCTGGTGTCGCTGATCGTCGACCACGCCCAGCAGGTGGGCGCGGACGCGGTCGTCACCTTCTCCGAGTACGCCGTCGTCGCCGTCGCACAAGCCTGCGCGAAACTGGGCCTGCCCGGCGCCGGCGACTCCTGCACGCTCGCCCGCGACAAGCGGCTGATGCGGCGCACCTGGCAGGAACGGGGCATCCCCCAGCCCCGGTTCCGCCCCGTCGCCACCGAGCGGGAGCTGCACCGGGCGGCCGCCGCGCTGTCCTTCCCGCTGCTGCTCAAGGCGGCCTGGAGCGCCGGCTCCACGGCGCACCGGATCATCCGCTCCGCAGCGGAGATACCGGCGGCCTGGTCCCGGGCCCGGGACGTCATGGCCGAATCCGCGCACCTGGGCTACGCCGAACTCCATGTGGCCGGCGCCGGCGCCGACTTCCTGGTCGAGGAGATCGTGCGGGGCTCGGCCGCGGACTGGTTCGACGAGCCGGGGTGGGGCGACTATGTGAGCGTGGAAGGCGTGGTGGCCGACGGCGACTTCCATCCCGTCTGCCTCAGCGGGCGGATGCCCACGGTCGAGCCGTTCACCGAGCGCGCCGGGATCACCCCCGCCGCGCTGCCGCCCGCCGCCCAGGACCGCGTCGTCGCCCTGGCCCGCGACGCCGTGGACGCGCTGGGTCTGGAGAACTGCGGGACGCACACCGAGATCAAGCTCGGGGCCGGCGGCCGCATGTGGGTGATCGAGACGGCCGCCCGTTTCGGCGGCGCGATGACCGTCCCGCAGACCGAGGAGGTCTTCGGTATCGACCTCATCGGCCTGCTCACCGACCACCTCCTGGGGCGTCCGGTCATCTGGCCGGCGGAGGTGCGCACCCCGAACGAGGCGCGCGGCGCCGCCGGTTCGCTCGTCGTGCTGGCCGTCGACGGCGCGGGCGACGCCTGGCCCGGCCGGCGGATCTGGGACTTCCCGGCCGTGGCGGACGCCGTCCCGGTCAGCGACGGCAGCCGGCTCTCCGTGGTGGCCGAGAGCTCGCTGCCCGACGGCACCGTGGTGCCGGTCTACGATCCGGCCGCGGGCGCCAACACCATGGCGGCGCTCTGCCTGCTCTCCGCCGCCGATCCGCGGACCGTCCTCGCCGACTTCCGCACCCTGGTGGACGCCCTGCCCCACGTCCTGCCGACGGCTCCGGCCGGGACCGGGGGAGCACGGATATGACCACCGCCGCCCTCCCCGTCGGCGTGCCCGGCCCTGTCGCCGATCGCACGGCCGTCGGCGGACACCTGTCACTGCCGCTGTTCCACACCCTCTCCGGCGTCCTGGCCGGCCACCCGTACCTGAAGGTCGTCGTGGACCGCGCCGAGGACACCTGGCATCTGCTCGACACGGCCGTCCACCCCTTCCACGTCGACTACGTCGCCACCCGCGTCCTCGGCATGGACCTGGCGGCGCTGGACGCCTGCCTGGACGACTTCAACGCCTCGGTGTACACGGCCCCGGAGCGCCGCTTCCTGCTGGGCGTCCTCTCGCTGCACACCGACACCGACACCGACGCCGACGCCGGGGAACGCCCCTTCCTCGTCCTGGAGACGACCGAGGCCGACACCATGTCCGGTGCCCTCCTCGACGAGTTCTACGGCTTCGTCCGCCACCGGGCCGACGACACGCTGCCGCTGCTGCTGAAGCCGGCGAACCACGGCCAGGAGCAGGAGCTCGCCGCGATCGGCGACGACCGGGTGCCGCGGATCCTCGCCCACGAACTCTTCGGCAACCGGACCAGGACACCGCTCAACCCCGGCGAGGCCACCGGCCGGCTGCGCTACTTCCGGACCGCCGAGGAGTACGCGGCGGCCGCCGCCGGGCTCGGCCGGCCGGACATCGTGGCCATGGCCTGCCTGCCGGACGACGTGCCGCGGGTCGCCGGGTTCCTCCACACCGAGCCCAGCACTCCGCTCTCCCACACCAATGTCCTCGCCGCCGGCTGGGGCATCCCCAACGCGATCGTCCGCGACCTGGACCGGATCATCGAACGGGACGGCCTGAACGGCGCCTGGGTCCGCTACCGGGTGAGCGACGACGAGATCACCCTCGTACCGCTGGCCGGGGCCCCGGCCCCGCGCGCGGCGGACCAGCCCCGGCAGCGGATCCGGCTGGCGCCGCCGCGGCTCGCCGACGCGCCCGCGCTCCCCCTGCGCCTGCTGCGCCGCACCGACCGGGACCGCTACGGCACCAAGGCCGCCCAACTCGGCGAGCTCCACCACGTCCTGGAGCGCCGCACCGCCGATCTCACCGCCTACTACGGCCGGCCGCGGCCGCCCCGCCGGGACCTGTACGGCCACCTCGCGTCCCGCCTCGGCCTGCCGGGCACGCACCCCGGTGACGGCACCGGGCGCGGCACCGGCGAACTGCGGCGGGCGGCGGCCGAGTTCGCCGCCCGTACCGTCGCGGCCCCCGAAGGGATCGCCCTGCCGTTCGCCCTGCAACACCGCTTCCTCACCTCCTCCCCGGCGCTGCGGCAGGCCGTCCGGCAGCTCAAGGACGCCCTCGCCCCCGCCGCACCGCAGGCGCTGGACCCGCTCTGCCGACACCTGCAACACCTCATCCGCCACACCCCGGTGCCCGACGGGATCGCCCGGCGGATCACCGGGGCACTCCCGCCCGGTCTCACCGGCCGCCACCGCCTGGTGGTGCGCTCCTCCGCCAACGCCGAGGACCTGCCCGGCTTCTCCGCGGCCGGGGTCTACGCCTCGGTCACCGCCGTGCACGGCACCGGCGAACTCCTCGACGCGGTACGCCAGGTGTGGGCCTCCCTGTTCTCGCCGCGCGGCGTGCGGCTGCGCCACCAGGCCGGTATCGCCCCGGACGACACCTATATGGGGGTGATCATCCAGCGGTACGTCCCCGCGGAACTCGGCGGTGTCCTGGTCACCTGCGACCCGACGAAGCGCGCGGACTTCCGCAACGTCTACCTCAACTGCTCCCCGGGCTCACCAGAGCGGATCGTCGACGGAACGGTGCTGCCGCTGCAATACCTCTACAACACCGTCGAGGGCGGCGGCCGTACGGTGTCCCTCGGCTCGGCCGGCGCGGATCTGCCCGCCGGGACGCGCCGCCGGCTGGCCGACCTGGCCCTCACCGGCCGGCTGTTGCAGTCGCACTTCGGCGACGCGGCCGGGGACGGCCCGCTGGACATCGAGTGGCTGATGACCGGCCAGGGGGCGTTCCGCGTGGTCCAGATCCGCCCCTACGCGCGGTGACCGGCCGGCCGCCCGGTCCGCGGCGCGCCTCGCGGCGGCAGGGCGCGGGCCCGCCGCCGTCCCCGCGGGCCCGCCGGATCATCCGGCTGAACAACGGCTTCCAGCTGCTGTTCAACCTGCTGTGGTGGATGCCGGTGTTCTACGCCTACCAGCGGGAGGCGGGGCTCTCCGACGGGCAGATCTTCGGGATCCAGAGCATCTACTACGTCGCGTTCTGCCTGTTCGAGATCCCGACCGGGATCGTCGCCGACCGCATCGGTACCCGCAACTGCCTGCGGGCCGGGGCGGTCGTGATGACCGCGGCGAACCTCGCCCCCGTCGTCAGCCCCGGCTACGCGGGCTTCCTCGTCCACTTCCTGGCCATCGCCGCCGGCCGCTCCCTGACCTCGGGCGCCGCCAGCGCCTACCTCTACGACGGCCTGCGGGCCGAGGGCGCGGGGGAGCACTATCTGAAGGCCGAGGGCACCGCCCGCGCCCTCGGCCTGGCCGCGAAGGTGCTGTGCTGGCCGCTGGTCGGTCCGCTGATGGCGCTCGCCCACCTGGCGCCGTACGTGCTGAGCGCCGTGAGTGCGGCGGGCTCCCTCGCCTGCGCCGTCGCGCTGCCCCGGCTCGCGGGACCCGGGCGCGGCGCACCGGCGGCCGAGGCGGCCGACGGCCGCAAGGAGAGCCGGAGTTACGGGGCCTTCCTGCGCGACGCCGGGGCCGCGCTGCGGTGCGTGCGGGCCAGCCCCTGGCTCGCGCTGATCATGGTGCAGGGCGTGGCCGTGTTCACGCTCTCCCGGATCTGCCAGGTGAACCTCTTCCAGCCCATCCTGCTCGACCACGGCATCGCCGAGACCTCGCACGGCGGGGTGCTGGCGGCCATGACCGTGGCGGAGGCGGTGGCCTCGGCGCGCCCCCAGTGGCTCGGCCGGCGGCTGTCGCCGGTGGCCTGGGTGTCCCTGCTCAGCCTCGCCCTGGCGGGCACGCTGGCCGGTATCACCGCCGGCGGTCCCTGGACCGTGATCGCGCTGCTCTGTGTGTTCGCCGCGGGCACCGGCTTCGCCTATCCCGTCCAGCGCAAGCTGGTGAACGACGCGATCCCGGCGGACGCCCCACGTGCCACGCTGCTGTCCGTCGAGAGCATCGTGGACCGGGGGGTGTGCGCGCTGGCGGCGGTGGCCGCCGGCGCCTACCTGTCGGCGGGCCGGCTGGACGCGCTGCTCTGGCACAGCGCGGTGGTGACCGGTGTGCTGCTGGTTGTCCTCCAACTGGTCCTGCGGCGCGGTGCGGTGCGCCGGGGCGCGGCGCGTACCCGGGCGGACGCGGCACCCGGGCCGACTGCGGTGACGGCGGTGAGTGCGGTGACGCCGGCCCGTACGGGAAGGGCAGCGGCCCGTGAGCCGGCCGGCTGACCTCCTGCCGGCGCGGCTTCGGGGAGGTGCCGGGACCTCTGGTGCGTTCCGGTGACCCTCCGGCGCCGCCCGGTGGGTCGTCGGCCGGGGTGCCGCATTCGACCTATCGTCACTTATGCGGAAAATGTCCGTATCCCGCTCCGAGTTGAGTGAAGGTGGAAGAATGCTCCGTTCGATCTCCCGTGGGCTCGCCGTCGCCGGTCTGACCGTGGCCCTCGTCGTCCCGATGAACGGCGCCGCGGTCGCGGCCCCGAGTAACTCCCGGCCCGTCATGTGCGCCTCCCACGACGGCTGTTCCGGCAGGCACGACGACCGCCGCGACCGGGGGGACCGGCGTGACCGGGACGACCGGCGTGACCGGGGCGACCGGGGTGACCGGGGCGACCGAGGTGACCGGCGGGACCGAGGTGACCGAGGTGACCGGGGTGACCGGGGCGATGGCTGCCGGTGCGAGGGGCGTGACGGTTTCGGATTCGGCCGCCGCGACGGCCTCGGGTTCGGTCGCGGTGACGGCCTTGGCTTCGGCCGCGGTGACGGCCTTGGTCGCGGCGGGGGTCTCGCCGGTCTCGGCCTGCTCGGCATTCTCTAGTCCGTCCGGCCCCGGCCGGTCCGTCCGGCCCCGGCCGGTCCGTCCGGCCCCGGCCGGTCCGTCCGGCCCCGGCCGGTCCGTCCGGCCCCGGCCGGTCCGTCCGGAACCCGGCCCTGTCCGGCTCCCGTGTCGCAACGGCCGGGTTCCGTCCGTCACGGTGGTGACGGACGGCGAATGAGGAATGTGGCGCGCACCCTGGCCGTCCCCGGCCGCGACGCGACAGCTCGTCGGCCGGGCGCGGCGCCGGGTGCGGGGCGCGGCCCCGGTTCCCGGCCCCGGTCTCGCCCGTCAGCGCGAGGCGGCCGGGGCCTTCCTCGCTGCTTGGCGGGGCGGCGATTTCGACGCGCTGGTCGCGGTGCTCGCCCCGGACGCCGTGCTGCGGGCCGACGGCGGCACCGTCTCTCCGGGCACTGACGGGGTGTTGCACGGGGCGCGGGCGGTGGCCGGGCGGGCGCTCGCCGTCGCCCGGCTCGCCCGCCTCGCCCGGCCGCCGCCGGCCGACGGGGCCGCGGGACCCGTCACGGCTCCCGAGGGGCGGCCGTTCGCCGTCATGGGCTGCCCGGTCACCAGCGGCGGGATCGTCGGGACCGGCATCCTCGCCGATCCCACCCGACACCGACGGCTCCGGCCGGGCGGCGGCTCCGACGGTGCCTGACCGCATCCGGCCGGCGCGCCTCGGAGGGGCCGCGGTGGCTCACTGGGCCCACGGCGGCGGGAACGTCGCGTCACCGACGGTGGCCCGCATACCGGCCGAGGTCACCGCGGTCAGCGTGGCCGGTGTCGTCGCGCAGGCGTTGCGGATCCGGAGCGTGTGGTGGGCCGGGACGATGACGGCGTCGCCGCTCGCCGCGCTGATCTCCTGGTCCGCGACGGTGGCCGACACCTCGCCCGTCACCACGACGAACACCTCCTCGCGGTCCATCGAGTGGACCTCGCTGGCCGCCCCCGGTGCGATCTCCAGCGCCCAGATCGCCAGCTCCGAGCTCCCCCGGGACGGTACGGCCAGCGGGCGGAAGGTGAAGCCGTCGCGGGCGAACACCGGGGCATCGGCGAGGGTCGACAGGGGCATGGGTTCCTCCGAAATTGGTCAACTGAACTGACTTGTTTGACGGTATGTCCCAGAACGGAGAAGGTCAACCTGGTTGACTATGATGGGCGGGTACCCCGCAGCCGCTTCCGAGGGACGCCATGGACGAGAACGCCGGCCCGGCCACCACCTCCGGGGGCCGCCGCCCCGGTGAGGTCCCCCTGTTGCTCGCCACGGTCTTCCGTGACATGAGCGACCATCTGCACGCCCGGCTGGCCGAACTCGGGCGCGAACCGCTGCGGCCGGCGCACGGCTACGCCTTCCGCTACCTCGCGGACCAGCCGCACGCCACGACGGTCGGCCTCGCCGCCCACCTGGGTGTGACCAAGCAGTCCGCTTCCAAGACCGTCGGCGAACTGGCCGACTGGGGCTACCTCCGGCGCCGGCCCCACCCCACCGACCGGCGCGCCCAGATCCTCCGGCTCACCGACCGCGGACAGGAGTACGTCCGGCTGGCCGACACGCTGTGGGCGGAGGCGGAACAGCGGTGGGCCGACATCATCGGCGCCGACCGCCTCGCCGCCGTCCACGACGCACTGCGCGCCTATGTCGACCACCTGCCGGACGGCCGGCGGACCGGGCTCCGGCCGGTCTGGTGAACGACGGGTGCCGGGGACGGCTCAGCCGCCTTCGCCGTCCGCGCGCGGGCCCGCACCCGGCGCGGCCGGCCGGCCCCCGTGGCCGGGGTTCAGGGCCCGGTCCAGCGCGGCGATCTCGGGGTGGTGGAGGTCGAAGGCCGGGCATTCGGAGCGGATCCGCGGCAGGGTGCGGAAGTTGTGCCGGGGCGGCGGGCAGGAGGTGGCCCACTCCAGCGAACGGCCGTAGCCCCAGGGGTCGTCGGTAGCGGTCCGTGGCGCGTGCCGGGAGGTGTACCAGATGTTGTAGAGGAACGGCAGGGTGGAGAGCCCCAGCAGGAACGCGCCGAGGGAGGAGACGGTGTTCAGCGCCGTGAAGCCGTCGGCCACCAGATAGTCGGCGTAGCGGCGGGGCATACCTTCGACGCCGAGCCAGTGCTGAACGAGGAAGGTGGTGTGGAATCCGACGAAGAGCGTCCAGAAATGGATGCGCCCGAGGCGTTCGTCCAGCATTCTTCCGGTGAACTTGGGCCACCAGAAATAGAATCCGCCGAACATCGCGAACACCACCGTGCCGAAGACGACATAGTGGAAATGGGCGACCACGAAATAGGTGTCGCTGACGTGGAAGTCCAACGGCGGGGAGGCCAGTACCACCCCGGTCAGGCCGCCGAAGAGGAATGTCATCAGAAAGCCCACGCTCCACAGCATCGGCGTCTCGAACGACAGCGACCCCCGCCACATCGTGCCGATCCAGTTGAAGAACTTCACGCCGGTGGGCACGGCGATGAGGAACGACATGATGGAGAAGAACGGCAGCAGCACGGCGCCGGTGACGAACATATGGTGCGCCCACACCACGATCGACAGCCCGGTGATCGTGATCGTGGCACCGATCAGCCCGATGTAGCCGAAGACCGGCTTGCGGCTGAAGACCGGAATGATCTCCGAGATGATGCCGAAGAACGGCAGCGCGATGATGTAGACCTCGGGATGCCCGAAGAACCAGAACAGGTGCTGCCACAGCAACGCGCCGCCGTTGGCCGGGTCATAGACGTGCGCACCGAATTTCCGGTCCGCCTCCAGCGCGAACAGAGCGGCCGCCAGCACCGGAAAGGCCATCAGTACGAGCACGCTGGTGAGCAGGACGTTCCAGGTGAAGATGGGCATCCGGAACATCGTCATTCCGGGCGCGCGCAGGCAGATGATGGTGGCGATGAAATTGACCGCGCCGAGGATCGTGCCGAATCCCGTGAAGGCCAGGCCCATGATCCACATATCGCCGCCCAGTCCGGGACTGCGCACCCCGTCCGACAGCGGGGTGTAGGCGAACCAGCCGAAGGAGGCGGCGCCGTCCGGCGTGAGGAAGGCGCCCACGGCGATGAGCGCACCGAAGAGATAGAGCCAGTAGGCGAACATGTTCAGCCGCGGGAAGGCGACATCGGGAGAACCGATCTGCAACGGCATGATCCAGTTGGTGAATCCCGCGAACAGCGGCGTAGCGAAGAACAGCATCATGATCGTGCCGTGCATCGTGAACGCCTGGTTGTACTGCTCGCTGGAGAGGATCTGCATGCCGGGGCGCGCCAGTTCGGCCCGCATGAACATCGCCAGCAGACCGCCGAGGAGGAAGAAGCCGAACGACGTGACCATGTAGAGGGTGCCGATCCGCTTGTGGTCCGTGGTGGTCAGCCACGCCACCAAGGCGGCACCGTGCGCGCGACGCGCCCTGCCGGGTGTCGTTCGCGGCGCTGTCCCTACCGGCATGTCCCACCCCTTTCGGCCCCGGCGGCGAGACCCCGATGGCGTCGCCCGACCGGTTCGCCACGTCCGGGCGGGAAAGGGCCTCCTGCCCGATGGACCTGACGGAGCCGACGCTGTCGGCTTCGAGACGTTGATAGCGCGAAGAACCAGGCCGGGAGAGGGTTGACCCCATGGTGGGCGTGGCGGGCGCCCCGCCCCACCGGCGGCCGCGGTGACCGAGGGGCGGGGCGGCGTGAACTCCCGCTGGTGTCAGCCGAGTTGGGTGAGGTCGGGGCGCAGCCGGTGCCAGACGGGGTGGCGCAGCCGCCCGGCGGGCGTCCAGCCGGCGTGGGTGACCTCCGCGACCAGCCGGGCTTCGACCCAGTGGGCGCCGGGCACGTCGACGGGGCCGGCGAAGGGGGAGCGGCCGGCCGGGATCACGCTCAGGTAGCGCGCCAGCTCGCGCCGCTCCTGGCCGGACAGCCCCGAGCCCACGGAACCCGCGTACCGCAGTCCCGCCGGCTCCGCGACACCGACCAGCACCGCACCGGGCAGCCCGGCGAGGCCGCCGCGGCCTTCCGTCCAGCCGCCGATGAGGACATCGAGGGTCAGCACATGCTTCGTCTTGCGCCATTCGGGCGACCGGACGCCCGGGACATAACGGGAGGTGAGCCGCTTCGCCACGACGCCCTCGAACCCGCCGCGCAGGGTGGCCTCCCATGCCTGCTGCCCGTGGCCCTCGGCGTACGCGGGTACCGACCAGTTCGGGCCGCCCAGGCCCAGGGCGGCCAGGACGGACCGGCGCTCGTGATACGGGGCGTCCAGCAGCGAGCGGCCCAGGTACATGAGGTCGAAGAGCACGAGGTGGGCCGGGTGGGCCAGGGCCAGCCGGGCGGCCCGCCGCGGGTTCACCACGCCCATCCGGCGCTGCAACAGCCCGAAGTCGGGGTGCCCCCGGGCGTCCAGGACCACGACCTCACCGTCCAGCACCGCGGGCCGGCCGCGCAGCTGCTCGCCCAGGGCGCCGAGCTCCGGGTACGTCACGGTCGCGTCGCCGCCCGCCCGGGTGACGAGGCGCACCGTTCCGTCGCCCGGCGTGCCGACGACGCAGCGCGCCCCGTCCCATTTCGTCTCGAATGCCCACGCCGCGTCCTCGCCCCCGCCGGGCAGCGGACCCGGGGTGGCCAGCATCGGCCGGATCTCGGGGTACGGAGCGGACCCACGCCCGTCGCTCGGGGCCATGTTCCGATGATCGGGGGAGGCGGAGCCGCGCGCAGATCGGCCCGCGCGGTCCTCGGCCGCCGGGCGAGCCGCCGCGCTCCACGCCGTCATGGCCGGCCGCGCCCGGTGCGCACCGGGCCGCAGCGGCGTCACAGGACAGCGGCGCCGAGCTGTGTGACCCTGTCACATACCTGGAGTGTTGGCGAAGGGTGTGGTGTTCATGACCTCCGAGAGCCAGCTTGACGACAGGGGCGCCACCACCACGGAGGTGCTCATCGTCGGTGCCGGACCGACCGGGCTCACCCTCGCCTGCGATCTGGCCCGGCGCGGAGTCCGGTGCCGGCTGATCGAACAGTCCGACCGGCTCTTCCCCGGTTCGCGCGGCAAGGGTCTCCAGCCGCGCACCCAGGAGGTCTTCGACGATCTCGGCGTGAGCGACGCGATACGTGCCGCCGGCGCCCCCTTCCCGCCGATGATGAGCTGGGAGAACGGCGAACGCCGCGGGGCGTGGCACCTGATCGGACAGGCACCCGGCAGCCCGCTCTCCCGCTACCCGAGCGTGTGGATGATCCCGCAGTGGCGCACCCAGCAGATACTCCATGAACGGCTGCGACAGCTGGGCGGCGACGTGGAGTTCGACACCTCGCTGCTCGATCTGCGGCAGAGCGCGGAACACGTCACGGCCGAACTCGCGCACCGGGACGGGACGCTCCGCACCGTCACCGCCCGCTACCTCGTCGCCGCCGACGGCGGCCACAGCGCGGTCCGGCACGCACTGGGGATCGCGATGGTCGGCAAGGACAGCGGTCTGCGCGCCGCGCTGGTCGCCGATGTCCGCATCGACGGCCTGGACCGCGAGAACTGGCATGTCTGGCCCAAGGCCCCCGGCGGCTCGATGCTGTTGTGCCCGCTCCCCGGCACCGATGACTTCCAGTTCTCCGCGCAGTTCGAAACGGACGGCTCGGACACCTCCCGCGATGTGCGCGGCATCATCGCGACCCGCAGCCATCTGCTCGCCGGAGCGGTGACGGACGTACGGTGCGCCTCGTACTACCAGCCGCACGCGGCCCTGGCCCCCCGGTTCCGCTGTGGCCGGGTCTTCCTCGCGGGCGACGCCGCGCACGTCCACCCACCGGGCGGCGGACAGGGACTGAACACCAGCGTCCAGGACGCGTACAACCTGGGCTGGAAACTGGGCCAGGTGCTGCGCCACGGCGCGCGGCCCCGGCTGCTCGACAGTTACCAGGCGGAGCGGCTGCCGGTGGCCGCCGAGGTGCTGGAGCTGAGCACCCGGCTCTACCGCGTCGGCCGCAAACCGGAGGTGGGCAGCGCCGGCGAGGCCGCCCGGCGCGGCAAGGCCACCAACCAGTTGGGGGTCGGCTACCGGCAGAGCCCCATGACGGCGGAGGCCCGCGACCGCCTGACCGAGAGTGCCCTCCGGGCCGGCGACCGCGCCCCCGACGTCGCACTCCCCGGGGTGGCCGGCCACCCGCGGCGGCTCTTCGACGTCTTCCGGGGGCCGCAGTTCACGCTGCTCGCCATCGGCGTCAAACCGCCGTCCGTCTCCGCGCGCGTGCGTACCCACTCGGTGCACGACGACGCCGTGGCGGAGATCTACGGGGAGGGGCTGTTCCTGGTGCGCCCGGACGGATATGTCGGCCTGGCCACCCAGGACCCGGCGGATGTCCGCCCCTACCTGACGGCCGTCGGACTCGGCTGACCGGCGCCGCCGCGCACCCCGTTCCGCCGTACGCCCCGCAGTACCGGGAAGCCGGGGAGGGGACGGCAACCACCTGGACAACCCACGCTCCGTGCGCGGCGAGACCGTCCGCGGAGCGGGCCGGGGGACGGGTGATCGGTCCTTAAGGTGAGGGCGGGGTCCGGGTGCCATGCGCCGGGAACCCGATTCCTTGCCCCCGATCATCCGCAGCCGAAGGAGCCGTCACGATGCCCGACGCAGAAGGACACCCGGACCCCCAGGAGATGGAGCTGCGCACCGTCCTGCACGCCCTGTCCGACCGCCGGCGCTACGAGGTGGTCTCCCGGCTCACCCGGGAACCGGAGGGCACCGAACGGCACTGCACGTCCTTCGGCCTGCCGGTCTCCAAGTCGACGCGCAGCCACCACTTCCGTGTCCTGCGGGAGGCCGGGCTCATCCGGCAGACCGACCGGGGCAACAGCCGGATGGCCACGCTCCGCACGACGGACCTCGAAGCCCGTTTCCCCGGACTGATCGACCTCATCAGGAACAACCCCGCGGAACTGCCCGGCCTGGTCTGAGGCCCGCCGGCACACCGCGACGGGATACCCGTACGGCCCCGCCCGCGCCGCCGTCCCGGGCGGCCCAACGGCCCCAAGTCGCGCCATTTACCGTCTGGTTCAGGCCATAGCGGACCCGGCCCGTGCGGGTCCCCGGCCGGGGAGCGGACCGTCCGGGCACCGGCGGCGCTCACCACCGGCTGCCGTCCGCGGTCCGGGTGGGGGGCGCCGCCAGATGACCCCGCACGGTCGGTGCGCACACCGGCGGCGGTGCGGCGCGGTGGCCGGGCGGGTGCGGGTCAGGAGTCCTGGGCCAGGCCCTCCCAGTGGTCGGCCAGGGAGGTCAGCAGCCGCATGAGGTCGTCGCGCCGCCCCGGTTCGTACGGGGTGAGCAGCCGCTCGTCCAGCTGGCGCGCCCGGTCGCTGGCGGCGCGCAGCACCCGCTCGCCCTCCTCGGTCAGATAAAGCAGCTTGCGGCGCCCGTCGGCGGCGGCGGTGCGGCGCACTATCAGCCCGCGGTTCTCCAGCCGCCGGGCCACGTCCGCCATCGTGGACGTGTCCAGCGCCACCGCCGACGCCATCGACCGCTGATCGTGGCCCGGCGCCGCGTCCACGGCCGTCAGCACCGCGTACTGCGGACCGGTCAGCGTCGCGTCGACCGCGCGCATCCATATCGCGAGATACGCCTGATAGAGACGGCGCACCTGGTAGCCGGGGGCGGCGGACAGGGCGGGCGGTATCGCGGGACCGGACTCAAGGGAAGCGGGGGAACCGGGGGAAGCAGGGGAAGCAAGGGATCCGGAGGAACCAAGGGAACCAAGGGAATCGGTCTCGTCAGCCATGGGGCAACTCAATCACGGTGATCCGGCGTCAGGGTGGGCCTGTCCGCTCATGGCCAAGGGGCACACCGGCAGCGGAAAGCGGTCCGCGGCGCGGCCGCGGGCGAGGTCCACGACGGGGAGCGCGGGGCGGCGGCCGGGGCGCACCACGGCGCCGGGTCCGGCGCGCGCGGAGACACGGCCGGTGGCCGCCCCGCAGCGGCTCGCGTTCACCCCCGCCCCGCCGCCTTGAGCTGGCGTGCCTGACAGGCGAGCCGGCCCAGCAGCCAGCCCTCGAACACGCCGAAGGCGAACGCCGCGGCCACCGGGCCGTACCGGGCCAGGGCCGGCCCGGCGAGCAGCGACAACCCGTCAAGGGCGGGGGCGGGCGCGGTGGCGGCGGTGGGCGCGGCCGCCGCCGGTGCAGCCGGCCGGGCCGCCGCCGCGGGTACGTCGGTGGCTGCCTCCGCAGGTGCCTCCGCGGTGCGTTCCTGGTCCAGCAGGCCGCCGAGATTCTGGGCGAACTGCTGGAGGATCCGCGTCGAGACGGTGCCGATGGCGCCCTTGCCGAACTGGGCGAGCTTGCCGCGGATCACCAGGTCCGTGGAGAGCTCCAGCCGGGCACCCTCCGGCGCCTCGGCCACCGTCAGCGTCACCTCCGCCTCCGCGTCGCCGCTGCCGTGCGTATCGGCGCCGCGGGCCTGTACCCGCAGCCGCCGTTGTCCGGCGTCGGCCTCCAGGAACCGGACGGTGCCCGCGTACGCGGCGGTGACCGGCCCGACCCGGACCTTCACCCTGCCCTGCCAGCAGTCGCCGTCCCGCCCGTCGAGCACCGCGCCCGGCATACAGGACGCCACCCGCGCCACATCGTTCAGCAGGGCGAACACCTCGTCCGGCGCGGCGGGCACCGGGACCGTATTGCTGAGCCGCATCACTGCTCCTCTCCCTCGCGCCGGGCGGCGGCACAGCCGTCGATCGCCTCGACGATGGACTGATAGCCGGTGCACCGGCAGAGATTGGCCGCCACCACCTCGCGGATCTCCGCCTTGGTCGCCTGCGGCCGCTCGGCCAGGAACCCCTCGGCGAGCATCAGGAAGCCGGGGGTGCAGAAACCGCACTGCAATCCGTGATGGGCGCGGAACGCCCGTTGCAGATCGCTCAGTTCACTCCCGTCGGCGCCGTCCGACAGCGATTCGACGGTGCGGATCGCGCCCCCTTCCGCCTGCGCCGCGAACATCAGACAGGCCCGAACCGGCCGCCCGTCGAGCAGCACCGTGCAGGCGCCGCAGACGCCGTGCTCACAGCCGACATGGGTACCGGTCAGCCGCAGTTCGTGGCGGAGCACGTCCACCAGCGTGCGGCGCGGTTCGGTGATCACCTCGTACTCCTCGCCGTTCACGTCGAGCGTGATCAGTTGCCGTTCCTGACCGATGACGGGGGAGGAGTCGACGGGGGGAGAATCCGCACCCGTGGCGGTGTCGGCGCCGGCTTCGGTGTCGGTCATGAGGGGGCTCCTGGGGACGCGGTGTGTTCCTGGCCGGGGGTCATGCGGCGGGCTCCGGGAGTCCGCGCAGTGCGCGGTGCACCGTCTCCGGGGTGAGGGGGGTGCGGTCGAGTTCGACTCCGGTGGCGCGCAGGGCGTCGTTGACGGCGTTCAGTACGGCGGCGGGCGCGCCGATCGTGCCGCCCTCGCCCGCACCCTTGGCCCCGGTCGCGGAGAAGGCGCACGGCGTCTCCAGGTGGTGGATCGTCACCTCCGGGATCTCGTGGGCGGTGGGCACCTTGTAGTCCAGGAAGCTGGTCGCCGACGGTTCGCCCTGGGCGTCGTACGTCACCTGCTCGAAGAGCGCGCCCGCGATGCCCTGGGCGATACCGCCCCGGCACTGGCCCTCCACCACCTGCGGATTGATCGCCACACCGCAGTCCTCGACGCAGACGTACCGCAGGATCTCCACCCGGCCGGTGCCCTCGTCCAGTTCCACCACCACACCGTGGGTGGCGTTGGAGAACGTCCCGTCGTTGAAGACGTCGAAGGTGGCCGTCGCCGTCAGCCCCGGCTCGATGTCCTTGGGCAGCAGATGGGCCCTGAGGTACGCGATGTCGGCGAGCTCCGGGTAGCCGATCGTGACGGCCGGGTCCCCGCGGTGGTGCACCCGGCCGCGGCCGAGTGCGGTCTCCTCCCACGGGATGCCCCAGCGGTCCGCCGCGATACGGCGCAGTTTCTCGCCGAGCTTGCCCGCGGCCAGCCGTACGGCGCTGCCGCCGACCGTGATCGAGCGGCTGGCGAAGGTGCCCCAGCCGTAGGTGATGCGGTCCGTGTCGCCCTGATGGAGCCGCACGCCGCCGATGTCCAGGCCCAGTTCGTCGGCGACGATCTGCGCCATGGTCGTCTCGTGGCTCTGCCCATGACTCATCGTGCCCGTGGTCACGGTCACCGCGCCGCTGGTGTCCATCCGGACCTCGGAGATGTCGAACCCCGGCACCACCGCCATCCTGCGCTGCGCGAAGGCCGCGGAACCGTAGCCGGTGCGCTCGCTGAAACACGCGTAGCCGATGCCGAGATGACGGCCCGCCCCGTCCGCCGCCGTCCGCCGCTCGTACCAGCCCTCGTCCCGCAGCGTCCGCGCGCAGAGGTCCAGCGACTCCAGGTAGGAGCCCGGGTCGTAGGTGATGCCGTTGACGCCGGTGTACGGGAAGTCGGTGATGACATTGCGGCGGCGGATCTCCACCGGGTCCAGGCCCAGTTCCCGGGCGGCCCGCTCGAAGAGCCGCTCCACCACCATGACGTACTGCGGGCGGCTGACCCCCCGGTACGGCGCGGTGGGTGCCTTGTTGGTGGCGACCGCCCGGCCCCGCACCCGGTAGGCGGGGACCTTGTAGACGCCCGGCAGCTCGGCCGACGCCATCAGCGGTTCGATACCGGCGGTGAACGGATAGCAGGAGTAGGCGCCCATATCGCACACCACATCGGCGTCGATCCCCAGGATCCTGCCGTCCGCGTCGAACGCGGCACGTACGTCGTAGTGCTGCTCACGGGCGAGGAAGGACGCCGACAGCGCGTCCTTGCGGTCCTCGATCCACTTCACCGGCCGGCGCAGCCGCAGCGCCGCCGCCGCGGTGGCGATCTCCTCGCGGCCCACCACGGACTTCTGGCCGAAGCCGCCGCCCATGTCCGGCACCACCACCCGCACCGCCCGCTCGGCCAGCCGCAGACAGCGCGAGGCCACCGTCCGTACCTGGTGCGGCACCTGGGTGCAGGTCTGCACGACCAACTGCTCCTCCCGGTCGTCCCAGTGCGCCACCGCACCCCGGGTCTCCAGCGGCAGCGCGTTCTGCCGCCCGGTGCGGGTGTCCACCCGGACGACGCGGTCGGCGGCCGCGAACACCTCGTCGATGCCGTCCGTCGCGCACAGCGACACATCGACCAGGGTGTTGTGCGCGGCCTCCGCGTGGACGAGCGGCGCGCCCGCCGCCAGCGCCGCCGCCGCGCTCGTCACGGGCGGGCGTACGGCATAGCTGACCCGGGCCGCCTCCAGCCCGTCCTCGGCGGCGTACGCGTCCCGGGCGATGACGATGGCGACCGGCTCGCCGACGTAGCGGACCCGGTCACGGGCCAGCACCGGCATCGCCGTCGCCACGAACTCCGGTTCCGGACGCTCCAGTTGGGCGATGATGTCGCCGAGCGCCAGATCCTCGGCGGTGAACGCCGCGACCACCCCCGGCACATCGTGCACCGCCGTGAGGTCGATCGCCTCGATGACGCCGTGCGCGACGGTGCTGCGCACGAACTGCGCGTGCAGCATGCCCGGCAGCGCGATGTCGTCCACGAACCGGCCGCGCCCGGTCAGCAGCCGCGGATCCTCCCGGCGCGGGACCGACCGGCCGACCAGCCGCCCGTCCCGCCCCGGCGCCGGTGGGACCCCCGCCCCCGGCGCGTCCGGCACCCGGACACCCGGCATCGGACCGTCTTTCATCGGACCGTCTCTCATCGGGAAACAGCCTCCTCACAGGCGCGCCGGACCAGCGTGGCGATCAGCTGCTTCCGGTAGGACGCGCTGCCGTTGGCGTCGTCCGGTGGCTCGACGGCGGCCGCGGCCGCCGCCGCGCACGCGGCGAACGAGCCGCCGCCGGCCAGCACCTCCTCCGCCTCGGGCACCCGTACCGGCACCGGCGCCACACCGCCGAGCGCCACCCGGCCGCCGCGCACCGCCGCACCCTCGACATCAAGGTCCACCGCCGCCGACACGATCGCGAAGTCCCCCCGGCGGGCGGCGAATTCGGTGAGCGCGGCGTACGGCGCGGGCCGCGGGAAGACGATCTCGGTGAGCAGCTCATCGGGGTCGAGGGCGTTGGTGTACGGGCCGAGGAAGAAGTCCCCGGCCGCGATCCGGCGCCGCCCGCGCGGGCCGTGGACCAGGAATCCGGCATCCAGCGCGACGGCGAGCAGACACCATTCGGCGGTCGCGTCGGCATGCGCGATGCTGCCGCCGACCGTGCCCCGGGTACGGATCGGCAGATGTCCGATCCACCCCATCGCCGCGCGGAGGACCTCGAACTCCGCCCCCAGCGTGCCGGACGGCGCGGTCTCGACCGTGTGATGGGTGGTGAGCGCCCCGATGCGCAGCGCGCCGTCGGTGTCGGTGCCGAGGTGGTCGAGTTCGCGCAGCGCGGCGATGTCGACCAGGTGCTGCGGGCGGGCCAGCCGGAAGTTCATCATCGCGACCAGGCTCTGGCCGCCGGCGATGACCTTGGCGTCGTCCCCGAGTTCGGCGAGCAGCCCGGTGGCGCCCACGACGTCGCGGGCCCGGTGGTAGCGGAAGGGAGCGGGTTTCATGTTCCTCCTGGGCGGGAGGGCGGACGCCGCTCCGGGCCGCGGGTGCGGCGGACGGAGCCGGCGGAGGAGGCGGGCCGGTGACGGGCGGGCGGGGCTGACGGGCAGTCGGCCAGGAGGGCGACGCGGCGACTCTCTCCGGCCTGCGGGCATGCTCTGATCTGCGGTGATGCACGGGGATCGCGGTATCCGACGGAAATAATCCGAACACGTACTATCTCGCCTTGGCAAGGGGGCCGCACCGACTTGGCGTGCTTCTTTCCCTCGCGGCGGCGGCCCCGGTGCGCCCGGCGCGGTGCTGTGGGCGCCACCCGTCGGCGGGTGTGGGGCGGTTCACCTGGCACAGTGGAGACGTTGACGTGGTGGTCGGGACGACGCCGCGGTGGTCGGTGAATGTGGTGGTGTGCGTACGCCACCGCGGAGCATGGTGACAAGGCGGTTTCGCATGGCGGGTTCCACGGAACTCAAAGAAGGTAATGACCAGTCCGGGAAGGGCGCGCCGCGGCGCGGGCGCCGACGGGACAACTGGCGTCATTACACCGTGATCATCGTGGGGCTCGCGGTGGTCTACGGAGCGGCCGCGACCCTGGGTGCGTACGTCCGCAGCGGTAAAGCGGACGCGGTCGTGGCGCCCGCGGACGCGACGGGTCCCGCGGGAAAGACGAAGCTGGCGCTGCCGGTGAAGCCGACCGTCCCGGTGACGCTGACGGTCTACGAGGACCTGGGCAGCCCGGCGTCCCGGGCCTTCGCCCAGCGGTACGCCGACACCTTCACCCAGCTCCTCGCGTCGGGCCAGGTGCAGATCGACCACCGCCTGGTGACCCAGAGCGACAAGCAGTACGGCGGCAGCGGGGCCAAGGCCGCCGCGGCCGCGGCCGCCTGCGCACAGGACCAGGGCCGGTTCACCCAGTTCGTGGACCAGGTCTGGCAGCACCAGTCGGACATCGCACACGACGGGCTCGGCAACCGGAAGCTGCTCCTCGGGCTCGCGAAGAAGGCCGGGAAAATCAATGAGGGCACCTTCCGGTCCTGCGTCGAGACCGGCGAACGGCAGGGCTGGGTGGCCGCGTCCCAGGCGGAGTTCGCCGCCGCGGGGCTCGGTGACGCCCCGGTCGTGGCGCTGAACGAGGTACCGGTCCCGGGCGCCGGCACCTCGCTGACCCCGAAGAAACTGCGCGCGCTGGTGCAGAAGGAGGCACAGCGGGTGGCGGATCAGAAGGTGTCGGAGCGGCCGGCGGCGGCCACCACCGTGGCGTCCGGCCCGGCCGAGTGAGTCCCCGGCCCGGCCTCCGCTGACCGGCGGCCGGCGACTTCCGCGGCGCGGCCCCGCCGCGGAGGTCCCCGGACCCGGCCGGGCGGCGCCATGGTGAGGTCCACCCCGGCCGGCCGGTGGCTCCCGGTGGGACCACGGCCGGTGGGACCGGGTCCGGGTGCACCGGGCGGCGCGGTGTCGCCGCTTGTGTTGGAGTGTGCTCCAGCCCCTAGCGTCTGCGGCAGGACCCGACCGAAGGGGAACACCGTGCACTACACACTGTTCGGCAGGACCGGCCTGCGGGTGAGCGAACTGAGCCTGGGCGCCATGACCATCGGGGACGCCTATGGCTGGGGCGCCGCCAAGGAGACGAGCGGACGGATCCTCGACGCCTACGCGGACGCGGGCGGCAACTTCATCGACACCGCCAACAACTACTCGGACGGCGATTCGGAGAGCATCCTCGGCGAGCTGCTCACCGGCCGCCGGGAGAGCTTCGTCCTGGCCACCAAGTACACCTGCGCGACCCGTCCGGGCGATGTGAACGGTGCCGGCAACCACCGCAAGAACCTCGTCCAGTCGGTGGAGGCGAGCCTCGGGCGGCTGCGCACCGACCACGTAGACGTCCTGTGGGTGCACGCACGGGACAACTTCACCCCCGTCGAGGAGGTCATGCGCGCCCTGGACGACCTCGTACGCGCCGGAAAGGTGCTCTACATCGGGGTGTCCGACTGGCCCGCCTGGGAGATCGCGCAGGCGAACACGCTCGCCGAGCTGCGCGGCTGGACCTCCTTCGCGGGTTCGCAGCTGCGCTACAGCCTGCTGGAGCGGACGCCGGAGCGCGAACTGCTCCCGCAGGCACGCGCCTTCGACATGGCGGTACTGGCCTGGGCCCCGCTCGCCGCGGGCAAACTCACCGGCAAGTACCGCCGTGGCGAGTCCGGCAGGCTGGGCACGGGGCTCGAGGACCGCCGCCCGGAGCACGACAACGAGGACGCGGTCATCACCGCGGTGCTGGAGATCGCCGAGCAGGGCGGCTGGAGCCCGGCGCAGGTGGCGCTGGCGTGGCTCCGCAGCCGGCCCGGCAACATCATCCCGATCATCGGCGCCACCAAGGAGAGCCAGCTCGCCGACAATCTCGCCAGCGTCGGGGTCGAACTCGACGCCGACGCCGTCGAACGGCTCGACGCGGCGAGCGCGGTACCGCTCGGGTTCCCGCACGACTTCCTGCGGGAACCGGCCATCACGCAGACCGTCTACGGCGACCGCTGGTCCGCCATCGAGGACCGGCGGTCCACCTACCGCCGTACGACGAGCGAGATCCGCTAGGGCGGCATCGCGAAGGCGGCACCCTCCGCCGGGCCGCGGTGCCGGTGGGTCCGCGGCGGCGGTGGGTGCGCGGTGAAGGCGCCGGTCGTGGCCGTGCGTTGCGGACTGCGAAGGGCCGGCGGGGCCGCCCGGTGGTGGCGTGCGGTGGTGGCGCGTGGCACCGCGCCCCGCCGGGGCCCGCGCCGGCCGGTGCCCCTCCCGTCGCCCGTGCGGGGCGGGGTGCGACGATGGGGCCGTCATGGATGCGGGGCACATTCTCAGGGGGCTGCGCGCCGCGGTGTTCGCGGCGGTCTGTGTGCTGCTCGCCGCGCTGGGACACATGGCGATGTCGGATGCCGTCGTGCCCTGGTGGACGCTGCTCGCCGCCGGTGCCGGATGCACCGCCGCGGCCTGGTGTTTCGCGGGCCGCGAGCGTGGACCGGTGCTGGTGGGTGTGCTGACGGTGGGCGCCCAGGCGGCCCTGCACAGCGCGTTCTCCTTCGGGCAGGCGGTCGCCGACGCGGGCGGTGAGCGGCTCTCGCTCGCGCGTCAGTGGGCGAACGCGTGGCTGTGCGGCGCGCAGGGCATGCCGCTCGCCGACATCGAGGCCGCCCGCCGGGCGCAGGAGGCGGGGCCGGGGGGCCGCGCTCTCGCGGCGGCGGCCGCCACCGGCACGGCGGGTTCCGGCCACCACGGCGGCCAGGGACTGCTGGACCAGTTGCCGGGCATGTCACCGCCGATGCCGCAGCCGATGACAGAGGGCGGGATGCACGGCAGTGCGAGCGGCATGCTCGCGGCGCATCTGCTCGTCGCGCTGCTGAGCGCGTGGTGGCTGTGGGGCGGGGAGCGCGCGGCCTTCCGGGTCGTCCGGACCGTCTCGGCGCTCCTGGTCGCCCCGCTGCTCCTGATCTGGCGGATCGTACTGCCCGACGCCCCGCCCGGCGTACGCCCCCGCCGTCCGGAGCCGCGGCGTGCGGTGCGGACCGTTCTGCTGGCTCATGTCATCTCCCTGCGGGGTCCGCCGCGTGGACCGGCTGTCGTCTGACAGCACGGTCGTACCCCCGGGCCGGACCCGGCGCCGCGTCGTCGGCGCCGGGCGCCCCGGGCTCTGACGTCACCGGTGCCGCCACGGCGGCGACCGGACCACGCGAAGGACTCCAGATGATGACTCCTGTCCGGATGCCGGCACCCCAGGTGCCGCCGTCCGTACCCGGTTCACCGGACGGCGGGGCGGGCGCCCACGCGCCCGGTCAGCCGGCCTGTTCGCCGATCCCGTCCCTGTCCCCGGCATCCGGGAGCGCGGACACCGCCCGCAGCCGGGCGAGCAAGGCGTCGGCGGACGCCGCCGGTTCCCGGTCGTCCGCCGACGCCTGGCCGACCACCGCCGTCAGCCGCCGCGCCCGCGCCGCCCAGTCGCGGCAGTCCGCACACTCCGCCAGATGGCCGTCGAGCCCGCGGGCGGTGTGGCCCGGCGGCGGTTCCTCGCCGTCGAGGCGTGCGGAAAGGGCCGTACGAATGCGCGAACAGAGCATGCGGCCATCCTCCCCGAACCCGGGGGCGCACGGCGAGGGGCGGCCGCGGCATGCGCGATGACGAGGCGGTGACGGCCTGGGCGCTGGTCGCCAGGAACGGCGACGAGGCGGCGGCCGAACAGTTCGTCCGGGCCACCCAGCTCGATGTGCGCCGCTATGTGACGCACCTCAGCGGCGATCCGCAGGCCGCCGACGATCTGACGCAGGACACCTATGTCCGGGCGCTGCGCAGTCTGCCGGGGTTCGAGGGCCGGTCGTCGGCGCGGACCTGGCTGCTGACCATCGCCCGCCGGGTCGTGGCGGACCGTATCCGCTCCCACGCTGCCCGGCCCCGGCTGGCCGCGACCGACGACTGGCAGACGGCGGCGGAGCGGGTGCAGCCGCGCGGTGTGCCGGGGTTCGAGGAGGGTGTCGCCCTGGCGGAGCTGCTGTCCGCGCTGGCTCCGGCGCGGCGCGAGGCGTTCGTGCTCACCCAGTTGCTGGGGCTGCCGTACGCGGCGGCCGCCGGGGTGATGGGCTGCCCCGTGGGGACGGTGCGCTCCCGGGTGGCCCGCGCGCGCGAGACCCTCGTCGCGCTGCTGGCGGAAGCGGAGGCCCCGGCGGACCGGCCGTGCCCGGGAGCCGCGCGCGACGCCGGACCGTGGCCGGGTGACCGGCCCCGGGACCTCGCGGGCGCGGTGGCCTGACGCGCCGCTCCGGTACGCCGACGGGGCTCATGGACGGCGGTCGCCTGTCCATGAGCCCCGTGGTACCGGCCCCGAAGCCCGTAACCGACCGGCCGTCACCGACCAGCCGTAACCGACCGGCCGTCACCGGCCGGGGAGCACGGCCCGCGTCCGGACGGTGAGCGGGGGACTGTCGCGGAAGTGCAGCGTGAAGGTGAGCCGGTCGCCGGGCGCGAGCCGCGGCGGCGGGCTCACCATGATGTCCAGGCCGGTGGGGGACATCCGCAGCGAGCCGCCCGCCGGGACGGTGACGGCGCCGGCCATCTCCATCCGCCGCGCGTTCCGCCCGATGTCGACGGTGCGGCTGAGCATCGTGGTGTGCCTCGCCGGACCGGTGACCCCGGTCAGCACATCGTCCGCGCCGCCGGTGTTGCGGACGGTCACGAACGCCGCGGTGGCTTCCGTACTCAAGGGGACCAGGACCCGGCCCTCGGCGGCGCTCAGCTCCGCGGGTGACCCCGCCCGGCCGGCCGCGGTCCAGGCGGTGAGCGCGCCCAGCGTCACCAGACAGGTGAGCAGCGGTACGGCGGCGCCGCGCAGTCGGCTCATGACGTCCTCCGGGGGGTGTGCGTACGGGCGGGTCGCGCGTCGGAACCCTCGCTCGGGCGGGCCGCCTCCGCCGTGCTTCCGTGCTGCGCCGTGTTGTCCCGCTGCGCTGGGTTGTCCTGCTGCGCTGAGCTTTCCCGCTTCGCAGGGGACCCCGGTTTCCACGACCGCAGGCGCAGACTGTTGCCCACGACGAGCAGCGAGCTGGCGGACATCGCGGCGGCCGCGAGCATCGGGTTGAGCAGTCCGACGGCGGCGAGCGGCACGGTGACGAGGTTGTAGCCGAAGGCCCAGAGCAGATTGGCGCGGATGGTGCCCAGGGTCCGGCGGGCCAGGTGCACGGCGTCGGCGATGGCCTGGAGGTCCTCGCGCACCAGGGTGACATCGGCGGCGCCGATCGCGGCGTCGGTGCCGCTGCCCATGGCGATGCCGAGGTCGGCGAGGGCGAGGGCCGCCGCGTCGTTGACGCCGTCGCCCACCACGGCGACCCGCCCGCCCCGCTCCCGCAAGGCGGTGACGAGGGCGGCCTTGTCCTCCGGGCGGGCCTCGGCGTGGACCTCGGTGATGGCGAGGTGACCGGCCACCGCGCGGGCGGTGGCCGCGCGGTCCCCGGTGGCCAGCACCGGGCGCAGCCCCAGGCGGCGCAGCCGGTCGACGGCGCGGTAGCTGTCGGGGCGGAGCGCGTCACCGATGGCGATGACGGCCTCCGCGGTGCCGTCGACGGTGACCAGGACCGCCGTGTCACCGGCGCCCTCCGCCGTACGTACCGCCGCCGGCAGCGGAGCGGGCAGACCGTCGGGGTCGCCGGGCCGTTCGAGCGTCACCCGGCGGCCGGCCACGCCGCCGCGTACGCCGAATCCCGGGGTGGCGGTGAAGTCGTCCACGGGCAGCGGCGGTTGGCCGGGCTCCTGGCTGCGGGCGTGCGCGAGGACGGCGCGGGCCAGCGGGTGCTCCGAGCCCTGTTCGACCGCGGCGGCCAGCCGGAGCGTGTCGGCCGGATCGAGGCCGCCGGCCCGCGGGGTGAGGGACGTGACGCTCATCCGCCCCGTGGTGAGGGTGCCGGTCTTGTCCAGCACGACGGTGTCGATCCGCCGCAGCCGCTCCAGCGCCTGCGGCCCGCTGACCAGGATGCCGAGCTGCGCGCCGCGGCCGGTGGCGGCCAGCAGCGCGGTCGGGGTGGCCAGTCCCAGCGCACAGGGACAGGCGACGACCAGGACGGCGACCGCGGCGGTGACGGCGGCCTGCGGGTCGGCACCGGCCCCGAGCCAGAACCCCAGGACGGTGACGGAGACGGTCAGCACGGCCGGCACGAAGACGGCCGCCACCGCGTCGGCCAGCCGCTGGGCCCTGGTCTTGCCGGTCTGCGCGTCCTCGACGAGCCGGGTGATCCGGGCGAGCTGGGTGTCACCGCCCACGGCGGTGGCCCGGATCTCCAGCAGACCACCGGAGTTGACCGCGCCGCCGACGGCCGCCGAGCCGGGACCGACCTCGACCGGCCGGCTCTCCCCGCTGATCAGCGACAGGTCCAGGGCGGAACGCCCCGCGGTGACGGTGCCGTCGGTGGCGACGCGTTCGCCGGGCCGGACGACGAAGAGATCGCCCGTCTTCAGCCGGGACACCGGGACGCGTACCTCGCCGCCGTCCACCCGCACCGCGACGTCCTTGGCGGCGAGTTCGGCCAGCGAGCGCAGCGCGGAGCCGGTGCCGCGCCGGGCCCTGGCCTCCATCCGTCGGCCGGCCAGGACGAACAGCGGCACGCCGACGGCGGCTTCCAGATAGAGGTGCGCGGTCCCGTCATCGGCGGCGGGCAGCAGGGAGAACGGCATGGCCATGCCCGGCTCGCCGGCCCCGCCGAAGAACAGCGCGTAGGCGGACCAGAGGAACGACGCGGCGACACCGAGGGACACCAGGGTGTCCATGGTCGCGGCGCCGTGCCGCAGGCCGCGCAGCGCACGGAGGTGGAAGGGCCACGCGCCCCATACGGCGACCGGTGCGGCGAGCACGAAGCACAGCCACTGCCAGTTGCGGAACTGCCAGCCGGGCACCATCGACAGGACCAGCACCGGGAGCGACAGCAGCGCGGTCACCAGCAGCCGGTCGCGCGCGGCGCGGGCACCGTCGTCCCGGCGCCCGGCACGCCCGGCATCCGGACCGTCCGGCTGCTCGGGCGCCACGGTGGGTTCGGGGAGGTGCGCGGTGAACCCGGCGGCCTCGACGGTGGTGACGAGCGTGCTCACGGGTACCGCCGCGGGGTGGCTGATGGTGGCCCGGCCGGTGGCCAGGTTCACCGAGGCCGATACGCCGTCCAGCCGGCCGAGTTTCCGCTCCACCCGGCCCACGCACGCGGCGCAGGTCATGCCGCCGACCGCCAGGGTGGTGGTGCGCGACGGCGCGGGCGGGGTGGCCGAGTCGTGCGGTTGGGTGGTCACCGCGCATCCCCCACGATGCCGGCCCGCGGCGCAACGGCACCCATGCCGGGCATATCGCCCATGCCGCCACCGCCGGCCGGACCGGTGCCACCGGTGCCGGCACCGCCCCCGGGACGCAGGCTCGGGGCCACCGGTCCGGCGGCGGAGCCGGCCGCGTAGGACAGCGCGAACAGCACCGCCAGCAGGACGGCGAAGCCGGCCACCGGCCGGGCGGGCAGCAGCCGCTGAACGGCCGGGGGAAGGACGGGCCGACGGCGGTCGGCCGAGGACGAGGACATCGCCGCTCCAGTGCTCGGAAGGAGGAGTGGGGGAGTGGGGGAGGGGAGGAGAACGAGGGGGCGGGGGAGCGCGTGGCAACAGCCGCCCGATGGCGTCATGGTGGCAGCCACGGCCCCGCTCGGACGCACGAAAGTGGCCGGTGAGACGCGTGAGGTTTGTCCTCCGTCCGTACCGGAACCGACGCGCCCCCGGCCGCGACTAACTGGGTTTGCGGCCCGCGTCGTTCGCCCCCGCGCGGACGAAAACCTCCGGTCCCGGCGGGAACTCGACGCGCGTTTCGCCCGACCTCTCCAACGCCGTGCCGTCCCGGCCCGGTCCCCACCACCGGCCGCCGGCCCGCACCACCACCCCGGCAGCGCCCGGTGACCCATCCCCGTGAGGAGGCCGCCATGGCCGCGATCCCCGATCCCGTCGAGTTGTACGGGGCGGACTACAAGCGCGATCCGTACCCGCTCTACGCCGAGCTGCGCGAGCGCGGTCCGGTCCACCGGGTCCGCTTCCCCAGTGGAGTCTGCGCCTGGCTCGTCACCGGATACGAAGCCGCCCGCAGCACGCTGACCGACGACCGGCTGGGCAAGCACCACTCGCGCGGCAACGCCGCCTGGCGGGCCCGCGCATCGATCATGCCCGAGCCGCAGCACTCCCAGCTCCAGGTGCATCTGCTCCACCAGGACCCGCCCCGGCACACCGCGCTGCGCCGTCTGATCACCGATGCCTTCGCCCCGCAGCGCGTCGAGGGCCTCCGCCCCCGCCTCCAGGCCCTCGCCGACGCGCTGCTCGACGAACTCCCCGCCACCGGGCACGCCGACCTCGTCGACGCCTTCGCGGCCCGCTTCCCCTTCCTGGCGCTGGCCGAAGTCATCGGACTGCCACCGGAGTTCCAGCAGCGCTTCGACCGGGACTGGGGCAAGGTCGTCCAGCCCGTCGGCCCCACGGACCCCGGCCGTACCGCGTACGAGGCCCGGCTGCGCGGGCTCCAGCGGTACATCGCCGATCTGGTCGTCCACAAACGCCGTGAGTACGGCGAGGACCTGCTCTCCCGGCTGGTCGCCGCCCGCGACGGCGGCCGGCTCGAACAGGAGGAGCTGGACTCCATGATCTTCCAGCTCCTGGTCGCCGGGCAGGAACCGGTGACCCAGCAGATCACCACCGCCCTGCTCACCCTGCTGCGCCACCCCGGGCACCACGCGGCGCTGGCCCGCCGCCCGGAGCCGCTGCCCCGGGCCGTCGAGGAACTGCTCCGCCACGACAGCGCCTTCGAGCTGACGACCTGGCGCTTCTTCGCCGAGGACGCCGACCTGCACGGGACGCGGATCCCGGCGGGTGACTCGGTGATCGTCTCCCTCTGCGCGGCCAACCGCGACCCCCGGCACTTCGCCGACGCCGACACCCTCGACTTCGACCGCGCCGACCGGGCCCACCTCGCCTTCGGCCACGGCAGCCACTTCTGCCCCGGCGCCGCGCTGGCCCGCGCCGAACTCCGGATCGCTCTGGGCACCCTGCTCCGCCGGCTGCCCGGACTCCGACTGGCCGTCCCCGAGGCGGAGCTCCGCTGGACCCCCGCGGTACTGGCCCGCGGGGTCGACCGGCTGCCGGTGACCTACCGGCCCGGCCCCGGCGCCGCCCCGGCCGCGGGGTGCCCGGTCACCGGCCACCCGGCCGCCGCCCGGCACGAGCGCGGGGACCGCTGAACCGGCCGCCCGCCGCCCCACCCACCCGCGACACCCCAGGCCGCCGCCCGGCCGCCGCACCGACGCCGCCTCCGGCCACCGAAGGAGCCCCCATGCCACCGACCGGCACCAGACCCGTCACCACGACCGGCGCCGCGCCCGTCCACCCGGCCGGCACCCCTCCCCAGCCCCCGCCGGGCGACCCCGCCGCACACCTGGCCACCTGTCACGCCATCCTCGCCACCCTCCTGCCGTACCGGCGCACGCTGGACACCGGCCACGGCCTCGGCCCCGACGCGTACCCGGCCCAACTGCGCCAGCTCGCCCCGCGGGTCGCGGCGGGCGAGCCGGTCCTGTTCACCCTGCCGGGCTTCCCCTGCAAGTCCCCCAACCCGGCAAAGGTCCTCGGCCACCTCCCGGACGAGGGCGAACGGCTCTCGCTGCGCTTCCTCGACGACCTCTGCGCCCGCGTCACGGCCGTGCACCCGCCCGGCGCCCGCGTGCTCATCTGCTCGGACGGGCACGTCTTCAGCGACCTCGTCCACGTCCCCGACCGGCATATCGACGCCTACGGCGACGCCCTGCGCGCCCTGATCCGCGACGAGGGCCTGACCCACCTGGACGTCTTCGACCTGCGGGACGTCTACGGGGACCTCCCGAACGACGAGAAGCGGTCCCGGATCCACGCACGCCACGCACCGTCCCTGGAGACCCTGCGCGCCCGGACGCGCGGCGACGAGCCGACCCGGCGGCTCTACCAGGGCATCACCCGGTTCCTCTTCGAGGACACCGTCTCCTTCACCGGCTCCCGTTCGGCGTTGCAGCGCGACTGCCGCACCCGCGCGTACGGCGTCATCCAGCGCAGCCGCGCCTGGGGCGACCTGATCGCCGCACATCACCCCGACGCGTGTCGGCTCTCCATCCACCCGCAGCCACGGGGCTCGGCCAAGTTCGGCATACGCCTGCTCGACGCCCCCGACGTATGGCTGACGCCCTGGCACTCCTGTCTGCTCCGGCACGCGGACGGCCGACGGGAACTGATGCGGCGGTCCGACGCCGAACGGCTCGGCCGCCTGGTCCTGCGCCAGGGACGGCCGAGCCATTACGAGGCCACCGGCGCGGTGAACGGTGGACGGTGACCGGTGCGGGGCCGGTCGCCGGATCTGCGACGGCCCGCTGGGAGCCTGTCGGATGGCCGGCCGTGACCGGTGAGTGACCGGTGAGTGAGCAGGTCCGCGTGTTCGTCGGGTAGGGCGGAGGCTCCGGAACGATCGCGTGGTGTGTGCCGGTGCGACAACTCCGGGGCTGTCAACGGCTCATGTGTCCAGTTGCACGGCCCGGCCGATCCGGTTCCGCGGCCCGCGCGCGGCCGGCGCCCGGCGCCGTGCCGTCCGATCCAGCAGGAAGGGCCCGGGAGCTGTCCCGTGTCCGAGTCCTCGGTGAAGTGACCGAAACGCGTGCGCTGTTCCGCACTCGGAAAGGTGGCGGGCACCGCCCACTCCTTGATCGTCGGCGTGCTGCGCAGGCGAAAGTGCCGGGGAGTGGGGCGGGGCGGGGCCGGTCCCTTGGTTCGATAGTCGGCCGTGTGGGACAGCCCGCAGACTGAGGTTCACGGGCATGGATGGGCCCGAATTCTTCTTGTGGCGGGTGGGGAAGGCGTGTTGTTCTCGTGCGGAAGTGACAAATGTGGCTTGGAACGCCTTCCTGTCTCCCGTGACACGGAAGGTGACACCTCGTCGGAACGTAAGGGGAGAACCTTGTCTGAGACGTTACCCGGACGGCGCATCGAGATAGCTTGGCCCGGTTTAGGTTTCACCGTCACCGCGGAACTCGACGATCGCAACCCCGAGTTGGCCGCTGCGCTGTGGGAATCGCTGCCCTACCAAAGCCTCCAGGGGCACGCGCTGGTGGCGGGAGAGCACCTGTATCACGTGGCGCCGATCCACTCCCTGTTGCACACCCACGCGTCCTACAAGATCGCCGATCGGCGTGAGGCGCCCAACGGGACGGTGTTCTGTTCCGCGCTCCAGCATCTGGGTATCAAGTACGGCGAGTTGACCGAACCGATGCCGGCGGCCCCTGTGGGCCAGGTCCTGGCGGAGGACATATCGACTCTGCTCGAAGCCGGACAGGCCGTCTGGGAGGCGGTCTACTCGACGAAGAAGCAGATCCTGGTGGAGGTCCGCCAGGCGGGCACCTCGGGCGGCCACGGCATCCCCCGGCTGACCGCCGCCCACGCCGAGGCGAACCAGCTGATCCACGACGTGCACACCGAGACGGAGCGGATCTGGTTGTCCGAACCTCCTGAGCTCGGCGACATGCACCGCGGCTGGATCCCCTCCAGGGCCGGGACCCACGAGACGGTTCTGTCCACCCTTCTGTTCGTCAACGGCGAGACCCGCCCGCTGGGGTACGCCTCCTACGGTGGCCTGATCCGAGCCGCGGTCGCGGACATGCCGATGGACTCCGTGCGCCAGATGGCACGCCTGCTGGTCGGTGTCCCGGCCGAGTTCCTGGGCTACTGCGGTCTGGAGAAGCTGTGGGACTTCACCCAGCGCTTCATGTCCTGCCTGGACCACCTCGACCGTGACGACTTTCTGGCCGTGGCGAGACACATGGCCCTCTACATCAACTGCCTGGGGGGCTGGAACCTGCATCTGTTCCCGTGGGACGCCGCGGACCCGCTGCGCCAGCAGCGCCGCACCGAAGTGGAGCAGCCGGCATGAGCGAGCTGCCCGAACGCACCGACGCCCTCGTCATCGGCGGAGGGGTCATCGGCACCTCGGTCGCCTGCCATCTCGCCGAGGCCGGTGTCGGCACCGTCCTGCTGGAGCGGGGCACCCTCGGATCGGGGGCGTCCGGGGCCACGGCGAACGTCGTGCGCACCTTCTTCCCCGGCGACGCCCGCACCGGCAGCCTCGCCGTCCGCAGCCTGGCGGCCTACCGCGCCTTCGCCGAGCGAACCGGATCTCCGCTCGGCCTGCAACGCGTCGGGTTCATGGTGCTGTTCACCGAAGAAGAGCAGGTGGAGAAGTTCCGCCGCGACCACGCCGCGCAGCAGGCCGCGGGAGTGGACGTCAAGCTCGTGAGCGCGTCCGAAGCGGCGCGCCTCAACCCGCTGCTCGACGAGCGCACCGTCCTGGCGGCGGCCTGGTCGCCCGAGGCGTACTCCTGCGACCCCGCCGCGATCGTGCGTGGCTACGCCGCGGCCGCCCAGGAGGCCGGCGCCGTCGTGCGCACGGACGCCCCCGTCACCGCCATCGACCCCGACGGACGGGTCCACACCCCCGCGGGCAGCATCCTCGCCGAGAACATCATCTGCGCGGCCGGACCCTGGGCGGGGGCGGTCGGCGACATGGCCGGCGTCCACCTCCCGGTGACCCCGGAGCCCACTGAGCTGCTCCTCGCCGACCCTCCCGCCGAGCCGCTCACCAACCTGCCGATGACCCTGCACCCCACCAGACTGCGGATCCGCGCCTGGAAGGACCGCATCCTCGTCGGGATGGGCCGCCCCCGGCAGGACGAATCCCGGGAGGACTGGCTCCAGCGGCTGTCGCAGCAGCTCGGCACCACCTACCCGGCCCTCGCGGGCATCCGCCTTCGTCGCGGATGGAGCGGTTCCTTCGACTCCAGCAAGGACGGGGCCGCCCTCATCGGCCGGGACCCCGACCGCCCCTTCTTCTACGCGGCGGGATTCTCCGGCACGGGACTGTGCCAGGCCCCCGCGGCCGGAGAGCTACTCCGCGACCTCTACCTCGGCAAGTAGCGTTGCACTGCCGGTCCCCTCGCCGTGTGGAGACGATCTGGATTCCGTCTTCACATGATCTTGAGTCGCGGATCACGCTCGGGTGATACGTCACCATGAACTGTCCGATGCGGAGCGGGCCTTCGTGCAGCCGTCGCTGCCCCGGCGGTAATGGGGCAGCGACGGCTGGACGGCTGGACGACCCGATGGTCCGCAACGGGATCGGGCGGAAGTCCGGACAGGTACGGCCCGGCGGGACGCCGCCGGGTCGGACGGCCTCCCGCATCGCATCGGTCAGGCCGGACGGACAGCATGAGCCGCTGACGGCCCTGGAATTATCGCGCTGGCACACACCACGCGATCATTACGGGGCCTCCGCCCTGCCCGACGAACACGCGAACCTGACACACTCCGATCACGGCCGGTCACCCGACAGGCTCTCAGCCCTCGCCGTCGGGCGCCCCGCCGGACGCGGGGGAGGACGGCAGCCGCCGGTGGTCGAAGGCGATCAGCGGGTCTCCGGTGAGCGGGTGCTCGGTCACCGCGGCCCGCACCCCGAACACCTCGGCCAGCAGCTCGGGCGTCAGCACCGCGCGCGGCGCGCCGGACGCCACCACCCGCCCGCCGTGCAGCACATGCAGCCGGTCGCACAACGACGCCGCGGCGTTCAGATCGTGCAGCGAGATCAACGTGGTACGGCGCTGCGCCCGCAGCAGCGCGAGCAGCTCCACCTGGTGCCGTACGTCGAGGTGGTTGGTGGGCTCGTCCAGTACCAGCACGTCCGGATCCTGCGCGAACGCCCGTGCCAGCAGCACCCGTTGACGTTCGCCCCCGGACAGCGCCGCGAAGCGGCGGGCGTCCTGCCCCGCCATGCCGACGGCGGCCAGCGACCGGGCCACCGTCTCCCGGTCGCCGCGGTCCTCGCCGGCGAAGGCCCGTTTGTAGGGCGTCCGGCCCATCGCCACCACTTCCCGCACGGTCAGTTCGAAGTCGCTGCCGCGCTCCTGCGGCAGCGCGGCGACATGCCGCGCGGTCTGCCCCGGCGTCAGCGTGCGGATATCGGCGCCGGCCAGCAGGACCCGTCCGGCGGCGGGCCGCAGATGCCGGTAGACGGTCCGCAGGACGGTGGACTTGCCGCTCCCGTTGGGGCCGACCAGCCCCGCGATCTCGCCCGCCGCGGCCATCAGACGCACCCCGGCGACCACGTTGCGGCCCGCGTAGGCGACATGCAGATCCTCGATTCCGACGTTCACCGGCCCGCCGCCATCCGCCGGTCCAGGAGGAACAGCAGGGCCGGGGCCCCGATCATCGCGGTGACCACACCCACCGGCAGTTCCTGGGTGTCCATCGCCGTACGGCACACGATGTCCACCACCACCAGCAACAGCGCACCGGTGAGCGCGGAGAGCGGCAGCAGCCGCCGGTGATCACCCCCGACGACCAGCCGGCACAGATGCGGCACCATCAGCCCCACGAAGCCGACCGCCCCGGACACCGCGACCAGCACACCGGTCAGCAGACTGGTCACCACGAACAGCTCCCGGCGCAGCCGGGTGACGTCCACGCCGACCCCGGCGGCCGTTTCGTCGCCCATGATCAGCGCGTTCATGGCACGGGCGCGCGCCTGGAGCGCCAGCAGCCCGGCCGCCACCGCGAGGACGGGCGGCCACAGCACCTGCCAGGTCGCCCCGCTCAGACTCCCCATGAGCCAGAACAGCACGCTGCGCGTCTGCTGTTCGTCACCGGCCTGGAGCACCAGATAGCTGGTGAATCCGGAGAGGAACTGCCCGATCCCCACCCCGGCCAGCACCAGGCGCAGCGGCGAGAAGCCCCCGCCCCGCCGGGCCATGAACCACACCAGCGCGAACGCGGCGAGCGCCCCCGCGAAGGCGGCCGCCGACAGCCCCAGCCCCAGCAGGCCGCCGGTGCTCGCCCCCAGCACGATCGCACCGACCGCGCCGAGCGACGCGCCGTTGGAGATACCCAGCAGATACGGGTCCGCCAGCGGATTGCGCACCAACGCCTGGGTCGCCGTCCCCACCAGCCCCAGCCCGGCACCGACGAACGCCGCCAACAGGGCCCGTGGCACGCGGAGTTGCCACACGATCAGATCGTTGGTACCCGGCCGGGGCGCCGCGCCCCCCAGCCGCCGGAACACCACCGACCACACCCGGTCCGGCGCGATGTCCGTGGCGCCCAGGGACACCGCGACGGTCAGCGCCACCACCAGGGCGGCACCCAGCCCCACCGCCAGCACCCCGGTCCGCACACCGCGCCCGGCACGCCCGGCGGTGCCGTCCCGTACGGGGATGTCCTCGCGCACGGGGATCTCCTTTCGTACGAGGTCCCGCTGCCGTACGGGGGGCTTCTCGCCGGCCCGCACCGCGGGGCGCGCCCCCACTACCGGGCCGCCGCGAACTCGGCCGGGTAGAGGGTGTGCGCGATCTCCTCGACCGCGTCCGCGTTGCCGACACCGGCGATCGTCGTACGCTCCGAGCCGATCCGCAGGAACTTCCCGTCCCGCACCGCCTTGAGCTCCTTGGTGGCGGGGAAGTCCTTCAGAAAAGCCGCGGCCTCCTCGAACGCCTTCCGGTTCGCGGCCGCGTCCCCGCGGTTGCGTACGGCCAGCTGGATCCAGTCCGGGTTCTTGTCGACCACGTCCTCCCACGACACCCGCTGGAAGGCGCCGTCGCAGCCGCCGAAGACATTGCGGGCCCCGGCCTGGTTGATCACCGCGTTGGCGACCTGCTTGCCGCAGACGGCGATCGGCTGCTTGGTCCCCGCGTCGAAGTCGAAGAAGAAGTAGCCCGGCCGCCGCTCCGGCGGCACGTCGCCGATCGCCTTGTGGACCGCGGCGACCTTCGCCCGCATCCCCGACACGAGTTCCGCCGCCCGCTTCGAGGTCCCCGTCACCGCGCCCAGCCGGGTGAGGTCGCCCTCCACACCGGACAGGTCCCGCTGCGGCTCCTTGGCCATCGGCGCACAGGCGGTGGAGGCCAGATAGATGTGCCGGATCCCCGCCGACGCGAACTCCGCCGCGGTCGGCGCGTCACCCGCCCCGCCCATGTGCTCCATCGACGCGAACGTGTCGATGTAGAGATCCGCCCCGGAGCCCAGCAGCTTCTCCTTGGGAATCACCGCCTTCCCCAGCACCGGCACCCGCTGCGCCCGTGCGTCGAGATCCGCGGGCAGGGTGCCCTTGCCGGGCGGGAATCCCGTTCCGACGACCCGGTCGCCCGCCCCCAGTCGGAGCAGCATCTCCAGGGCGGCGGCATTGCTCGTCACGATCCTGTCGGGCGCCGCCGGGAACGTGGTCGGCACGCCCTGACAGTCCGTGACCCGCACCGGAAACCCGGAGCCGCCGCTCCCCGCGGCAGCCGGCCCGGCCCCCTTGACGCCGTCCACGGCACCGCCGCCACCGCACGCCGTGGCGGCCACCGCGACCACCACCGCGAGCCCGCACATCTTCCCAGGACGCATGGACCATCTCCTCTACCACTCACCAGCCGACGGGCCACGGACGCGACCCGGCACAGGTAGTCGGCCGGACCCGCCTCCCGGTTCCCGCCTCCCGGCCGACGCCATGTCACGGACCGCACGGCGGACGCGGTGTGGCCGCTACGGCGTCCGGACGGTGCCGATCGCCGACCGGGAACCGCCACGTACCGGGGCACCTGCCGGGGTCGTGCCGGCCGCAGCCGCGGACCGTGGCCACCGGGCCCGGTCTTGGCCATGTACCCGACACGGGGTACCGTCGGTCCGTTATCGACGAGGGTGTGGCGGAAGCCGGTGGAAATCCGGCACGGTCGCGCCACTGTGAGCGAGACGGCGAGCCCCCCGGGCGGGCCGTCACGTGAGTCAGACACGCCGCCCTCGTCCAGTGCACCACCGATATGGGACGCGAACTCCCAGAGGAGGCCCTGCCATGGCGCAGCATGTCGCCCAGCCGACAGCCACCACCCCCGTCGCACCCGCCAAGCTGCCGCTGACAGCGATAGCCCCCTGGGCGGTCTTTTTCGGCATCCTGATGCTCGTCCTGCTGTACTTCGTCGGCGCCGAGCAGGGCGCCACCTCCGTGATCAGCGGTGCGGACGTCCACGAATGGGTACACGACGGACGCCACCTGCTCGGCTTCCCCTGCCACTGACGCGAGGGACGCCGCATACCCATGAACTCCGCAACGGTAAGAAACCTGCTCGTGCGGGGCATGCTCGCCGGCCTCACGGCCGGGGTGCTCGCCCTGATCGTCGCCTACTTCCTCGGTGAGCCGAACGTCGACGGCGCCATCGGCTTCGAGGAGGCCCACGCCCCGGCGCATGAGCACGAGGTCGAGCTCGTCTCCCGCGGCCTCCAGTCCACCGCCGGCCTCGCCACCGGTGTCCTGGTCTACGGTGTCGCGTTCGGCGGCATCGCCGCGCTCGCCTACTGCTTCGCGCTCGGCCGCGTCGGCCGCCGCACCCCGCGGGCCACCGCGCTGCTGCTGTCCGGCTGCGCGCTGCTCGCCGTGTACGTCGTGCCGTTCCTGAAGTACCCGGCCAACCCGCCGTCGGTCGGCGAGCCCGACACCATCGGCAGGCGCACGACCCTGTACTTCCTGATGATGCTGCTCAGCGTGCTCCTCGCGATCGCCGCCACCCTCCTGGGCAAGCGGCTCGTCCCACGACTGGGCGCCTGGTACGCCACGGTCGTCGCGGTGACGGCCTTCGCCCTCGTGATCGGGCTGGCGTATGCCTTCCTGCCCGTCACCAACGAGGTGCCGAAGAACTTCCCCGCGACCCTGCTGTGGCGGTTCCGCCTCTCCGCCCTCGCCATCCAGATCACCCTGTGGGGCGGTTTCGGCCTCGCCTTCGGCGAACTCGCCGAGCGGTTCCTGGCCCCCAAGCCCGCGCCGGCCGCACCGGGAGCGGCGGTCGCCGCCTCGGACTGACCGACCCGAAGCCACCAGGGAGAGGGCCCGCGGAACCATCCGGGGGCCCTCTCGCGTTCTCCGGACACCGACGCCCCGGACGACGGACATGACCCATCGACGACGCCGACCACATCGATCACACCGACCAGCCCGACCAGACCGATCAGGCAGGGCGTACGCGCAACTGATCGTGAGCCGACGACAGTAGCGAGCGGCGCCGGCTTCGCCACGGTGCGGGCACTCCACGACACCGGGTCAGCTCACGGCCGCCGCCAGGGGCGGACCACCGAACCGCCGGAAGGCCGCCGCAGGGCGAGGCCGGTGCGCACAGTGCGCACCGGCCTCGCCCCGGATCACGCGCGGTCAGTACACCGACGGCTCACGGCTCACGGCTCACAGCTCACCGCGGATCGTGCGCGCGGCGGCGACCAGGTTCTCCAGCGAGGCACGCGTCTCGGGCCAGCCACGGGTCTTGAGGCCACAGTCGGGGTTGACCCACAGCCGTTCCGCCGGCAGGGCCTCAAGTCCGGTGCGCAGCAGGGCGGTGGCCTCCTCGGCGCTCGGCACGCGCGGGGAGTGGATGTCGTACACGCCGGGGCCGGCCTCCCGCGGGTAGCCATGGGCCGCCAGCTCCCGGGCGACCTGCATATGGGACCGGGCGGCCTCCAGACTGATGACATCGGCGTCCAGATCGTCGATGGCCTCGACGATGTCACCGAACTCCGCGTAGCACATATGGGTGTGGATCTGGGTGGCCGGCCGCACCCCGCCGGTGGTGAGCCGGAAGGCTTCCGTGGCCCACCCCAGATAGGCGGACCGGTCGGCGGTGCGCAGCGGCAGGGTTTCGCGCAGGGCGGGCTCGTCCACCTGGATGACCGAAGTCCCCGCCGCCTCCAGGTCGTTCACCTCGTCGCGCAGCGCGAGGGCGACCTGGCGGGCGGTGTCGGCGAGGGGCTGGTCGTCGCGGACGAAGGACCAGGCGAGCATGGTGACGGGGCCCGTCAGCATGCCCTTGACCGGGCGGTCGGTGAGGGACTGGGCGTAGGTCGTCCAGCGCACCGTCATCGGCGCGGGGCGCGAGATGTCCCCGGCGAGGATCGGCGGCCGCACGTAGCGGGTGCCGTACGACTGGACCCAGCCGTGCTGGGTGGCGAGGTAGCCGGTGAGCTGTTCGGCGAAGTACTGGACCATGTCGTTGCGTTCGGCCTCGCCGTGCACCAGGACGTCCAGCCCGGCCTTCTCCTGGAAGGAGATCACCTCCCGGATCTCGGTCTTGATGCGCTCCTCGTACCCGGCGGTGTCGATGCGCCCGGCCCGCAGATCGCTGCGCGCGGTGCGCACTTCGGTGGTCTGCGGGAAGGAACCGATGGTGGTGGTCGGCAGCAGTGGCAGGCCGAGGTGGGCGCGCTGGGCGGCGGTCCGCTCGGCGTACGGCTGGGAGCGGCGCGCGTCGGCCTCGGTGACGGCCGCCGTGCGGGCCCGTACGGCCGGGTCCAGGGTGATCGGGGAGCCGGCCCGCGACGCCAGGTGGGCACGGTTGGCCGACAGTTCGGCGGCGATCGCGCCGGTGCCGCGCGCGAGGCCGTTGGCGAGCGTGACGATTTCGGCGGTCTTCTGCCGGGCGAAGGCGAGCCAGCGCACGATCTGCGGTGCGATGTCGTGTTCGGCGGTCGCGTCGAGCGGGACGTGCAGCAGGCTGCACGAGGCGGCCACGTCGACCCGGTCGGCCAGGCCCAGCAGGGTGCCGAGCACGGCCAGGGACTTCTCCAGGTCGTTGACCCAGATGTTGCGGCCGTTGACGACGCCGGCGACGAGGCGCTTGCCGGGCAGCCCGCCGACGGCGGCGAGCGCGTCGAGGTTGGCGGCGGCGGCCTCGGTGAAGTCCACCGCGAGCCCCTCCACCGGCGCCTTGGCCAGCACGGGCAGTGCGTCGCCGAGCCGGTCGAAGTAGGAGGCGACCAGCAGCTTCGGGCGGTCGGTGAGTGCGCCGAGGTAGCGATAGGCGCGCTCGGTGGCGTCCAGTTCGGCCGGGGTGCGGTCCTGGACGAGAGCCGGTTCGTCGAGTTGCACCCACTCGGCGCCCGCGGCGCGCAGGTCGGCGAGGACCTCGGCGTACACGGGCAGCAGCCGGTCGAGGAGGGTGAGCGGGTCGAAGCCGGCGGCCACACCGGGCGCGGGCTTGGCGAGCAGGAGGTAGGTGACGGGTCCGACGAGGACGGGCCGCGCGCTCAAGTCCAGGGCGAGGGCCTCCTTGAGCTCGGCCACCTGCTTGGACGAGTCGGCCGTGAACACCGTGCCCGGACCCAACTCCGGTACCAGATAGTGGTAGTTGGTGTCGAACCACTTGGTCATCTCCAGCGGCGCCACGTCCTGGGTGCCGCGGGCCATCGCGAAGTAGCCGTCCAGCGCGTCCGTTTCGACGGCGGCCCGGTGCCGCTCGGGGATCGCGCCGACCATGACGGTGGTGTCGAGGACATGGTCGTAGTACGAGAAGTCACCGGTCGGCACCTCGTGGACGCCGGCCCCGGCGAGCTGCCGCCAGTTGGCGCCGCGCAGTTCGGCGGCGGTGGCCTTGAGAGCGTCGGCGGTGACGCGGCCCTTCCAGTAGCCCTCGATCGCCTTCTTCAGTTCCCGGTTCTGACCCTGGCGGGGGTAGCCGTACACGGTGGCCCGTGCTGCCGCGGCTGCGGGCTTGGTGGTCACGGAGATCTCCTTCGCGAGATGAATCCCTGAGATCCCGGAGACGGGACGAGAGCGCGAAGGGGTGACAGACCGGACGCTCTGCGACCCTGCGCGGCATGGCACGGTCGTCCGCCTGGTATGTACGCCGACCCGCCCACGAGGTCACCGGGATGTCCGCGCACGAGGGGGTCGCACACGGGCAGCGGGCAGGTCTTCGGACTCGCGGGCACGTCCTCCCGAGGAGGACATCTACTGGCCGTCGCTTCCCAGGCCCGGACGGGCCCAGTGCGTGGTGACGGCGGTCGTTCCCGCTCACCGCTGCGGGGCAGTCCCGGATTCCCACCGGGTTCCCTCTTACGACGCATCCCGCCTGGCGGACGGGGCGAACCAGCTGCACCTGCCAGCCTACGTGGCCGTGCGCGGGCGCGTACGGCCACGTCCAGCATGCGGATGGTGAGGTGAGACACGTGACCGCGAGGCGTGAAACGGGCCGAGGGCGGGAATCGCCGCACCCGCCGCTCCCCTGTGGAGCCGTCCCGGGACCCTCGACAGGCCACGCCGTCCGGGCCCCGCCGCCCGGTGGTACCAGGTCCCTCAACTCCGGTCGTCCAGGGGGAGCCCCGGCCGGCCGGGGCCAGGCACGGACCGGGACGCGGCCCGGCCGCAGACGCGTGGTCCACGGGCGCCGCTGCCGCCGGAGCGGCGTTACCGCTCAGACGGTGACCAGGCGCGGGCGGGCCGGTCCGATCGGTGCGGACCGCCCGGCCGCTTGCCGAGTGACGGCGCGGGCCTGGCGACGAGGTGGGGCCGTGGACGTCGGGGAAAGCGGCGCTGATGCACCTGCTGGCCGCGTGGCGCGGTGATGGCCTGCCTTCCGTGGTGGATGTCAAGCCGGTGGTGGCCGACGGCAGTTCGTAGCCGTGGCCACAGGTGTTGGGGGTGTGCGGCTCGTGGTCGCGAGCCAGGGCCGTACGCACGGTCCTGGCAGGGAGCGAGCCGGGAACGCAGGAGGGTGTGGTCGTGATGTACACGGTGTCGGTGCGCCCGTGCCGGCGGATGCGGATGGTGCGGCACCTGGCGATCCGGGAGTGGTCGGCAGGGACCGGATCCCGTCGGCGGGCCGGTCCCGGCCGGGTTATTCGGTGATCTGGATGGCGCCGGACGGGCAGAGCATGCCTGCCTCCCGCGCGGCGGGCCGGCTGTCGTCGTCGGGGTCGGACTTGAGCACCGTGACCAGGCCGTCGTCGTCCTGGTCGAAGATCTCGGGTGCGGTCAGGGCGCAGAGGCCGGCCCCCACACAGACGTTCCGGTCGGCGGTCACTCGCATGGCCACTCCTTTCGCCGGGGTCACCAGGTGACCGGGAGTTCGTTGACGCCCTGGATCGTCGTGCCCGGTCGCAGCGTCAGCTGCTCGACGGGTACGGCCAGGCGCAACGTCGGAATGCGATCGAACAACGCGGTGATGATCACCTCAAGTTCCAGACGGGCCAGGTTCTGGCCGAGGCACTGGTGTACTCCGTAGCCGAAGGCGAGGTGGTGGCGGGCCGAGCGGTGCACGTCGAAGGTGTCCGGGTCCTCGAACACCGAGCCGTCGCGGTTGGCGATGGAGTTGGTGATGATCACGCCCTCACCGGCCCGGATGAGCTGCCCGTCGATCTCGATGTCGGCCAGGGCGACGCGGCCGCCCGCGATGTCGGCGATGGCGAGGTAACGGAGCAATTCCTCGACGGCGCCGGGTACGAGGCTGGGGTCGGCGCGCAGCGCGGCGTGCTGCTCGGGGTGGTCCAGCAGGGTGATCACGCTGAGCGAGGTCATCGAGGCCGTCGTCTCGTGGCCGGCGACGAGCAGCAGCAGCGCGGTCGAGACCAGTTCGTCGCGGTCGATCTCGCCGTTGGCCAGTTGCTCGGTGACCAGGCTGCCGAGCAGGCCCGAGCCGGGCTCTGCCTGGAGCTTGGTGATCAGCTCGTCCATGTAGTGCTCAAGGTCGTCGCGCGCGGCGACCGCACTTGCCACGTTCGTCGCCTGCACCAGCCGCCTGCTCGCGTCCTGGAAGAAGTCGTGGTCGTCGTAGGGCACGCCGAGCAGCCGGCAGATCACCATGGACGGCACCGGCAGTGCGAACCGGCTGACCAGGTCGGCGGGCGGACCCGCGGCGAGCAGCTCGTCGATGAAGCCGTGCACGATCCGCTCGATGTCCGTACGCATGCCCTTGATGCGCTTGACGGTGAACTCGCTGATCGTCATCCGCCGCTTGGCGTTGTGTTCCGGCGGGTCCAGGGAGATGAACCCCGGGCGCCGGTCCCGGAGGCCCTGGAAACGTGGCGAGGTGGCGGGGAAGTCGGCGTGGGTGCGGTCGGAGGACAGCCGGGGGTCGGCCAGCAGTTTGCGCGCCACCTCGTGCTTGGTCGCCACCCAGGCCAGGCGACCGTCGTAGAGGGTCACCTTCCGTAGTGAGTCCTGGTCGTCCCGGAGCCGGGCGTACCCGTCGGGCAGCTGGTAGGGGCAGGTGCGGTCGTTCGGGAAGGCGGGGGCGTCGTGCGTCTGGGGCGTCGTAACGGTCACGGTCATCGATCCCCTCATAGCCTTGCATTTAAAGAACGGTTAGTTCTCTAATTGAGAGGCTAGGGTGTTCCCGCAAGGAGCGCAACGCCCCCTCGGCAAACTCTCGGGAGTCACGCTGCCACCGAACGTCGACCAGACCGTCGAAGCGGCCGTTGACCACCGCAAAGGTCCGCGCCGCCGCGGTGAGGAGCTGGAAAACGCCATCCTGACGGCGGCGCTGGAGGAACTCACCGAAGTGGGTTATGCCGCGCTGACCATGGAACGGGTGGCCACCCGGGCCCGCACCAGCAAGGCCGCCCTCTATCGCCGTTGGCCCGGCCGCGCCGAACTGGTCGTGGACGCGTGCAAGCTGCGTCGCATCTCCGACGTCGACCTCCCCGACACCGGTGCGCTCCGCACGGACGTGATCGCCCTGCTGCGACAGGTGTCCGCGAAGATGGCCAGCCCGCTCGGGGGCATCCTGCGCGGCCTGCTCACCGAGATGACGCGCGATCCCGACTTCGCTCGGCTGATCCGGGAACAGGTCCACACCGTCGGTCCCGCGACGATCGGCGTCATCCTGGAGCGGGCCGTCGAGCGCGGTGAGGTCGAGCGCTGGATCCTGGATTCCCGGCGGGTCACGGTCGCGACCGACCTGCTGCGCAACGAGTTCCTGATGTTCGGCGCGCCCATCGAGGACGAGACCATCACCGACATCGTTGACGACGTGTACCTGCCACTGGTCCTGAGCCCGGCCCCGAAACCCGCGAGCGCC
Organism: Streptomyces sp. x-80; assembly: GCF_046549095.1. NCBI lineage: Bacteria > Bacillati > Actinomycetota > Actinomycetes > Kitasatosporales > Streptomycetaceae > Streptomyces > Streptomyces sp. x-80. The sequence goes on from NZ_JAJPWM010000026.1 coordinate 45,267, forward strand.
GCCGGTTCGGTCGGCAGCGCCGAGTAGCACCCTGCCGGCTGGGCGCGGCAGGGTGCCCGTGGCGCCGCTGCCGCGGCGGACGGGCTCCGTACCCCGGCCACCAGCGTCGTGGACGACACCGTGAGGTGGACGGCAACGCGGGAAGCTCACCGGCCGGCACCGGCCGGCTGTCCGTCCTTCAGCGCGTCCGTCCGCTGACGATAGACCGGAACGGCGGCACCTTCGTTCCCTGCCGCTGTTCCCTGCCCCTGTTCCCTGCCCGGTGGGTGGATCCGCGCTGTGACCGGCCCTCGGGGCACCGCGCCGGGAAGTCCCGGGCCTGAGGGCCGTGGCAGAGGAGTGTGGCGAATTCGATGTCGATGCCGATGGCGATAGCGACGTCGGTGCAGGACGCCCGGCCATGGCTCGTCGGCCCGCCTTCTCCGCGCCACCCCAGCACGATCCGCGACCGCTGAGCGAGCGCCAGAGCCGGAGTCCGGGCCAGGGCCAGGAGGGCCAGGGCCAGGTTCTGCGCCTGCGCCGTCGTACACCGACGCACACCGAGCCCTCAAGCACAGCCCGCCGGGCATCGGTTACCGGCAACGGCGGGACCTTTGGCCCAGGGCGACGACCCAGGACGACTCATACCCACGGGACCGCTGTCGGCCGCGCGCGTCAGACGCACGGAACCTGAACCGGCGGTCCACTCCGCCCCATCAGCATGCGCCCCATGTCAGACGCTCTGTCCCGTCCTGAGCCATTCACCTCGCAGACCGCCCCCGCGGCGCTTGACGACCTCCGAGCACGGCTGCGCGCGACACGCTGGCCGGACGCGCCCGAGGACGCCGGATGGTCGCTCGGGACCGACCTCGCCTACCTCCGCGAGCTGGTCGCCTCCTGGGCGGACGAGTTCGACTGGCCGGCGCAGGAGGCGGCGCTCGCCCGGCTCCCGCGCTTCCGTGTCCCGCTCGGCGGCCTCGGGATCCACTTCGTGCACGTCCGGGCCGCCGCGCCTGCCGGGCCCGTCCTGCCGCTGGTCCTCAGCCACGGCTGGCCGGACTCCTTCTGGCGCTACGCGAAGGTCATCCCGCTGCTCGCCGACCCCGGCGCGCACGGCGCCGACCCCGCCGACGCATTCGACGTGGTGGTGCCCGACATGCCGGGCGCCCGCGCGCGGCGGGCACTTCGCGCCCTTCGCGGAGCCCGAGCTCTACGCGAGGGAACTGCGGGCGTTCTTCCGCCCCTATCGGACCGCGGCGGCAGGCTGAGGGCCCCGCCGCGTACGGGCGCGGCCGGGCGGGACTCGTACAGTCCACAAACCCGTGTTCAGTCGTACGTGATGGAGCACGTTCGCTCGCGAGTACGTCGGTACTCGCCCGCACTCATGCGCACTCGTCCGCGCTCGGCCAGCATCCTGTCGATCTCCTGCCGGTGCTCGTGCACCACCAGGCCGCCGTCGACGCCAACCCCCGCCTGGTCGTCGCCGTGGTCGGCCGGCCGGTCGCCGGTAACCGCAACGACGGCAAGGCGTGGGAGCTGTCCGGCGCGGAGGCCGCCGTCGGCCGCACCACCGTGATCGTGGACGACGGCTACCGGGGGAGCGGTCAGGTCATGTCGCGCCGCCGCGAGAAAGGTCAGGCCCAGCACGGAAAAGGTCATTTACGGGCCCGCGCTTACTGGTCTCCCGTGTCAGCTGCTGGCGACGGCTCAAGGAACACCGGCCGTGACTCTCTTTCGCGCTCTACGCCTTCAAGAACGCCAGGATGTCGGGATTGAGGATATCCGGATGGGTCGACAACATGCCGTGGGGAAGCCCCTCGTAGCTCTTGAGGGTGCTGTGCTTCAGGAGCTTGGCCGACAGTGGCGCTGAATCCGGATACGGCACGATCTGATCGTCGGTGCCGTGGGCGACGAGGACCGGGACGTCGATCTTTTTGAGGTCCTCATTGAAGTCGGTCTCGGAGAACGCCTTGATGCATTCGTAATGGGCATTGGCCGCACCCATCATCCCCTGTCGCCACCAGCTGTCGATCAGCCCCTGCGAAACTTTCGCGCCGGGCCGGTTGAATCCGTAGAACGGACCCGTCGGCATGTCGATATAGAGCTGCGAGCGATTGGCGGCCAAGGTCGTGCGCATTTCGTCGAAGAATTCGATCGGCAGGCCGCCAGGGTTGATGGCCGACTTGACCATGATCGGGGGCACCGCGCTGATGAGCACCGCCTTCCCGACACGGCCGGGCTTGGCACGCGCCACATAGCGCGCGACCTCACCGCCGCCGGTCGAATGCCCGATGTGGAAGGCTCCTTGCAGGTCGAGTTCGTCGGTCAGTGCCGCCACATCGGCGGCATAGGTGTCCATCTCATGACCGGTCGCGGTCTGGGTGGAGCGCCCATGGCCACGTCGATCGTGGGCGATCACCCGGTAGCCATGCGCAAGGAAGAACAACATCTGATTGTCCCAGTCGTCGGCACTGAGCGGCCAGCCATGGTGGAAGACGATCGGCTGACCGTCGCGCGGACCCCAATCCTTGTAGAAGATTCTCGTGCCGTCGCTGGTGGTGACCGTGCTCATTGCTGATCCTTCCGAGTGAAGGGCTGAAGCGGTTGGGGTGCGCGACATTTGTTCAGTCGCAGCAGAGCAGACAGGGACGGGACCGGTGGGGCGACACCGACAATCCCGCATTCCGGAGGCTACGGGCCGACCCCATCGCCGGCCACGATACGCCCAAGTCCGGAATGGATCAGCTACTGCCGCCGACGGATCGTCGGCTTTTCGAGTGCTTCAGGAACAACTTCCGATAATTGATCGTCTGCGTTTCGGGTGACGTCTTCTTCGCTTGTGATCTCAAGCCGCACGGACGCCTCAAATTCGTCTCCGCTCCGCCTTCAGGCTCGGCCCGAGTCCAGGCAGTCCGGCCCCATGGGCCAACCGCCATCGAGTACGGACTCCCGCGGTCGCTCGATCAGCTGCTGTGGCAGCACGCCTTCGCCGGTCGGCTGCAACCCCTCGGCCTGGACGCGACCCACACCCGTCGACCACACCCTGCACCGGTCGACCTGGCGCCGACCACGACAACACCAAGCCCGCACCAGTCACCACACACGACGCGGACACACGACGCGGACACGCGACGGGGACACGCGACGGGGACACGCGACGGGGACACACGACGTGGGCGCAGATCGCGCTCCCCGGAATCAGGCCCCGGTGGCGTGCTGGCGGCCGGCCCGGCGGATCGTCGAGTTGACGGGCGCCTCCCGCCCGAGGTGCCCGGCGGCAACGGCCTTGGCTTGCGGTCTCTTCAAGTCTTCAGGTCTTCAGGACGCGGGCCAGGTGCCGTCGATCTGCCAACGCCGGAAGAGCGTGTACGTAACAGCGGCAACACCGCCTCCAGGCCAACCCACTGTTGGCCCATCGGTTCTCCGCGAGCACGTCGAGATCGTTCCACGACCTTGATCAACATCTCTGAACAGCGCACCGATGGCCCGTCCAGAGGGTCGCGTGACCCCGCGTCGCCGGACGCGCTGGGTCTGTCGTCCGGATCACAGGGGGAGTCCTGCGCGTTGCCGCCGACGGGAGTGAGGCGTTGGCGGCAACGTGCCCCCGGACCGGAGGCCAAGGCGGGCGTAGCAGGTACATTTCGCCAACTAGTACTTGTTTGCTACCTGGAGGACGGGTCATGGTCGAACGAACCCCGCATGTCACCTTTCAGCACGGCCAGTCGTTTCTCGCTGCGATCGCGGAGCGCTGGAACTACCAGATCCTGCGCGAGGTTTTCTTCGGTGTCCGTCGGTTCGGCGAACTCAAGCGCACCCTGGGAATTTCGGCGACCATGCTGACGACCCGGTTGAACGACCTCACCGAGCTGGGGCTGCTGGAGAAGCGGGCCTACCGGCCCGACAAGCCGTGGTACGAGTACCGGCTCACCGGTGCGGCACGGGAGTTGGTCGTACCCGCCGTCGTGGCGATCACGCGCTGGGCGGAGAGCCGGTCGGCCGGCGCGGGGGTCGATTCCCGACCTCTCCTCCACACCACCTGCGGGAACGAGACCGAGCCCTATCTCGCGTGCAGCAGCTGCCACCAGCCCATTCTCGCCTCCGCCCTGGAGCCGCTGGCTGAGCGACAGAGCGAGATGGAGAAGTAGTACACATTCGCTACTAGTTGCAGTAGGCTACCGCTAGTGGCGGTGGGTGGATGTCGTCCGCCAACCGCCCCCGAGGGGAGTGGTCATGGCAGCAGTGAACTGGCTGGACAGCCTCATGGAGAAGCTGATCCCGACATCGCTCGGACTGATCAACGTGCGGGAGGGGGCGTGTCGACGGCCCCGCCATGGTCTGCCGGCCGAGCCCGATGAGGGACGGCACCATGTGGCATTACCAGTACGCGCACTTCGCCCCCACCCGCCGCATGGTCCCCGCCCACATTCCCGGCCTCGTCATCACGGGCGCGGAGGACAGCCAATTCCCCGCGCACCTCGTACGGAAGATGGCCGATGCCATAAAGAGGGGCACCTTCCGGGTGCTGCCGCATACCGGTCACCTCGCCGTCTGTGAGAACCCGGACGAGGCCAATGCCGAAGTTGACGCCTTCCCCGCCGGCCTGTCCGCCGTGGCGGCCTGAAAGAGAGTGGAGCGATGACACCGAATCCCACCGCGACCAGCGCCGCACCGCCCACTTGGGTGCTACAGATCATGCACGAGATCGACACGCTCGCCTTCGGCGAGGGGTTCGCCCGTATGACCGACGAGACCGAGATGTACTTCGGCACCGCGCACGTGGTCGGCGTCGAAGCCATCAAGGCATTCTTCGTGAAGATCGACGGACCCCTCGACATCACCCACGAAGTCGTCGAGTACTGGACCGCCGCCCACGGCGTCCACCTCCTGCGGGGGGAAGCCACCATGGCGAAGAAGACGGCCCCCGACGCTGTCGTGCGTGCCCCGTTCATGCACATCTACCGTCTCGACGGCGCAGAGCCCGCGCGTATCAGGACCCTGCACATCACCGCTGGCCCGTTGCGAACCGACAGCGTCATATGAGAACCGTCGAGAGGCGGCAGGACGTAACCGCCTCGATTTGGCCGGCCTGACGGGTTGAGCGGGGGCTGTCGCGGGGCTGTCCGCCACGGAGAGCTCTCGCAATCCTCAGGTGCCACGTTGACGCTGGTAAGGAGCGATGACCATTTCCTTGACGTGTGGATGACGTTCGTCCCGGGATCGGCCGGTGCTCGGCGAACTGACGGCTGTAGTGGCGGCGCCGGCGAGACCGGGCCGGGAGAACGCCGCCGGCCCACCCGCCCCCCCGGTGATCGACGCACTCCTCGTGAAGGGTGCCGCGTTTCCTTGCCAGGTGACGCGGGTTGCCGGCGGAACATGGATCAGGCGAATCGGAACGGAGCCGCCAGGTGCGAGGGCGACTTTCCGGCTGCCACGGTGAGCGGAAACCCGAAGGTGATCGCCGATGCCGGAACGGCGGCGTGCCACTCGGGGTCGGGCCGTGCTTCGAGTGGCAACCTGGCCCAGGCCGGGCGATTACGGTGCGGATCGCCCGGTGGTGAACAGGGCCGCACCCAGGCGACGAGGAAGACCACGGCAGCCCCCTTCGCCTCCGAGTGCGAGGGGCTTCAGCCGCCTGCTGCCGTGACCGCCGGAACCCCGGGAGAAGAACGATGAGCGGAACGCTGGCAGGCAGGAAGGCCCTGGTCACGGGTGGCGCACGAGGGATCGGCGCGGCAGTGGCCCGCAGATTCGCCGCTGACGGGGCCGACGTGGCGATCAACTACCGGAGCAGCAGCGACGCGGCCGAAGCGCTCGCCGCTGAGATCACCGCCGGTGGTCGCCGGGCGGTCGCGTTCAAGGCGGACATCAGTGATCCGGACCAGATCCAGCGGCTGACCGACCAGGCCGCCGATGCTCTCGGCGGACTCGACATCCTGGCCAGCAACGCCGGAATCGAGCACTTCGGCACGTTGGACGCCGTCACCCCCGCCGAATTCGACCGGGTCTTCGCCGTCAACACACGGGGTCAGTTCTTCGCCGTACAGAACGCGGTACGACACATGGGCGAAGGGGGGAGGGTCGTACTGATGTCATCGGGAAGTGCCCACAAGGCGGTCTTTCACCACGCCCTCTACGCGTCGAGTAAAGCCGCCGTCGAGTCCATTGCGCTCAACCTCAGCCCGGAGCTCGGCCGGCGTGGCATCACCATCAACGCCCTCGCACCCGGGGGAACGGTCACCGACATGTCGGACCATGCGGGTTCCCGGTACGTCCATCCCGATGTCGACGCTGACTTCCCTACCGTTATCCGCACGGCGAGTGCGCTCGGGCGAATGGCCCAGCCCGCCGAGATCGCCGCGGTCGTCTCCTTCCTGGTGTCGGACGACGCCTCGTTCATCACCGGCCGGACCATCCAGGCCGACGGTGGCTGGTTCTGAGCGCGGGAACCCCTGCGCGCGCCCGAACAGAAGCCCGTTGACCACCTTGCCGTGCCCCTTCCGCCGCCCGCAGCCCGCCCGCCTGCCTCGCCCTATGGTCCTTCGCAGGTGCGGTTGACATGACCGCACCTCGCAGGGTGCGGAACGCGGCGTGGTACGGCCGGTCGGTGACGCCCGGCACCGGGTCGCGGAGTCGGACGGTGAGCATGGTGGGGCGGAAAGCGAGAGTGCGGCCGTTCTCGGTCTGACCAGCGGTGCGCTGATGGTGACGGGGGGAACCGGGCGCGGACCTGAAGTCCGCCGGTCTTGCCTGGTCGGGAGCGTGTTGATCGGCATGAAGTGCGGGGAAGGGGAGCGGTTGGAGTGGCTACGGGGGATCGACGGAGTGCTCCCGCCGTCGTCCAGGTGGGCGTCTGTGCCGTCGAACCGGCGACCTGTCCCGTTTGCGTGGTGCTCCACCGCGTGATCGCTTCCGGTGCGACGTGCGACGTGCGACGTGCGACGTGCGACGTGTGACCTGCGGACCCTGCGGAGCCGAGCGGCAGCCGGGGCGCCTCAGCCGTGGGTGGTGGGCGGGTAGGGCGCGCGGCGGTCGAGTTGGGCGAGGACGGTCTCGGCGACCTCGCGCAAGGCGGTGACCTGGTCGGGGTCGAGGTGGTCGAACATGTACCGGCGTACCGCGGTGACATGGCCCGGGGCGGCCTGCCGGATGGCGCGTCGGCCTTCTTCGGTGAGGACCACGAGGGCGCCGCGGCCGTCGTCGGGGGCGTCCTCGCGGGTTATCAGGCCGCGGCGCTGCATGCGGCTGAGGTGGTGGGAGAGGCGGCTCTTCTCCCACTGGAGGGCGTCGGCGAGCTCGAAGTTGCGGGCCCTGTCCTCGTGATGGTCGGTCAGCTGGGACAGCACGTCGAAGTCGGCCAGGGACAGACCCGAGTCGTCCTGGAGCTGCCGGTTGAGCCGCGCCGTCAGCTGTGTGTGCATGGCGATCAGGGCGCACCAGGCGCGGTGCTCATCGTCGGCCAGCCATCGGGTCTCGGTCACGACACCCAGCCTACCAGCGCGGTTGACACGTCAACCATCGAGGCGTAGAACGATAGGTGATACGTCAACAAACTGCCTGGGCGGCTCCATCACGCCGCCCCTCGCACACAGAGGCTCTCCGGCGCGGCCGGAGGGAGAGGACCGATCGTGACGAACAAGGTCGTGATCACGGGAGCCAGTGGCCTGGTGGGCACCGCGTCGCTGGAGAAGTTCCTCGGCGAGGGCTGGGACGTGGTCGCCGTCTCCCGCCGCAAGCCCGAGGTCCGTAGCCGCCGCCCCTTCCAGCACGTGGCGGTGGACCTGCGCGACGAGGCCGCCGGCCGGGAGGCGCTCGGGGGCCTGTCGGGCGTGACACACGTGGTCTATGCCGCGGTGTACGAGAAGCCGGACCTGGTCGCCGGCTGGCACGACCGCGACCAGATGGAGACCAACGAGACGATGCTGCGCAACACGGTGGAACCGCTGGCCGCCGCCGGCGCGCTCCGGCATGTGAGCATCCTCCAGGGCACCAAGGCGTACGGGGTGCATCTGCACCCGATCCCGATCCCGGCCCGCGAACGGGACCCGCGCGATGACCACGAGAACTACATGTTCCGCCAGGAGGACTACCTCCGGGCCGCGGCCGGCCGCCACGGCTTCGCGTACACCGTATGGCGCCCCCAGGTGGTCATCGGGCCGAATGTCGGTGTCGAGCTGAACATCATCCCGGCGATCGGCGCGTACGCGGCCATCGCCCGGGAGGAGGGGCTGCCGTTCTCCTTCCCCGGCGGTCCGTCCTTCGTGTGGGAGGCGGTCGACGTCCGCCTGCTGGCCGACGCTCTCGCCTGGGCGGCCACCGCCCCGCAGGCGGCCGACGAGACCTTCAACATCACCAACGGCGATGTGTTCGAATGGCGCAACCTGTGGCCCGCCCTCGCCGAGACCCTCGGCGTCGAGACCGGCCCGGACCGGCCCCTTCCGCTGACCTCCTACCTGCCGGAGAAAGCCGGAGTGTGGGACAAGGTCGTGGCCAAGTACGACCTGCGGCCGCTGAGCCTGGACCGGGTGATCGGCAAGGCGCACCAGCACGCGGACTTCGCCTTCGCCTACGGGGCCGAGGCCGGCCCGCGTGCGTTCGTGAGCACCATCAAGCTGCGGCAGGCCGGCTTCACCGAGGTCATGGACACCGAGGACAGCTTCCGCCACTGGCTACAGGACCTCATCGACCGCAGGATCCTGCCGCCCGCCGCCTCCTGACGCGAACGCGTACCCCCGAGTTCCCGTCCGGTGCCGATGGCATCGGGCGGGAACTCGGCGTTCTCCGTCAAGAGCGTCCGACTCGTGGGTGTCCGGTGGGTGTCCAGTGGCGGCTGTCGGGGTCCGCGGTGCGGTCGTCGTGGTGGCCGGGGCGGGACGCGGTCCCTTGCAGAAGGAAGCGCAACGCCTCGTGGGAGGGGGTGTCGGGATCCGTGGTGTAGGCGATCAGCTGCTGGTCGGGGTGGGTGTCGACGGAGAACTGCTGGACGTCGAGGGTGAGGGTGCCCGCGACGGGATGGTGGTAGGTCTTGGCGAGCTGTCTCGGGCCGCGGACCTGGTGGCCGGCCCACCAGTCGCGGAAGTCTCCATCACGGACGCTGAGTTCGCCGACCAGCGTGTTCAGACCGCGGTCGTGGGGGTTGCGGCCGGCTTCCATGCGCAGCACGGCGACGCATTCGCGGGCGGCGCGCGGCCAGTCCGCGTACAGGGCCCGGACGGCGGCGTCGAGGAAGGTCAGCCGGATCAGATTGCGTTCGGTCGGGGGCAGGGCGCCGAAGTCGGTCAGCAGGGCGGCGGCCCCAGGGTTCCAGGCCAGCACGTCCAGGCGGCGGTTCAGGACCATCGCGGGGACATCGGGCATCGTGTCCAGCAACTGCCGCAGACGCGGGGCCACCTCTGGCCGGCCGGGCTGCCGCGCGGGAACGGCGGGCGCGACATCGGCGAGGGTGAGCAGGTAGTCCCGTTCGTCGGGGGCGAGTTGGAGCGCATCGGCGAGCGCGCCGAGGACCGTGCGGGAGGCCCGGCGGGTACGCCCCTGCTCCAGCCGGACGACGTAGTCGACGCTCAGGTGCGCGAGCTGGGCCAGCTCCTCCCGGCGCAGGCCCGGCACGCGGCGCAGCCGGCCGTCGTCGGGCAGGCCGGCCTGCCGGGGATCCAGGGCGGCGCGACGGGAGCGCAGGAATTCGCCCAGCTCGTTGCCATCGGGAGCAGCGCCACGGTGTTCCATGGCTCCAGTGTCCGCGCGTTCACGGCCGTGTGCCTGGTACTGGTCTGCACAGGCGGGACTCTCCCTGGCACCGTGTGCCCGGCGGCGCGACGGTGGGGGCGTGGCCGACGGACCCCGGCGGCCATCGGGTTCGCCCCGCGAGCCGGCCCTTCCTTGTCACTGGAGTGCACCACTCATGAGGACCGACATCACGTTTCTCAGCGCCGGCCTGAAGCTCGCCGGCCACCTCTACACCCCGGACGGCGAAGCCGCCGGTCCGCGCCCGGCGATCGTCGTGGGCCACCCCGGCAGCGGTGTGAAGGAGCAGGCTGCGGGCCTCTACGCACGGCGCCTGGCCGAGCAGGGGCTGGTCACCTTGGCGTTCGACGCCGCGTACCAAGGCGAGAGCGAGGGGGAGCCGCGCGGTCTGGAGGACCCTGCCCATCGGGTCGAGGACCTCAAGGCCGCGGTCTCCTTCCTCACCACCCGCGACGATGTCGACCCCGACCGCATCGGGGCGCTGGGGATCTGCGCCTCCGGCGGATACGTCCTGACCGCCGCCGCGACCGACCACCGCATCAAGGCCGTCGGCACCGTCAGCGCCGTCGACATCGCCCGCCAGTTCCGGGTGGGCGCGGACGGCACCCAGGACCCCGCCGTCATCCAGGGCATGCTGGCGGCGGCCGCCGCCGCGCGGACCGCCGAAGCCCGCGGCGAGGGCGTCCAGACCTTCAGGCTCTTTCCCGACACCGAGGAGGAGGCGCGCGCGGGTGGCCCGCATGTCTTCGAGGGCTGGGAGTACTACTGCACCCCTCGCGCCCGGCACCCGCGGTCGGCCAAGGCTCTGACCTGGACCAGCATCGACCGCATCGCCGCCTTCGACGCCTTCCGCTCCCTCGGCCTGCTCGCCCCGTCTCCGCTGCTCATGATCGTCGGGCGCGAAGCGGTGACCTCCTGGATGAGCGTGGCAGCGTTCCAGCAGGCTCCCGGCCCGAAGGAGCTGCTGTGGATCGACGGTGCGACGCACAACGACCTCTACGACAAGGACGAGTACGTCACGCCCGCGGTCACGAGGCTGAGGAGCTTCTTCGGGGTCCACCTGGCCAAGACCGAGTAGCGGCCCGGCCCCGGCACCGGATGCCACCAAGGCTCGTGGCGGGACGTCAGAAAGTCCCGTGACGCTGCCGAACGTACCCTTCGCGGGCCGGAGCGGCCCGGTGTGCGAGGCCATGGCCGCGGCCGGCGAACCCGCTCGGCGACGCCACCTCGTTCGCTCCCGCGACGTCGGGACGAGGCCCCGGCCACCGCGAACCGGCAGGGGATCGCCCGTGGCCCGCCGCAGCCTCGCGAGGCCACGGCTCGCCGCCGGTGGCGAGGTGTCAGCTGCCGGGTCACGCCGCTGGTCGCGCACCACACGTCGAGGACTCTGAGCAGGCCGGCGGCAACATCGTCCATGGCGCGAATTCCCTCATCCGTAAAGGGGCTTGACGTATGTTGACGTGGCTGGCTCGGCCCCGTGGTGCGTGATCACGTGGTACGGCCAGAGAGGCCCGCGACCTGTCCCAGCTCTTGATCGGGGAGTCTTGAGCACCTCGTTTCCCGCCGGCGCCGAGCTGGCAGTGCCGAGCCGGAGCGGCCACACGCTGAGTTTCTTCGAGCCGGCCTCCGGTCGCCGCAGCGACCTCGTACCCGTGCTGCCCGAGGGGCACGAACTCTGCTTCGACCCCGTGCGGCGACGCTTCTGCGCGAGCCACACCTACCGATCGGGCTACTTCGCCGCGCATGACGAAAGGGCCATGAGATCAGATTGATCGGCGTCGACACCCACCAGGTCGCCGAGGTGATCGGCCTCGCTACGGAACACGGTCCGCACGCCCTCGCCCTCGACGCCGCGGCGGACCTTCGCCACGTGAGCGTCGAGGAGGGTCCGGCCGGTCCGGGGGGACCGGCCGCCATCGACCCGCGAACCGACGAAGTGGTGGCCCGGTACTCCGCCGACGCACCGGTGCCGCACCGGGCGGTGCCGGCGCCCGACGGCACGGCCGCCTGTACCACCGACAAGAGCGGGCTCTTCGCGTCGAGGACCGACCTGACGGGCCGGACTCCCGTGCGACGCATCCCGGTCGTCGGCAGCGAGGGCCTCGCACTGTCTCCCACGGGCGACCGGCTCTACATCATCCGGCGGATTCGGGGGTCGCGGGGCGATGCGAGGGACGCGAGCCGGGACGCCGCCCCGTCCTCGCCGGCAGATCGGGGACGCCCGGCGCGCCGGGCGGCCGGTGCGCCGGGTGGCCGGTGCGGTCCGTGGCCGGGCGGAGCGGCCGCCCACCGCCGTCGCCCCGGGCGACCCGGAGGGCAGGTATGAGCGCGCGACACCATCGGGCTTCGCGCCCGTGACCAGGACAGGAAGGTCCGCCACCATGAGCACTCCGAGCATCCTCATCTCCGGCGCCAGCATCGCGGGACCGACCCTCGCCGCCTGGCTCGGCGCCGCCGGCTGGGACGTCACCGTCATCGAACGCTTCGACCAGCTGCGCGACGAGGGCCAGAACATCGACATCCGCGGTACCGGCCGCGAAGTGCTGCGCCGGATGGGTCTCGAAGACGCCGTCCGCGCCGCGCACACCCACGAGACCGGCCTGGACTTCGTCGACGAGCGCGGCCGGCCGATCGCGCGTATCGCCGCCGGCACCGACGACACCTCGGGCGGCACCGCCGAACTGGAGATTCTGCGGGGGCGACTCGCGCACATCCTCTACGACCGTTCGTCCACCGACGCCGCATACGTCTTCGGCGACCAGATCACCGCGCTGCACGACGACGGGCACGGTGTGGACGTCGAGTTCCGCCATGGACCGGCCCGCCGGTTCGACGCGGTGGTCATCGCCGAGGGGCTCCGTTCGCGCACCCGCTCGCTGGTGATACGGGACGTGCGCCTGCGCGAACTCGGCCTCTACAGCGCCTACTTCACGATTCCGCGCACCGACGCCGACAACGACCGGTGGCGGTGGATGATCGCCGACCGCGGCCGCGGGGTCACCCTGCGGCCGGACGACGTCGGGACCATCCGGGCTTCGCTGAACATGCTCAGCTCCACGCGCGGACTCGACCGCCTCGACCGCGAGGACATCGTCACGATCCTGCGCGCGACCTTCGCCGACGCCGGCTGGGAAACCCCCCGGATCCTCGACGCCCTCGACGACAGCCCCCTGTACTTCGAATCGCTCGGCCAGGCCCGGCTCCCGCGCTGGAGCAGCGGCCGGATCGCCCTGCTCGGGGACACCGCCTACTGCGCTTCGCCGGTCAGCGGCATGGGGACGACCCTGGCCGTCACCGGCGCCTACGTCCTGGCCGGCGAGCTCACCCGCCACACCGATCCGCAGACCGCGTTCGCCCGTTACGAGGCGGTCATGCGCCCGTTCGTCGAGCGGGCCCAGCGACTCCGGCCCGGGTTCCCTTATCTGCTCTACCCCCGCACCCGACGGCAACGCTCGCTGGTCTGGGCCGGTCTGCGGGCGGCCACCAGCCCGTTGGCCGACCGGCTCGGCGGCGTCGCGGGAGCACTGTTCAGCCCGCCCGCGGACGCGCTCGACCTGCCCGACCATGCCATGGCGCTACGGCACGACGGGTGACCTGGGCGGGACGCGGCCGGCCGGTCGGCGGTGGCGGGCGGTGGGCGAGCCCGCCGCCCCTGCCGGGTACCGCTTCGAGGCTGCCCGCGGGGACGCACACGGCGCCGGCGCCCGTCCGGCACCCCGCCGCGGGCCACGGGTACGCGGGAGACCGGACCGTCATGGTCACCGGAGCGGCATCGCCCGGCGGGCCTGCGATATCCGGTCAGGAGACCCGAGGCGTTGACCGGGCCAGGAGCCAGGCCCTCGGACGATGCCATTGCTGTCGGTCCCCGCCGTCACCTCGTGCACGGCGAGCTCGGCCCCGCCGCCGGGTGGGGGCCCCACCTCGGCGTACTCGGACGAAGCCCGGCCCCCGGGGGCCGGTGGGCCGCCCCACGGGCGGGGGAGCGGTGCCGGCGGGCGACGTGGCGCGCGGGGTCCTCGCCGGGCGGTGCCGTGGATCACCCTGAGTTCCGCGGCCGCCCTCCTGGACGCTGGTCACCATGCGTACCGACTTCGACCCTGCCGCGCTGTCCCGTAACGAGTTCTACCGGCTGTTGACCGCGGTGGTCGTGCCGCGCCCCATCGCCTGGGTATCGACCGTCGGTCCGGACGGCGTCGCGAACCCGGCCCCTGCGAAGTTCTCTGGAGAGCGGTATCGGTGAGCGGAGGTTGGCCCTGGTCAGAGACTTACCGCAAGGGGGTGTGTGCTTCACCTGATGGTCTGGGAGACGGCGTCAGCAGGGGCCTGGGCGACGTACCACAAGACCGTCGCGGTGGTCCTGTCACCGCCGGACGGACTCATCCTCTTCTGCGGTATGCCGATCAGGTTCGAAGACGTCACAGCGGGTGACGCCCGTACAGGCCGCGCGCCGTTCGACGAGACGGTCACGTTCGTCGACGGTCTCTGACGCCATCTCCCCTTGGTCGATCAGCGAGCCGTTTCATGCCCCATCCATATAGCGGCCCATATGCAATATTGCGCACGTCATCCAGATGAAAGGCATGTCATGAAGATCGCAGTCATCGGCGGTACCGGACTGATCGGGTCGCAGGTCGTCAAGAACCTCAACGCGGCCGGACACGAGGCGGTAGCACACTCGAAGTCCACCGGAGTCGACATCATCAGCGGCCAGGGACTGGACGCGGCAGTGGCGGGAGCCGACGTCGTCGTCAACCTGACGAACTCCCCGACCTTCGACGAAGCCTCCCTCGCCTTCTTCCAGACCTCGATGGACAACCTGCTGGCCGCGGCCCACGAGGGCGGCGTCGGCCACTTCGTCATCCTCTCGATCGTCGGCACGGACCAAGTCCCGGAGCTGGACTACTACCGGGCCAAGGCGCTCCAGGAGAAGATCCTCGCGGCCGGGCCGATCCCCTACTCGATCGTCCGGGCGACGCAGTTCATGGAGTTCATGGACGCCGTCCTGTCCTGGACCGCCGACGCCGACACCGTCCGGCTGCCCGCCACGCCCATCCAGCCGATCGTCTCCAAGGACGTGGCCGCCGCGGTCGCGGAGGTCGCCGCCGGCGCCCCGCTGAACGGCATTCGCCACATCGCCGGCCCCGAGATCTTCACCTTGGACGAACTGGGCCGTATCACTCTGACGCACAAGGGCGACAACCGCACCGTCGTCACCGACCCCACCGCAGGCATGTTCGCTGTCGTCAAGGGAGACGTCCTCACCGACAAGGATGCTCACCTCGCCCCCACCCGCTACACCGACTGGCTCTCCTGACTCGGACGAGCCCTCTCGGGCACGCAGACCGCAGAGAGCTACGCTCCGGCCGTCGTGCGTGATGACAAGAACTCGGCATGGCGGCCAGGGGTGTCCATGCCGCTTGAGTCTGCGATCGCATCTGCCGAACCCCACATCAGGGTGAGCGACGGGCTGCGGCTCGACCACCCGCACGCCTTGCGCACCGCCGGGCTTGACGCCTTCCGCATCTCGGTGCGGCGCCCCTCTCGGGCGGGTCGGTTCCGTCGGACGCCGGACGGTCGGCCGCTGGCCCACGGTGCTGGACGCGCCGGTGCCGGTGAGCTGACGGGGCTTTGCGGGCGCGGTGCCCACCGCGTGGTCACCTGTGCGGGGCGCGACCCGGTGCGATCGTCGCTCATGAGGTTCCAGGCCCCCACCCCGCGGCCCGCCGACTGCCAATGAGGAGACCCGTGGAGCGGATGAGAGGTAGATGATCTTGGATGTCTATGAGGCGGTCACGAGCCGACGGGCGGTGCGCGGATTCACCGACCAGCCCGTCCCGAGGGAGGTGTGGGAGCGCGTGCTGTGCGCAGCGGCCTGGGCGCCGTCCGGTTCGAACCTCCAGCCGTGGCGCGTCTACGTGCTGACCGGTCGGCCGCTGGCCGAGCTCAAGCGGCGCGCCGGCGAGCGTGTGGCCGCAGGCGACCCCTGGGACGAGCGGGAGTACGAGATGTACCCGGCTGCACTGAAGTCCCCGTACCACGAGCGTCGATCCGCTTTCGGCCATGAGCGCTACAGCGCACTTGGCATTGCGCGCGAGGACTGGGAGGCGCGCCAGCGGGCCGCTGCCGCGAACTGGGACTGTTTCGGTGCGCCCGCCGCCCTGTTCTGCTATATCGACCGCGACATGGGGCGGCCCCAGTGGTCCGACGTCGGCATGTATCTGCAGACCGTCATGCTGCTGCTGCGCGCCGAAGGGCTGCACAGTTGCCCGCAGATGGCCTGGTCGGTGTACCGCCGAACCGTCGCGGAGGTCCTGTCACCCCCGGACGAGCTCGTCCTCTTCTGCGGTATGTCGATCGGGTTCGAGGACGCCACGGTGGGCTGCACCCGTACGGGCCGCGCGCCGCTCGACGAGACCGTCACGTTCGTCGACGGTGAGGTTTGACGCGCTCCGGCTTGATCGCCTGTGTCGCTCGGCTTGGCATACAACGCGGCGTCGGCGACTCAGCGGACCGCTTCCGATGACGCGGCCAGGCCCGAGGCTGCGGGGCGCTTCGGGGCGTACGCGGCGAGGTGGTCGTGGAGGTTGAGAGTGACCTGGCCTCCGTGGGCGTGTGCGGGGACGTCGAAGTCCTCCCAGATGGCTGGGGCTGCGGTTGGGGCGGTGGGCACGGTGTCGGCTCTTGGCGCCCGTCGGCTCCGATACCGGGTACTTTCCGTCGTACTCAGGGGTTTGGGGGTGCTGTGGATCCGCTGTAGGGTCCGCACCCGTCCGGGGGGACTGATCACCATGCGCATCGACTTTGATCCCGCTGACATGTCCCGCAACGAGTTCTACAAGCTGTTGACCGCGGTGGTCGTGCCGCGCCCCATCGCCTGGGAATCGACCATCGGTCCGGACGGAGTCGCGAACCTGGCCCCTGCGTGGTTCTGCGGGAAGTGGTATCGGTTGAGGGGGACGTCAGCCCTGGTCAGCGGGGTGGCGCAAGGAGCGGGGAAGCAGTGGGCAGGCGGTGCTGCGCGGCCCATACAGCTCTCCTCACCTAAAGGGCCGGGCCCGCGCCGGACCGGCCGCGTCAGGTCAACTCGTGCCCGAGGACCCGCGAACACTCGCCAGTTCGACACACAGGCCGCACGCGCCCCAAAGCCGCCAGGGCCTTGGGCCCTGCGGCTGCCTTCTCATCTGCCCACGGTGCGAACCGTCCGGCCGGCAGGCTTCTGGGGCGAGGCATCGCCCCGGGCCCCGGCGTACGCCGACGCGGCCGTCCTTCCCTGGCCGCGTCGGCGTCGGTGGTGTGGCCCCTACGGCAGCACTTCCTCCGTCACCTCGATGTGGCCCTGGTCGGGGTCGATGACGCCGCCGAGGCGCTGGAAGGCGCCGTCGGTGAGGTCGAGGCACTTGGGTTCCTGCGGGGTCTGGGTGAAGGTGCCGCGGTCGTTGATGCGGACGACGAGGGAAGCGCCGTTCGCTGTGTTGGTGACCTTCACGCGGGTGTTGAAGGGGAGTTGCGGGTCGCGGGAGAGGGAGGTCGCCGCGGTGTCGGCGTTGTTGTCGAAGATTTCGCCGCTGGCGGTGTAGGAGCCGGGCGGGATGGGGCCGTAGTGCGTCGCCCAGCAGGTGTCGGCGCGCGGGGCGGCGGGTGCGGCGGAGCTGGGCGGCGCCGCGACGACCACCGCGGCGAGGGCGGTGGCGCCGACGGCCAGGCGGGCGAGGGGGAGTGCGCGGACCATGGTTGCTGCCTTTCCGGAGCGGGAATGCGGGGCAGGGCTGCGGCTCAGCCCGCCGCGCGGTAGGCGGCGCCCACCTGCGTGGCGGTCGTGCCGTCGTACAGTCCGGTGCCGTCGCCGCGGCTGGTGGAGAGCGTGAACCAGGCGTACCGCTCGACGAACGGCAGGCTCTGGAGCATGGCCGTCGACTGCTGCACGAAGGCCGCCTGCTCCTCCTGCGTCGGGTACCGCGGTGTGCCGGACGAGAAGTCGATCAGGGCGTACTCGGTGAGCCAGAGCGGCTTGTGGTGGCGGTCGTAGGTGGCCTGGAGGTAGCCGCGCAACTGGCCGGTGGCGTTGGCGGCGTTGAAGTCGCCGCCGTACCAGTGGACGGGCAGGAAATCGACCTTGAGGCCGCGGCCGGCGGCGCCCTGGAGGAACTGGTCGAGCCAGCCACCGGCGGTGTCCGCGCCCGTGGCCACCGCGGGCGCGCCGAGCCGCAGGCCCGTCGACTGCAACCGGGGCCACAGGTCGAGCGCTTGCTGCACGGGCATGGTCGCCTGCCCCGGATGGTCGGGCTCGTTGAAGCCGAGCAAGGTTGTGCCCTGCTGCTTGGCCTGGTTCAGTTCGGCGTCGGTCACCGAGGCCGGCCCCCAGATCATCGGGACGAACTCGACGCCGTCGGGCGCGGCGATGCCGGACCGGCCCGAGGACCAGGTGTAGAACCAGCCGGCCCTGGAATCGGCGAGAGTCTGGGTGTCGCCGGGGAAGTGCCAGGCGCTCACGCCCTTCTTCATCACGTCGGCGGCGTCCGGAACCGTGATCCGGTCCGCGGCCGTCGCCGGGGTGCCGTCCGGGGCCGGGGCCGCCGCGGCGCGGCCGGCGGCCGAGAGCGCGAGCGGGGCCGCCAGCGCGGCGGTGAGGATGCTTCTTCTGCGCATGGTGTGTTCCCGTCCGTTCAGGCGCCGCGGTGGAATTCGACGGTGAAGCCGCTGCACCGGCTGCACTGCTGCATGACCTGGTTGCCCGGCTCCTGGTCCTGCCCCGACCAGCCGTACGCCTTCGGGCAGTTGGTGGCGATCATGTCGCTGTAGGGGGTCTTGGCATCGCGGTTCGGGCTGGTGCACAACTTCGGCGTGCCGTCGTCCCACCGCGTCAGGTTGTCGGCGGGGCACTTCGGCAGCAGATCCGCGGCGCAGCCCACCTCGCCGCAGCCGCCACCGGAGCCGGACACCTCGGTGGGCGTGATCGTGATCGGCACGGAGAAGGCATTGACGTAGCTCACGTTGTACCAAGGCGCCAGACCGTCGCCGCGGTCGAAGTTGAACTCGGCGAGACTGACGGGCTGTTCACCGGTGCCCGGCGCGCAGTGGTCGGCGAAGACGCCGCAGTCGCCCAGCTCGCAGTGGAAGCTGCTGCCGGACTCGCCGCTGCACCCCATGCGGGCGAAGAACTTGCCGCGCCAGTAGCCGGGAGCCGCGACCTCCGGGACGGTGACCGTCGCCGACTGCCCCGGTTCCAGGATCGGCAACGACCCGAAGTTCTTGGAACCGTCGGAGTTGACGGCGCTGCCGACCCAGATCTTCTTGCCGGTGCTGTTGACGAACGTCACCGTGTGGGCGCCCGCGGTGGCCGCGGCCGGCGCGGCGCCGTCGAGCGCCGTATCCGTGGCCGTCTTCGCCTGGGGCCGGGCGTCCGTATGCGACGGGACCAGCACCAGTAGCGCGGCGACCACGGCGATCGTGGCCGCCAGAGTGCTCAAAGCCTTGCGCAAAAAAGCTCCTCCGTCGAATGTGTGATGGAAGTCGGGGAGGCGGGGAGTCGGGGCCGGGCCGGATCACGTCGGTGGGCGGGCGGGGCGAGCGTCGGCGCGGCGCCCGGAGCGCGTCGCGGCGGCCGCGGTTCCGGCCGGGCCGGAGCCGGGCGCCCGCGGTGCGCCGGGAGGACAGAGCGGGGCCTGCTGCGGCCCTGGCCACGAGGGCACATCGGGTGCGCTTGGCGGTACTTGGGTGGTTGGGGCCGGTGGATGCGGGAGCGGTAGGCGGACGGTGATGCGGCCGGTCATCGGTGGGGTCGTGCAGGATGGCACCGTTGCCGTCCCCGGGCGCGGAAGTCCCAGGAGTACGTACGGAAACCCGACGGGCCCATATGACAGCCGCCGCCTCCGCGCCTGTCAATGGGACGAGACCCGTTTCCGGCCAGGGGGAGGGGAGACGGCGGGGTGTGCCGCGACCGGTTACGCGTACCGGCCTGCTGCGGGTCAGGGGTCGGCCGAGCGGCGCGGGACCGGAGCGCCGTCGGGCCCCCAAGAGGAGAGGGACACGGGAGCGCTTCTGCTGTAGGCAGGCCCGTCCGCGATGACGCGCTGCGGGCATGGTCACGTCAGAAGCCGTACCGGACCGAACTGCACAGCGCCCAGCGGGGGAGGCGGCGCTCGGCAGGGACACCCGGAGCCCCGCGCCGTCCAGTTCAGCGGGGCAGAGGAAGCTGATCCCTCTCCGGCCTCGTGCCATGCTGCGCGAGGCTGCGGCGGTGTGCGGCGGGCGCCTCGCTCCGGCCCGTCAGCGCAGACCGTCGGGGCAGGACCGTGCCGCCCCGATCCGAACGATGCCGGGGACGGTTCGGGGCCTGCGGTACTCCCGCCGGGGAACGCGGGGTTGCAGGACGCGGATCGTCCGGACCGGCGCGCACGGGGCGCGCAGCGCCCGGAATGCGGCGGACGTGCTGTCGGGTGGGGCAGCGCCCCGGGCATGGTGGATCTGACGACCGCGACGCCGGCGACCATGGAGCCGAATGTCCGGTTGCCGAGTGTGGAGATCTCCGGGGCCGGGGTCTTCCGGTGGACGGACGGCCGGGACAGATCGCATCTGACGGGGTATCCGCGCCGCGAGGAGTGATCCACCAGGTGGGCCTGTGCGCCGGGCGCACTCGGTACGCCGGTCCGGCTCGCGGGCGGGTCCGGCGTGCGGGCAGATCCAGCTCGCGGCGGCCGGCGGGGGCGCCGCCGGCCGCGCGCGTCCGGGATCAGGGCCTGAGCGGGCGGAACTCCATCACCGTGGCGCCGCCGGGCAGGCGGTCGGAGGCAGTCAGGCCCAGGCCGGCCCGGTCGGCGAGCTGGGCGTACTGCGCCACCGAGCGCTTCCGGCCGCCCAGCAGGACCAGCATGCGCAGGTCGTGCGAGGTCAGGCGGCGGGTCTCGGCCACATCCTCGGCGGTCTCCGGGGTGCCGGGGGCCGGTTCGCCCGGGAGGACCCGTTCCGCGATCAGCACCCGGCCCTGCTCGGGCACGGCGGCGGCGCAGGTCCGCAGGATCCGTACGGCGCTCTCGTCATCCCAGTCGGCCAGGACACGGGAGAGGAGATACGCGTCCGCGCCGGGCGGAAGGTGGTCGAACATGTCGTGGACCGCCGCGTCCGCCCGGTCCCCGAGGCCGTGCCCGGCGAGGTAGCGGCGGGCCTCGGCCACGGAGCCCGCCTGGTCGGCCACTGTGCCGCGCAGGCGCGGATGGGCCTGGAGGATCTCCCGGAGCAGGGCGCCGGTGCCGCCGCCGACATCGACGACATGCCGGATGTCCGACCAGTCGTACGTGGTGCCGATCCCCCGGGTGGACTGGGAGACCTGGGCCATCAGCCGGTCGAAGGATTCGGTGCGGGCGGGTGAGGCGCCCAGGTCGGCCCAGAACGAGGCGCCGTGGACCTTCTCGTAGACGGGGGTTCCGGAGCGTACCGCGTCCACGAGGTGGGGGAAGGTGGTGTCGAGCCGGCCCGCCACCTCGTCGGCGTCCAGCCACTGTCGCAGGTTGGCGGGGTGGTCGGCGAGGAGTTCCCCGGCCAGTTCGGTCAGCGCGTAGGTGCCGGGTTCCGGCTCGGCGAAGATGTCCCGGCAGATGAGGAAGTGCAGGAGCCTGGCGAGCGCCTGGGGGTCGGCGCCGGCCGCCTCGGCCAGGTCGGGCAGGCGGGTGCGTCCGGCGGCGATGTGGTCGGCGAGCCGGAGGGTGGCCGCCGCCCGTACGGCGAACGGCGTCACGATGTCCGCGATTTCGGTGAGGCCGCGGGCGGGCTCCGGCCGGTCGGGCGCGCCCGGAGCCGGGGCGGGCGATGCGGTGGTCATGGGCTCCTCCAGAGGGTCGGCGTGGGGGCGGCGGCCGGGCAGGTGCAGGGCGTGACGGTGGGGTGTCCGTACGGGGAGGGGGCGTCCGGCGGGTGGGCCTTGGGCTGACGCCCCTTGGGCGGCCCGGCGGTGTGCTGCCCGGCCGGCTCAGGGGCCGGGTCCGCCGCCTTGGATGGCGGCTCCCGGGACGGCCCGGTGGACGGCTCAGGTCCCGTTCCCGGGGCCGGATCCGGGACCGGGTACGGGGCCTGCCGGGAGAGCTCCGCGAGCAGGACGGCCGCCTGGCGCCGGGTGCGGCAGCGGCGGACGGGGGTGCCGGTCCGGCGCAGGGCGTCGTGGATGACGACCAGGTCCCGGCGCCGGAAGAGCAGAGACTTGCGGAGCAGGGCGGTCAGGCTGAGCACCGGGGGATCGCCGGCCTCCCGGAGGCGGCGTGGCACGTACTCCGGTCCGTGCCGGCCGTGGGGGGCCGTCTCCGGGTGGTGGGCGGTACGGCGCAGACGCAGGCTGCGGCGTACCAGCGCCGCCGCGCACAGCAGCGGGTGCCGGTCGAGAAGGACGACGAGGTCGGCGGCGCGGGCGCGGGGTTCGGCGCTGCTCGCGTAGTTGCCGTCGGCGATCCATCGCGGGAGCGCGCACAGGGCGTGGATGCGGTGGGCCCACTCCGCCTCGCCGGGGCGGGACCAGCCCGGGGACCAGTAGAGGTCGTCCAGGTGGTAGAGGGGCAGGGCGGTCGTGACGGCGAGCAGGTGGCAGAAGGCGGTCTTGCCGCTGCCGGGGCTGCCGAGGACGACGATCCGCCGGCGGGGGCGCCCTCGCGGTGCGTCACAGGACGGGGATGCCATGGAGTTTCCCGAACCGGTCCGCGTCCTCGGCGGTGTTGACCAGGGGCTCGCCCTTGATGTTGAGGCTGGTGTTGAGCAGCATCGGGCAGCCGGTCTCCTCGTGGAAGCGCCGCAGCAGAGTGTGGATGAAGGGGTTCTGGCGCGCGTTGACGGTTTGGACCCGGCTGGTGCCGTCGACGTGGCAGACGGCGAGGTGGGCCTCGGGGTCGCGCGCGTTGGCGACGAACTGCATGTACGGGCTGGTCGGTACGGGCAGTTCGAAGGAGGCGTGGGCGTGTTCCTCCAGCACGATGGGGGCGAACGGCCGGAACGGCTCGCGGCGTTTGATCTCGTTCACCCGGCGCTTGGCGGTGGGTGGCCGGGGGTCGGCGAGGAGGCTGCGGTTGCCGAGCGCGCGCGGGCCGAACTCGGCCCTGCCGTGGGCCACGGCCAGTACCTCGCCCCGGATGAGCCGTTTGAGGGCGTCCTCCAGGTCGGGTTCCCGTTCGATGTCGTGGCCGAGGTACGGGCCAGGCCACGCGATGTGCCGGGAGAGGTGGGCGAGGGCGGCGCCGGCCGAGCTGCCGGCGTCACCGGGGCTCGGCATGATCCAGATGGTGTCGAAGAGGCCGGAGCGGGCGAGACGGGCGTTGTAGGCGCAGTTGAGGGCGACGCCGCCGGAGAAGACCAGGTTGCGGGAGCCGGTCTCCCGGGCCGCCCAGGCGAAGAGCCCGTCCAGGAGGCGTTCGGTCACTTCTTGGGCGCTGGCGGCGAGCGTGGCCGGGTCGTTGAGTTCGGGGCGCCAGTCCGCGATGCCGCGGTGCACCGAGCGGGTGAGGCGGAAGTCCGGCCAGTCGGCCCGTTCGACGAAGTCGTCCCAGATCTGGTCGGCGAGGTCCGGCGTCCCGTAGGCCGCCAGGCCCATCATGATGTACTCCTCCTCGTTGGGCTTGAAGCCCGCGCGCTGGGTGAAGGCGGAGTACAGCAGGCCGATGCTGTGCGGGTAGTTGACCGTGGCCACCCGTTCGAGGCGGTCGCCGCGGCCGTGCCACAACGACACCGTGTTCCACTCGCCGATGGCGTCCACGACGACCACGGCGGCCTCCGGCAGTCCGGAGGTGTAGTAGCCGCCCGCGGCGTGCGAGTGGTGGTGGCCGACGATGTGCACGCGCGCCCCGCGCAGTTGCGGGAAGCTCCGCAGATACGCGCGCAGGCCGGCCGGGTCGGCGGCCAGGCCGAACTGTCCGGAGCGGAGCTGCCGGGTGCGTTTGAGGAAGGGGCGTTCGTAGTAGACGACATCGTCCACGCGGTCCAGGTGGGCGAGGGCCGCGGCCAGCGCCTGCGGGGAGAGCGCGGCGTCGTTCTTGCGTCTGCTGTACCGCTCGCAGTGTGAGGCGAAGACGAGTTCGTCGTCGCGGACCGCGGCGACCGCCGCGTCGTGGCTGCGGCAGGACAGGCCGAGGATGTGCGCCATGGTGCGGCACCTCCAGTGGTGCGTGGAGTCGGGGTCGCGAGGTCGCGGGGGCCGGGAGGAGAGGACGGGGCGGGGCCGGGGTCAGTACGGCGGTTCCGGGCGGTGCGGTACGTCCCCGGGCGGGGCGGCCGGAACGGTGACGGAGGTGACGGGGGTGACGGGGGTGGCGGAGCTTGCGGGAGGGTTGGCGGAGCCGGCGGGAGGGATGGCTGGAGGGCGGTCGCGGTCGGTCACCGCGTCCAGCAGCCGCGCGACCCGCTCCATCGCCGGGCGGTCCGCCAGGGAGACCCGGAAGCAGCCGGCCAGCCCGGGGAGGTCGGACAGGGAGCGGATACGGACGCGGTGCGCGGCCAGCTGGTCGCGGGCCGCGTCGGCGGTGGCGGGGTCGGGCGACCAGAACGTGGCGAAGTTGGCGCCCGGCTGGAGCACGTGCCACCCGGTGTGGGTGGACAGCACCCGGTCGGTGAACTCCCGCCGTACGGCGCGGACGTCCCGCCAGATCTCCCGCCACCGTTCCCGCTGCGGGGCCAGCCGTTCCAGCAGGGCGACGCCGGGGGCGCCGACCGCGTTCTCGGGCCGGAAACGGCCCAGGTGTTCGCGGAGTTCCGGGTGGACGAGGAGCGCGGCGATGCGTACCCCGGCCAGGGCGAATGCCTTGGAGTACGAGTGCACGACGATCACGTTGGGGAACTCCGTGACCAGCGGTGCGTGGGAGGTGTGGACGAAGTCGCCGTACGCCTCGTCGATCACCAGCAGATGGCCCCGCTCACGGGCGGTCTCCGCGAACCGGCGCATGGTCTCCGGCGGGTACAGCAGGCCGCTGGGGCTGCCCGGGTTGGTGACCGCGGCGACGGCCGGGGCCGGGGTCGCCCGCAGCGCGGCCAGCAGCGGGGCCGGGTCGGCGGTGGGCGGTGTGCCGGTGAGGCCGGGGACGCCGGTCACCTGGACCCGGCGCAGCCCGGCGTAGTGGCGCCAGGCCTCGAAGGCGGGTTCCTGGAGGAGCAGCCGGCCGGCCGGGCGGACGAGGGCGTCGACGACGAGGCCGATGCCGTTGTCCGAGCCGGCAGTGAGCAGGACATGGCCGCTGTCGAGGCCGTGGTAGGTGTCGAGGGCCTCCAGGACGCGGTCCTGGAAGGGGTAGGCGATGGTCTCCGCCAGGGGCAGGGCGGCCAGTTCGCCCGCGACGAGTTGGTCGCTCCACGGGTGCTGGAGTTCGCAGCTCTTGAGGTTGAGGGTGTCCGGGCGGCGCTCGCGGGGGTGCCAGCTCAGGCCGAGGGTCTCGGTGCCGAGCGGGAAGCGGAAGCCGTCGAGGTCCACGGTGCGGGCCGGCGGCCGGGGCGTGTCGTGCCCCGGGCCGCCGGCCGGTCCCGGGGCGGTACGGTCCCGGCCGGCCGGCTGCGGGGCGGTCAACGGGGGGTCCGCTGCGGAATGCGTTCGTGAACGCTGGTGAGGCGGTCCTCCCGGCCGAACATGAAGGCGTAACGGGGGTCAGCCTCGGGCCGCGCCCCTCCCTCCCCGTCGGCGCCGGTGTCGGTCCCTGCGTCGCCGTTCCCGGCCGGGACGGGGTCACCGCTGATCAGCTGCCGGTTGAAGCGCGCCACCTGGTGGGTCGTCATGTCGCCGGTCATCTCGTGGAACGGGGTGTACATGGTCGGGCGGACCCGGGCGCCGAGGGAGCGGGCGAACACGAAGGTGCGGGCCGTGCCCTCGATGGAGGTGCCGGGCAGTCCGACGATGACGAACGCGTTCAGCTCGATCCCGGCGGCGTCGCACCACCGGGCCAGCGTCCCGAAACGTTCCTCCTCGATACGTTTGTTCCTGGGCAGCCCGTCCTGGCCCTCCGGCTCCAGGGTTTCGAGCCCCACGGAGATACGGACGCAGCCGGCCCGGCCCATCAGGGCCACCAGTTCCTCACTGAGGTGGTGAATGGTGGTGGCGCATTTCCACTGGGGCGAGACCGGGCCCTCGATGAACCGCTCGCACAACGCGCGGACCCAGCGCCGGTCGAGCGTGAAAGTGGGCGCGTAGAAGGCGACGTACTCGAACGGATGGCGGGCGTAACTGTCCCGGATGTAATCGATGACAGCGTCCACCGACATACGGCGCTCACGGAGTCCGAAGATCTCCGGAACTTCGCAGAACTCACACCCGACCGGGCACCCCCGGGCCGCCGGAACGACGAGTTCGCGCCGGAACGGGATCCCGCAGAATTTGTGCTCGTCCTTCGCGTAGAAGCGATCGTAGTCCTGGTAGGGGATTTCGTCGACGTCGGGCAGGGACCACTCCTCGGGGGCGAGCCGGTCGCCGTGCCCTTCGGGTTCGAGCCACTCCTCGCCGTGCCGTATCGCGACCCCCGGAAATCCGGCCACAGGGGCGGTTTCTGGCCCGGATTTCGTGAGGCTGTTGACGTAGTACGCGACTCCGGTCTCGTAGTCGCCGGACTGTACGACGGCGTCCAGGTCGAACTGGCGGAAATAGCCGGGGTTGAGGCTGGAGAGCCGGCCGAAGGTGATCAGCCGGCTCTGCGGGGAAAGCACCCGGGCGTACTCGGTGAATCGCGCCAGACCGTCCACCGCGTCGAAGTCGTTCATCACCGCGATGACGTCGTAGCGGCCTTGGTAGAGCAGGTCGCCGACGCCCTTCCAGTTCATGCTCAGGGTGCCGGCCTCGCAGGTGTCCACCCGCCCTGTACCGGGCTGACGGCGCAGGTGGCCGGCCACCATGTACAGCGGGCTGTGGTGGCCGGCGTTGAAGTAACTCGGTACGTGGGGCGGCCAGATCAGCAGCACGTCGGTCATGTGCGCTCCCTCGCGTCGACAGGTCGGAAGTACGGGAGCCGCCGTTCGGCACCATGGCCGTGAGCCGGTGCCGCCCGGCGGGGAAAAGAGGGTCCGGACCGGCGGTCCACACGATCCGGCGGGCCAACTGGATACCCGCCGCGGGAACGCGGCCTGCGGGCGGAACGGACATGGGGCGCCCTGGTTCCACCGGAAGCATGTGGTCCGTTCTACCCTTTTCTCCGGCCTTCCTATTCACTGAATTGACACGGCTCTGACGTTCTGGCTGGTTTTTTGTGCTGAACGGGGTCCGCCTCGGGAAGGTTTACGAGGTCAGGCCGCGGGCCGTACGAAACGGACCGGTGCGCCATCTTCTCCTCAATGGCCGGAATCGTAAGGGCGCGGCCGGGACGATCTTCCAGCACTGTTGCCGCCCCGTGGAATGGAGTGTTCAATTCACATCAGCCCCCGAATTCCGTTGCGTTACTTCCACGCGCCGTCTGGAGGCATGTTGTGCTTGTGTATGCAAATGGCTGTTCCATGACGTACGGTGCCGAGTTGGTGGACGACCTCGACCCGGACCCGGATCGGCAGCGCTACAGAGAAGAACATTCCTGGCCGGCCCGGCTCGGCGACTTCCTCGATGCTGGACAGGTGGTGAACGATGCCGTCATTTCAGGTTCCAACGACCGGATATTGCGCACCACCATCGACTGGCTGACCGGACATCGTGAGATTGTCGAGAAAGGTCATCTGCTCGTCGTCATCGGCTGGTCGGGCGCGATGCGCCGCGAGTTCTATGTGGACGGCGATTTCCGGCAGGTCATTCCGTACCAGCAGCATCAGCACACGGATGTCCAGAGACTCACCGATGTCTACCGCGAGCTGGCCTGGCACGACCACGAGTCCGGGACCCGGCTGCTCACGCAGATCCTCTCCCTCCAGTCGTTCCTGCGGCTGCACCGGGTGCCGTACCTGTTCTTCGACTCCATCGAGAGCTCCTTCGACAGCCTGGGCCGGGCCGGTCTGGCCGAGAGCGGGGGCGTGGACATGGTGGACCGCTCCTGCTTCTACCGGTTCGGTGACGCCGATGGGTCCATGGCCGACGTGCTGCGGGCCTCCGGCACCGAGTGGAAGGGGCGGCATCCCGCCGAGGACGGTCACGAGACCTGGGCGCACAAACTGGCGGCGCATGTGGTGGCCGGACGGCTGCTGCGCCGCCCCACCGCCGCGCCCGTCACGGCGCCCTCCGGCCCCGCCTTCGCCCGTCGGCGCCCCTTCCGGCCCGCGAACCGCGACTTCCTCTACCCCTGACCCGGCCCGTTCCCGCACCGCTCCGGCCTCCCGGCCCGGCCATGTCCGTACACCTGCCGCGTCGTGCACCGGCCGTCGTCCGCACACCGGCCGTGTCCCGCCCCCGCGGGCGCCTGACCGCGCCCCTCCTCGGAAAGGCACCACTGATGGACAGTCCCCGCACTCCGGTTCGCCCGACCGTGTTCCGCGCGCGGACCGCCCGGTGAGTAAGCCCCCGCCGTCCTCCGCGCAGGCGCCCCGGCCCGTCGCGGACGCGGTCAACCTCCGTGCCGTGACCCCGCCGGGGGTGGTGCCGGGCCGGATCTGGCGCTCGGGCACCGGAGCGGTCATGGACGCCGGCACCGCCGGTGAACTGACACACCGTCACGGTCTGCGGACCGTGATCGACCTCCGGTCGCGGGGCGAGCGGGAGCGCGCCGGCGGCCCGGCCGAACTCCTCGCGCACGGGGTGAGCTGGACCCGAAGCCCGCTCACCGGCTATCCGCGCGACATCGTGCACCTTCCCCGGCCGACGCCCGCCCACTACGTCCGCTACTACCACGCCATCCTCATGGAGAGCGCCGACGGCGGCGTCCCCGCGCTGTTCGCGGCCCTGGCCGACGCCGCCGACGAGCCGTTCCTGGTCTGCTGCCACCTCGGCAAGGACCGTACGGCGGTGGTGGTCGCCGCCCTGCTGGCCCTGGCCGACGTGCCCGACGAGCTGATCGCCGAGGACTACGCGGCCAGCGGTACGGCGCTGGGCCCGCTGCTCGACCGCTTCGCGCACAAGTGGCAGGCGCACGGCTGGACACGCGAGGACTACAGGGTCCACCTCTCCACACCGGCCGTGATCATGCGCACCTGGCTCACCGAGCTGCGCCGGCGGCACGGCGGTGTACGGGCCGCGCTGATCCGGGCCGGGGCCCGACCCGCCGATCTGACGGCCCTGTCGGCGGCGCTCACCGATCCATCCCGCGATCCGCCCGACCGGCCCTGAGTGCTCCGGTGGTTCCTCCGCCCGGCGGTGGAGGCGAGGAGAGGTCAGCCGTGGGCCACCCAGAACGCCGTGCACCGGCATACGTCCGGCCGGCCCACTGCCTCGGCGGCCCCCTCCTTGCCTCCTCCCCCGGAGCGGAGAAACCCTCCGGCCCGCGCTCGTCCGTATCCGTACCTCCGCATCCGCCCGTACGTACCCGCCTGTGCGTCCGTACGGCCCGAACTCCCGGCGACAGGAGCCCGCATGAGCCCATCGTCCCCGCCCGAGCACTCCGCCCCCCGGCCGCTGCCCGGCCCCTTCCGGGGCGCCGTGGTGATCGGCGGCACCCACGGCCTGGGCCGGGAACTCGCCCTCGGCGCGCGGAACCGGGGGCTGCGGACCGTGATCTACGGACGCTCCGCCGCGCCCCTCGACGACACCGACGGCCTGCTCCCCCGCCCCCTGGACCTGTGCGATCCGCAGAGCGTACGGACTGCCCCCGTCGATGTACCGGCCCCCTGCTACGTGCTCTGGGTGGCCGGGGCGTTCCTGAAGAAGGCCCTGGCGGAGACCACCGAGGACGAGGTGGAGCAGCTGACCCGGCTGCTTTTCACCGGCCCGGTGCTCTTCCTTCGGCGGCTGCTGGCCGAGGCCGGCGGCCCCGTCCACCTGATCACGATCGCGTCCTCGTCCTCCTGGAAGCGGCGCGAGCGGGAGACGCTGTACTGCGGGCTCAAGGCCGCGCAGGCCACCTTCGCGCGCAACCTGGTGCCCGAACTGACCGCCGCGCATCCGGAGAATCGGATCACCCTGGTCAACCCGGGCGGTCTGGCCGTACCCGACTTCCACACCGGTCTCGCGCTGGACTTCGGCGCCATGATGGATCCCGGCCGGGTGTCGGAGATCATCTGGGACATCGCGGCCGGCCAGCGGCAGGCCTTCACCGAGGTGCAGATCCTGCGCAGCCGAGAGCCCGGTTCCGAGGGCACCCCCGTGGTGTCGTACGGGGCGCGCGTGCCCGAGACCCCCGACGAACCCGCGGCCGCCCCGGCCTCCGGTGCGGCAGCGGCGCACCCCGTCGAGCGCCACTGACCGAGCACCACTGACGGAGAGGGCAAGCTCTTGCTGGATCTGAACGCGCCGGTGGAACAGCACGACGAACCGTACCGGTGGGCCGTGGCCCACTCCGTGATCCCGGCACCCGCCGCCCGGACCCTGCGGGAGCAGATGCCCGCGCCGCAGGCTCTGCATCCGGCCGAGCGCACCGGCGACGGCGACAAGACGTACCGGATGGCGGTCCTCCCGCTGATCCGCCACGACGCGCCCGAGCCCGGCATGGCGCAGATGGGCGAGGCGTGGCACCGGCTGGTCGAGCACCTCCAGGCGGACTCCTACCGCGCGTGGGTGAGCCGGACCATCGGCATCGACGTCAGCGACACCACACTGGACATCGGTCTCTTCGTCTTCCAGGGCGGGGACCGGATCTCCTCGCACACCGACAAGGCGGGCAAGCGCGCCACCCATGTCATCTATCTGAACGACGACTGGGCGGACGACCACGGCGGGCAGTTCGAGGTCAGGACCGGCCCCGACCTGTCGGTCAGTCCGTACGCCACCATCGTGCCCGGCGGCGGGCACTCGGTGCTCTTCGCCCGCTCGGACCACTCCTGGCACGCGGTCGCGCCGGTGGCCGCCCATGCCCCGCAGTACCGGCTGACCTGCCAGGTGGAGATGTGGAACCTCAGTTGACCCCCGCGCCGCGCACCGACGACCGCGCCGCGGCGAGCCAGGAGCCGTACTGGGACATCGAGGCCGGGCCGCCGCTCTCCAGCGAGGTGCGGATGTCCGGGTTCAAGCACCTGATGGTGCCGTGCATGGCCGCCGCCGGCCTCTCGGAGAAACCCTGGGAGCTGCACGACGCACCGGACTTGACGGACCGTCAGGCATTGACGGACATGCTGCGGGCGCTCGGCGCGCGCGTCGAGGTCGACGGGGCGGGGGAGCGGGTACGGATCGACGCGGCCCCGCTCGCCGGCCACCGGGTGCCGGCCGACCGGTCGGCCCAGGTGCACGGCGGCGCGTATCTGCTGCCCGTCCTGCTGGCCCGGCACGGACGGGTGGAGTCCGGGGCGCACGGCGGCTGCCGGATCGGCGGCGGGCACGGGGGCGGCCGCCCGGTGGAGCACATCGCCCGGGTGCTGGAGCGCTTCGGGGCCACCTGCGCCACGGACAGCGACGGGGGGCTGTCCGCGACCGCCCCACAGGGGCTGCGCGGAGCCGTGATCGACCTGGCCGACTTCTCCACGCCCGACCCGCACAGCGGACTGCCCACCGGCCCGTACTACTCGGGGGCGACGAAGACCGCGCTGCTGGCCGCGGCCACCGCCCGGGGCGGCACCGTACTGCGGCACCCCTACCCGAAGCCCGACGCCCAGGAACTCGCCCGGGTGCTGGCCCTGGCCGGGGTGGCGGTGGACGTGACGCCGGACACCATCGAGATCCAGGGCGCGGACGGCCCGATCGGCGGCGCCACCGTCGCCCTGCCGTCAGACCTGCTGGAGGTGGTCACCTTCGTCACAGCGAGCGTGCTGCTCGGCCAGGAGCTGACGCTGCGGCTGACCCGTCCGGAGGTGGTACGGGAGGGGCTCGCCCCGGAACTCTTCCATCTGCGGCGGATCGGGGTGCCGCTCGACTGGGAGGGCGAACTGCTGCATGTCCGGGCGCCGGTGGGCCCACTGGCGGCGGAGCGGGTTGTCGCCGCGTCCCACCTCGTCTACAGCGACGCGCAGCCCCTGTTCGCTCTGCTCCTGCTGGCCGCCTCGGCGCCCTCGACGCTGGTGGAGACCGTCTGGTCGGGGCGGTTCGGCTATGTCGACGGGCTGCGCTCGATGGGCGCCCGGATGACCGTGCACGGGCAGGAGCTGCGGATCGGCCCCGGCGCGCTGCACCCGGCGCCGGGACCGCTGCGGGGCAACGATCTGCGTGCCGCCGCCGCGCTGCTGCTGGCGGCGCTGGCCGTGGGGACCCCGCACCGGCTGTACGGGGTGGAGCACCTGGCCCGGGGGTACGCCCGGCTGCCCGCCAAACTCCGCGCCCTCG
This sequence comes from Streptomyces sp. x-80, assembly GCF_046549095.1. Taxonomy (NCBI): domain Bacteria; kingdom Bacillati; phylum Actinomycetota; class Actinomycetes; order Kitasatosporales; family Streptomycetaceae; genus Streptomyces; species Streptomyces sp. x-80. The sequence continues at coordinate 77,242 of NZ_JAJPWM010000026.1, forward strand.
GCGCGCGGATCACCGCCGGTACGGCCCCGGCCCCGGACGTCCGGGACGCCGTGGGTTCCCAGGACAAGGAGGCGACGCACGATGTCTGACGGCCCGTCGACCTCCGCCGCGTTCCCGCCCGCCGAAGCCGGTGGCACCGGCGGCTCCGGCGGCGCCCGGGGAGCGGTGCTCGATCTGCCCGCGCTGCGGCGGGCGGAGCTGGCCGAACGCCCCTTCCGCTGGGCGGAGCTGCCCGACACCCTGCGCGGCGCGCCGGGCGAGACCGCGCACCGGCTGGAGGAGGAGTTCCCCACCGAGGGGTTCCGGCTGACCGAGCGGACCGGCGGTGACTCGGAGAAGACGTACCGCACCCGCAACTTGCCGCTGATCACCGAGGGGCGCCCGGTCGCCGAGAGCCGTGCGTTCCTGTCCCCCCTGTGGCGGCGGCTGGTGGACGAACTGGCCTCGTCCGAGTACCGCGCGGCGGTGGCCGAGGCGACCGGCCGCCCGCTGGACCGCTGCCGGGTCGAGGCCCGCGCGGTCCGCTACGGGCCCGGCTACTGGATCGCGCCGCACACCGACCGGGCCGACAAGGTGGTCACCCAGCTCTGGTACTTCAACTCCGAGTGGCCCGAGCGGTGGCAGGGCTCGCTGCGCATCCTCGGCTCCGCGGCGGCGGACGACGTACGGGCCGAGGTCGCGCCCCTGCGGGGCTCCTCGGTGCTGCTGGTCAGGTCGGCGGATTCCTGGCACTCCGTCGCCCCCGTGTCCGAGGCCGCCGCCGAGGACCGGCGCACCCTCCTGGTGCACTTCGTCGACCCGGGCGCCGGGACGGCCGGGGAGCCGCGGGTCGTGGACGTACGGCGGTCCGGCGCGGACGTACAGTGACCCGGCGCGGACGTGACACGACCCGACCCGGACGTGCCCCGGCCCGGCCCCTCCGACCAGGGAGGGGCCGGGCCCCCATCCACCTGACAGACCGACATGTGCCGGATTCCGGGCGAACGGGCGGCCCCGTGACCGATCGGGGCGCCCTGCCATGACCCACCCCCACGACACCACCCTGACGGCCCCGGCGGACGCCCCGGCCTCGGCCCGTCACGGCCGCCGGGTGCTCTCCGCGACCTCGTTCACCGCGCTGCTCACCGGCCTGAACACCAGCGGCCTCGATGTGGCCCTGCCCGGGGTCGTCCGGCACTTCAGGGCCTCCGCCGCGCAGGCCAGCTGGATGATCCTCGGCTATCTGCTGGCCGGCACCGTCCTGCTGCTGGTCTGGGGACGGCTCGCGGACCTGTTCGGGCGCAGCCGGCTCTATCTGACGGGCGTCGCCCTGTTCGCCCTGGCCAGCATCGGCTGCGCGCTCGCCCCGGACGCCTGGTGGCTGGTGGCCGGCCGGATCCTCCAGGGGGTGGGGGCGTCGGCCATCGTCGCCAACACCACGGCGCTGCTCGCGGACGCCTTCCCGCCCGAACGGCTGCCCCGGGCGCTCGGTGTCAACGCCACACTCATCTCGGCCACCCAGGCCGCCGGGCCGCTGCTGGGCGGGGTGCTGACGGATCTCCAGGGCTGGTCCGGGATCTTCTGGACCAGCGGGGCGGCCGGTCTGGCCGCCTGCGGCTGGGCGGCGTACGTACTGCGTCCGGACGGCGGCCCGCGCTCCGGCGAGACCTTCGACGCCGGGGGCGCCCTGCTGTCCGTCCTGTTCCTGGGCGGCGGGGCGCTGGCGCTGACCGCGAGCGGATCGCAGGGGTGGACGAGCGGGACGGTCATGGTGAGCGCGGCCGTGTCGCTCTCGGCGCTCCTCGTCTTCCCGCTGGTCCAGCGGCGGCAGCCGCATCCGCTGGTGGACCCGTGGCTCTTCCGCGACCGGCGGCGGGCGATGGCGCTGCTGGCCGCGTTCCTGACGGCGATGTCGTACTTCTCCGTCGTGCTGGTGATGTCCCTGTACCTCCAGACGGCCGAGGGCCTGACCGCCGTGTCCGCCGGTTTCCAGGTCATGCTCATGGCCGTCGGCGCCATGCTCGCCTCCCCGGTGGCCGGGCGGCTGGCCACCCGTCATCCGGCGCGGCTGCTGGCCAGCGCGGGCACGGCGACCTCGGCGCTGGGCATCGCGCTGCTGGTGCTGGCGCTGTCGCCGGGACCACCCGCGCCGACCGGTCTGGTCGGTCTCGGGCTGTTCCTGACCGGGGTCGGCGCCGGTCTGTTCGGGGTGCCGAACACCGGTGAACTCATGTCGCTGGTCCCGGCGCACCGGCGCGGCATCGCCAACGGCGTACGGTCCATGCTCCAGAACGCCGGCTATCTGATCAGCTCTGTGCTGGCCCTGGCGCTGGTCTCCGGACACGGAGCCGCCGGCGGGCCGGAGCCGCTGGTCGGCCACCACCGTATGGCGCTGCTGGTGCTGCTCTGTCTCTGTCTGGCGGCCACCGCGACCTCGCTGCTGCGCGGCGGGGCGCCGAAGCTGCGGGGACCGGCACAAACACGGGGACCGGCGCATGCCGTACCGCCGCGCGCCCACGACACCACAGCCCCACCCGCCCCGCAGCCCCCAGAGCCGGGAAGATCCGGCAGGACGAAAGGAACGGAGTGACCGTGGAGAACCCCATCCTCAAGGCGCACGCCACCGACTTCGTGGTCCAGGAGAGCATGGTCCTGCCCGTCCAGGACGATCCGGACGCGCCGTTCCAGTACCTGCGGCTGCTCAAGCGCGGATACACCACTTTCGAGGCGGTCGAGCGGATCGCCGCGGTCTGCGGGGTGCCCGCCACCGAGCTGTCGACCGCCGGGCTCAAGGACGAGGACGCCGTCACCGAGCAGCATCTCGCGTGCCTGGGCGGGGTGTCCCCCGAGGGCATAGCCGAGTTCAACGCCCGCCACGCCTCCGGCGAGCGCGCCATGCGGCTCACCCTGCACGGCTACGGCCACCAGGGGCTGCGCGCCGGGCAGTTGGAGGGCAACGGCTTCCGGATCGTCGTGCGCGGGCTGTCCGCCGAATTCGTGGAGACCGTCGGCGCGCTCGGCGAGCGCGCCGGGGACCTGTTCTTCGTCAACTACTACGACACCCAGCGCTTCGGGGTGGCGGGCGGCCCCAAAACCACCCACCGGATCGGCCGCGCCCTCCTGGAGGAGGACCACGACACCGCGCTCGCCCTCGTACGGGAGTCGAAGTCCCGGGAGGCGGAGCGCGCCCGGGAGTTCACCGGACCGGCCGCCGTGTTCTTCGACCGGATCGACCCCCGGGTGCGGGCCTTCTACCTGTGCGCGCACGCCTCGTACGTGTGGAACGGACAGCTCGCCGCGCTGCTGCGGAAGGTGAGCAGCCATCCGCTCGACGAGACCCGGCGCGAGGGCATCCCGTACGTCTTCGCCACCCGCCGGGACGATGTGCTGGCGCTGCTCCAGGAGGCGACGGCGTTGCCGTACGAGCGCCACCGCTGGACCGACGGGGCGATCCGCCGCACCGAGGGGCTGCGCCCGACGGTGGTGCAGACCCGGGTCCGGGTGGTGCGTACGGGCGAGGACAGCGACACACCGGGACGCCACTCCTGCGAACTCGGCCTCTTCCTGCCGTCCGGCTGCTACGCCACCAACGCGGTGGCGCAGTGGGTGGCCTGGGCGGGCTCGGGGGACGTACGGCCCTGAGCCCCGGGCTCCGGGCTGGTCAGTCCCGGACCTCGCCGGGCCTGGCCGTCATCGTGGCGGCCGGCTGCCAGCCGGTGTCCCGCGCCCAGTTCTCCGCGACGGCGACGACGAGATCGACGACGGGATCCTTGACATCGGCGTACGTGGCGAGGTCCGGGACGGCCTCCGCGAGCAGCTGCTTGAAGCGCGCGTAGGCCGGGACCGCCTCCGGGTGGGCGCGCAGCCAGTCACGGAAGAGCAGGGCGAGCCGTTCGCCCGGTGAACCGGCCGCCCGGACATGGAGGTTGACATCCGGTTCCGGGTGGCCGCGCCGGGTCCACAGCCGCTTGGTCCAGCGGGCCGGATCGTCGTCGCGGCCGGCCGGCACATGGTCCTGGCGGTACGGCGCGAGGTCGTAGCCGTGTCCGGCCAGCGGCCCGGTGAAGGCGTCCTGCGCCTCCTGGAGGTCGCGGACGCTGATCTGCACGTCGAAGACGGGCTTGGCCGCCATGCCGGGCACGGCGGTGCTGCCGATGTGCTCGACGTGCAGCGCGAGCGGGGCGAGCAGTTCGTACAGTTCGCCGGTGAGGGCCCGGCCCCGCGTGGTCCACGCGGGGTTCGGGGCGGCCACGACGAGTTCGGAGGAGCTGTCCTTGGGCATCGCGCGAGTCTAATCGCCCCGGGCCCGGCGGCTCCGTCCGCCTCGGACCACGGACCGGTCCGTCGACGGCCGGTGGCGCCACGGCCGTACGAGACCCGCGAACGCGGCCAGTGCGCCCACCGCGCCCACCAGTTGGACGACGGCTGCCGAGTCTCATTGCGATGTCCGGGCGGTTTCTCATCCTGGTGTCATTCGATCTTGTTTCCGACCGGGGAGGGGAGGGTGTCTGCGAGGGGCAGCGTGTGAGTGGGTGTTCTGCGAATGCTCGGCGAACTCGTCGCGACTGACAGTGGGTTGTCCGGTTCCGGGGCTTCACGATCGGCCGGGCACGCGGTGTGCTGGTGGGGGTGGATGGGCGTGAGCCACCCGAGCGACCTGCCGGATGAAGCCCGGGAGCTGATCCGGCCGTTGATCACCGCGTGGAAGGGCTGGCGTCCCTCGGTCAGCGGGCATAAGGGCAACTACGGCATGCGGGAGATCGTGAACGCCCTCATGTACCAGGCCAGGACCGGCTGCCAGTGGCGGTATCTCCCGCGTGATCTGCCGCCGAAAAGCGCGGTGTACTACCACTTCGGCCTGTGGCGCGACGACGGGACCGCGGAGGCCATCCACCAGCTGCTGCGCTGCCCGGCCCGAGAGATGCGCAGACGGCGGGGAGGACCACACCGCCGTGGTCCTGGACTCGCGGACGGTGCGGGCCTCGGTGAACGCGCCGAAGGAGACGACCGGGCTGGATCCGGGCAAGAGGAGCCAGGGCCGGAACAGAGGCATCGCCACCGACGTGATCGGCCTGGTCATCGCAGTGTTCGTGGTGGCGGCGAGCGTGCACGACCACGCGATCGGAACCACTCTGCTCGATAAGGTCGCAGCCGGCGCGCCCACCGCGACCAAGGCGTGGGTGGACGCCGGGTTCAAGGAGACCGTCGTGGAGCACGGCGCCCGCCTCGGTATCGACGTGGAGATCGTGCAACGCGAGCTGGGTACGAAAGGGTTCACCCGCAGCCGAAGCGGTGGGTGGTCGAGCAGACTCTCGGCACCCCCATGCTGCACAGACGTCTCGTGCGTGACTATGAGACCAGACCGTCCAGCTCGGCGGCCTGGATCCACTGGTCCATGACCGACCTCATGCTCCGCCGCCTCACCCGCACCACCACTCCGACCTGGCGCGACCCGCCCGCCCACCACCCCGCACCCCGACGTGCAGGAGCCCCGGTGAAGCATCTCCTGGACGAGATCGAGGCCCGGCAGCAGCTGGTACGCGAGACGGCCGGACAGTCGCGTGAGCAGATCGGGCTCCTCACCGAACAACTCACCGCAGCCGAACGCACTCTGGAACGCCTGGACATCACCCGCGAGACGATGCTGGAACTGGCCGCCGAGGACGGCATCGAGCCACCGGAGCCGCTGCCGCCCGGCTACCGCGAGGTCCTCGCCGCCTTCGAGCGGGCCGGGCGCGCGCTCCGCGCGAAAGAGGTCTGCGAGATTCTGGGCATCGGCACCGAGCCGCGGCACACCGAAAGCGTCCACGCCAAGCTGAAACGCTTGGTCGACCGCGACATCCTCACCGAGCCCGAACCCGGCCTGTTCACCCTCACCCAGCCGACACCGGCCACCCCAGACACCAACTCAACCTGAAATTCGGCGAACCCACACAGAACACCAAGTCAGAGGTCGCTCAGGAGAGTGCGACCGCGAGGCAGGCCGCCAGGAAGACGATCTGCAGTACGGTGCGCGGAGCGAGCCGGCTGAGGGGGCTGAGCAGGACGCCGCTTCGGGCCGCGCGAACGTTGGCCGGGAACATCGCCACCATCAACACCCCCAGACACCCCGCCGCCAGACGGCTGGTGAGAGGGACGAGCAGCCCGACCACCCCGGCGAGCTCCAGCACACCGGTGATCGTGACGAGCAGTTCGGGCCTGGGCAGGCGCGCGGGAACGATGCGAGTCAAAGCCGCGCGCCGTCGGGTGAAGTGCGCCGTGCCGGTCAGCGCGAACATCGCGGCCAGACCGACTCGCAGCGCCGCCTGCCACCCCTCCAGCGCGTCCACACCTGCCAGCCCCAGCAGCCACGCCAGAGCGGATCCGACGAGCAGGGTCACCAACGGCGCCATACGCACCCTCAATCATTCCGTCTTCGATCTTTCCAATGACAAGATCGAAATCTAGGTACGGCATCTTGTCAATGTCAAGATTCGGTTAGACTGCCGCGATGAACGCCCCCCTCAATGGACGGACACAGCAGTACCACCACGGAGATCTACGGCGCGCACTGCTCGACCACGCGGCCGCCGCCATCTCCGAATCCGGCGTGGCAAAGGTCAGCCTCCGCGAACTCGCCCGGCGCGCAGGTGTCTCGCACGCCGCACCGACGCACCACTTCGGCAGCCGTGCGGGCTTGCTGACGGCGCTGGCGGCCCAGGGCTTCCACGCACTGGCCGACCTGATGCACAACGCACAGGAGCAGACCGCCGACTTCACGGAGATGGGCGTGGCCTACGTACAGTTCGCACTCAGCCACCCCGCACATTTCGAGGTCATGTTCCAGCCCCACCTCCACCAGGGCGACGACCCGGCACTGCGCGCCGCTCAACAGCGCGCCGGCGAACTCCTCTACGGCGCCCCCACTCTGCCCGGCACCGGAACCCGTGACGCGGGCATCGCCGCCTGGTCGCTCGTGCACGGTTTCGCCACCCTCTGGCTGAGCAACGCCCTCCCCGCCGAACAGGACACCCCACCAGAACAGCGGGCCCGCCAGGCCATCCGCGCCTTCCTCGGCGGCCGCGACAACGGGAGCCTGGCTGCACACGACGGCTGAGCGGTCCCGGGACGGCCGCTCGGGCGTCACTCGGGCCCGTGCGCCCTCACCCAGCCGGCACCGGCCAGCCCGGACGCCAACTCAAGCTGAAACCTGACGAACCATCGCAGAACGCCCACTCAGGAGATGGTGTATTGCGTCTTGGGGCCGGCCTTGCAGGGGCTGAATCAGCTTTCTGAGGTCCAGGTGCTCACGCGCAGGTCGAGCTTCTGGCCCTTGCGCAGGGTGCCCGAAACGTGAATCGGGTGCGTCCCCTCGGTGGCGCTCTTGGTGCAGACGGCCTCTTCCTTCGTCTTCTTCCAGCTCTGGCCGGCTCCGCTGTACTCCAGCCATGCCGTGTACTTCATCTTCGAGGTGTGGTTCCCCTCGCCGCACCACGCCGACGCGGTGCCGTCGAAGGAGTAGCCGCCTTCACCGTTCCAGGGCAGGGTTCCCGTCACCTCGCCGATGATTCCGATCGAGCTCCCCACCTCCAGGTCGATCGGGGCGGAGCCGGGTGCCACGGCCACGGGGGCCGCTGCGGCCGTCCGCTCGGTAACACCGGTGAGGCACGCCACGAGGGTCACCGCCGGAACGGCCAGACGGACCCTCGAAGACACAGAAGGGAGCGAGATCAAGCTCCTGGACAGTGCAGCGCCGCCGCTGTGGAAATCACATTAAAGCAACGCAAGGTTACTGATCCAGAGCACTACGTCACCACGCCGTTTTGCGCCAGCACACCCGAGAAGCTGTCCCGCATCCTCGCTGCGAGTAATGCGATCTGGTCAGCGTTCCCCGCGGAGTAGCCCCTGACCTGGCCCGTTGCTGTGGAGCTGGTGGCTCGTTGGGCTGGACGCGACGATCGCACGCGCTACGGAAGGGCAGTGATGTCGGAAGCCACCGCGGGTATCGACCCGGTAGTGCCGCCCAGTGGGCCCGGCTGTGTGGAATGTGAAGCGGCGCAGGGCTGGTGGGTGCATCTGCGCCGCTGTGCCCAGTGCGGGCATGTCGGTTGCTGTGACACCTCCCCGGAGCAGCATGCGTCGCGGCACTTCGCCGAGACCGGGCATCCGTTCATGCAGAGTTTTGAGCCGGGCGAGGACTGGTACTGGGACTTCCGCACGGGCGAGATGTTCGGCGAGGGCCCGAAACTGGCGCCGCCGCAGCATCATCCGCGGACGCAGACAACGCCTGGCCCTCGCGGACGGGTGCCCGGCGACTGGCAGAATCTCATCCACTGAGGCCGGACCTGATCTCTCCTGTGCGCCGCGCTCGCCCGCGGCCCGGCAGGCCAGCGCCTGCTGTCGCGTGAGCCGCCCGGTTACGGGGGCGCGGGGACGAGGCGGATGGTCCAGGGACTGAGGCGGATCCGCGGTGACCACAGGTCACCAGCGCACTTGTTGCCTGCTGTGCGCCAGCGGTACGGCCGTTGGCGTCAAGGGCTTGGTATCGGGCGGCGGGTGCACGGCGTGGTGATCGCCGGGGTCCTGCGCCGGGTGAGGTCCAGTGGCGTGCCTTTCTGTGACCGTGTGACCACCGTGGACCCAGCGGGGCACTCCGTGCGGAGAGTGCCAGTTTCGATACGTTGGGTGCTCTGGGGGAATGGTGGGCCAGCCGCAGGCGCCGGTGCCGTCCCCCGGATCCGGAAGGGATCGGCGACATGACAGAGTCCGACGCGTACCACTTCTACATCGCCTACCGGGGCAGCGGGCCGGTGTATCCGGGGATTGCGGCCCTTGACCCGGCCACGGGCCGGGTCCGGACGACCGTGGCCTCGGATCCCCTGCGGGGCCTGACCGCCGGCCCGGACCGTACGAGGCTGTACGGGCTGAGCGAGGGCGGCGCCTTCATCGACGTGCGCGAGACCCAGGAAATGCTGACCCTGGTCAACTCCAACATCACGTCCGACGACGAGAACATGCCGGGAACGGCGACGGCGATGTCACTGTCCCGGGACGGCAGCCGGCTGTACTACTCCAAGGGCTTCAACGCCGGCTGCGCCGACGGCGCCGACCCCGAATCGGGACAGCGCGACCTGGCCGTCAAGGGGCATCCGGTCTGGGGCACGGTGGCCGCCGCGCCCGACGGCAAGCGCTGCTACCTCGGCAGTGAATCGATGGCCGAGAATAACAAGGCCCAGACCCCGTGCATCGTCGCCCTGGGCCCGGCCAAGGGCGAGCAGAGCACACTCCTCGCCGTCGCCTCACCCACCAAGAACCGCTACCGCGTTGACCTTCTCCTCAGCGACGACGGTGCCACCTTGTACGCGTGGAACGCGAACTCCGACGACCCGCTGGTCGCCGTCGACACCACCACCATGACCATCACCGCCCGCAGTGCCGGCCGCGCGCCCTCCACCGTCGCCCTGCACCCTGACGGCCGCCTCTACACCGTGGACCGCGAGCGCGGCGGCGTCATCCTCGCCCCTTCCACCCTCACCGACTCCGGTACCTTCCCCTGCGCCCCCGACAGCGCCCCGGTTCTCGCGTTCGGCCCCGACGGCGCCCTGCTCGTCGCACAGGCCGACGGGACCTGCACCGTCCTGGCCCCCGGCGCGAGCCAGGTGTCCGGCCCGGCCCGGCTCACCGGCTCACCCGTCGCGGCCGTCGCCGCCGCACCCACCGAGCGCCCCCAGCGGGACGAGCCGAAGTACATGGCCCGGTTCAAGCAGGACGGCAAGACCTGCCGGGAGATCCAGGACGGCGTCCTGAAGCAGGTCGGGACCATCGCCAAGGACACCGGGGTACCGCAGTCCGACAAGACCATCGAGGGCGGCTACCGGCTCATCGACGACGGAGTCTGGCGACCCTGGTCGCTCAGCAGCTACAAATACTTCTACCGCATCCCCGACTGGGAGAACCTCCTGGTCGACGGCGACGACCTCACCTGGGAGAGCTGAGCCCGCTCCAGCGCCTCGCACCACGCCGTCCCGGCCGCCCGCATCAACGGCCGCTGCCCATTTGGATCGGGCGGGATCGACGAGGGCCCTCATGTCAAAGCGCATCGCCACAGTTCGACGGGCTTTCGGCTTGCTGATCACTCGTTTCGCTGAACAGCGCTGGGCGAGCCGCTTCAGCCGACGGTACCCAGACCCGGGCTGGGTTCCTGCGACCGGGTGGGGTCAGCGGAGGATCTTGGCTCCGAAGCAGTAGTCGCCCGGGACGAGAGCACCGGAGTGGGCGAACAGACCGGGTTCGGGCTCGGCGAGGATGCCCCAGCTGACCAGACATCTGAGTTTGGAGCGGATGCCTTCGGTGCACTTTGGAAGGCTCGGCAGGTCGAGGGCCTGTCGGCCATGACCGGGAATTGGCGGCATGAATTCCGGCTGTCATCCGGCCGCCGTTCGCCCCTCCTCCGTCCCTCGTCTGCCCGTCAGAGAATGTCGGCGAACACGATCACCACGGCGCTCTTTCCATACTCCGCCGCCATGTCCCCCTGGTGATCGCCCTTACGCACCAGGATCTGCTTGATGTTGATCCTGGTACCGACCGGGAAGGTCATTTCCTGCTCGGACTGGTTGTTCTTGCCCAGCGCCCTTCCCTGGTGGCCTTCCGGCAGGCTGAATTCCCACACGATCTCTTTGCCCGCCACGTACGAGTGGGTCAGCGGATCGCCGTACGTGGTCGACAGGATCGCGGGCCAGGTGATCGTCTCGTTGATCGTGACGTAGCCGCCGTCCGGGTGGTTCTCGTGCTTCAGGACGCCGCCGAACGACTCGTACAGGTACTTGCTGTCACCGCGCACGACCTTCCCCTCCGCGTTCGCGGGCGGTGTCGAGAAGTCGCTCCACACACCGTTGATCCGGGCGAAGATGTCGAAGGTATTGCGGAGGTGTTCGGCGTCCCAGCCCTCCGTGACAAACTCGTCCGCGTAGCTACGCGCGACGGCCAGTCCGCGCCAGGCCGCGAGCACCTCCGCCTCCTTCGGCTTGTAGGAGAAGCCGGGCTCGATGATCTCGTCAGGGGCGTAGCCGACCGCCTCGAAGGCCGCGAGGAGCGGGTTGATACGGCGGTAGTCCGCGCTGAGGTAGTTCTCGCCGAGGTCGAGGTCTTGCTGCTTCTGCCTGGCCGCGACGGCCGCCGGGTCCAACTCCCGTTCGCGGGCGGCCAGATAGGCACTGCGGGACTCCTCGCGACCCTCGACGGTGCCCCAGTCCTTGGCGGCGGGGGACGCACGGACCTTCTTGCCGTCCTCGTCGAGGACCAGATAGGAACCGAAGTTGAACCTGTCGATCGTGTAGGCCATCGGGCTGTCCGCCTCGTCCTCGTGCTTGACGACGGGGGTGCCCTTCGCGAGCCCCGGCCCCAAGGCGCGCTGGACGGCCGCCGTGCCGCGCCGCCTGTGCGCGTGCGCCGGTTCCGTGGTGTGCGCGTGGTCCGCCGGTGCCGGGCCGGACATCGCGCGGGCCGCGTTGGCCTCCGCTTCCTGTTCGAACCGGTCGGAGGGGTCGCTGACCTTGAGGCCGTCACCCGTGTCGGTGTCGGACACGGGGCCGGTGCGCTGCTGGACCACGTGGGTGAGTTCGTGGGCGAGCGTGTGCTTGTCCCCTCCGTCCCGGCCCACCACGATGTGGTTGCCCGAGGTGTAGGCCCGAGCGCCGATCCCGGCGGCGGACCGCTGGGCCGCCTGGTCGGTGTGGACGCGCACGTCGGAGAAGTCCGCGCCGAGCCGGGCCTCCATCTCGTCGCGCAGCGCGCGCTGGAGCGGCTGCCCCTGCGAAGCCAGCACCCGCTGCACGGACGAGGGCTGTACGGAGGGATCCTGCGCGGAGCCGGAGCCCTGTGCTGAGGAGCGCTGCACCATCTGTGTCACCGCCGCGTTGCCCACGGTGCGCTGCAGCGTCGCGAGCAGGTCCGGGCCGGGCGCGGGGTTCCCGGGCACCGGGGACGCTCCCTGGGCCCGTGGCCCGGTCCGGGTGCCCCGGGGCGCGGGGGCGGGCCGCCCCGGCTGTTCGCGTTCGCGTTTCATGGTGACTCCTGTGGCTAGTGGTCCGGTCCCCACTCATAGCACCCCCCGACCGCCGGGAGAGAGGGCTGCGAAGGCAACACCGAGGGCAGACCGGCAGGTTCCGCCCCGCCGCCACACCATCAGGCGACCGCAGATCCACTCAAAGACTCACGAACCGTCCACTGAGTGGGCGTTCAGAGATGGTTCGTGCTTATATGCGAGTTTTACGGCTGTCAGGATTGTGGCATTTGCGTCGAACGTGCTCCTTCGCGTCTGTCAAGCTGCCGCCATGGTCGCCCGCTTGCTCCACTC